>NZ_CP127224.1:2822500-3861105 GCF_030284525.1 Bacillus sp. L381
GGAGAGAACCAGCTATCTCCAGGTTCGATTGGCATTTCACCCCTACCCACACCTCATCCCCGCACTTTTCAACGTGCGTGGGTTCGGGCCTCCATTCAGTGTTACCTGAACTTCACCCTGGACATGGGTAGATCACCTGGTTTCGGGTCTACGACCACGTACTCAATTCGCCCTATTCAGACTCGCTTTCGCTGCGGCTCCGCATCTTCTGCTTAACCTTGCACGGGATCGTAACTCGCCGGTTCATTCTACAAAAGGCACGCCATCACCCGTTAACGGGCTCTGACTACTTGTAGGCACACGGTTTCAGGATCTCTTTCACTCCCCTTCCGGGGTGCTTTTCACCTTTCCCTCACGGTACTGGTTCACTATCGGTCACTAGGGAGTATTTAGCCTTGGGAGATGGTCCTCCCGGATTCCGACGGAATTTCACGTGTTCCGCCGTACTCAGGATCCACTCAGGAGAGAACGAAGTTTTGACTACAGGGCTGTTACCTCCTATGGCGGGCCTTTCCAGACCTCTTCATCTACCTCGTTCCTTTGTAACTCCGTACAGAGTGTCCTACAACCCCAAGAGGCAAGCCTCTTGGTTTGGGCTGATCCCGTTTCGCTCGCCGCTACTCAGGGAATCGCATTTGCTTTCTCTTCCTCCGGGTACTTAGATGTTTCAGTTCCCCGGGTCTGCCTTCTCATATCCTATGTATTCAGATATGGATACCACTCCATTACGAGTGGTGGGTTTCCCCATTCGGAAATCTCCGGATCAAAGCTTGCTTACAGCTCCCCGAAGCATATCGGTGTTCGTCCCGTCCTTCATCGGCTCCTAGTGCCAAGGCATCCACCGTGCGCCCTTTCTAACTTAACCGTTAAAAAGAATCACTACGTGATATCTTGCATTACAATTGAATGTGAATTACTTCTGTTATCTAGTTTTCAAAGAACAACATCTCGAAGAATCGAATGATCCTTCAAAACTAAACAAGACAGGGAACGTTCTGTTTATAAGACCCAAGGTCTTATATTCCGTTAAAATCCTTAGAAAGGAGGTGATCCAGCCGCACCTTCCGATACGGCTACCTTGTTACGACTTCACCCCAATCATCTGTCCCACCTTCGGCGGCTGGCTCCAAAAAGGTTACCTCACCGACTTCGGGTGTTACAAACTCTCGTGGTGTGACGGGCGGTGTGTACAAGGCCCGGGAACGTATTCACCGCGGCATGCTGATCCGCGATTACTAGCGATTCCAGCTTCACGCAGTCGAGTTGCAGACTGCGATCCGAACTGAGAACAGATTTGTGGGATTGGCTTAACCTCGCGGTCTCGCTGCCCTTTGTTCTGCCCATTGTAGCACGTGTGTAGCCCAGGTCATAAGGGGCATGATGATTTGACGTCATCCCCACCTTCCTCCGGTTTGTCACCGGCAGTCACCTTAGAGTGCCCAACTGAATGCTGGCAACTAAGATCAAGGGTTGCGCTCGTTGCGGGACTTAACCCAACATCTCACGACACGAGCTGACGACAACCATGCACCACCTGTCACTCTGCCCCCGAAGGGGACGTCCTATCTCTAGGATTGTCAGAGGATGTCAAGACCTGGTAAGGTTCTTCGCGTTGCTTCGAATTAAACCACATGCTCCACCGCTTGTGCGGGCCCCCGTCAATTCCTTTGAGTTTCAGTCTTGCGACCGTACTCCCCAGGCGGAGTGCTTAATGCGTTAGCTGCAGCACTAAGGGGCGGAAACCCCCTAACACTTAGCACTCATCGTTTACGGCGTGGACTACCAGGGTATCTAATCCTGTTCGCTCCCCACGCTTTCGCTCCTCAGCGTCAGTTACAGACCAGAGAGTCGCCTTCGCCACTGGTGTTCCTCCACATCTCTACGCATTTCACCGCTACACGTGGAATTCCACTCTCCTCTTCTGCACTCAAGTTCCCCAGTTTCCAATGACCCTCCCCGGTTGAGCCGGGGGCTTTCACATCAGACTTAAGAAACCGCCTGCGAGCCCTTTACGCCCAATAATTCCGGACAACGCTTGCCACCTACGTATTACCGCGGCTGCTGGCACGTAGTTAGCCGTGGCTTTCTGGTTAGGTACCGTCAAGGTGCCGCCCTATTTGAACGGCACTTGTTCTTCCCTAACAACAGAGCTTTACGATCCGAAAACCTTCATCACTCACGCGGCGTTGCTCCGTCAGACTTTCGTCCATTGCGGAAGATTCCCTACTGCTGCCTCCCGTAGGAGTCTGGGCCGTGTCTCAGTCCCAGTGTGGCCGATCACCCTCTCAGGTCGGCTACGCATCGTCGCCTTGGTGAGCCGTTACCTCACCAACTAGCTAATGCGCCGCGGGTCCATCTGTAAGTGGTAGCCGAAGCCACCTTTTATGTCTGAACCATGCGGTTCAAACAAGCATCCGGTATTAGCCCCGGTTTCCCGGAGTTATCCCAGTCTTACAGGCAGGTTACCCACGTGTTACTCACCCGTCCGCCGCTAACATCAGGGAGCAAGCTCCCATCTGTCCGCTCGACTTGCATGTATTAGGCACGCCGCCAGCGTTCGTCCTGAGCCAGGATCAAACTCTCCGATAGATAGTTTGACTGACTACGCACATCACTGTGCGATTTATTTAAAACTTTGAATTAACAGGTACGTTTTGTCTTGTTTAGTTTTCAAAGATCATTACCGCTTGTTGAAGCAGCTTTATTATCTTACCACTCAGCTTCTTATATGTCAACAACTTTTTTCTAGTTGTTTTCGAAGCTTTTTGTTGTTGTCTGCTGTTCATCAGCGACGTTTAATAATATAACACCCTTTTGAAAATATGACAATAGTTTTTTTAAAAAAAGTCACCATTTATTTTCTTTCATACTTATTTCCGCTTCTCTTCTATAGAAAGATAAGCTCCTTGTGGTTTGGCATATTTTCTTGTATAGTAAGATTGAACTAAATACTTGATGACCACAAGGGGAGCATTAAAGCTGAGAGTGAACGTTTTGTTCTGACCCTTTGAACCTGTTAGTTAACGCTGGCGTAGGGATGTGGCAAAGCCAAATGAATTGCAGTTTTGTAAGCAGCGCTCGGACCTTTTCCCATCCTTCCCCGCGCTGCTTTTTTGTTTATCCTTGAACGGTTGTCTGACCAGGGGGAAAACTATGAATCATTCAGCACAGCTTGTGCGCTTAATTGAAATAGCGATAATGACTGGAGCGGCCGTCATTCTGGACATTGTGTCAGGTATGTTTCTCCGGATGCCCCAAGGCGGTTCAGTCTCTATCATGATGATTCCGATTTTTTTGATTTCATTCCGCTGGGGGGTGAAAGCCGGACTTACGACAGGCCTTTTAACAGGGATTGTCCAAATCGCCATCGGCAATTTATTTTTACAGCACCCGGTGCAGCTATTTCTCGATTATATCGCGGCGTTTGCGGTTCTCGGTTTCAGCGGCTTGTTTGCTTCCGGTGTCCGCGAATCGGCATTAGCTAAAAAAAGAGGCGCCTTAACTGCGTATGTTATAGGCGGCGTTTTTATCGGCAGTGTGCTGCGATATGCGGCACATACGGTTTCCGGAGCTGTCTTTTTCGGAAGCTATGCTCCGAAAGGCACGCCGGTCTGGATTTATTCGCTCGTCTACAACGCGACTTATATGATTCCTTCTTTTATCCTTTCGGCCATTGTCCTTATATTATTATTCATGACGGCTCCTCGGCTTCTTGAATCCAAGCGGGCGAACTGAAACAGCAGGCGGGTGTACGCCTGCTGTTTTTTTATTCAGGACTGTGTTCTTCTTTTGAATCTCTCAGTTCTTTAGTAAGTTCATTTATGCTTTGTTTTATGTTTCCTTTGCCTGAAAAATTCTCAATAAGCTCTTTTACATCGATTCCGGAAGATGCTTTCAGGCTTTCCTGAAGACCGGCCATCAAATTGGTTGCGTAGCCTGTGACTTTATTTGCTCCGCCGTTTTCACCGCTTCCTCCCGTATCAACAACGGTAATTTTATCAATGTTGGAAAGAGGAGCTGAGACTTGCTTCGCATATTCAGGCAGCATGTTCACAATCATATCAAGGATTGCGGCCTGCCCGTATTTTTCGAATGCTTCGGCTATTTTTTCTTTAGCTTCCGCTTCCGCGAGACCTTTCAGGCGGATGACTTCCGCTTCGGTTTCCCCTCTCGCCTTTTCAGCCTCCGCTTTAGCAAGACCGTCAATTCTCACGCGTTCCGCTTCCGCCTTGGCCATCGCTTCGATACTGTATTGCTCGGCATCCGCTTCTGCGAGCTGCTTCGCTTTTGCGGCTGCGGCCGCTTGTTCTACCGAATAACGGTCAGCATCGGCCTTTTTCTTCACTTCAGAGTCATATTGGCGCTCACGGCGCAGAATTTCTTTTTCTTCCAACTCAATTTGCTTTTGCCGCTCAATAATTTTAATTTGCATTTCCTGTTCTGTCACCTGCTGGCGGGCTTTTGCAGTTTCGAGGTCATATGCCTGGTCGGCATTGGCTTTTGCTGTGTCCTGCTCTCTTCTGTATTCCGCCATTTTCAACTGATTGATTTTTTCCGCTTCAGCTATCTCCGTCGCCCGCTCCAGCTCTGATTTTTTTGCGTCTTTATCAGCCGCCGCGCGTTTGATTCTCGTCTCTTTATCCGCTTCTGCCGTGGCAATGTCCGCATCCCGCTTGACTTGGGCAATTCTCGGCTTACCTAATGATTCGAGATAGCCGTTTTTATCGCGGACATCTTTAATTGTAAAGGAAACGATGATCAGTCCCATTTTAGCAAGATCCTGAGACGCGACCCGCTGGACTTCCTGAGAAAACTTTTCCCTGTTTTTATAAATCTCTTCAACAGTCATAGAGCCGAGGATTGAACGCAGATGGCCTTCAAGCACTTCCCGCGCCTCCTGTTCACGGTCTTCTTTAGATTTCCCTAAAAATTGTTCAGCGGCTGTTGCGATTTCACCGATGGAGCCGCCGATTTTTATAATGGCGGTGCCGTCTGCCATTACCGGCACTCCTTGTTCTGTATAAACCTCTGGTGTAGAGACATCCAGTTTGCTTGACAGTAAGCTGAGAGGTTCCGCCTGCTGGAAAACCGGCAGCACGAACGTTCCTCCGCCCCGGACGATTTTCAGGCGATTTCCGCCTTCATCAATGTGGACATTCTTACTTCCCAAATAACTCCCGGTCACGATGAGGGCTACGTCCGGCCCCGCCGTCCGGTACTTCGTAATAAATACAGCAATAAGTGCGATGAGTAAAAAGAATACGATTCCGATGACGATGATAATCGGCATAGTCATATTAGTTCCTCCTTAGAAATCAGATTGGTTCATGTGGCGTCACAAAAAGCACTCCGTCTTTTACGTCAATGACTAATACGGCCGTTCCGTACTTGATCTGTTCTTGATCAAAGCTGACCGCAGATTTAGAAATGGCGCCTCCGATTCCTTCTATTATCACTTCTCCATAGCCGTCTTTCGGAACGGAAGTAATGACCCTGCCGACTCTGCCCTTTAAATCCGTCTCCCGGTAAACGAGTGATTCTTCCGCTGATGAAAGCGGCACAAGGACGAAGAAGTGAAGCAGGCTGACCAAAAGAATTGAAAGAGCAAATGAAAGTAATGCAATGACAGGAATTGAAAGCGGAGCGGCGATTTCGCCGATGTAACCTGAGGCTGAAAAGATTGTCAAAAACGACAATATCAACGTTGGATTTAAAAATGAAAATGGAATGGCTTCCGAGAGGCCGTGAAAAACATCTTGAAAAAACAGAATCAAAAGCGTGAGGCTCCCCGCAATAATCAGTGTGTAAAGATAGATCGTTTCAAGCGGCAGATGAAATATGTCCATATACTGCCCTCCTTTCGGCCGGGATGTCGGAGTGTTACTTTATATACGGGCGGAAAGGAGAATGGTTTCAATTTTCTAACAATTGAGGCTGATTACATGATTATCCAAGGCGGATATGGTATGTTTACTCCTGAGGAGGAGATAGGATGAGCATTTTTAATGAAGCCAGACAGCAGACCTGGGAAGAACTGAAAGGACTCTCTGATGAGGAATTCAACCAAAAGCCCGCAGCTGATGAGTGGAGCATCCGGGAAGTGCTTGACCATTTAAAGAAAATTGACGAAACAGCACAGACTCTTTTATCAAAGCATGCAAAAGACGCACCGTTAAAAGAAATTGAAGAAAAACCGATGGAGTTTATCGAGGACAGAACAAATAAACGGCCGGCTCCGTCACACCTCGAACCTGAACAAAAACGCATATCAGTCATTGAAGCAAAACAAGAATTAGATACGGCAAGACAGCAGCTGACCGCCGTTATTTCATCATTAAACGAGGAAGACTTTGAACGTGTGCTTCCGCATCCCGTTTTTCAAGAACTGACAATCCGCCAGTGGATTGATTTTATCGGTCATCACGAAATGCGTCACATCAATCAAATAGAAGAAATCAAACAAAAAATCGAGAAGGTCTGAGTCAGACCTTCTCGATTTTTTTCTTGACGCGTTTCGGTTCATAAGAATGAATGTCGACCGGATCACCCGTGCATATGTCCCCCGGCCGTTCAACAATACAGACAATCCCTCTTCTGCCTATCGCGCGCCTTACAAACGCCGCAGCGAGTTTTGGCTGATCCGGATAAAAGGATTGAATGACTTCTCCCGGCTGAATGCACGGGTCATTTTCCCCCTCGCACAACAGAGACGCACCGCTTGGAAATATGATTCTGCTTCCTTCTTTAAGCGACGTTAGTGCAGAAAAACCGCTGATTGCGATATTCGCGCCGAGCCATTCGGGAAAGATATGAGAAATCCCCATCGCCTCCGCAATGTCATCACATTCCTCCATGGACACGATTGAAATTTGTCTCCGGTTAAAAATTTCCGTTCCTCTTTTATACATCGGCTCACGCGCGCCGGCTTTTTTCGTCAGTCCGAAATGCAGGTCACCTGGAAACCCGCCGTATTCCGCCCGAAGCTTGTCCATCTTTTTGGTAACAAATTGTTCCGTATCCGCTATATATACGCCTTCCGTCTTTGCCGTTATGCGCTTCCACACAATCATCACCGCCTTTTTCTTGACATTATCCTTAAAAAACCCCGCTCTGTAAAGGAGCGGGGTTCATTTATTATACTGTTTTCGGTGTTAAGTCAAAGCAGCGTTTGTAAATCCAGTTGTATGCTTTCTCATTCAAATCTCTTGGATTTCCGAATGTTTGCGGATCTTTCATCGCTTCTTTTGATAAGCGCTCAATCATATCCGGAGATACGCCTTGTTCTTCTAAACTCGGCACCTCTAAATCTTTTACAAGGTCGTACATCCAATTAACGGACGCTTTGGCCGCTTCTTCGGTAGTCATTTTGCTTGTATCGATTCCGAATGCTTGGGCGATGCGGGCGAATTTATCCGGATATCCTTTCCAGTTGTATTCCATTACCGGCCCCATCATAGCTGCGACGCATTGCCCGTGAGCGACAGGGATGATGCCGCCGAGCGTCTGGCTCATCGCATGCGCCGCGCCTGCTGATTCACTGCCGTATGAAAGTCCGGCAAGCATCGCCGCCTGCGCCATGCCGTATCTCGCCTCCAAATCCTCTCCGTCCGCAAACGCGCGCTTAATATAATGCGCCGCATATTCAATGGCCATTAAAGCCACGGCATCAGTGATCGGCTGCGCGAATTTCATCGTATAGCACTCGATGGCATGCGCGAGGGCATCAATACCTGTCATGGCCGTCACATGCGGAGGCATAGATGTGTGAAGCTCAGGATCTATGACCGTTAAATGCGCGGCGATAAGCGGTCCGCCCGTATTGAATTTAAATTCTCTTTCCTCGTCTGTAATGACCGCCCATTGCGTAACCTCTGAACCTGTTCCTGCAGTCGTCGGGATCGTTGTCAGCGGAGGAATACGGTTTTCCAGCGGTTTTTTGCCTTCCGCGGCTTCATAATCAAGCACGCTTCCTTCGTGTGTCGCTTCTACTCCGATCGCTTTCGCCGTATCCATCGAGCTTCCGCCGCCGACAGCCACAAGACCGTTGCAGTTTTCTTTTTTATACAGTTCAGATCCTTCGTTCACAAGTCGTACAGGCGGATTCGGCTCCACTTTGTTAAACAGGACGACTTCAATGCCCGCTTCCTGCAAGGATTCAATGACCGGATTTGCCACTCCCGCGTTATAAATTCCGGGGTCTGTTACGAGCAGCGCTTTTGTGACGCCAAGCGCTCTGACTTCTCTTCCCGCGTGCTGAATTGCGCCGATTCCGTGTTTAATAACTGTCGGGATTTCAAATGTATGGAATTTATGCATGCTTTCTACTTTCATATTTAATGTCATATTGTATCTCCTCCTTATTATGCTTTAAACCAGTTAACCGCTGCAGGTTTTGTGTTGCGGTAAATATGTTTGACTTCCGTGTATTCTTCCAAGCCGATTTTGCCGAGTTCGCGGCCGAAGCCCGATTGTTTGTACCCGCCCCACGGCGCTTGCGCGAAATACGGGTGGAAATCATTGATCCATACCGTTCCCATCCGCAGTTTTTGGGCTACTCGTTCGCATTTTTCAATATCCTTTGACCATACCGCTCCGGCCAGCCCGTAAATGGTATCGTTGGCAAGTCTGATCACTTCTTCTTCAGAAGAAAATGACTCGACTGTTAAAACGGGACCGAAGATCTCCTCCTGGACAATCCGCATATCAGACTTGCAGTTTGAAAAAATAGTAGGTTCATAGAAAAAACCGTTTTGAAGGGCGGGATCATCAGGACGTTTGCCGCCTGTTTCCAGTTTTGCCCCTTCTTCGATTCCGATTTCTACGTATTTTTCAACTTTGGCCCGATGCTCGGCGGAAATCAGCGGACCGCTTTCCGTATCTTCATGAAAACCGTTTCCTAATTTGATGCGTTTCGTACGCTTGATCAGCTCGGCTAAAAATTCATCATGAATCGCTTCATCCACTAAAAGCCGGGAGCCTGCCGAACAAACCTGGCCGGCATGGAAAAACACGGCGTTCAGCGCTTGATCTGCAGCTGTTTCAAGATCAGCGTCTTGGAACACGATATTCGGATTCTTGCCGCCAAGCTCCAGAGCGATCTTTTTCACGTTGCCGCTTGCCGCCTGCATAATTTTTTTGCCTGTTTCAATTCCGCCCGTAAAGGACACTAAATCGACGTCTAGGTTTCTCGCCAGCTCGTCACCGACAGAGGCGCCCGGTCCAAGCACAAGATTGGCGACTCCTTTTGGAATACCGGCTTCTTCTATTAATTGAAAGACTTTAATGGTTGTCAGCGGAGTAATCTCGCTCGGCTTTAAAACGATCGTATTTCCGGCCGCAAGAGCAGGAGCGATTTTCCAGCTCGCCTGAAGGAGCGGATAGTTCCACGGCGTAATTTGTCCGCATACGCCGATGGGCTCTCTGACGATTTTACTTACGGAATCAGGAATCGGAGATGAAATGACCTCGCCCCCGTCTTTATCCGCCAAACCGGCATAATACTGAAATACATTTGCGATATCATCCATATCGGCTTTGCTTTCTTCGATTGTTTTTCCTGTATCAAGCGATTCCAGCTCAGCTAATTCGTTCAGATCACGTCTGATTAATTCCGCAATTTTCAGAACAAACTGTCCGCGTTCCAGCCCGGAAAGCACCGGCCACTCCCCTTCATCAAATGCTTTTCTGGCTGCGGCGATGGCTTTCACCGCATCGTCCCGGTCTCCTTCACATACCGTTGCAATTTCTTCTTGATTAAATGGATTGATGATACGGCGGGTCTGCTTTTTTTCTGCACTGATCCATTCACCGCCGATATAAAGCGTTTTGCTCATAAGAGTCCTCCTTACCGAAAAGTAAGTTTGTTAAATAAAAATTTAATGTTTTTAACAATTTTAATTTAACATATGTTTTTTGACCTGTCAAAACCGGGCTTGTCCGTTTAGGTTTTGACATTTTGTCATGATTCGTTAAGATTAAGAACATAAAGAAATGACTTAACAAATTTAATCTTTGAGAGGAAAAGAGGGACAGTATGGATGAAAATCCAGAATTCGCAGCTATAGAACAAGCAAGGGATCTTGTCATTGATTCCATTGCCGAGACGATGGATCTTTACGGAATCACCCGGAGTGTCGGGATTTTATACGGAACAATGTATATGAGAGATGAAATGACGCTTGACGAAATGCGTGAGGAACTGCAGATGAGCAAACCGAGTATGAGCACCGGCGTCAAAAAACTGCAGGATTTAAATGTGGTCAAAAAAACCTTTCACCGCGGCACACGGAAGCATACGTTTGTAGCGGAAAAGGATTTCTTTACATTTTTCACGAATTTCTTCCCGCCGAAATGGGATCGGGAAGTTCAGGTGAATCTGTCCGCCATCGTACAGGCCCAGGCGGATTTGCAGGCTGTTTTGCTGGCAGAGGAAGGCAGCGCGGAATTACGGGAAGAAGCACGCCGGTTATATGATCAGCTTGAAAGCTCAAAAGCCTATTATCATTGGCTGAAGCGGCTCGCCGAATCGGTGCAGAGCGGAGAGATTTTTAAATTTATTCCGATAGAGACGGAAGAAAAAACGCCTGAATCGTAACCAGGCGTTTTTTTCTTCGTCATTTTTCGACGTGATTTGATTATTTTCGGGAAAACATAGGAAGATAACCCCATTTACTTCCATTAAAATTGATGGTAAATTTTTATAGGTATGATCGTTCTTTTTTAAGAACAATCAGCAAATTTTTTTTAGGGGGATTTATGAAAATGAAACACAAGTTTTTCTCAACTGTCATGGCAAGTTTATTCGGCTTGGTTTTACTTCTTTCTCTGCCGACAGCGTCATTCGCCGCTGAGTCAAGTTCAAACGTTCACGAGCCGGAAATGTCCACAAAGGCGACTGCTACATTATTTGCAAAATATACAGGTGCCAGCCAGCAGGAATGGTCATTTTCTGATATCGAATTGACGTACCGCCCGAACACGATTCTGAGCTTAGGCGTTATGGAATTTACCCTTCCAAGCGGATTTACGGCTACAACAAAAGATACAGTAAACGGGCATGCTTTGCGTGAAAGACAGATTCTGAATAACGGCAAAACAGTCAGACTTCCGTTAAACATTGATTTAATCGGCGCGGCGGAATTTAAGCTTTCTCTTAATAATAAAACGCTGCCTGCTGCAGGTACATATAAGTTCCGCGCAGAAAATAAATCATTAAGCATCGGCTCTAAATTCTATGCTGAGGACACGATTGTTGTTCAAAAACGCAGCACACCGCCGACACAGCCTTGCAACTGCAAATAATTGCAGAAACGGACCGGCACAAGCCCATCGCTTGTCAGCCGGTCTTTTTTTGTGCTGTTTTCTTTCTTCCGGCTCTCACATTGACAAACCTTTGAAACAGGAGTACATTCTTGTTTGTTGTATTTGGAGTGACGAAAACAGTTTCTTAAGGAGTTATGAGGATTGGGAAGAATCAAAAATAAACAATTTGCCGTCATCGGGCTCGGCCGTTTCGGCGGAAGCATCTGCAAGGAGCTTTTTAAAATGGGGCATGAGGTGCTGGCCATCGATATCAGCGAAGAGCGGGTCAACGCATACTCCTCTTATGCCACGCATGCCGTGCGGGCGAATGCGACGGAAGAAAGCGAGCTTCATTCGCTCGGAATCAGAAATTTTGAATATGTCATCGTGGCAATCGGCGCCAACATTCAGGCAAGCACGCTGACGACGCTCTTATTGAAGGAACTGAACATCCCTAATATTTGGGTGAAAGCGCAAAATTATTATCATCACAAAGTGCTTGAAAAAATCGGCGCTGATCGTATTATCCATCCGGAAAAGGATATGGGTGTGAGGATTGCGCAAAGCCTTTCGGATGAAAACGTCTTAAATTATATTGATTTGTCAGATGAATACAGCATCGTGGAACTTTCAGCCACGAAAAAGCTGCATTTAAAATCCATTCTGGAGCTCGGCGTCCGGGCCAGATTCGGCTGCACCATTCTCGCCGTGAAACATAATGGAGACATTCAGCTGACCCCTTCTCCGGAGACTGTCATCCACGAATGTGACTGCCTTGTGCTGATGGGGCATAAACGTGATATTAAAAGATTTGAAACTGAAGGAATGTAAAAAAGCCGGCGGGCCGCCGGCTTTTTATGTTTCTTCATTTAACTGGACGGCCGTTTGGTCAACCCAGCCGATCAGCTCGTCTTTTACCTGAAATTGATACCAGACGGATTCTCCGTTTTGCTTTTCGGATACGACTTTAATATGCTGGCCGGTAAACTTTTGTGCCGATGCCAGTTTAATAGAATGCTGCTCTTTCGACGGCTTGGACCATACGTCTTCAATGGCGTGTTCTTTGATGGCGCCTTTCATATCAACTGCTTTAAGAGAGGCATTGATTTTGTCAAATTCATTCAAGTTATATGTTTCAATGACATCTTTAATTTTTTCCGCATAGTCGGGGTCTGTGGCGTAGCCGGATTTTTGAAGGGCAGCCGCCGCTGTTTTATAATCGTCCGCTTCTATGACGGGTTTATACTTCTTTTTATTCCAAGACGTTCCGTTAACAAATAGTTTGGCGTGGTCATCCATGGATTCAAAAAACGTGTTGTATTTACGGAATTTTGCCCGAATCGTTTTTCGTTTTCCCTTTTCAAATTCATCCGTTTTCATCGTGACGTGTTTTCCTTTATAATCACCTTTTACACCGAACAGATTGCGCGCTTTCCCCGCAAGCTCACTGTTCCCCCAATCCGATTCGAGAATGGCCTGTGCGAGGGTGATGCTCGGAAGGACATGATATTTCTCATATAAAATCTGAGCATGCCCGGAAAGGCTGTCAATAAAGACCTGCTGCCCGTCCACTTCTTCTGGCGGTTTTTCTTCCGTCACTATGAATTTCGAAAACACCATAGATATCAAAAATAATCCGAATATTAGAGATACAGCAAAAAGGCATCCCAGCACCCTTTTGGTCTTAGCTTTCTTTTTCATATCAACCTTCCTTTAATTCCGGAATCACTAGATTTATAATTTTACTGTTCATTGATGAAAATTTCAATAAAATAGGGAAAAAGACCGAGGAAGAACACATTTCGCAAATAAAAAAGACCCCCAAATAGGAGTCTTTTTATTAAGCCATGCTCAGCTGAGGGCCGAACAATTCATATTGAACGGAATCAGAATCAAACCCGAGCGCAAGAATCATGTCTTTCATCTGCGTCATAAACGATGCTGAGCCGCACAAGTAAAATTCAGTATCTTGATTCAGGTGAAGCTGTTCTAAGAAGCTTTGATCAATCCGGCCGCTGTAAAAAGGCTTGTCTTCTGAGCGGTCTTGTTCTGACGGCTCACTGTATACATAAATGACGTTATGATTCGGATTGTTCGCCGCAGCTTGCTCAGCCTCTTCACGGAACGCGGCGTACTCTCCGTTTTTCGCGGCATGAATAAAAGTAATGGAACGCTCCGGCTGTTTTTCGGCTGCTGTTTTCAGCATGCTCATCATCGGCGTGATTCCGGAACCGGCACTGAGAAGGACAGCCGGTTTTTCGGCGGAAGACAGCTTGAAATCTCCGGCGGGTGCGCTCACTTCAAGTTTATCTCCTTCTTGAACTTCATTGTGGAGATGAGAAGAAACCGCTCCGTCCTTTTTCACAGAAATCCGATATTCGCCTTTTTGGGAAGCATCAGACAGGCTGTATTGGCGAATGTGCGTATAAGGAGAATCCGCAATGCGCACTTTAATGCTGATATATTGTCCCGCTTCAAATTCAGGAAGCGAAGAGCCGTCACTCGGTTTAATATAAAATGATGTGATATCTTTGCTTTCTTTCGTTTTCTTTATAACCGTAAATTCTTTATACCCCTGCCATCCGGCCTCATGGTACATATCTTTTTCAATGCCGATGAAAGCCTCCGCAATTACGCCGTACGCTTTTTCCCACGCCTGCATAATATCCGGAGTTGCGGCATCCTGCAGCACATCCTTAATCGCCAGAAGCAGATATTTTCCGACAATCGGATAATGTTCCGGCTTTACCCCGATGCTTGTGTGTTTATGGCCGATCTGTCTGACCGCCGGAATGATTTGCTCTAATTGATCAATATTCGCCGCAGCCGCAATGACTGCATTTGCCAATGCCGCGCGCTGAGTCTGTTTCTTTTGGTTAGTTTGGTTAAACATATTTAACAGTTCGGGATGATCTTGAAACATCAGGTTATAAAAGCGTCCGGTGATGTTTTCTCCATGTGTTTTTAATACGGGTACTGTGCTTTTGATGATGTCTATCGTTCTCTCATCCAGCATGTTAATCCTCAACCCTTCTAAAGATGTATTTTTAATATATCTTTATAGTAAGAGATATTTCGAAAAAAAGATATATCTAAAATGAATCTTTAAAAAAGCCGTCACAATATTGTGTTCAATTTGGAATTTATGGGTTCTGGTTCCTTTTCTTCACCCGCTGAAACAGGGACACATATACTTGGAAATATACGTTTTAAGATGAAAGCAGAGGAGATCGCATGGTTTCTTATATGGATTACACGTCTCCTAATACACAGTTCACTTACGATGTGAATGAGAGCCGTTTTTTTACTAAAGATCAGCGGAACTTTATCAATGTATTGGGGATTAAACAGTTAAACACGCTTGAAAATATTTCATTATTAGATATCTTTCTGAGCAAGACAAATGTGATTGAACCGCATACCCATCAAAACGCCGCTGAATTGGTGTACTGTATTTCGGGTTCCGCAACGGTGTCAATGCTGAATCCGTTCACCCAGAAAATACAAAATTACCCGATTACCCCTGGACAAGTGGCGAATGTTCCGCAGGGGTGGTGGCATTATGAGATCGCCACTTCAGACAAAACCCATCTTTTAGCCATATTTGACGCTCATACGCCTGAAGTGATTTACGGCTCGGATATTCTCCGTCTGACGCCACCTGAGGTTATGGCGCATACGTATTGTCTGAATGAGCATGAATGGGAAAAAGCCGTTTCTCCGATCCGCAAATCGACTGTGATAGGTCCGGATCAATACTGCGGGCAATCTGAAAACACGGATATTTACGATATGAATAAGCCTTATCAGCCAAATACGCATTATCCGAACGATCCGTATCGATATTATCCTCAGCCGTTATATTGGGGATATTAAGGGCGGCGCATCCCTCTTTGACAGAAAAAGCCCTTCTCATTGGAGAAGGGCTTTTGACATTACGGTCCGGTTCCGCAGCTTACTTTGTACATACCTTCGGATGATTTTTTCGAATAACATAATTGCGGCGTCTGTCCGGTTTCATCTTTCCAATCGAACCAATTTACATAATAAAGATTCCCCGCCTCATTGTCGTCTTCTTCTTTATGAAGAATCGCAAAGTAACTTTGATACGGATATCCTTTTTTATAAATTTCATGCCTGATTGCTCCTGTTTTTGAAGCAGACGTGAAGACGACAGGAGAAAGAACCGGAAGCGCCGTTAAAAAAAGCGCCAGTACCGCTGAAAGAGATAATATAAGATGGATTTTCTTTTTCATTTTTCTCTGATTCCTTTATTTCGTAATGGAGCAGTATATAGAGGCTGCTGGAGAGGGTTGAAAAACAAAAAAACCCTTATAGAATAAGGGTTTAAAGGTATGGAGCCAAGGGGGCTCGAACCCCTGACCTCTACGCTGCCAGCTTCACGTATTTGATTTCCGGTAAGTCAACCGGTTAGTCATTACGGAAAGTCAAGCGTATCAACGTTTAGTCACCGTTTAGTCAATCGTCTCTTATTCAATTATACGATGTATGTGCACTACGCCGCAAGTCCGAACTGGGTTACGCTGTTTCAAACGCCTGCCTCAACCGATCCATGAGCGATCCGCCACGATTTAACCGCGCCTTAACCGTCCAAGCCGCCTTCCGGAACCCTGCGTATAGGTAATCGTCGAAACGTCTAATTTCGTGTGATTTCGCTTTCATAATCATTGCGTGCCACGCTTCAACGAAAGGCGCCGCATGTTCTTCGAGTCTGATCGCTCTGTCTACGCTTGCCTTAGCGCGAAGTAAAATCCCGTAGTATTTATAAATATCGTCTGCGTCAAAGTAGCGAGACATCGCGTTAAATATTTCGTCAGGCAGTGCGCCTTTTAACGCTTCAGCCGGTACAGTGGCCGTATCTAATACGTTATTTTGGTTTTTAGAACGCTTAATAGAAACCGATGGTTCGTTTTTCGTTTTTGGTGCCGCGGCCGTTGTGTCCGTTGACTTTTCAGCTTGTCCGCGATTGGACATTGTCGACTGGTCATTGGCGGCTTCACTGGCGCTATTTACGGGCAGGATCACGATTATATTCGCGCCCTTCCCTCCGTTTATCTTCCGAGTTGTGGCGATTTTCTTAACGATGCCGAGCGTTGCCAATTTATTCAGGGCCCGGCGCGCAGTCTTGACGGACTTACCTATGAGATCCGCCAACGTTTCCGCCTTCAGGTGAGCCGCCCCGCTAAACTTGACCGCATACCGGGCGATCTTCTTCAGCGCTTGACGGTCGGTTTCGTTGAGATCGTATGTATTGCGCTTGATGTGTTCGTAGACTGCCGCGTTTAGGGCAGCCGTTGAATCAAACGTCTGATGCTCCGTTAAATAATGCATAACACTTCCGCCTTTACGTATATTTGTTAATACGTATTTTACGCATAAGCGTATATAGGCGTCAATCAAAAATTACGTTTTTGCGTAAATTTCTTTTTTACGTATTTACGAAAAGTGTTTTGCGCATTATAATAAAATAAAAATAGACGGAGGCTGACGTATGAGGCGAGTGGTTTTACGTATCGATAAGTTAATGGAAAAGCACGGGCTAAATCAAGGCGAGTTTTCGGAAAAGGTCGGAATCCGTCCCGCAGCAATCTCGCAGTTATCCCGGAACCATGTGGTCCGTATTTCAATCGAACACTTGGATCGAATCGTGAATACGTTTGAAATCGACGACATCAGCGAGATCATAGAAATTATTTCCGATTGATAACCGAACACATATTCGCATATAATAAATCCGGAAGTGTTCGGCATGACTAGCGATAACAAACTGTGGGCTTCGAGTTTTATCTTGCCGGAATTACGTGAAGGATTTCAGCGACTGGCCGAGGCGAGGCTAAAAGTAGAGAAGCCACAACTGGACTCGCAACAGATCGAAGATATGGAAGTGACGGTCGCACAATCTATGGAGGTTGGCGCAGATTTGTCGTTCGAGATTTATGACGACGGATACATACGTGAGATAACCGGCGCAGTGCATTACGTGGACCACATACGGAAGGAATTTCGTGTGAAGGACGGTAATGGCGATACTAATTTCGTGAGGTTTGCGGATATCATAAACGTAAAAAATGCCCCATCCGTTTAAGGACGGGGCTGTTTATCATTTCGTAATTCCCTCTCGCGCTTTCATCAAACGGAGATCATTTTGTATTTCTCTAATGTAATTAGAATCGGATTCCTTGTGATGTAAAATACGAGACAATCCAATGAGTACGCTACCAAAGAAGGCCGACCCTAAAAAGGAAGCCGCGGCGTAAATCCATCGTAGCGGATGTGGCTCAGCGTACGTATAACCTTCCGACAATCCCGGCGTATATGTTTTTAATCCGAATCCAAGATACAAAAACGCGATAATACCTACTGCAAGTATAGCAAATCCAACGTATTGAATAAATTTAACCAAATTCCACGCCTCCCCTATTCGTAGTTAAATTATACTATCCGACCATCTTTTTCCGCAATAGTAAACGCGGATGCCTACGTCTTCATACGCAAGCACCCGCATAAAGTTCCATTAATTTATTTCGTAGTTCCCTCTCGCTTTGTTCCGATTTCGAAAAGACCTGTCGCAGCCAGACCCGCAAACCCGCCGGCCCACAAACGCAGCACCAAGTCGAGGTCCGTAAACGGGTAGGCGATCGCGCCCAATCCGATACCAATGACGAAACTGAGAGCCGGCACAATATTCGTCGGCAGCTTAATCGTCTTCTTAACGAGTTGAACGAGCGCCGTTAAGATTGGCGCCAATACTGTCGCGAAAATTAATACTTCTTCCATAATTATCGTCTCCCTTTTCGTTTACTTTACTGTTGCGCCTGTGGACTTCGCAGCATAAACGTTTACCTTTCCGAACTGATCCGTCTTGATCGTGTACACGTCGGTCTGCGGATTTCCGAGAACCTCGTACTTCAGGCCGCCGAATTTCTTAGGGCGCAATAAGCCGCATTCGTTCCCTTTGACTGGCGCTTTGTTGGTCGGATAGATGCGCCATGAGTCGGCAGAAGCCGGAAGGTAAACGTATTTCTTACCGCTGGATGACGGTTTAGAAGAGCCGGCCGCCCCCGTCAACTTTAACACTTGGCCGACCGTAATCTTATTCGCATTCTTAATCCCATTATATGCTTGTAACTTCGCCATACTGACGCCAGTTTTCACCGCAATTTCGGACAAAGTATCGCCTTTCTTAACGGTGTATGTCGATCCAGATGTTTTGACCGGCTTGCTTGCGGAAGCCTTGCCGCCAAGTGCTTTAAGTTCCGCAGCAATTGCCGCCTTCACCGCTTCCCAACGGCCTTCCGATAATACACGATGCGGACAATACTTACCGGACCAGTCTTGGTGTTTGCGTAGACGATCGATTCCCCATCCGCGTTCCTTCAGTAATTGCGCGATGAACTTGATCGCAAGCGCCTCGGCTTTTTCATACCGTTCGCCGCCTGATTTCGAGTAGCAAACTTCGACACCGATAGACGTACGGTTCCCGGAGTTAGGACCGCTTCCGTCTCCGCAGTGAAATGCGTTGCGATTCGTCGGAATGCCTTGAACGACTTCCTTATCGTCTACCGCAAAGTGGTAACTCGTTGTGATAGAATTGCCTATCATATATCGAATCTCTGCATCCGCTGATGCGTCGTTGGCCGTATTGTGGAACGTAATGTACTTCGCATCCATTGCATCCGGACACTTAATCGTGTACTTACCCTCTGACACTAAATTCTTACGTACTGAAATCGCCATTAAATCGTCCCCTTTTCGTTTTTTGTATTAAAAAAGCCCGCCGGGACTCTCACCTGACGGGCGTGTTGCGTTATTCTCTTCCGCGAAACTTCTCCTCAAGCCTATCGATCTTATCGATGATGACGTCGTACTTATCGCTAAACTTATCGAGTAAGTCTTGTAGCCGCGATTCACGTTCACGGTTCGATTTCATGACGTAAATCAGCAGCCACGTAAAAAGGACCGCGAACGGTCCCTGCGTTAAAAAATATTTGAGTACGTCTAATTCGCCCCCGCTCAATAACTACGCCCCCTGTCCGCTCACTTTTTCGTTACTTCCGGTAGAGTCTTCGCTGGGAGGCGCGTTGGGATCGTACGGTTCGCCGGTAATCTCTTCGTATTGTTCCGGCGTGATGCGGCCAACCGCAACGACATCATAAACTTGTTTTTTCGTCCATCGACCCGTTTCGTAAAACCCTTTGATATACGTGAACCAATCTATCATATTATGAGCCTCCCATCGCAATTAGATAGTATAGATCCGCGACCTGTTGAGACAGGACTTCAATTTCGCTCGGTTTTGGTGCAGGGGGTTTTACACTGTCGATATAATCTTGTGTTGCCGCCTCAACCCAAACGCCCTTTTTAGGATCATATTTCGGATCGTATAATCCGGCAGGGATTAACGCCGTTGTGCAATTTAGAGGAAGTTTCTCGCCTGCCTCCGTATTTATTTCAATATCCGCTTCGCCATCATATTTGAAATTCTCATCGTAGAAAAGAACGTGCACGTTCATCGCCTCCATTACCATAGTGGAATCCCGATATTAAAAGATACTCGCGTAACACTCGCCGAGTCGGTTGCGGAAAGACCGTCAAACCGTAATTCGCCGTCCGTCGTAAATGCGAACCGCGCCGTCCCGTAGGATCCAATCGTAGGAACGACGAAGTCTACGAGCTGCGTCGGCTTATACGTGAATTTCGCTACCGTCGTACCGGCGGCCGGGAGCGAGCCGAATGTGCCTCGCAGTTTAATTTCGTTATTCGCAACGGAAAACTTGAACGGATATCCGGTGTTTTGCTGTGCTCCGTTAATCAAGGTAACGTTATTCCACGTCGCAACCCACGGACTGTTCCACTTGTCTTTATCCGCCTGCACAACGTGAATGTCCGTTCTGTTAGCGTGAGCATCTACCTTTGATTGCGCCCCTTCTACCGATTCGAGCTCGCGCCACGACGTCCATGAATCCGAACTCGCAACCTTATTACGCATAAATTTCCGCCGGCCCGAAAACGTCGAATCGTTACTGCTATAGGACGTGTATTCCTGATATGCGTACGTGCTGTAGTTATTGACGATAAGATATCCGTTGTTATTTACTGGGGCGTTTAATGCCATCGTTGCACCGCTCATATAATAGAAGCCGGTATCTGTCACCGTATTAAAATCGACGCCAGTCATGTACTTTGCCGCGCCAGTATCTTGCGTCAATTTAAACAACTGCGAACCGTTCCACTTGTCCTTCTCAACCTGCGAAGTATGACGAATGCTATTGGAATCATGGGCCCGGAATTGGTCGAGAGGCGCCTGCTTAACGTTGTCGACGTTACTAAGCCCGATCTGCTCCTTCGTCACTGCGTGTGGATTATCAGTCCGAGCTGCGTGTTCGTCGGTATACGCTTTGCTATCGGTCAAGGCCTTATCTGCTTTTTCCTGCGCACCGTCCGGCGTCTCCTGCTTCACATTCTCAACGTTTCCCAGACCGATTTGCGATTTCGTTACACTATGCGGATTGTCCGTCCTTTTCGTATGAGTGTCCGTATATGCCTTCGCATTCTTTTCCGCAGCATCCGCTTTTGCTTGCGCCCCTTCTTTCGTTTCAATATTTTCAAGGTCTTCGAATTTCTTGCGCAGCTCTTCGACTGTTTCGACCACTTCGTCGTATAAGTCGTTGATTTGTTGGCGCAGCTCTTCGAAGTCATCGACGTAGTATTCCGCCAATGGTACGATGTCCGTATCAATCAGCGCCTTGTCGATAGTAAACGAAAACTTATGGACGGAAAGTGCCTGCTTATTCGCGTAATAAAGATAAAGTTCCGCCTGCACATCGCCGCTATGTCGGATCTCTTCGGCCGTTAAAATGTGCTGCGCAATGCCTTCGACTTTATCCGTGATCTCTACGCTTCTTATGAACCGGCTGCCGTCCGCCATAAACATGACCAGCTTTCCGGTAACAGCAGACAAAGGCAATGGAACGCCGTCCTTTGTTAACGAGAAGATCAAACGCGACGTATCGATGTCTTGCGTGCTGAACTGTATGGCAGTTTTTATATTCGTTTTAGTCCGGCTCGTCACCTCAAACGCAATTGGTGCGTTATTGTATATCACTGCAAAACCTCCTTAGTGCTGCGGCGTAACGATCATTTGCGCTACACCGTAGCCTTTTTCCGCATCATACGGGGATTTGATTTTCATAACAGTTCCATAGCCGCCGCTTTCCGCCTTGGTTGCGATGCCTTCGATTGCTGATACGCTATCTCCTACGGCCACTGTTTCGTCAATCCTAACGAAGACTTGGCCGATCAGACCGATGACATGCCATTCGTCACGAGAGTCACGCGGCACATATTCGAGAGCAGGATCATAATCGGGGTTTAATTTTGGCACGCTGATCTCTTCGCCACCATCGATAACCGTTTCGTAAACCATACCGCCAAATTCGTTCCTTTCGTACTGATCGTTCCAATAAAACGCAGCGCCGCCGAGCACTAGGCCGGCCGTTTCCGAAACGACCCCGAGAATCTTATCTCCTTCGCCCGCTTTTCGTATCTTTTCGCCTTCTAGCGCGACAAGAAAACTAGAATCGATTTTCTGGCCGTCAGCAGATTCGAAATACTCCGCGAAGTCTTTGAAATCTGAGACGCTTTCTACCCGACCTGTACCGCGAATATGGCCGCCAGTCGAATCGAGTTCCCATTTCGTATTGCCGACCGAGGCACTTCCGCTACCATAGCCGCCTCTAACGCTGTAGCCGTTATCATTGATAACCGCTTGAGACGCGAGTACGACCCTCGATGAGCCGTCGCCTTTTGTATGAGAACTATTTGACGCGATAACCGCTTGACGCGAAGCATCTGTCGAGGAACCTCCGCTGGAGCCTAGAACGACGTTTCTAGGTCCCTTCGTTATACATCCGCCTGTGGTCGCAATCACTGCGCTTGTTTTGTCTAAGACGTGGCCCGATGTAGAAGCAGCACGGAAGCCGCCTTTCACGTTATTCGGGACGACCGAATGCTTCTGGCCCCCGAGGACTGCCGCACTCTCGTAACCGTATGCCCGAACCATTAAGATATTTGTTTGCGTATTCGGCGAGGTGATGCCGGCCGTACCGCTTGCTACGTGAAGAATTCCGTTATTCAGATTGACGTTGTACACGCCACCACCGATCCCGATACCGTTCTGCGCCGAATCATGAATAACGAAATCGGAGATGAAGACGTCATCTGTCCGCTGATCGCCGCCGGTGACGTTGATATCATAGCCGGCCTTTTTAAAACCGGAAATTTGCAGATTGGTTACGTTTATCTTCCGGCTCTTATATTGAAAGGCAATCATAGACTTTCCTTTGTAGTCATACGTCGGATCGCCGATCGCTGTAAAACCGATTATCTTCACGCGTTGGTATGCCGAAATCACTAAGGCTTTCGGTTCCAGTCCGTCATAAAGCGAATTGTATATCGGCTCTCGCGCTGTGCAGTCGACTAGCGTCACGTCTCTCGCCGTCTCACTCCACGGATCTGTCGCAAGATGGTGTCCGATGTGCCGCAAATCATAAGACCGAACATCACGGAAGGATTCGTGGCCGCGAATATGAACGTTAGAAGGGGCCGGCCATTCCGTATGTGCCTTTACCTCTACGCCGCGGACGTTTCCTTCGGTATAGTTATCGATAAGCCATACGTGCTTAGATCCGTCATCGACCTCGATGCCGTTCGAATTAGACGCCCCCTTTTTGTGGGCTTTTCCGCTTGGATTCGTCATTACGTTATGGGTAATGAAGATGTATTCGCTATAGTGCGTAGTGATTCCATCATCTCCGTAGCCATATCCGACGCAGCGATCGATCCAGACGTATTTACTGCCCGTTGCGGTGTAATCCTTCGCAGTAATATCGTAAGAAGGGGCCGATACGTCGAAACAGTGGAGTCCCGGATTAATGCCTTCAACTTCCCGGACGATGCCAAACTTCACCTGCGCAAAAGTCAAACAACTCGAATGGATGCCGCCGGTCGCACCTACGCCGCCCTGACGCTCCGGGTTCCAGTCGAGCGACATTCCTTGGACTACGATATTACGGTTGCCAGACGCTGGATCTGCGTTTATGATGACCCACTCACTGGCCGGCGTGTCCTCGTGCAGCTTTAGAGTAGTGACGCCCATGCCTTGGCCGATCAAATACGTCCATGACGGAAGCTTGACGCCTTTAACGATGTATGTGCCGGCGGATAAATTAAGCCTAACCTTACCGTTTCCAATTGCTTTCTTAAACGCTTCTGTACTATCGTTAACGCCTGTCGGATCGGCTCCGTAATCGTCAACGTTTACATCACGCTCAATCTTGCGCAAAAGCTTGTTATACTCTTTGTCGAGCCGCTCTTTCAATAAAGGCGCGATGTTTCCTTCCGCGTCCACACGAGCATCCACGACCTCTTTAACGTTTGTACCGTCCGCATTAAGGATCAGATTTCTTATACGGTTATACAGACCGTCGATATATGTGCGCAAAGAAAAACCGCCATGGTCGATTTGATCCGACGTGTGGGCGGTTTTTGCGTTCTTATGTGCGGCCAGTTCCGTATACGATCCTCTAATATCATCCGCAATGTCATCGAGGTTCTGGTTGTGGTCGTTACGAAAAACACGGTCCCACGCCGCCCCGGCCTTTCTGTACGGAAATTTCGGCATTGTATTCCTCCTCGTTATTTATTCTCTAGCGCAGTCAGGCGCTTATTAATCGATTCAAGCTGTTGCGAAAGTGTCGATATATCCACCGTAGCCGTACCGACCTTGATACGCTTCAGTTTTGCGAAGTCGGCTGCGCTCATTAAGCCGTTCGTTGTTTCGGTAGCCAGCGAGACAGAAACTTGACCGTCGGGCCCCAATACGATACTCGCCAGTTTCACGTAGTCCGACGAGCTCATAAGCCCGTCCGTTGTTGCGTTTGCCCGGCCGTACGTAGGAATCGACAGCTTTGTCGGATCGTATCCGTCTTCATAAATCGCGTCTTTTCCGATTGTTATGTTCCCGCTTATAGCGCTGCCTTTTACTTTTCCGGTCGACGTGTCGATAAGTTTGGAGAGCGTGCTCTGCGTACGACCAAGCTTTGCGACAGTTTTACTGATATTCGGCCTCAATTTTCCGAAAGTAAAAACAGACGGTTTATTCGGGTCGGAGTAAGATTCGACACTGACAACGCGAAGCTTGGTACGTAAATCAAATGGCTCCAATACGCACCACACGTAATCACCTTTTCGAATGTCCTGCATTTTCAAAGCTTCGACTTCTACATATGTCAAACTGATAGATATTTCGATCTTGTCGGTCAGTTCCTTCTCTAGCCGCTGCTCAAGTTTCCCCTCGTCCTTCGCCGTGTAAGAATCGTCGAATATTGGATTTGCGTGTTTAATTCCGTAGATTGCAGCCAAAGGGCTTTTGTATTCAGCTTCTACCGCATATTTCCCTGTCTTGTCGTCCTTCTTTCCGAAGCCCTTGATATACGTTTTAATAGAAGAGGTGTCGATTTCCTGTGTCGGATCTTTTACATTTACTCGATCGCGAATAACATAGTCTGTATCTCTCGCTATCTCCTTCGCGAAATATACTTTCTTTCCGATGCACTCATATTCAGCAGAGTATTTTTCCTTTATATCGTTTAACAGTCCGAGTGAGTATCCGTTCCCAAACTCCTCTACCTCAAACGAATCACCAAGCCCTTCTGGTACAACCTCGTAAGAATACCCGGAACCTTTTAATGCGATGTCAAGCATATCTTCGAGGTAAAGTTTTTTCTTTTTTCCCGAAGTCTCGTAAACGTAATTCTCTCCAAGGTCTGAAAACGATCGGTGTAGGGCTGTAATATCGACCTTTAGTCTTTTACCGCCGATAGGTACATACCGAGTCTTTCTGATCACGAATTCCTCGTCTTCATAAAAAAGAGAGCCTTCATTTTGAATTAGCGGGAAGGAGTGTACGTTCCTATCCGTCTGTACAACCGATACGTCTAAAGACCTTCCGTTATCAATTTCGTCTTTCTTCGTCACACTGAAGTCCGTTAAGGCTTCGACTTGATTGGCAAGGCTCTTCACAATCAGATTTGACATAGCCCACCTCCCTACGCGTAATAGTGGAATCGGAAATCAAACGCAATCTCAAAATCCCCACTCGTTCCGCTTAATTCGAATTCATTCCATCCGGGCTCAAGCGTAATGAGTCCGAAATTTGTTTGTCCGAAGATGCTGACGTTTCCCTTTTTCGATATAACACCGGAAATTTGAATCGCTTCCTTCGCGGTGGAAGTGCCGGAAAACGTCCACAAATCGCCTGTTGTTCTATTTTTGATCGATAACTTACTAGACGCGCCTTTATACGTAATTTTTAAAGGCATGTACCTCGGATCTAGCCGCACGGCTCCCGCATTGAAAATACGAAAAGTCTTCGTCTTGTGTTTGTACGTTGGGATATCGTCCGTCAGCCCTTCGCCTATCTGCCATTTGTCCGCATCAAAAGTAAACGCGTCTAGCGTTGTTCCGACAGACTCGCAGTAGGTCGAGGCGCTTTGGAAAGTCAGCGTAAAATCTCCGAAGCTGCCGATTCGGTCAGGCGTGAATGATGCGCTTAACTCGACTCGCCATCGCTTTTTCGGCGTCGCTTCCGAAACTAAAAAGAACTCCTCCTCGCGATGAAGCGCGTGAAAGAGTTCCGCTTGTAATAAATGAAAATCAACGTCATCCGCTCCGAGCAAGAGACATTCGGCAGTCAGCGTTCGGGCTCCGAAGTTTTTTCCTACTCGAACTAGGCCGTCCCTTCCCGGAATCGTTTCGTAATCAATGTCGGGAGTGGGCGAAGCAATCTTGAAACTCCGTACAAGGACCGATAGATCGCGAGCCATATCGATTATGCGTCCGTCCTTGTAAAGTATCCGGAAGTTGCTATCTGTAATAGGGACACCGGATGGAGGCGTTGTATAAACGCTTGAAAAAACGTCAATAGATACCTCTGGCTCTTCAATGACAACCGGAGCCGGGTTGTTTGTTTCAGGCTTAGAAGGAGTGGACGGGTTCGATGGAGACGGGGCGGTGTCATACTTCGTTAGATTATACATTTCAATAATTCTATTAAGCTTTGACGCGTAAGACGGGTCCGTGGCGTATCCGGCATTTACTAAAGCAGCAGTCGCTTTCTTGTAATTCTTCTCACCTACGACCGCCTTGTAATGGTTCGGGTCCCAACTGACGCCATTTACGTAAAGCTTCGCAAGGTCTTGCATCGACTCGTACCACGTAGGATATTTCCGGAACTTAGCGTCTACTTGAACGTTCTTTCCGTTAATTACTTCCCACGTTTTCATGATGACGTATTTTCCGTTATATTCGCCTTTCACTCCGAAAAGGTTCTTCCCGTTTACTGCGAGGCCGCTAGTCCCGTACGCACTTTCGAGGCACCCCTGCGCGATTACAAGGCTGGCGAGAATTTTATAATTCACGAATATCTTCTGCGCATCCGGTGCGATTTTCTTAATGAAGTCCGTATTTCCCATTCGAAATCACCTCCCGCTCCTTAGACTTTCTATATCGAGGCTGTCTTGTTGGATCGCACTAATATGCGGCTCAATTACATGGCCGAGCTCGTATCCATCTACGATTATGGAAGTGCCGCCCTTCGTCTTAATCGCCTGCTCAATCGAACTAAGCGCGCGCAGCATATCCGATGATAAGCCGGAATCTCCTCCGAGACCTGTCGTGTGCCCTGCGTCTATCATTCGCATGAGGTTCGCCTGCTGCGCTTCAGTAAGCACCATTTCGTTACGCAGGGCCCGGATATCTACTTCGTGGCTCATCGGGTTAGCGAATTGAGAAGCGAGGCCGCCGATGTGCAGTTTATTGATCTGTCCGAGGCCGATGATGCCGCCAGTGTGGTAGGCGCCGGCTACTTCCTGCCCTCCGTGACCGTGCGTTTTCTTAAACGTTTTCTTCGATACCTTAATTTCTTCGCCGGATGAATTATACGTAACTGAAACGGTCTTGTTAATATTTTTACCAAGCTCGCTGTTCATCCGTCTTGCTTCTTCGGTGATATCTTGAACGCGCCCCTTAGCTGTCCGGAGGTTAGCGATTTCGTCGTCGATCGCTTTTACGGCATCCTTATATTTCTTCTTCTTTTTGTCCGCCGCATCTGTGTTATTGACAAGGTTCGCTCTCGCAGCCTGTAAACGACCGATTTCTTCGTTAATTACCTTAACACCTTCGCCCTTTTTCGCGTTTAAGCCGACTTGTCGGAGTTCGAGATCGACCATTTTCTGACGAATAGTATCCAACTTAGATAATTCTTCGTTCACCTTATCAAGTTCGGTCTTTTTAGCTGATATTTTCTGTAAGCTGGTGTCTAATTGACCTCTAAGAGTTTTTAATGTCCCTTTTTGAACTTCGAGCACCGTTTGCTGAGACTGAGCTTCCTTCTCATTACCCGCAAGCTTTGCGTCTCTTAATTTCGCTTCTGTGGCCTCAACTATCGCAACCTGATTCGCTACCTCGCTCTCGCTCTTATGTCTCTCTTTTGTCAGATCATTTATTTCTCCTGTAAGCTGCTTCTGCTTATTTAGGTTGTCTTCGAAATTTTTATTTGCAAGGTTTTTCTGCTTTTCCAGATCAAGCCGTAAATCTTCCGCCTTTTCCTCAGTCAGCCGCTTTAACGCCTTAGTATTTTTCGCAAACGCGTTACCTTGATCGGTAATTGCAGCACTTGTTTGCGGTGCCTTCTCTAAGACCTTATCGTTAAGCGAAAGATAGCGATCAAATTCGCTGTTCGTCAGTCCAGACTTCTTGCGTAGCCCCTCCTGTTCGTCCTTCATCCGTTTAATTGAGTCGGAATCCGTCTCCGCCTTAATCCGGTCATTTAAATCGAGATAATACGCAAATTCATCCGCGGTAAGTTTCGTCTTATTCTGAAGCTTCTCAAACTCCGTAGATAAATCGTTCAGCGATTCAATTTCTTTTTGTTTAGCTTCAGCCGATTCTAAACTCACGGTGTTCATCTGATCGTATCCCGCTTTTACCCCGATGAGTGCTCCCGCCAATAAAGAGAGCCCGGCAATCACCCATCCGGTCGGCCCCATCGCAACAAACAAACCACGCACTGCGATTCCGAGTTTCACCATGGACGACGCGACCATCGCCACCGCTGCCGCCGCGCCCGCCATTTCGAGGCCCGTCGTAATGATCCCCGGATTCAGTTCACTAAGGAACTCGACCACCTTCGTACCGGTATCGACAATTTTTCGGAAAGTAGGTAAAAACTCGTTACCGATCGCGATTCCAAGGCCATCGAGCGCAGACGTAAACTGTTCGAATGACCCTTTGAGGTTATCCATCTGCGTTTTCGCTACTTTGTCCGCTGTCCCGCCGGCTTCCTTTAGCGACTTCGAATAATTGCGCAGTCCCTTTTCTCCGACGCCCAAAAGCGTAACGAATCCGGAAGCTGCTTCAACTCCGACGAGCTGTGCCGCCGCTGCCGTTTTCTGTGCTGACGTCATCCCTTCGAACTGTTTCGAAATATGTCCGACGAGCTCCGGTATCGGTTTTAGGTTTCCATGCGCATCCTTTACTTCGATGCCGTACTTTTTCATCGCTTTGGCCGACTGGCCTACCGGATTTGTTAGGTGCAAAAGTGACGCACGAAGCGCCGTACCCGCCATCGATCCCTGAATACCGGCGTCTGACATTTTCGCCACGGCCGTCGCAGTATCTTCGATAGAATATCCGAGAGAGTGCGCGACAGGAGCGACGAACTTCATGGCATCGCCTAATTGCGGCAGATCCGTATTGGCCGTCGTCATCGCTTTTACGAGTACGTCAACGGCGTGTCCGGAATCTTCCGCTTTAATGCCGAAGCCGGTCATGATATTCGAAACGATATCCGCTGAACGTCCGAGTCCTTCGCCGGAAGCTGCGGCCAAGTTAAGAACGGCCGGCAACGATCCGACTTGCGCTTTTACGCTGAAGCCCGCCATCGCAAGGTATTGAAGACCCTCGGCCGCCTCGACTGCGGTGTATTTTGTTTCGGCGCCCATCTTAGCCGCAATGTTCTTCAGATCTTCGAAGTCCTGACCGGTCGCACCGCTGATCGCTTTAACTCGCGACATGGCCTCCTCGAAGTCTGCCGCCTTTTTGACGGAAACACCGATGCCGGCTACGACTGCGCCGCCGACCGCAAGCGAAGCCTTTTGGATGAGGCCCATTTGCTTCGAGAGATTCGCAGATGAACGGCCCATTTGATCCATATCGTTTCGAGCTTGCTGAGATCGACGGGACCAGGCCGCCATGTCTAATACGAGACGCGCCCGGATTTCTCCGACTGTTGTTCCGGCCATCTATTTACCTCCTTTCCGAAAATTCCCCTGTAAAGCCCGTAGTTGTTCGAATTTCTCACGGTCGAATTTCACTTCAGGGCGAAGTCCTGCCACTCGAATCAACGTATTCATGAGCTGTTTATATTCGTCGTCCTCACTAGACCGGCTGTTCGTCGCGAGAAGTACACGAATGTCTTCTATGCGCCTTGCCGCGCCTTGCTTCGTCTTAGCGCGCACAAATTTCGGTATGTCCACCATATAAAACTCGTTTTCTATTGCGTGCTGTGTGACGCCTAGGCTGATAGCCGCTTCGATTAGATAATCATCAATCGTATATGGATCGCCCTCTTCGTCTACTTTTCGAGTTTCGGAAGAAGGCTCTTCACGTTTTTTGCTTGCGAATCAAGACGGTTCTTTTTAACGGTGAGCGTGAGGTATTCGATAATTTCGTCAGTCCCGACTTCCTCTCGGATATACTCAGATTCGACGCCACTTAACAACGCGGTAATCTCGACAATTTCATCTAAACCGATATCGATCGCGTTTACTAAATACGAATAGAAATCTGTTTTAGGCGCGCTGATGACTTGCAAGATAAGGCCCGGAATTTTATCGAGTGCTAAGAAAAGCTGTTTCCACTTAGCCGGAGTAAGCTTAGCGACCTCTACCGGATACTTGCCGAGCTGAACCGCGTCAATTTCCTTTTTCTTTCCGAAGATGTTCATACGATTCTCCTTTCATGTAAATAAAAAGACACCGCCTCCCGACGATGTCTTTCGTTGTTATTCGCTGCTACCACCGGAAGAAGTACCGGCTGTTTCGTCACCCATAATAAAAAGATCGCCGTCTCCCATCGTGTCCGGATAACCGGTAAACGTTAGGTTAGCGATCCTCTCATTATCGGAGTCATACGTATATTCGATGTCAGTTGATGCGCCCGCTAACGGAATCGTGAGCCAGTCATTGGCCGTTGCTTCCGGATCTGTCGGCTTAATTCGTAAAGGCTTCGCGTCCTTCAGCAAGTCATACCCGGCTTTACCGCTGACTACTAGCTTCTTTTTGTCTCCGTCAGACACGTACTTACTGTTCGGGACCGCCTTATGGATCTTTTCTAAATCATAGATCGCAAACGGTACGGTACATTCGCAAGTTCCACCCTTTGTCCGCGAGCCTACGATCGAGTCACCGTACTGATCGACAGTCGTATCTTGTTTAGACATCTGCGCCTTAAAAACGATGCCGCCCTTCGTGATATCGAACGTCACCATATCCTTGCCCTCGCCGTACTCGACGATTGCGGGGCCGATAGGAACTTGAATCGTTTTAATTCCTGCCATCCGTTTTCCTCCTTTATTTTTGCATTAAAAAAGCGCCCGGGCGGGGCGCACTACACAATCGAAATTTAACGAGTATTGAGGACGATCATTGTCGTCGTATCCGATAAATAACGGCACTGAATTGGCCGCGCGAATAACAACGATGGAGCTATTTCCGATAAACACTTCGCGGAGGTTCGTTAGCGCTTCCTGAAGCTGATACGCCTTCTCTTCGCAATCAGCGTCGCCTCGCGCCTTTCCTCGTACGATTATTTGAAACGAAGGCTGACTCTTTCCGGTCCATTGAGACGGAGGAAATCCGCCTGTGAAACGCACATAAATACACTCGTCTGCTGCATTCCGCGGGAATCCGTTCGCGTAATAAACGCCGTCAACCCGCGACTGTATAAACGAGATTAATTCGGTTATCTTCAACGATTATCACAACTCCCTTCTCACCGCGTCTGCTACGTGATTAATGTATTTCTCCGATTCACCTTTCAGCGGACGTTCCAGATACTTGTTTCCGACCGGATAGCCGCTAATGCCGCCGGCACTTGCCGAAACCGGTCCGAGGTTATAATCCGCTTCATGAGTCCATAACGCATAGTTAAAGCCTTTATCGACGGCCCGGAACGATACTTCACCGATCAGACTATCGCGTTTTAACGTAACCTTCTTTTTCATGCCGCGACGGAGCGTGGCTTTGTCGATCGGGGCAATGTTTTGCGCAAGCCTAGCGAGGTCATCCGTGTTATCATGCATCGCTGTCTTTGCCGCCTGTTCTACGGCCGCCCCTCGGTTATCCAGTAACGATAAAAAATCGCCAGCATCCAGCGTGAAACTCATACGACCACCTCGGTCAGAATCGGCTTACCACTGACGTGACGCTTCACGTTTATTTCCTTCGGCTTACGCACAATGGTTTCGCCAAGCTCGTTCGTAAATGCGAGTGTATCTGTATACCTGATGTCGGCTAATTTATCGACCAAAATACGCGCCGTAGCCACTACTTCCTCACTTTTTACAACGCCGGAAGAACGTGAATTCGCAATAGTAGATCCCTCGTCGATTCGGCACCTAATATCGAATGGTTCGACGTCCATGGGGTTTCCCCACACGTCTATATCATCTGAAGCACGAGTAACGGTCACGGTCTGACGCATTGGGATGATCGCCAATTACATCACCGTCGCTTTTACGGTCCGGCCGCTAAGTTTCACGTTGTTCGCTTCTTCGATCAGGTCGATCGTCTTTTTCGGTATGAGAGACTCATCGTCAGCTCGAAGCGTTTCCTTATACGTAAAAGACCCGACACCGGTTATTGAGTAAGACGCGATGCCGTGCTTGTTCAGACGGTTTGTATCGTTATAAGCAGTCGCAAGCACATTCGTAAACTCGTAAACTGCGTCGTCAGGGATGACGTACTTACGAAATTTTCGAGCCAAGACGTCTTCGGCTACGTTTAATACCCGCTGCTTCTTCGCGTCGTCATAGTCGTTCCAGTCCTCGTTATCGATTGTCATTCGGTTAATATATTCGTTCGCAGCTTCTACACTTAAAGCCATGCGCACCGCCTCCTTATTTTCCGGAGGACTTACGTGCAGGCTTTTTCGGTACCTTTGCCTCCGCCTTTTCCGTCCCATCGTCTGACACAACACAGCTAATCCATCGCGGACATAATGCATTCAACTGCTTGATTTCTGCCGGAACATCGGTTTCGTAAACGCCTTTGTGGTCGAAAACGATCGTCTGGTCAGTGCCTACGGAATAAAACGGAGAGGCTTTATAGACGGCCATTATTAAGAGCCGGCTCCTTCTAACGCTTTAAGCCGCGCGATAATGTCGTCATACTGCGCTTTGGTTCCGAACCCGTCCGCTCCTTTTGGTCCGGTGTCGCCTTTCGGTCCTTGGGGTCCGGTGTCCCCTTTATCACCTTTCGGACCGGCCGTGCCTCCGCCTTCCTGTAATTCCTGAATGATATCGCCGAGCTTTAGGTCGTTGGCGACCGGCATAGATTCGTTTAATCTCCGTTTTTGATCATCTGTAATTGCCATTGTTGGCCTCCTCTCAAATTAAAAAGACGGGCCGCGAAGCCCGTCGATGTTAAACAGATACAGATGTTGAGATGTTCTCGATAATAGCGATTTTTTCGTTCGCGTTCTTGACTTTGATCCCGTATTCACCGCGAATCTGACGCGCAACAAAGTCAGCTCCCGGAACTGTGGCATCCTCGTCGTAGACCGAACGCCCACTCAATGGATGAAGAGAAAGAATGTTACGATCAAAGAGAGCGATTTTGTTCTTAGGGAAGTTTGGATCAACGATTACAGTTGCCTCTCCTCCGCCCACCATATCAGAAACAAAGGTGCTCACTCTGTGGCCTGTAGTTGTGTCCGTTCTCTCTGTGCGGATAGTATCTTTCGCCAATTTCGAAATTTGACGCGCTCCCGCAGTATTGGTAAGGATTGTGTTAGCAGATCCGCCTCTTAAATAAACTTGTTCCATTACATCATTAATTGCCTTTGCCCCAACCTCTTCTCCTTTTAAGTTAGCTCTAGTAGCATTCTTCAGGCTAGCGAAGTGCAAAAGACCACCAGTGGTGCGAGGTCTGCCGTCAATTCTGCGGCCGTAGATCAACCAGTCGTTAAATTCACGCGCCATCTCTTTAAGGCGTAGCTGCACTTGGTAATCAAGTTCGTTTGACACGTTATGTGTACGTACTGCTTGTTGAGTGTTAGAAACGGCAGCGTATCTTTCAATGATCTGCGTGAAATTGTAATCTACATAACGATCGTGACCTTCATCGATACCGACACCGGCACCTTCGTTTTGCGGACGGGAAACAATTCGCAGCTCAGTTCCGGCCTTGATCTCCTCTTGAACTGTTCCGTCAAATCCGCGAACAACAGTCAGCACATCGCCAGACACGTTAGTGACTTTCAGGTACTCTTCGCCAAAAACGACAATGGCATCTTTACGGAACTTCTCTCCGTCCTCTTCAGCCACAGTAATTTTTCCGTCTTCCGCTACCGATTTAACAGTCGCGAGGTTTGAGTTAAGTCGGTCAGACATCCACTCGAATTTAGTCTGATAAAGCGCCTCTCCGTTTAAGCCGATCAGACCGAGCAACGTTGGTTCATCCTGAATAATAAGCTCAATCCCCGCATCAAGTTGTCGTACCTGATCTTTAAAATCGTAACTAGTTAACATTTATTTTCCCCCTACTTCTTCAAAAGTGATTTCAATTTGTTTGAAAGCTCAATAACCTTCGAAAAATTCTTTTCTTTCTTTGCTTCGCTTAGCTGCGCTTCTAACGTCTTGATTTCGCCGCCGTCTCCGTCTCCTCCGCCATTAGAGGGTTGGCCGATCGGCTTCAGCGTTTGTTGTTTCGCAACCAAGTACGGTTTATTGTCAACGAGCCCCTTTACAACGTCCTCCATGCCGATTACTTTTCCGTCCTCAACCTTTACCGCGGATAGGTCAGCCAGACGTAAAGCGTCGTCAATGTAGGCGATGCCGTTGCTCGTAGCAACCTTGATAAATTCGTTCGCCACTTTTTCTCGTTCAGCAGCCGCTTTTAAATCTTCGATCTGCTTTACGTAGGCGGCTTCAGCTTCGGCCTTATCGTCAAGCTGTTTCGTAAGCTTTTCCAGCTCGGTCATTTCCGCCTCTTCGCGCTCTTTCTGGGCTTTTTCATAATCGCTGAGTTTCGCCTTCACTTCGTCATAATCAGCGTACTTGTTCTTAACGCGCCCCTTTTCGCGAGCAATTACAGCGTTGAATTCCTCTTGCGTCATAGTCACCGTCTGCGCTTCAGGTTTATTTTCCGGCACCTCAGCCGTAGTCTGATCGGTAACCTCACTTGTTTGCGTTTCTTTAAGTTCTTCGCTCATACTGTCCTCCACCGCTTAAAGCCCGTCGGCTATTGAGTGATGCAGCCGTTTCTTTTAACGTCATAACGTTCGGACAAAATAAAAAAGCGCTACACGGCGCTTGATGGGTTTCTTATTGTAGAAATTACGTGCTTACAACGCGGATGAAATATCTCTCCGGTCGCTTTAAGTTCATCATATGTCGGATAAATGCCGGGAGCATCGTCGGTCAGCTTAATGATTTGTCCTTCGTGGAGACGACATAGATCCTTCGCTCCGTGAGACGAAATTTGCGCATAATAAGCGCCACGATTTACCGCCTCATTCGTATGAGCTTCCCGATAGGTTTCCATCATCTTTGTGCGGACGACCATATCCGCATACACTTCCGGCTTCCATCGATTTCCCCGTGCGTCTATAATGCCGGTACTTACCGAAGCCTGAAGAGACTTGCGTACCAGATCCGTTATGCTGCGCCGTCCGTTCGTCCCTTTGGTCATATTAAGACGCATCGAATCCGACACGGCTTTCCTCACGGCAGCCCGCGTTTTCCTATCGACGTTTTGCGTAATCGCTAATAAATCCGACTGCGTATCCGCTACAGCAGCCGCAACCATGTACTCGTTTACCTCGTTAAAAGAAACGAGCTTTTCCGCGTCAGCTACAGTCTTTGCTACGTCAAGGGCGAATAGTGCCCGCGCAATGCCATCGGCGGCCGCCTTCGGAACATTCTTTTTGACCCATGCGGAAGATTTTTCGTCTAAATCGCTGAGGATCTCGCTAATAGATTTCAAGGTCGCCAACGCGTTAGCTCTTCGAAAATTATCGAGGTCAATTCGGTCAAGCTCTGCTAAGATGTCTCGGATCGCTTCCTGATAATATCCGGCAAGCCGATTCGTCTGATAGTCGTATTGAGGCTCAGGAGAACGAGGCATTAACTATCGTCCTCCTCTTCGATTTCCTCTTTGTCTTCGTCCGACGGGCCCTTTTCCGGCTCTTCCTTGTTAAAAATCGATCCGTCAACGAAGCCGCTCGTCGTTTTTTCATCTTCTTCAATGCGGCGAATGATTTCGTCAGCTTTTTCGTCGTCCACGTCGTCCTGCTGTTTAATGGCTCCGCGAACATCAATCGTAGGCTTGCCGCCTGTACGGATCTGCATAATTTCGGCGAGCTCTTTTTCATTCTTCGGAAGTCCGTCGCTCCAAATAGCCCGTGGATAAACCGCATTCTCAACGTCAAGGACACCGACTGCTTTTTCGAGCAGCATACACGTCCAAAGGGCGTCTCTTACTGCCCGATCATAGTGAGCTCGTATCCGCTTCACCTTCGAAAGAATTGGCATGAAGCGCGCTTTAATCGCCGCGCCGTCTGTATGCGACGTGCCTGTGCCGCCTGAATTGTCTCCGGAAATCGTCGTGCCGAATAACCACTGCGGCGTCTCGGCCATTTGAAAGACGTTACTGAAGAGGACGTCAAGCTCTTTGAATGCTGCGTCAAGCTGCGCCTGCCAAACCATATAGCCCGGAGTCGTATCGTCTTTAGTAACCGGAATGTACTTGCCACCAAACTGAACTGAATCCCCGGTCCCTTCTAAATCAGGGCCATACGCAGTCGGATCGCTGTGCTTCCATAGGATGTAATCGATCTGCACCAGACGATCGTTAATTGCCGCGAGCGTCGTTTCGATCTTCTCCAATCCGCCAATACCGAAATAGCTGTCATCGATTGACTTGTACGGGATGTGAAAGACCGGGATGTGCGGGAGGAACGTTTCTTCGTGATCTTCTTCGCGACCCGTCGAAACCTCTTCGCCTATATTAAAAATGCTGATCGGGGCACCGCCGGAAACATCGACGCCGTTCTGATATAGTCTGTATCGCGTATAGAAGATATGACCCGGTATATGACGCTCTACGTTAAGGAAAGGAATCTCCGTCTGCTCCGTCTCTACCCATTCGACTTGGGCTATATTGAGCGCTTTGATTTGCTTAACGTTTCCTGCCGAAAACTCAGGGAAAACGCAATTCGCATTAACATGCTCAACAATAGACTCCATTTTTGCATCTTCCGGAATCTCTAAGCCCATCGCGAGTAGTTCGGAATAGTCTTGACGATAGCCGAATCTAACCTTAATCCACGCGTCGCCGCGATATCCGTTCGACATGGAGCTCTCATGCAGTAGCTGATTGAGATCGTTTTCTTCTACGTATCGGTTGAGCGCCTTTTGCTCTTTGCTGGTGTCGTCCAGTCCGCTCTCAAAATGAACCGGTTCTCCTACCAACAGATCCGCAGGCTTTGTTACCAAAATATCCGCAAGATTGATAGCGATGTAGAGCTTTTCGAGTTGTTTCGCTTGTGGCGAATCTTTCAAAATGTCCGTAGCCCTTTCGTATACGTCTCGGTGCTTTCCTTCAAAGAGCTTACGCATACGCTTATATTTCGCCAACCTCTTGATTGAATCATCCGGAGGAAATTGCGCGCCTTCCCGAATGATACTGTATGTCTTTTTGACTGTGTATTCATCCGAAGGCTGGTCGTGTTTCTTTAGTAAATTGAAAAACCCCAACGCTATTCCTCCTCTCCGATAATGTCAGCCAATTCTTCGAGTTCCTTCTCGATATCTTCGTTGCTGCGGGCGCCTCCGTCTGTTTCATTGGTCGTTATCTGACGATCGGTCAGTAAGCCGTGGCGACGCATGAACAAGTCGATAGCTTTAACCGAAGGCTGCGGTCCTTTTATTAGCTTTAGAAGCTGGCCGTATACTTCGGAACGGTGTCCGGAAAGCATGTCGTCCGCTAATAGATTCATATATTCGATGAATATCGGATTTTGAAAGCGCCAACGATACAGCGTCATACGACTTACACCAATTTCTTCCGCCAATGCGTCCTGACTTCGTTTGTTCCCGTCTTCGGGCGTGACTTCATTACTCGCAACGACTTGCGCTGCCTTACGTTGCTGAAGCGTTAGTTTTGCTTCCAGCTCTTTCATCCGCGACATTTTATCGCCTCCTTTCTTATAACCATCCCGGCTTCTTCACCAGCCTTGTCTTCGGTCTGAATACGGATTCGAGCGCCTGCTGAAGCGCGTCAAGTGAATCAACGTAATCGCCGAAAGGATACTGCGCCATCTGATCGAGGAGCATCGTGTGCCTATCGTTCAAAATCAACGTTTTGTTGTGCAGCATCGGCTCCATCGACTGAATACGCTCGTCTTTCGAAGACTTATGCGATTTCACATCGTTTACGCGGCACGTGTAAAGACCTTCCTGCCGGACCCGCTCCTGTAGCTGACGATAATATTCATGCTGCGCGTTTATTGTTTCGACATTGAAGGAACGATGCCGGTATTGTTTGATCTTCCGGATAATGACGTCAATATACACGTGGGCCGGTTCCTTCGACGCGTATTCGTCCAGTACGAAAATATAGCCGGTCGGCTCGTGCTTACCGAGCGTAATAACCGAGTTATAGCAGGACCGCGCGTTCTTTCCTTGTGCGATATCCCACGCACCGACGATCAAAAGATCGCTGATCGGTATTTTCAATTCGTTGTATACGACATAGGCCGTTCCGTTCTCGTGGTAGTAGTGATAATAAGCGTAATTCTCCGGGAAAAAGAACTGCTCGTCTTCACTGAAAGCCAAGTTCCGGAACTCCGAGTTGTATGCGCGTGTTCCCATGTTTACTTTTTCGTGCATGAGTTCGCGGTACGTCCACCGCCAAGGCCACGCCAATTCGACGCCATCCTCCAACGCCTCTTTATGCGCTTCGTAAAATTCGTCGGCCTCTTCGATCGTATCCGCTCTCGCATAGACCTCGCAGTATTTGTCCCATAATTCCGGATGTGTCGGCTCGCTTATGATAGCTCCGTGAAAACTCGCCTTGAAGTCTTTACGCTTCAGTACGTGGTTAAGGAGCCCGGTCGCTGAAACCATTGTTCCGACCAACACGATCGCCGTCGCCTTGGAACCGATTGGAACAACAACGGAGTTGAACCAATGAACGAGTTTTTCCCGCGCTTCCTTCGTTCCCTCGTTGTTTGTCGACGATGGGTCGTCAATTATTACGAGATCCGGCCGGACCGCCCCGTGACGTTTACCGCGAAGCTGCTTACCGGAAGATGACGACTCGATAAGAATGTTCGTCGTTGTAATGAACGCCTCTTCGTTATCCTTTTCGTTGCGGCTCGCAGACTCATGCATCATTGGACCGAAGTCTTCCCGCAGCTTCGCGTTAAACTTCATTTGCTTATTAACCCATCCGATGAGTTTTTTCGAAAGCGAGTCCGTCTCAGATATGACGAGAATATATTTGCGCTTTCTATAAGCCGCCTGATGTAACGGCAAAGCATTCGAAAACATACCGGATTTTGAGTGACCCCGGGCTGCCGCGATTGCAAGACGCGCGTTCTTTTTCTCCTCGTTGACGTAATCGCAAAGCTCGAAAAACTCTTCGTGGATCTTCGCAATGTCCTCGATACCATCGTGAGGTGTGCCGTCGTCCGAGTTTCTTACGACATTGTCCTCGTTTTCCGGGTTTAGGCCGTCGCTCAAATACTCGTAAGTGAAGTAGGCGATATCCACTTCGGCACGATGAACGCGCTTCAGCTTAATTAATTCGGCCTTGTTCTTCCGGAACATATCGATATGGTAATCGGTGGCTTTATTCGCTTTGATAAGGGCCGCTAATCGGCGCACACTCTCGATCAATAAGTCAATACGCTCCTGCCGCTCTTCACGATCCAACCATTTTCCGTTAATGTACGCCAAATTATCGCCCTCCTTTCGCTTGACTTTCGTTTTTATTTTCGATAAGATGAATTTAACATATTGAGAACGGAGTGAAATTCGAATGAACGAAGTCCAACCGATTAGAGAAAAACGCCAAATAAACGCAATAAAAAAAGCCCTTCGTGGGCGTGACCTGCTTTTATTTACGATCGGCATTAATTCCGGCCTACGCATTTCAGATATACTGGCGCTCAAAGTCGGCGATGTGCGCGGAAAGGACTTCGTTGCGATTACTGAAGGGAAAACGAAGAAGTCAAAACGTTTCTTCTTCAATGCCGCAATCAAGAAAGCCGTTGCCGACCTGATTCCGACTGAAGCAAACGATGATGACTGGCTTTTCCCTTCTCGGAAAGGTTCGAAGGCCATTACTCGCGTCCGTGCATATGGCATCCTTAACGAAGCTGTTGAACGCGCCGGCCTTTCGGAGAAGCTCGGTACAATCGGCTGCCATTCTTTGCGAAAGACTTTCGGATACCATGCGTATAAGAACGGTACAGATCTTACGTTACTTCAATCGATTTTCAACCATTCGAAGCAGTCGGTCACGTTGAGATATATCGGAATCAATCAGGACCGGATCGACGAAGTATACGCGAATGTTAATCTATAAGACGACGGGCGCCCCAACGTTTGAGCCGCAGCCAACGTAGGTGTGCTCGTCTTTTTTCGTATACGCCGGCTGCAGCTCCGACTTCTTCCTGCCGCTTCCGTATTTCTGCTCCATACCGCAGCAGACACATCGACTTACAATCGCATACTTCGAAATGACGCGAACAATTGGACGGGGCACAGTGGGATTCCGTTTGCTTATTAGTCATGTCTTGGTACGTCCTCGATTGAAACGATCTTTAATAATCGTTTAATTCGCTGGCCCCTCGGAACACTGACACCCGGATCTATAAAAACTACTTTTCCGTTTAAATTCGGCGCGTTTCTTTGGGTTTCTATCGTTAAATAAACGACATCTTTAAACGTAGCCTCTAACGCCCAGATAGACGTGCTTGTTCCCTGCGCTCTTCCAACGTAAATATCACCGCTACCGCCTGAAGAATACGCCCCGTAAATGACCGCATTTGTTAAGCGAAATTCATCCGAATACCAATCGCCAGCTAAACGTTTTATATTCTCGATATAATCATCGTAGCCAGTCGATAGATCTCCCTCGTGTTTCGACTGCCCCTCCCGCAGTTCTGATCGTACTAACGCAATCGCCTCGTCAATTTCCTCGTGGACGTTATGCCCGCAATTTTGTACGGATATAAGCCGATCTAAGTAAGCTAGTCTATCGTTTATCATCGTCATCTTCATCGTCTCCTTTTCGTTTTATTAGACAGAGATTCATCTTGAAACTCTGTTGAACAGGGGCGACAGGGATCGAACCTGCCCACGCGGTTTTGGAGACCGCCTCGCCACCGAGGAACATGCGCCCCTATTTGCCACACCGACTGGGGTCCGCATTGTTAAGAGGCGTGTCGGTGGGTGCACAAGCGTTACCGGAAGGCTCGTAAGCACATTCCGGCTGATCAGTAAAACGCAAGCACAAAAAGACCTCCGCCGTAGGGTGCGGAAGCCTCGTTCTGATTGCGTTAGACTCACGTAGGCTAAGTCGACCGTCGGGTTATAAACCCTTTTGAATGTCGAACGCAAGTCTTTTTAATCGCGACAATATAACACGCTTTCCGGTACGTATTTAACGTCCCCACCGGCGGAGAATTCGACGTCGCTATCGGATATGCGGACGAGGATTTGCACCTCGCATACTGGTTATCCCGGGCCATGTATGCTTCGTATACCAGCAAAGGCAGGAGTCTTTCACTCTCTCGATGCGCCCGCGAATTTGCGTCTACCTATTCCGCCACCGCATTCGTATAAATTTAGCGCATCTAACCGTCACCCTACCGAATACCCTCCGGCTGGATTAAAACGGCTGTGGCGTGCTTATTTCGTGGCAGAATCGTTATGTTATTCTTCATCAGATGCGCCGCAGTCTTCGCAAACGATAAAGCCGCCATACGATCCAATTTCCGAACCCAGTGTCGCGTTCTTTGATCCGCAACGCTTACATATGATTTCGAAATTTTCCAGCGCGATCACCTCCGTTTAGTTGACGCCCCGAGTTCGAAAAATTGTGCGCAAGTTCCGGACAGCAGTCGCGCCGGTATTTTTGGGGGCGTTTGGGGGCCCGGCGTTTCCGCGATTTTTCGTTTGGGTCATCGTATATTAAATACACATTTATGAATAACGAATTTAACAGAAGTAAATTGAGTTACATTCGAATCAACGAACAAACGTTGATATGATAACGTTCGTCATCGTTTACTTATCGCAATTAATCGTATGTTCTTTATGCATTCGAGAAGCCGCGCCACGCCTGCGCCCTGCCGTATGCCATGTGCCGTATGCTATGTATAGGATCGTGCATATTGCGTCGGTCATTCGGTTTGACCCCGTGAGTTTTGGAAGGGCTTATCCTCCGACGGTGGCTCGTTGCTGTTCGCCTCATCACGCATCGCAACCGGACGCCTCTCCGACGCCTTCCTTCCTATATAACTATACGTATGCCTATACGGTGTTACATATAGCGCCTGTGTGCCGGCTGTATCCCGTCTGCCTATCGCTAGGTTATACGGTATGTTACGTCCTTCTATTACGTATAGACAACTAAGGCAGTAAATTATAGGGTATTATCGTTGCCGTGCCGTTATTTATTTCGTTAGGTTAACGTTATATTAGCGGATGTCTTCCGCTTGTACTTAAACATAGCGCTAGTTCCGGTCACTCCGTTCCCTACATACGCGCAGATATTAATAGATATATTGATTGCGTTAACACCGGACGAAGGCGTAGCCGTAGTTCCGGAGGCTTGTGATTCACAAGACTAAGAAGTGATTGACGGACTAAAACGGCTGTATCCCTTGCGGCTCTAAGCGCGAAGCCACTTTTCGGGTGTACGAATAAAGTCGTGTTTTTGCCCGATTTGTACGAATAAAGTCGTGTTCATTATCATTTAGGTTATCGTAATTGAGAATCGCATGGTAAACGAACCCACAAAAAAAAGACGCCAACTATTCGTCAGCGCCTCAACGTCAGTATTTTCCCCGTCAGAAACAATCCGACGACTGCCTTCCGTTTTAGCATCGCCAAGTATATCCGCCTTGCCCAACTCTCCTCGTGCTCCAACGCTATCCCAACCGCCTTCCCTACACTCGGATGTTCGACTATGCGTTCGATCAGCGCCAGCTTTTCGCGCACGGTTTTACTGCATCCCGGCTTGAACTCGTTTTGAATGCAGCCGTTGACCGCGATATAACATTTCCGCCTCGCCAGATCTACCGCAACCTTCTCGCTATACAAACCCCACCGTTTCGCGTACCGTTCAAGCGTATCGCTATCGATGTACGAATCGAACAGTTCCGGGTTGTATTCGCGCATCAAACTAGCGTTATTGATCTGCCGGTAATGGTATAACGGCTTATCGATATAGTACGCCGTCCGACAATACGTAAACGCGTCCATATTGAACATCCAATCTTCACCGAGGTACTTGCCGTCAGGAAACGTGATGTTATGCGTATCGAGCATGCTTTTGCGGATTACCTTGCCGACGCCGCCGTACGCCCCGTTGTATAAGAAATCCGTTAATATAGTCGCCTTAATTTCGTCCCATCTGATCGGCTCATTCGTTTTCACGCTATAACTTTTCGTAAAGCTTTTCGTCGTGTCTTCGTAATCCCATCGCATGTCCGTAAACACAATATCAGCGTTATTTTCTCGGGCTGCTTCGTACATAATTGCGTAAGCTTCTGGTTCGATCCAGTCGTCTGAGTCGATAAAGGCTACGAATTCGCCTTTCGCCTGCTTCAACGCGGTATTACGTGCTGTGCCCGGCCCCTGATTCGCCTGATAGATCGGTTTGACTCGTTCATCTATCGTGGAGTAGAACCGCAAAAGATTGCGTGTCGCGTCGGTAGAACCGTCGTCTACGACCAAAACCTCGATATTTTTAAGCGTCTGTCCTAACACGCTGTCTAAGCAGGCGCAAAGATACCTTTCGCCATTGTATACCGGTATAATAACGCTTATTTTCGGATTCATTTATAACCGCCCTTTCGGTTCGGGAATTCCCGAACTCATTTCGATAGGATAATTATACCAACGCGCGTCCGAATTTCAAGACAAAAAAAAGACGCCGATTTATTCAGCGTCCTCTTCCGCAGCTTCTTCAATTTCGAATAGCTCATCGACTTCTACTCCGAGCGCCTTCGCAATCGAAAAAACGTGCCAGTCTTCGTGTCGACTGTTCTTATCAAATCGCGATATCGAGCCTTGTGGCACGCCTGATGCTTCGGATAGCCTTACTTGCGTCCACCCTTTCGCCTTCATAACGGCGTTTAGACGCGGCGTTGCGTTTAGTTTCATTTCGACCACCTCTGCGACCATTATACGATATCGAATAAATTTCTGCAAATCCGTTGACATTCAATATCGTATATCGTATATTTAGAGCAACGAAGGGCCCTCGTTAATAAAATCCGAGAGGGGTAACGAAATGATTAACGCATTACAAAAACTGAATAAGGCGATTAAAGAACGAAACGGAGGCGCAGCCCCACCGACCAAAGCAAAGCTGCACCGTCCGAATCGAACGAAGCACTTCCAGTATATCACAGCGTTTATTCTATGCACAATGTTATTCGCATCCACTTCAGGCACCGCGCAAGCCACCGATGTTTACCGCAACTTTGCCGAACTCCAAGCCAACGAACCCGAGACGAACTACAACATTTTAGCAATCGACCGCACTTCGCCCGTTTTGATACTCGCGCCACATGGCGGCAGTATTGAGGGCGGCACCAGCGAATTAGCTCGCGAGCTCAGTAACGACTACTCTACGTATCTATTCGAATCGCTTAAAACGCCCGGAGGCTCCGACCTTCACATCACGAGTACCCACTTCGATGAACCGACCGCGCGAGATGTTGTCCCACGACACCAACGCGTTATATCGCTCCACGGCTACAGCGACAGCTCCGAGCACATTATCGTAGGCGGAACCGATCCTATACGCGGTCAGGCGTTAGTAGACCGCTTAAACGCTGCCGGCTTTAGTGCCGAATTAGTAGGCGTAGGTCATCGATTCGCAGGCGTAAGTAGCGAGAACATAGCGAATAAGTGCATAACCGGCGAAAGCTTACAGATCGAGATCAGTACCGGCTTGCGTAAAAGCATGTTTGGCAAGTTCTCGCTTATCGGACGCGCTGGAACCGAGAACGTCACGTTCTATAAGTTTACCGGGTTGTTGTCGGAGTTCATTAACGAAAACTATAACGTTGGAGGTATCGAATAATGAGATATACGTTGGAAGTCGAAAAGTACGGCGTGCGTTGGGACGGAACTGAGGCGGCTATGACTACGCAAGGAATTAATCGCGCAATATACGAGGCGGCTGAGGCCGGTTATTCTGAGGTTGAAATCCCTAAGGGAAAATATCTTATCGATGCCGTAAATCGTATCGCAGTTAAACCGGAAGAAGGCGCCGGGGTACGTGTACCCTCGCACATGTCCCTAATATTGCACCCAAAAGCAGAACTTATTGTAGAGCCGAACAGTTCTTACGGATATTCCTGCGTTTACCTTGGAGAGGTCGAGGGCGTGACGATAAAAGGCGGAAAGATACGCGGTGAACGTTATCAGCACGATTTTACTGGGCACGGTAATCTCAAAAAGAAGGAAACACACGAATGGGGCTACGGCATAAACGTACATGGTGCCAAGGATGTCGTGATTGAAGGCGTAGATATTGCGGAATGTACAGGTGACTGTATTATGGTTAACGCGCAAGGCATGTTAAATGTACCTTGGACGACTTACCGACCGGCCCGCAATGTTACGATTGAACGATGTAAATTAGACGGAGCGCGTCGAAACAATATATCGGTCACCGGCGGAGAGGATGTTAAGATCCTGAATAACGTAATAACCAACGCCGGTATAAACGATGGATGCAAGCCTATGTTCGGCATTGATATCGAAGGTTACGGAGAAGGCGACATTGATTACGAAGAGCCTCGCAACGTGAAGATCAAGGATAATACTTTCAAAGGAAATGTGTTGCAGTCTGTTTGTAACTTCAGTGGATATGAGGTCGTTATTTCCGGAAACTATTCGGATAATTCGATCTCTTACGGATTCGGAACCGACACCACTATCTCGAATAATACGTTTGTACGTACGGATAAGAAATATACCGCGATTACGAGTCTGGGCGTGTCGGCTGGCTTTACCGGAAATAACACGACAATCACCGGAAATACGATAAAAGGCTTCAGCAGTGGTATTGACGTTCGCGGAGCAGACATCTCAGTATCCGGCAATACAATTTCGGAGCTTAGTGCTGATGGCACCGCATTAGCTACCTTCGAAGCCAAGAACGTTAAGTTTTCGGATAACATCGTAAACCACTGCCCGGGCAAATTATGTAGTGCGCGTAATTCAAAAGATATAACGTTCGAAGGTAACGATCTCCACGATTCGGATATTACTGCGATAGAGATTGCCGATTCCATTAACGTTAAAGCGAAATCGAATGATATCAAACGCAGTAAGCAAGGCGTCGTAGTTACGCGGTCTTCGGCGAAACTGATAGATAACGATATTGACCTTACCGACTACCCTAGCGCGGTAGGATACGCTATTTCTTTCGATAAGGGAAGTGACGTGGATATCAAATACAGCCGTATACCAAAACCGTCAAACATGGCTATTTACGGAGAAAGCGCCGAAGGGCGGAGTGTCCGCATTAAGAACAACGACATCACTGACGCGAAATGTCTGATACCGATTTACGTCGTCGGCGGTAAAAACCCCGAAATATCCGGAAATGACATAACGTTCAACCGGAAGGCTTCCGGCGGCTACGGAATTCAAACGAAAAACACAGATGGCGCATTAGTAAAGGAAAACGATGTGCACTCCGTCAGCTCTTTCGGGCTGTACAATCCGATAAAGACTTCCGAATCTATTAATTCGCGAGTCATCGGAAATAAGATATCGGGCACCCTATCGCTTAACAAATCCGATATAGAAACAAATAATATTTTAATTTAATCGTTGACATCCAATATACGATATCGTATAATTAAAGTAACGAAAGGAGGTGAACGGTAAATTGATTGACATCATCGTAAAGCTTTCCGCACTCCTTGGCACTTGGTTAGCGATTTTCAAACTATCGCTAGAACTTCGCAAGATGCGCAAAGAGGCGAAAGCAAAAGAGCGACGGATTCCGACCAAGAAACACCGTCGCCGCACATAACCAACGGGGGCGAAAGCCCCTGTCAATCAATTATACCACGTATGAAACGGATTAATACCACGGAAATTTTGCTAATTGTCGTCCTTGTCTCTTGGATCGCAAGCATGAATTTCGCCAAGCTCTCCGCGCTCGATTATATCGGTATCGGATCAGCGCTCGTATTCTTCGCGCTTCTGCTCTTACGGCGGAAAGGCGGTGCCGAAAATGACGCTTAATATACGACGCCTGTGGTCGAATGTACCGCCTTTAACGGCACAACAGAAAGCGCAGATTATCGACCTATACGAACGTCCAACGACACTTTTCCAAGACAGTGGACGCGCGTATCAGATCGGATTTAATACGGCGCTTACCTACATCGGATATCTAATCGAAAGGGAAACGGAGCCAGAACAATGATTGAATATACTTGCCACGATTGCAATTACGCAAAGTTAGATATCGAAATCAAACCGGACGCGTGCTGCCCTACGTGTGGTACGCGGCTGGAAGTCGAGGAGGAAATCGTATGACTTCAACACGCAACGATTCGATAATAAAGAAAATTCGCGGTCTATTGGCGATTGCAAACGACAATAAAAGCGATGAGGAATCGCAAAGTGCGTTCCTATTGGCGCAGAAACTCATGATTAAACACGATATTTCTTCCGGTGAGATAACAGAAGAATCCGCTGAACAAGAGATCGTAAAAGGTCAGGTAACGGCTTATAAGCGGCTTTTCTGGTGGGAACGTTCGTTAGCACATATTATCGCGGATAACTTCAAAGTTGAATTTTATTACAATAATAAACGTTTTGACGGCGAACAAAGAAAGAAGAAAACTGTAATCTTCTTCGGCTATGACAGCGATGTACAGCTTGCAAAAGAGATGTTCGTACTCGCCTATGAAGCGCTTCAGTTCTACTCAAAGCGTTTCATAGATTCCTACTATAAGGAAGGATACGCCAGCAGAACCGTAAGAAAGACCAACGATCTAAAAAACTCTTACATGAAGGGATTCCTTGACGGGCTTAAAGAAAAATTCGCCCAACAGTTGCATCAGATGAGAGAGGAATACGGACTGATGGTTATTAAACCGAAAGAAGTAAGCGACGCGTACGATGAGCTTTCGAAATCGTTCAGAACGGCGCGAGCAATACAAGTCCCGGATATAGAAGAAATGTTTGCGTATAGTAGCGGTCATCACGACGGAAATACCATCGATTACACAAAATCGACTATTGACGACGAAGTTGTCGGCTTCTAAAGGAGGAAATCGTATGAAACGTATAATAATCGGAAGTTCCCTTGCTCTATCTCTTGTAGCTAACGGAGTTTTGGGCGTTTATTTAGCGAAAGCCAACGACGATGCCGACGTAGCTTATCGCGTGGCGGACGACATGGCACACGAAGCCAAGATCGCACAGGAGAGCATCGAGCGGGAGTATATCGTCGAGGGCAAAGATTACGCAGTTTCAGCAGATGACGGCGGATTCGCCTTCGACCCGAAAAAGGCTAATGTTAAGCCCGGCGACCGGATCAGCGTAACTTTTACCCGCGATCAGTACGAAAATGGCAACGGATATCAGCAGATTAAGGTTATCGAATAATGCACGAAATGAGCCGCCGTAGGCCTTCGGATACTTACTGTACCTGAACGCTCCTACGACGGCTCTCTTGCTGTAATTTCGTGGTATAATCGTTCTATACAACGATGTAGGACACGGAGGTAAAGCGAAAATGGAGGAAAAATACGAGACTAACGGCATTGATACGTCGATCACTTACGAATACAAGGAATTTCCGGATAAGCGCGCAGGACGTTGCGATAACTGCGACTATACGCTGTTCAAAAGCTCGGTGAAGAGCGGGAAGTTTTTGCGCGAATGTAGACGCTGCGGAATGAAAAAGAATATATAAAAGAGGTGTATCGTTTGGACATATTACAAGAGATCATTCAATTACGAGAAAGAGAACAATCCCTTAACAAAGCGGGTTATGAGCAAGATGGCGGAAAGAATGTAGGAGCAATTATCGCTCATAAACCTATTGGTGATACAAGACACCGTTTTCTGGGCATCAACCTTAATGGGTGGAACATTTCCGTGGAAGAAGAAGAAGAAAAAAGCGTAACTGCATCTGGCGAGGTTATTGAAAGAAGCAAAGTCATCGAGGAAAGAAAATTGACCGATGAGGACGTTGTCAATCTTATTAATAGCGATGATTTCACCTTACAAGAAATGAATAGGTTATTAAATAGATTCAAAGCTTTAGACATACTTAAAGAGAAGTAGTCAACCATAAATTACCGGGAACGAATCACTTCGCTCCAGCCGACTATTACTATATCATTATAGTAATACAAAGCTGAAACGAGGTGATTTTTTGTTTATTTCGCCAATGTTATTAGAGTCCGTAAAAGACCCGTTCGACTCTGACGATTACATTACGGAAATCAAATTCGACGGCATCCGTCTGCTCGCGTCCAAAGATGACGGCCGCATACGCCTCTACACGCGCCACAACAACGAAGTCACCGCTAAATTCCCCGAGCTCCACACGCTACAGATCCCGGATGGTACCGTTTTAGACGGCGAGCTTATCGTGCCCGGACCGACAGGCGCCGGAGACTTCGAAGCTATGATGGAGCGGTTTCAATCGCAAAAAAGCTATCATCCGATAGTATTCTGCGTGTTTGATATATTGCGACTCGACGGCGTATCAGTTACGTCGAAGCCGTTACGTGAGCGAAAGGAATTATTAAGCGGACTCGCTCTTGATCATCCTAACGTTAAGATTGTCGATGGCGTTTCCGGAAATGGCCGCGCTGTTTTTGAATTAGCGAAAACCTCCGGCATTGAAGGTGTGGTTATGAAGCGTGCTAATTCGTCTTACGCGGAAAATAAGCGGTCAGATCGTTGGCTAAAGATCGTCAACTACGAATATACTGACGTATGGATTACGGGTTATCGGAAAGAGGATAATGCGCTTGTTTTGGCGTATGAAGACGGCGCGTATGCGGGTCTTATGGAGTTTATGCCGAACGCTGAACGGCGGAGATTTCACGCGGAGCGGGTAGACGTAGGAGAAACGGATAAATACGTGAATATAGAGCCGATAAGATGCCGCGTGAAGCATCGATTTAAGACACGGAAAGGATTGCTGCGGATACCTTCGTTTGATTCGTGGAAGAGCTGATGATATATTTAAGTCAAAAACACCGAAGGAGCTATACGAATGGACGAGAAACAATACGCTCGCATTGCGCTTACAAACGGGCAAATTGCGGGCTTTGAATTACCTACGAATCTAAACAACCGAGACATAGCAATCTTAAAATCTCAGATCGAGGTTCTTGAATTACAAACGGAAGATGACGAAGAAAAGACGCCCGTATAAGGCGTCTTTTTTCGTTTTATGCTCCGCGTGACGGGCTCGCACCTCTACTCGCGCTTTCTAACGGACTAGCTCCTCGTAGCATTCCCATTCGCCTCACCCCCGATATAGTCAAATTATACCTTCTTGACGTTAAATAGCGCAATCAGCGTTTTGTCTGGCGTTTTTGATTGCCGGTAGAATACGTTAGGATTAAACGTATAGCGCTCCGGCTCGCTGCCGACTTTAATGCGTGCCACAACATATTCGCCGTCGAATTTCATCTGCTTCAGCCGTCGGCCAAGCGTATCCGAAGTAACACCGATCGCCGCCGCAAGCTCCTTCTTATTGAACCAGCGAATGCGCTTCGGGTTCTTTTCGAAAGGATTTTCGCATAGAGCGTTAGTCTCGTAGTGGATAAACGGCAGCATCCGATAGATCAGGCCGATGTCTGTCGCCTTCACTTCGCTGTACACACGTTTGATCTTCGCGCTGTATAGCTTGACGACTTGCTGGTTACCGAAATTCCCTTTGAAGTGGTAGCGCTCATTTACGCTATATAGGCCGTTCTCTTCCCGGATGATGTCGTGCTCGGTACATGCGGAAAGGAAGTCGTAAAAGGTCATTCGTTTTTTATCGAGCTGTAAAACGGCCATCATATCCGCAGTAGTCATCGGCGTTTTATTGCGGCTTGATTTGATTAGCACACCGTTATAATCGACGTAGCACTGAAGCAGCATCAGGTAGCCACACTGTGCCGTCGTAAGAGCGTCATAGACTTCGTGAATATTGGACATATTAGCGTTTGAGAAATCGCGCCGATCAATCGCCTTTTCTTGCTGCTGCCGAAAGGCTACGTCTTGGTTGCGGTGCCGCAGCGTGTACATTTCCGACCAATCTTCGCCTGTCTCCGTATTAATAACTCGTAATCTCTTCATTAAATCGTCTCCTTTTTCACAAAATAAAAGAGCGCTGAATTGGCGCCCTCACAACGTATAGACAACTAACGCGGTAAAATACGGGTATTAGTGATAAACTTTTTCGCCGGTTGCGATATTTACGGTGAACTGGCCGGGAGTATACCTTCTCTCCGTAATCACCTCCCCTTTCGGCGTTTTACCGATGGCGACTAGATACCCTTTCGTAAAAGAATTGTAGTTTTTCCTACGCTCTTCATTCCGTGCCTTGGCGCGTCTATCCAGTAATTTATTTTCGTATGAAGAACGTGGCCTCCGAATTGGGCGGCCTTTATAGGAGCCGGTTTGGTCGTATTCCTCCGCCAATTTGTCTGAAGCTTCTCGTTTAAATCGCTCATCGAATTGGGTTTCGCTCATAATCGGATACTCTTCACGCGTCACCTTGTCCGGGTGAGAGTCGGATAGCTCCTCGTAGAGTACAAGATTAGCCATTCGTTCAAGCGCAGAAGCTTCCGGATGCTCTCCGGTAGAATCAAAGTAAGCATCTGAAAGGGCCGTTATTGTCTCAATACGTTGCTGTCGCGTCATCTTACCGGCCTTAGTGCGTGTGTACATTTCCGTAATTGTTTCGTGCAAAATCGGTTTATCCATCAATCCGTCCCCCTGTCGTATACCCTTCGCCATGTCCAGCCCAATAGTAATAAATGTCCGCAATCTTTTCGGAAGCTGTTTCGACATACTCCCTTACTGATACTTGCGTTATCCCCATCCGCTGTCCCGCCTCGGCTTGCGTTAATTCGCCGAAGTAAACGAGCTCGATTGCCTGCCGTTGGCGGTCCGTTAAGCCGGCGAGCTCAATCGCCTTGTGTATGTCGACCAGCACTTCTACGGCCGCATAATCACCGCAGCGCTTCCGACTGACGAACTTCTGATAATCGGTGAGCAGAAGCTTGACACCTTCCGCACTATCGAGCGCGTATGTGGCGTTAAATTCGCGATCCTTGCGGAGTAGATCAACCTTGACTATTCCCATACGTAAACCTCCCGTTTTGATTTCGTCTTGCAATCTAGTGATCGCGGCATCTTTTCGGATAGTTGCGATAAAAATGCCGTCATAGTGATATAAGGCTCGACATTTAAAACCCACTCCTTGAAATCGGGAAATTTATAATAAATATTTTTTAAACCTACTTCGCCCCCTTTCGTTTGACTTTCGCCCCAAAAGCGAATATAATTTCCGTATAATGTATAATCGAGGTGAATTGCGTGGTTATTAATTGGATTTCAGCGCAAAGCAATGACGCTTACATAACGCTTGATAAACAACGAAGAATTTACGTTTCAGCCGGAGCTCGTAAAATCATCGGCCTGCCTGAAAAAGCACCGTTTTACCTGACGATCGGCTATGATGACGAAGCTAACCGCCTTGTATGCGCAAAGCCCGAAAGTGTAAAAGCCGATGCAGCTCCGTTTAAATTCGATAAGCGTTCGTATAATAAGGCCGCAAGCAAAGTCATTAAGACTGCCGGCTTCAGTGACGAGGACCTTCCGTTGCGTTTTCAGATGATCGGAGAAGGAGAAGCCGCGAAGCAGCCGTATATGGCGTACCCTTCGGGCGTTTATGCTTTCGATTTAAGTCGCAACTGATCCGCCAAGTAATTCGACCATTAATTCGTCTAATTTCGCGTAAAGCTGCTCGTACGTCCCATCGTTCATGATTTCGTAATCAACATCGAAAGTTTGCAGCGCTTTTTCAGTCGGATGTTCAAGCGCCGTTAAATCGAAGTCGTCGCCGGCCTTTCGTGCGCGTTCGATTCGTAATTCCTCCGGCGCTGTAATGCGGACGATCGTAAAACCTTCGGCTCGCAGTCGGTCATATTCGTTCTGCTGCCGGACGTCTTCGATCAATACACGATTTTTTAAGACCGGTGATAAGCCGCAATCACAGTCGCGAGAAAAGAGCGCCATATATGCGTCAATTTTCGCCATACATGCGTCTATCCAGACGTTCTCGCCGAATGCCTCACGCGCCCACTGTCCGAACTTTTGATAATACGCGCGCGGCTTCGGCTCTTCTGGCACGGAAGGGAATGCGCGATGGAAAGCCGCCTTTAATTCGTCGCTGAAGGCGAACGTTTGGAAATCGTAATACGTCGACAGATAGCCGGCGGCTTCCGACTTGCCTGCGCGTAACGGTGCGGTTAGGGCGAGCTTCATAGTCCGGCCCTCTTTAGTGCCACAAAGGCCTCCGCCATCGCCTTCGCGCTTACTTCCGTTTCCTTTCCGACTTCTGCGGCCAACCGCGCCAATTCTTCGCCGAGCGTCCGATTGTCTCTGTGAAGCGTATCGATTTCGCCTTTATGACAATCGACTGTTCGTTTTAAAGACGCCACCTCTTGCGCTAAATTAGCGATAACGTCGATCGGGTCGGCTGGCTTCGGTTCGTCGGATTCGGTGGCTTCAACCGGGACGAGGACGCGATAATATCCGTGAGAGATTCCGCAAACAGATTCGCCATCAGATACTTCGTACTCAACGACGTCAACCGTACTAGCGCCTACATCGGTAACTTCGGTTACTACCCCGTCAGATTCGCCGCAGTCTCCATCAACGTGCACAACCTTCTCGCCTACTTCCGCCTTGCGATCAACAATTTCGTAGCGTTGCGTTCCAATGTGGACGATGTCGGTCGGTTCGAGTACGCGATATTCATCGTGATAGATAAGCCCACTATAGTTACCCTCAGATGTAGCTGCGTCACTTTCTACGAAATTCACTTCAGAGTGAAAATCACGATCTACCGTAAAAATATCGCCGGTCTTGTAAACATCCTCCGTATAACTTTTACCTACGATAACAATTTTTTCGCCCTCTAGCGCCCCCCGATCGACCTCTACGTATTCGCGCTTGATGCCGCCAAGTGTTTCGTCAGCCAGTACGTGGATTTTTGCGTTCGTTTCCGCCATTTATTCCGCCTCCTTTTCGTCTTTTAATTCGCTTCTCACCCGCATTAGAATCTTGCCGAGTTTATTCTGACCCCGTCCTCTACATACGCCCCATATAACGTCACCCCACGTGTTCCCCTCGATTAGTTCACACGATCCAGTATCGTGAAGCCGCGTTCGAAGGACCTCGTTTTGTCTGAATTTCGCTGACACTATTTCGTACATATATTGTTCTTTGACGAACTCCCAATCGTCGCGCAGCTTTACGTTACGCCCCTTTCTCTTCGCATGATTCGGAGGAAGTTCCGCGAATTGTTTCCGTATATCGTTAGACAGTACTTTCATCGCTTGAAAGGCTGCTTCATTATTTTGATACGTGATGCCTTCGTATGTCACCGGTGATGAATAGAAGTTACTAAGAAAATAAAACTTTCCGCGAAACTCATCTATTTTGTTCATCCGATCACCCTCCCGTTAATTTATTAAGCGAACCTGAACCGACTGCCGTCCGAACTGAACCGCGTCGTCTTCATTCGCAACTAAAACGTCAATCTTGGCGCCCTTGATCGCGCCGCCTGTATCGTTCGCCACCGCCTGAAACGTCGTACCGTCTGCCTGCCGCACCTCAACCGTTGAGCCTAACGCAATCACTGACGGATCAACTGCAATAATACGCTTGCCTGCGTGATAGATCGTATGGCTGACGTCGAGGCCGGTCGCTGTGGTTCCGGTGCATCCCTCTGCACAATATGCCGTATAAGCTGACGCTTCGAACGTTTGCCATTCGGAAGGTGCCGCCTCGTTCACCTGCGGAGGCTTTGTATTGCGCTTTTCGTTAACCTGCGCCTCAACTTCGTCTTTTACGGCAGCGAGTTCGGATTCGAGCGCTTTTATCTTCGCATCCTTGGCCGCCAGTTCAGCGTCCTTCTCTTGTACCGCGGATTCTTCTTCGGTAATGCGTGGCGGATCGGGCGGCGGAGGTTCCGGTGGCTTGGCGGTCGGGTTCGTAAGTAATTGCGTTGACATCGCTAGATTTGTTAGTATACCGATAAAATCAGTCCTTTCTTATACCGCTACTTTTCCGGTTAATTTAGGGTGCGGCTCGTATCCGATAATCTCAAAATCGTCGAACTTAAAGTCGTCGATATCCGTGACTTTTCTTTTAATACGCAACTCAGGTAGACTTCGCGGCTCTCTCGTCAATTGCGTTTTTATTTGGTCGATATGATTCGTGTATATATGCGCATCACCAATCGTGTGAACAAATTCGCCGACTTCTAAATCGGTGACATGCGCGATCATGTGCGTTAACAGAGAGTAGCTTGCGATATTGAACGGAATTCCGAGGAAAACGTCGCCGGAGCGTTGGTATAACTGACAGCTTAATCGCCCGTTTGCTACGTAGAATTGAAACGCAAAATGACACGGTGGTAACGCCATTTGATCGAGTTCGCCGACATTCCATGCGTTAACAATCAAGCGACGACTGTCGGAGTTATTACGGATTTGTTCGATGACCTGTTCGATCTGGTCGATAACCCCTCCGTATTCCGATACGGTATTACCTACGTGATTTTCGTGATGTAGATAGGTTTGCCAGCTTCGCCATTGCGCTGGATAGATGCGACCTAAGTCGCCGTTCTCGTCAGCCCACTCGTTCCATATTCGAACGCCATTGTCCGTTAGGTATTTCGTATTTGTATCTCCGCTTAAAAACCACAACAGTTCGTGCGCTATTGAGGGCCAGTGTAGCTTCTTCGTTGTAAGCAACGGAAAGCCTTCGCGAAGGTTAAAGCGCATCTGATAACCGAACGTTGAGAGCGTACCTGTTCCGGTTCTATCGGACTTCTCGACGCCGTTCTCTAATATGTGGCGAGCTAAGTCTAAGTACTGTTTATCCGCCATTTATTCGTCCTCCAATCTTTTTAATGCTTCGCCGTTTTCGCAAATAGTTTCGTTAATCAATAATCTACGAGCTTTCTCCTTCGTAGTTATTCGGAAGGTACAATCATCTTTCCCGTACATCTCGCAATAAACAATGTAATCGCGAAATAGATCGTTCATATACTCAATGTCGCCGCATCCGTACAGCTTGGCGTTTAGAAAACACGCATATATCTGCGTCATTAGCAACTAACCCCGCTGCTCCCGAAGCCGCCCGCACCACGATCACTATCGTCCAACGCATCAACTTCCATAAACACCGCTTGTTCTACCGGCTTGATTAATGCTTGCGCGATACGATCACCTTTACGGATTTTGTAGGTACTGTCCGGAACAAACACGCTTCCATAACGATAATCATCGACACTGAAATCGAAAAACTCAGCTTTTTCGGTGTACTCACACCCACCATCAACGAAAATATATCTCGTATCTTCTTCGCCGATCTTCTGTGCAATGTTATCGACAATCACTCCGACCTCGCCACGATAGCCCGCGTCAACCGTTCCGAGCTGCACACGCAAAGGCGTCTTCAGCGTAATGCCCGAACGCGGCCGGATTTGCATTTCGTAGCCTTCCGGAATCTCAAACACCAAGCCCGTCGGCACACACGTGGTTGCACCCGGCTCGATAATTACGTCCTCTGCCGCCACTAGCTCGAAGCCAGCATCCGTTGCGTGCGCATAAGCCGGAATCTGTGCGTCCGGTGATAACCGTTTGATATTTACGTTCATTTCGTTTCCTCCTTCGTGCTTCCGCTTGTTAATATCGCAATCAAGGCGAACACGGCAACTATCGAAAACCACCGAAATCCTATCGTATGGATGTACGGCAGGACGAAAAGCAGTCCGGCGATGACCGTTGCCGTGGCGCTGATAAATCGTTTCATAGGCGATGACCTCCTCACTTATATAACGGGTAGGTAACCGCCATTTTTGCGACATCGCCGGGTAATTTCCTTTCGTATATAACTGCGCATTAACTTTCTCCTTGGCACAGCGCCTTCATAAATAACTGCGAATCTACTCCGGAAAATGGACGGCTATTCGCCGAAATAAAAATCCGAATCTTTGAGCGCCTCGACCGTTGCCTTCTTATAGCCGTTTCCTTTTTGCGAGAAGAAGTCGTGCGATTTCGTCTTCGTATTCAATCCGTTCATGACGATAGGGTTCGGCCTTTCCTCTTCAAAATACGGATCGAAGCCGAGGTTTTGCAGCGCCTTGTTCGCGTTGTATCGAAGAAATCGTTTCACGTCGTGCGTTAAGCCGACCGCATCGTATAGGTCCTCGGTATATGCGACCTCAATATCGTACAGCTCCGTCAGTAGCTCGACGGCAAAGTCGCGCATCTCTAGCTGGACGTCCGGCTCTTGCTTTCCGTAGATCTCCTGCGCCAATAAGCCGACGTACACGCCGTGGATCGCCTCATCCCGAATGATAAGGTTAATGATCTCGCCGCTGCTCGTTAGCTTGCCTTGGCCGGCGAAATATAACGGATAATAAAAGCCGGAATAAAACAGGAAGCTTTCGAGGTATACCGAAGCCACAAGCGCCTTATACAGCGAAATGACATTGCCCTCTTTTATGTCGCGATATAGGCCGGTAATTAGCGCCGCCTTCCGCTGCAAATACGGATTTGTCTTAACCCATTCGAATACTTCGTTGATCGTCTCCGTCGGTGCCAGCGTCATGAATATATTCGAATAGGACTTCGCATGGACGGCGTTCTCCATCATCGCCATAAAATTCAGGACTGCTTTGCGTTGGTGGCCTGCGATATGTTGTGCAATGATAGGCATTCCGGTGTTTCCCTGCTCCGTGTCCAGTAACGTCAGGCCAGCGAGGCCTTGCATATATGTAGTCTGCTCGGCCCGGTTCAGCGCCTTCCACGAAAGGAGATCGCCATTTAGCGAAATCTCCTCTGGGAGCCAGAACTGCTTAACGTTCTGTGCGTAGAACATTTGCGTAAAGTCGTCTTCGTGGCGCGACCAGTCAGCCGCCGTATGGATTGCGTGTGTGTTCGTCAATTATTCGTCCTCCTTTTCGTTTACTGCAGTGCGCCATCTATTAATAAAACTACGTCATTCAATTCTCGAAATTCCTTTAGCAACTCTCCTGCGCTAATATCATAAACACCTTTATCTTGAGCAACTCGTAAAAATGCGAGCTCCTCAGTTATCAAGATCGGAAGAGCCTCTTCTAAAATTCCCGTTACGCTCTCACCTCCAACGCACTCTAAATATAGTTCGGTCGCTTTTACATACGGCTTTGTATAAAGATCGTTATCTTCAACACTTACAACAACCAACGCATAATACTCGTTCTCTCTGAATTCATAATAATGCTTCATTTTTCCGCCCCCTCTTCGTTTAAACGACGCAACTCAAGCATGAATCCTGACCGGTATCTTTTGTCCGCGCATAATATAGCGTCTTGATCCCTTTGTGATGGGCGTATAAGTCAATCCGGTTTAGATCGCGCGTCGTCATCGTATCCTTCAAGAACAACGTAAACGAGATACCTTGGTCGACATGCTGCTGGATTGTCGCGATCATATCGACGACCTTAAACATATCCATGTCGTACGCTTCTTTATAGAAGAACCAGTTTTGCGGCGACAACCCCGGCATCGGATAATACGTCTTCGAATTGCCGTACGTACGCTCCTCGATACGCTCCATAATCGGCATGACTGACGCCGTAGCCGACTGCACATACGAAATTGAGCCCGTCGGCGCAATACATAAACGATATGAATGATACATTCCGTGTTCGGATACGAAATGCTTAAGACACGCCCAATCGTCCTTAGTCGGGAGCTCAATACCCGAAAATAACGCAGAAACTTTATCGAACTTAGGAAGGTAATCATTCGCGAGATATTTATCGAAGAAACTTCCGTTTGCGTATGCCGAACCTTCATAACCGCGATAGGTTTTCCCGGTTTTACGCGCAATTTCTGCGGATCTCCTGATCGAATGGTAGTTAACAGCAGCGAAGAATACATTAGCAAAGTCGCGCGCTTCTTCTGATTCATAAGCGATACCATTCTGCGCTAAATAGCCGTGCAAGTTCATCGCGCCAAGCCCGATCGAACGCATCTCACGGTTAGCTCTTGCGACGGCTGGCGCGTTCTTGATGTTCGATGTTTCTGATACCCGCGTTAAGGCATCAACGGAAAGCTTGACGATCGTTTCGAAGTCACCGTTTGCCATAACGTTCGCAATGTTGAGCGATCCGAGATTACACGAAATATCGAGGCCGATTTCGTCTTCTTCGCCATAGTCCGTATATTCCGATACCTGTGACGCCTGAAGAACCTCCGAGCACAGATTCGAAAATTTAACCTTCGATACGTGACCGTTCGCGTGCTCAGCGTTTACGTTTCCTTCGAACATAATGTACGGATAGCCCGATTCGGACCGCAGCACGGCGAGCTTTTCGAGAAGCTTACGTGCGTCGATTTTGTCTTTGCGAACGGCCGGATTATCGACGAGCTGATCGTACATTTCTCCGATATCCATTTCGTCTAAATGTGTTCCATACGCTTTGTAAACGGTGTGCGGATAGAAAACGTAGGCCGGCCGATTCTCTCGCGCCAATTCTATGAATTTATCCGGAATGACAACGCCGATGGACAACGTTTTAACCCTCACGTCCTCGTCTGCGCTGATTTTCTTCGTATCGAGAAAATCGTGTATGTCCGCATGGAATACGTTAAGGTACGCCGCGCCCGACCCTTGCCGCTGACCCATCTGATCTGCATAACGGAACGCATGGTCCAGCAATTTCATTACGCCTACGACGCCCTTCGTCGCATTCTCAACGTCCTTGATCGCTTCACCTTTCGCCCGCAGCTTCGATAAGTTGAGCGATACGCCGCCGCCAAGCTTCGAGAGCTGCATCGAAATATCTATTGCGCGACTGATGTCGTTAAGCGAGTCGTTGACTTCGAGTAAGAAACACGATACTAATTCGCCCCGACGCTTCCGGCCCGCATTCAAGAACGTCGGCGTCGACGGCTGGTATTCTTGCCGCATCATCAAATCTACGTACTCGATCGCCTTGGCTGCGTCTCCTCCCGCGAAGAATAACGCGACAATAGAAACGCGGTCTTCGTAGCGTTCGAGGATCTTTTTCTGATCATTAGTCTTCATCGCATAGTCGTTGTAGAATTTGAACGCGCTCATAAACGAAGGGAAACGAAACTTATGCGCATAGGCCGCCTGATAAACCGCCTTGATCTCTTCGAAAGTGTAGGTGTCGAGGAATTCGGTTTCGTAGTAGTCATTCTCTCGCAGATAGTCGAGCTTCTCGCCTAAGTCGTGAAAAAATACGGTGTTCTGGTTTACGTAGTCGATAAAATAAGCGCGGACGGCTTCGATATCCTTTTCGAATTGGAACCGGTCGTCCTTCTGTATCATGATTTCGTTATTCAATTCGATATAGCTTGCGTGTTTATTTGTCATGGGCGTCCTCCTTTAACGCTGATCCGGGGATAACGGAATCTAGCCGTTTATTTGCTATCTCAACGTATTCCCTTTCGAGTTCAAACGTAATAAAATTACGGTTTAATTTCCTTGCCGATGCTGCAGTCGTTCCGCTTCCGCAAAACGGATCTAATATAGTATCCCCTTCGTTAGATGATTTCTTGATGAGGAATTCGATGAGAGACGCTGGTTTTTCGTGTGAGTGCAGAAGTTTATTAGGACTAATTCGATCAAACTGCAGTATATCCGTATGGCGCTTTTTACCGTTAACTTCGTTTAGACTTCGCCTACCTTTTTGTGCGAAGAGGATAGTTTCATATTGAGCCGCGTAAGCTCCGCTAAGGTCTCCCATTGACCAGTTATTTTTCATCCAAACTATCGCATTCTTCGTCTTAAAATGACGCTCGATTAGTGGCTGCTGTGAATAAATGCGATCCCAACGAGTAAACCAGTAAACGTGAGAGTTCGGCTTTAGAACTCTATCTACTTCCAATAATACTTGCGCAAGAAAATCGCTATTATTTTTACCATCGTTCAATATTCCTTTTGCGGATTTAAGTTCGGAGGACTTGCGGAAGTTACTATTAAAGTCGATCCCATACGGAGGGTCAGCAATAATCAAATCCACGCTATTATCCGGAAGCATTTTCATCCCCTCGATACAATCGCGCTGATATATCCGATTCACTTCAAGTTCCCCGATCATCTGTTTACCCAAGCGCGTTCACCCTTTCGATAAAATGTCGTACGCCCTCGTCCGTGCCCGCCAGTTCAAAGCGCCCGACCACCGGCACTCCATACTGCGCCGCAATCACATCGGCCGCCTTTCCGAAATTATCGCCCCAGTTGCGGTTACCCGACGCAGCCACGCCCGCCAGATAATCGCTGTTATCCGCAAGGAAATCCGAAACCGTGCCGGCGACCTGACCGAAGCCGTACGTACCAGTCACGCATACGAACGGCTCGGCGAGCATCAGCCCCTGCTTAATTTCGACGGCTGCGAGGCCGGTCTTTGCGACGAATCGGCGGACGTTGCCGGTCAGCGAATAGTAAGCGATCAGCATACGATCACCCCTTCCGTCTCTGAATTTCCGCCTCAACTTCGTCCAAACGCGCCTGTGTCCGTTCACGTTCGATTCGTTCTTCGATTAGTTTCCGATCGTGAAAGCTAATGGCGGTATCACTTTCGATCAGTTTTTCGTTAAGCCAGCGCCGCATATTCCGCAAACCTTCGTCGGTCGCTCCGTGGATCATTCGGCTGCCCTCGCTTTCTCGCGTTTATGTGCGCGGTATGGTTCGACTATAAGCCATAAGATAAAACGGACAATTCCGTAAAGCCCGACGAGAAGAAGGCCGAAGACGGCGATTACTATAAACAACGTCCTTACCACTGGAAACCCCGCAGACCAAATCATCAAGCTAATTGGCACAAGATACGCCACACCAGAACATATCCACGAGAGCGTTTCGTATAATCTCCGCTTAAACATAGGCATCACTCCAAGTCGATTTTATATTCGGTGGTAATCGTATCTTCCGGGAGGTAAAACTCATACGACTCTCCGGGCGCCTCTTTGCCGTAGAAGAAACGCGCAAAGGGAGATTTATATTCCATATCGTAAGTTAAAACGTAAGGATTTGCGTATTTTCCTTCCTTCATTTTCGAATCTTCTACGGCAGTTTTACTTACCGTTTTGAATCCGTCTTTCTCCTTTACGAAGTAAAAATATTGTTTTTCGTTAATTGATCCGGAACCCAATACGAAACTTCCGCTCGTTTTAGCGTTATCTTTAATTGAGTAGATTTCTGTTTTATGCGGATTAACCGGTTTTGTTTCAATGCAAAACGAAGGAATTACGGCTATTAGAAACACGACTACAGCCGCTACTACTCCGAAGAACGCTCCGAATAAATACTCGATAAACCCCGGATAATGCGCATTACAAACAAATATAATGAACACAGTGACCGAAACAAGGCATGCCAGAATATAAAGCCCCATTTAATGCGCCTCCTTTATCGTCATAATATTTTCGTAGCTCGACATAAACGGAATCCGAAAGCCAATCGTTTTAAACTCATACGTCTTACCGATTTCAATCTCCGCGTACAGATCGCTGGAATTAAACTTCCGCGCAAAAATTGCGTCAGTGTTTTCGAACACTTTTGCGTTGCCTTTATCGTCGTCTCCGAAAATCAGATACTTAGAAGAATCGCCAGACGTTTTTGTTTCTTTATCCGTAACCTTAATTACGTAGGTATTTTCGTTATGGTAAGACACAATCGTATATACCGGCGCCGCTACCACGAAAGCAAACACAGCCAACGCGATTACTGTAATCGTCCCCCACGCTAAAAAGCGATTCATTATTTCGCCTCCCCTGGTTTTATAATCTTCTCGCGAACAAGATACGAAAGCCCAATCGCCACCGCATCCGATTCATCATCTGTCCGAAATGTAAAGTCGGCTGGGAGCGAAAGTATCCGCCGCACTCCCGCCTCTACTTCGTCTTTTGATGCGCTACCTTTTCCGGTTACGTCCTTCTTAACCGTTGTCGGCGTGATCTCTACATCCGCCTTATAGCCGTATTTGCCGAGCGCTAGGTCGATGACCGCCCACGCACCAAACACCGTTTGTGTCGATCGCTTGTCGCGTCCTTTCGTGAAGTGTTCCCGGACAACAACGTCAAACGGTCCATGTTCGTGGAGAACCATCGTTGCCGCGGCTTCGATATAGGAATAACGGTGACTGTCCGGCGACTTGCTTGTCGTACTGACAGACGTTACGTGTACGAGATTCACGCGCGGCCCCGACTTCAGCCGTTTGACTTCGAGAACTGCGAAGCCGGGATTAGTCGATATGTCTAACGCGAGGATACGTATAGGCTTAGCGCTAGTCATCGTTGCTCCTTTCTAACCGATAAAATAGGGATTCCGAGAAAATAAAATTTATACTTCGGTTCTTTAACCGCACTATCTCTTTGAATACGCTTACCACGGAAAAAGTCTCCGATATATACGTGAGAGTTTCCATAGGCGGACGGTTCGGTTAAATTCTCACCAATGAGATTGCCGGAAAAATACCCTTTTCTTTTTACTCTGATAATATCTCCACGCTTATATCCGCATTCCTTGTGAGAATTTTTTGCTTTCACAATGTCTCCAATATTGAAACGGCCCATCAAACCGCCTCCCCTTTGCGTACTTTTTCGATGAATTCCAGCGCCCCGGCGTACTGCCTTTTCGTAGAATCGAAGACATTCGACCGTTTGACTCGCGAAACCTTGTCACGGATCGCTTCCAGTTCGGCTGCCGTAAGTGATTGTGCAATAGCCGTCTTGTATCCGTTGAATGTCCAGCCGTTAAGGTCGACCGCCATCGGCTTTCCATCGTCAATCGAATTCTGAATTTCTACGAATCTATCGAGCAGCACGTCAATGTCTTCGTGTCCGATTTCGAGGCCAAACGCCCGTATGTCCGGCGTCTTTTCGAATTCTCCATCTTCGTACTCCCACGCCTTCTTCGATGCGTTTACGTAGAGGATTACGTATAAGTCAACGCCATACATCTCCGCATAAGCGACGCACTGCTTAACGTGTTTTTCATCCGGCTTCTTCAGCGAATAGAAAGACGTACGGGCTGCGCTTGTTTGCTTCGATTTGATTTCGAGGCCCACGCGCAATACCTCGCCATCTTCGGTGACATAGCGCATGATGCCGTCGCATGTTCCGAAGAGATGAAACGTCTTACCGCCGCGATTGATCTTATGGTTCCGCTTGGCGAAATCCTCAAACATCGGCGTTCCGTCCGGATTGCGTTCGAAGCTAAACGGACAGGGCCGGCCGACTTTCTTTTCGAAATGTTTTTCCATAAAGAGAAGATCACGCTGAATCATATCGCCAATTGCCGTTCCGATGCGAGTCCAGCGCCCTTGGTACGGAGGCTTTCGCGTTATGTCTCGCGGATCGCCTAGCGCCTTATGGTAAAGTTCACGCGGGCAGGCATTCGCAGATGACGGTGAGAAATACGGTTTCTTCGGAAATACTTTCGGGGCGTCTGCGTACCATTTATGAATCTGCGCATCCAATGCGTTATCCCACGTTTCCGGCAGCGAGTGCCATTCGTTTAGATATTCGATGAGTTCATCCGCAATCTGCTGCGCATAGCCGGTCGGTTCGGGAGGTGCCGGTGCTAATTGGGCGCGCAGTGAGTTTGCGGCTGATCGTGCGTTTGAATTCGTCAATTAATCACGTCCCTTCATCGCGCGGTCGATAATATTACCGAGTTTGGCGAACATATCGTGATCTTCCGGAAAAGCACGAACCAAACGAATTAAGTCCGTATTATCCAACGCAACCATATGAACTGTGCGGACAATTGCGTTCTTTGGCTTAAACTTTAACGGCCGATCCACGGAGTCTTGGACGATATTCTCGAACGCGTGCCTTCCTACATGTGGTAGATAAAGTCGGAATACTTCAATCGTCGCCTCTACGTCATTAAGCGCCCGATGATGTCCTTCAAGCGAAATGGCGTTACGGTTGGCAACGTCCTTGAGGCTCGCTGACAATTCAGGCTCAACAAAACGCGCCATAGCTCTCGTACAGAAGAAGCGTTCAGGCTCGATTCCACCTCGACTGATAAACGACAGATCGAACGGAGCATTTTGCGCGACAACTATAGACCCGCCGATAAATTCGTTCAACTTTTCCAGCGCTTCGGATTCTGTTGGCGCGCCTTCGAGGTCAGCCGCAGTAATTCCCGTAAGCTTCGTAATGAATTCGGGCAACTCCCGCCCCTCTTCTAGCGCCACCATCGTATGAAAACGATCAATTTCGTTAAAACTTTCGTCAATCTTAATCGCGCCAATTTCCGTAATTTGTTCGGACTGATAATCGAGTCCTGTCGTTTCTAAGTCGAGTACAACGTAAGTTTTCGCCATATTAAACCGCCTCCCGTTTTGTTTCTTCTTCGATAATTTCGCGCACAAGCACCGGAACAAATTTTCCGATGGCCTTACGTACAGCTTTTTCTTCGAAATCTTTCGGTAGACTGTCGGATTCTTCTTTAATAAGGTCGTCGTATACCCGGCCGCCTAAATGCGAGAGGATTACTCCCATATCGGATAGTTCGAATTTCTCTTCGATAACAGATTCGTCCACCATTTTTCGTAAAAGCTTATCGATGCGGCCTTTCGTTGCAAACGTCCTTACGAAGGTTTGCTCGGCGTTCAGCTTCGCAGGATCGCGAGGAGCTTTCTGCGGCTGCATCTCCCTGAACGAATCGCTGACGACTTTTACGAAAAGCTGCCTGCCGAAATTATCTCGATAGCTTACGTTCTTTACGACAACTCCCTCGCCGCCACCCACGTCATTCGCTAGCGCACTACGCCCAACAAAGTTTTGTAAATGATCGAAGCCCCGATATTTACCTGCGTAAAGAATAGGAGCCAAAGTAAGTCCAAGCCGGAAAGCCTCCGCAACAACAGCCGCATGTGAGAGATAGATGCCCTTTTTCTTGTCGTAAATATCAAAGAGGTAAAATTCATTCTTATTAACGCCGTAATCCACCTTGTGCTTAACGAGCCATTCTCCGAAATAAATGTAATCACCGTTGAGGCGATATTGGTCAATTTCTTGCGTGTATTCGTAGAACCCTCGTAAATTATTCTCGGCGTCTAGTTTTCTATTGCGCGAAAAAGCCTCCATTTCGACCGTATCTATATTAAATGTGAAGGATGCATTTGCTCCGTCTAGTTTTTCGTAAACAACTACGTAGTCATTTTCGGTAAGAACGCCCTCAGTAGTACGATGACCTAGGCGTACAACGTCCGTATATTTTTTCATTTCGCTCATTAGATCGCCTCCTTGTTTTTAAACCATTCGTCAACCGATACACCAACGCCCCAACGGCGCATTATTTCAATGTCGGTTTTATTCGGGATATTACCGAAAACGTACGTATTAACCATTACGTCTTCGAAGTCTTTAACGTCATCTTTCGTAATTGTTTCCGGAACTAAGAGCAGTGCTTCGTCATGTACTACGCACCAGATTCGCCAGTCTCCCCGACCTTCTGCTGTCTTTCGGTCGCAAAGCTCTTGAAGCGCAATCATAGTCGCCTTAGTCTGTATCGCTGCGGAACCTTGAACCCTTGCGTTAGTTGACTGCGTATATACAGCCGAATAGTGCCCTTTAGCGTTCCGATCCTTCGCGTCAGGCAGGCGTCTCTTACGCTGGCTGTGATCCATCCATACGTAGCCGTGTTTTTTAACGAAAGCTTGATTCGATTCGACCCACTTCTTAACAACCGGAAACCTTTCGAAGAAGCTATCGAGGAACTTTTGCGCTTCCTGCTTCGTAATTCCGATGGCATCTTTAAGCATGTTAGCGCCGCCCCCGTAAGCAACAGCGAGCATGATAACTTTCGCTTGTTTACGATAAACCGATCCGTCTCCGCATTCTTCAATCGGCTTGTTAAAAACCTCGGAAGCAATGGACGCGTATAGGTCGTTTCCTTGCAGATAGTTGTCGACAAGCTTCGGATCTTGCGAGAAGTACGCTAAGCACCGGTATTCTTGCTGACTCCAGTCTCCGCCGAGTATTGCGTAGCCTTTAGGCGCAACGAACAACTTACGTGCTTCCTTCGGCTGATTCTGTAGATTGACGCCGGTTCCTCCGGATGAAAAGCGTCCAGTTTTTGCGCCATTTTGATTAAAGTTCGTGTAAAGCTTTCCGGTCTTACGGTCAATCAATTCCGGTAGAGCGTTGATGTACGTTGAGTAGAGCTTGAATAACTCTTTATATTCGAGAAGCTTTTTAATGATCGGATGCTTTTTCGCGAGTGGTTTCAATACCTTCTTCGCATCAGTAGAGGCTAGCTTTTCCCCCGTGACTTTTTCTAGCGCTGGTTTAAGCTGGGCCGGCGAGTTAATATTGATGTCGCCTAATTCATCGATTATCTCCGCGTATAAACGGTCGATCTGCGCTTTAATTTCCTTACCGTATTCCTTCGCGAAATCTAAGTCTATATTGAATCCGGTCGACTCAAGCTTCTGCACTACGCTGATTAACGGAACTTCTACCGTTTCATAATATCGAAGAATCTCCGGAAATTTGTTGAGCTGATAGCGTTGGAAATCTCGAAGTTTTCGTGTTACATCTCCGTCTTTAGCAGCGTAGGCAAGCGCAATTTTCAAGTCGCTGATTTCGTCAAACCCGATCTTTCCGAATAAATCTCCGTAGGTATCCGATTTAATTCGCAGGTACTTAGTAACAAGATTCTTCAGCGCAAAGGACGGCTCGTTTTCGTTAAGCAGCCTCATAGCTTCCTGAGTATCCCACGTTAATCCACGCAGCTTAATACCTTCGCGAGCAAGCATGTGTATATCGAACTTGGCGTGGTGCGCTAGTTTACCGATCGATTCATTTTCGTAATACGGCCGCAACTTTTCGAGCACATAAGCGTTGTCTAATTGCGGGTGGTCCGTTTTGTGCTTTGTCGGGATATACGCATGAACGTCTGCTTTAATGGCGGTTATTACATGGCCGACAATGTAGTCGTTCCATACGTCGGTGCCCGTCGTCTCAACGTCGAATACGATCTCTTCTTCGTCTTCAAGCAACGCAAGGAACTCGTCAAAGCGCTCAGTATCCGTAATCAGCCAGTAATTATCCGGCGTGCTCTCGACCATCTGCCGCAATGTTTCTTCGCGCTGCCGTTCCTGAAGCGTCTTCCATAGCCGAAGCGCCTCCGCCTTGCTGAACGCTTTAGGGTTGCCGGCCTTATTAACGCAGTCAGCTGGATCACGCGCTAGCTTGCCGGCATCCATAGCCTCCTTGACTTCCGTTACCCTTTTGCGGTCGGAATCCGATAGCTTCATCGCGAATATCTTGCGCCAACTGTCCTCGATCGGCTCGGCGGTCTTGGCTTTCGCCTTCCGCTTGGCCGTCGCCTCTACTGCGTCCGATTTCGGTGCCGCCGGCTTCAACGCGTTCATATTTAACCGTAAGCCTTCCATCCGTCGTCCTCCTTCCTCGCGAAGTAATTGCTTGTTTATTCCGCCTGATAGTTCATAATTCCGTATAGTAGCGCTAGTGATCCGAATAAAATAACGCCCATCCATTCGTGGTTAAGCCCGGATGTAACTCCCATTCCCACGAAATAAGCGCCGAATGTATACGAGAATACTCGATCCACTTTCGTCATCATAAATCGACCTCCTCCGTCCATCTTCGCCTGTATTCCGTTTCGTTTTTCGCATACCATTCCGACCAGCATGACGGCCCGCACGCATAAACCTCGAAGAGCGAATCGTAAATTGCTGATCGCCCTTCGTTAAGGTTAGCGTTACATGCGGCGCAGACGGCGGCCGGCTTAGCGGTCAAAGCGTGCCTCGACTGGCGTAATGAGTTCGATATCAGACGGCAGTTGAAGATTACCGAATTTTGCAGTAGGCGTCTCTACAGCGAGTAGAGTTCCGTTAATACGTGTTATTTCACCGATGTCGCCTTCCATGTTACTGGAGCCTGACGCATTAATAACGCGTGCGATATCGCCTTCCTTATACTCGCCAACCTTACGTCCAATCTTCGCCCACTTCGCTTCTTCGGCTTGCTTACGCTCAATCTCGGCGACTTCCTCTTCGGTTAAAATTTCGAGCTGGTCAGGCGTTGCACATCCAGACCCTAGAAAACAGTCGCCACCTTCGATTCGAATGCGTTTGCCCTTCTCATGGTCGAAATTGTTATCGGAAACCTTGTAAATCTTACCGTTCTCAAATCCGAGTAAAGGGAACTCTCCACCGCCCGACTTCAACCGCACCTTAGCGCCTTCTTTAAATTTAGCACGTGCCGCTGCGTCTTTAGCTTCGGCAACTTCTTCGTCAGTGGCGCGGACGAGTTGACGTTTTGGGACGTATTGATTTTTTCCGTCTTTAAGCCTACGGGCACACTCGTTAATCGTCGCTTTAGCAATGTCTTTGACTATTTCAACGATATCTCCGTCGGTAAAACAATGGTAATCGGTAGCGTTGACCACCTTCGCATAATCACCGACCTTCAGGCGATCAGCTTCTACGCTTGCGTCGCTTACTTTGCGGTATACTTCGAATTCGTCATCGCACAGCACTTGTGTATCAAAGTCGTCTCCATCATCGTCAGTGATCCAAGGATCTCCGCACGAATCAACGTAATCAATTTCGTAGTACTTACCCGCGGTTAGATAACGTTTAGGAGCCTCATCGAACTTAACATAGTCGCCATCCTGCGCTTCGCTCTTGTCGATCCGTACGTACCCCGCTTCACCCTTCAACGCAGCCACGTCGGATTTTAACGTTTGGAGGTCGGCTTCCACGGAGCTGACACGTTCTTCTAATGATGGATCAATGCCGGCGGATACTTTGCGGAAGAGTACGTAATCGTCGTCATCTCTAACCCGTTCATCATTTACGTCATCCAGGAATCTAACGTCGTCATCATGGTCGGCGTCCTCCGTAATTTTGTAGAAAGCACCGTAAGTAATGTCGTAGCCACCTTCCTCGGCCAGTACCAAGTCGTTTTCCTTCGGTAAGCCTTCCGTCTTCAAATACTCCGCACCGCCATACGCAACCTTCGTAATTTCACCGTTCACCATATCAATCGTTTTTACGCCTTCTAATTTCGCCATTTATACCGCCTCCTTTTTAATCACAAGAACGTCTTCTCTTTGCGCGTAACCCTCAACGTAGTCAGCTTCGACCTCTGATACCCAGAAATCATTACCGCAACAATCGCAAGCAACGCCGTAAGGATCGAGATCCAGCTCGCTTTCAAAGATATCGTTAGCTTCGTACTCATCGCGAGCCTCAACGAAAATAGTTCCGTAGTCACTTTTCTCATAGCCGCCTGTGCTCATATCGCTGTATTTAAACCACGCCATTATACTGCCTCCGATTCGTTAATCTCCGTAAGCTCTACGTCTTCGCGTCGAAAATTCAAATCCATCCGTACCCACCGCTTGCCTTCCTTCGATTGCGGCCCCCAATATTCGGTGAGCTCGCGGTTTTCGAACATCCACACGGTAGGCACCGGACCGTTACCGATAAGCACGCCGATAAAGTAATCGACTTCATCGAGCGTATACGGTGTCCGGTCGCTTTTCCGCGCCTGAACGATGAGGCTGCCTCGCTTCTTCCGATCATAAATCGTCTTCACCTGAAACGTTTTCCATTCGCCACTCAACGGACACTTTGCGCTAATATCGAACGCCTCTTCCGTCTCGGACGTACTGACCGCCTGCCAGCCGCTAGCCAGCAGCGCAGCACGGGCGATCAGTTCCGAATACTTGCCGGTATCTTCTGATTTATGCGCCATATAAGCGCCTCCTTTTCGTCTTAGTGTCGATTAGAACGGTAACTCTTCGGAAGTAGGTTCGTTAGAGTCTGCCGATTCTTTAGTCTCTGGAACTGGCGGTAACTTAGCGCGGTCAATCTTCGCTTCTTCGTCAGCCTCGTGCAATAACCCGATGATGTCCGCTTCTTCACGGAAGTTAGCGAGTTCTTCGTATCCGTAGTCGATTCCGATAAACTTTTTCGCTTCAGCCAACTGTTCTTCTGTCGCGTCTCCCGACTCAATAGAGAACGTTTTGTCTACCTGCTTGATATGAATCGCCTCTCCTACGAGTGAATAATCCGGATTAAATTTGCGGCCCATCTTCTCGGCTTTATCATAGTCGGCTACAAGGTTGTTAATATGGAAATCCTTCGTATCAATTACGCGATACGTTTTATATTCGAGATCGTAAACTGGAATCATTGCGTAAAGCTTACGCGGTGCCCCGACCAAGCAAGACGGGCAAACTACCGGATTTGGCTTTTTAAACGCACCGTGATCTGGCCGGATTGCTTTCGGCGAATGCAGACAAGTATGTTTACGGAAGTGGTAAATATTTCTCTGACCGTTGTAAGTGCTGTGTTCGTGAACATAATACGCAAACCAATCGTCAGGATCTGCGAGAATAACGAATGTACGACCTTCCGCGTTTACTTCTCCATGCTTACCCATACGAACATACCGCGTTACACCTTCCGGAAATTCGCCACCTGATTGTGCTGCTTCACGTTGTGCCTCACGTTGTTTCAAAGTATCTCTTAAGCCCATTCGTTTTCCCCCTACGTTTTTATTAAGGCTTTTCGCCCTCGCAAAATGCCGGTATCTGCGCCCGAAACGCCGCCAGCGCTTAGCAGTAGCGACGCGACACGGATTACCTAACGGCCGCCCCGACATTCTCCGAGGACGCGACGCGCCTGTCATGCGTCGTCTTCGCCAATTTGCGTCCACATGCCGAAAAGTATTAAACCGATAATGACGGCGGCAATTGGGCCGATCCACGTAAGATCAGACATAAGCCGCCACTCCTTTCGCTGCTTTTGTAAGCTTGCGTTTCAATTCGAAGGACTCGGCGGGTAATTCATCGATTCGCATCTGAACCGCATTGATTCTCGCTCGGTACGCCATCTTCTTCGCTTTTGATCGCGTCCGTTTTAGCTCGTATGTCAGGTGCGCAATTTCTTCGTTAAGTTCCGCGACATACTTTTCGTTATTCTGAACCGCAGCCTCTACGCTTTGTTTCATTGTGTCGTACGCTTCGTTGATAAATCGGATCGCCGTATTCTTTTCGGGAGGATGAACGGTCAGTACATAATCGCTATTTGGCGCAAAGAGTATAACAACCCCTTTTCCGCCATACATACGCGCTTCCTTGCCGTTAGAATCTACGGTGATTCCGAGATACTTTGCGTGTTGAAGCTTTTGCGCAATCCAATTACGCGCTACGTGTAAATTCGTAATATTGTAACGTTCCTTCAGTCGCTTACGTGCGTGGTGCGAAAACTTGACTTGGCCGGCGGTAATCATCCGACGCGCACCGCCTTAATCGGGGTTGCCGGGAAATAGTCGGCCGGGTCTTCATCGCTTGGCCATGCGCCTTGGTAAATAAAGTCGGTGAGTTTGCGCTCATCTAGCGCTAAAAGCGTTTGAGATTCGTTAAATGTGGGTAAAATCGATGTATGCATAGTACGTTAGCCTCCGTTATTTTAAGGATAATCGCACTAGGCCGAGGACATGTTCGCATCATTGTTCCCTTGAATTCGTTGACAATATGCAATACAATGAGGACGTAGCGAAAGTCCTTCGGGCCTAGCTGCGACAAAAATATTAAGCTGTTAATTCGCGTTGACAGTTTGTTCGGAATCGCTGGATGAATCTGCAATGTGACCGGGCATTTCCTCCAAAACGTTGCGCCAACAACGTGGAAACTTCCGTATCGTTTGTACATCCGCGAGTCCAAGTATCGAGAATAAGTTTTTTTCTTGGGTCGTCCTGCGCCAACAGGTCGACTTTTTCTTTTATTAATACCGCGTCCTCAACACTCGCCAAAGTGTCTGTCGGCTCCCAAACGGTCCCTTCTTCGTTAAATGATTCGATAGCAACTTCGTCCCTTGATCGCCTACTCTTCAAGAATCTATGCCGCGTTTCGCGAATAATGCGTTGTATTAGCGCCTTTTTTTCGCGTCCATTATCCGCAAGATTCTCTAACATCCTTCCGATCGCTTGGTAACACTCCTGTTCAAATGCCGTGAAATCCGGAATCAGGTGAGCGATGCGTTCCGATTCTTTAGTTACATACGGAATCGCGCCGCTGTCGGCTGCTAACTTAAGCCTATTAAATTGTTTTTGTTCCACTTTGTTATCTCCTTTCGCCTTACACTTATATAACGGGTAGGCAGTGAATGATTTTGCGACATTGCTTTTGAAAAAACTTTTATTAATTTCTTCTATGACCATATCGTACCAAAAATTCGTTTGTTTTTTCGGAAAGTTGCGATATTTATATTATGGAAATTTAGTCAACTCGTTTATAACAAAAAGAAAAAGAGCCCGAAGGCTCTGCTTGTATTATTATCAACCTCCGGGACGAAGTTCTGCCGTCCCAAATGTATTATCACTACTAGCATAATCTAATCCTTTAAGCTGTCCTGCTACTGAAAAAATCGCTGCGATCACTAAAACACTCAATAAAATCTTCTTCAAAATAAAACATCTCCTTTTTGTTATGTTTGTAACTACTTAATGTTTCTAATAAATAAGGGTGTATACCTGTGGAGATCAGATCCGAAGCTATAAGGGCTGAAATAAAGAAGTTAGATTTGTAAAGGAATTTTCGGTGGCCTTCGAGAAGATTATCAACCCCCCTTTTTATATATAGCTTTAAGCATTCATAAAAACTGTCTCCCTCTTCTAAATAAACCACCTCCTTCAAGTCTTTGAGATATTCATTTAACTTTTGTCTGTCTCCTCTACACAAATATCCTTTTGCCATTACTAGGTTATTATAAGAGTCATTTATGAGGTAATCCACTCCAGTTTGTTGCATTAGTGAATAACTCTTTTCAAAATGTCTAATCGAATCTTCAGGATCATGAAGTAATTTAGTCATTCCTAGAAGATACGTAGCATCTGCTTTTAACTTTGGAGAAATGTTTGCCTTAAGTATAATGTTTGCGTAATGAGCCGCAGCTTTAAGGTTATTTAATTTCAGATAAGTAGGAGCGATCATTTCGGCAAACCTATGGATGTAGCACTCTTTAATAAATAACTCCCTTTTATCATTCATTTTATTGATGTTTCTGCCGATTTCCATTGCATCTGAAATTACTAGGAAATACTCTCCTAAACTGTAGTTTCCGTAGCATCTGTATATTCCAGCCAATATGTGAAGTTCCTTGTCTTTAGATGCTTTCAATTCATTCATTTCCTGCATCATCTCTTTAATAGACAACTTCATAGACATATAATTTAATATAGTTTGGTACATAGAGATATAAGCTTTTAAATGTGCTTTCCCTTTGTGCTCATTAATTAAATACTGTAGTAACTCAGTATTTCGGGTTATCGCAGCGTACTCGAATGCCTGCTTAACCATTTCTTTTGAATTATCGTCTAATTGAATACACCATTTTGAAATCTTACTGTCTGGATCGTTTGGGAATAGCAAGTGCGCCATCACTACTAATGATCTAAACCCAATCGTACCGTCTTTTTTAAATTTCGTCATTGATGATTTATCAACCCGTAGTTCTTTTGCTATCTGAGAATACTTTATATCATGGTCCTCGATAAAGTCACAAAGTTCTCGTCTTATCGCCTCCAACTATGGAGAGCCCCCTTTCTGCAATTTCTTGAATTATTTACAATTTAGAGTATAATTGAATCATACGATAAATGTTCAGCGGTGTCTACATTTTTTGTTCAGTAGTGCCGACATTTTTTAAAAAGGAGTAACTAAAATGGTTGATTTCTCGCCTCTATATCAGACTTTAAAAGAAAAAGGGTTGAAACCCAGTCACCTAAGAAAGTGTATTTCTCCGGACACACAGGCAAGTATCAAGAAGCAACACATGACTAAAAACGCTACTATGTACATAGGTACGATCGATATTATATGCCAGTTTCTTGATGTTCCTATCGAGAAAGTAGTCCGAATACTGCCTGATGATGTGGAAAATTAACTGGAATTAGGATATAATTCCCTCCGTGACACCTTATCTGATATGGTACGGAGGTGTTTGTTACGTTTAAGGTCGGCAAATGTCGGATACCCGAACTATGCAAGAGGCGCGGAATTAGTCTCACTCAACTCGCAGCAAAGGTCGGAGTATCAAAAACGCAAATGTCCGATTACGTCAGCCTTCGAAATCTGCCGAGCATCGAACGAACCTACAATATCGCGATGATGCTCGGTTGTGCACCCGAAGAGCTGTACGAATGGATTGAGGTATCCGACAGCAACACGGAGGGTTAATACAACCTCCGCCGACCTAAAGTACGGATATTCCCGAACCTAAACGTAATCCTGTACTCACGACCTCCGCACGATCATACACGTCTCGCAACGCTTCTGCACCGCGCTTCATCAATAGTTCATCAGCGTCTTTCACCTCCGTAATATAACCGTGCGCAAGCCGCACCTTTCCGATCAAATAACGCTCGATCTCCTGCCGTAACTTTTCGCCAGCTTTATCGTTATCTGTAACCACCGTTAATTGTTCGATAGGTGACTGCGCAATTATGTCCGCCTTTTGTAAATTAAATGCGCTGCCCCCGGTTCCGATCGCCGGAATGCCTGCCGTTCGCCACGCCATCGCATCGATTTCAGCTTCGCATATCACTGCGCATGTAAGCCGCTGGGCATATACGAGATCCATTCCGTAAACTAAGTACCGTATAGGCATGCCGCCTTTTACGTACCAGAACGCCTTTCCCTTCGTCGCCCTGTACTTAACATTAGCCAGCCTCCCGCTAGGAAGCCGCCAAGGGATCGCGACTGTATTTCCGGCAAGTGATACGCCGGCCTCTTCTTGTACCACGGCTTCAATGCCTCGGCCTGTCAGATAAGCGTTAAGGCCCGGCGTTGTGCCTGCGAGGACTGATTCCGCTAAAGGCTCCGGCTTTGTCACGGCCTTTAATTTCGGGAGGCGAAGTGTTAGACGGCCTCCTTCAGCCGCCGGCGCATACGTATCTATCAGGTAATCGGTTGTGTCATCTTCAGTCTCGCCGCGCAGGAAAGCGAGCAGTTTAACGAACCCACCTCGCGCAAACTCTTCATCATAGGCGCCTGAGTCGCCCCAATAGCCGGCTTTTGCGGTCGCTGTGTCTTCGAGGTAAACATAAAAGCTCGGCGTCCGATCGTAACGAAAGGGACTGGCGGCCAGCAGGCGTTCATCGCCCCACGTCGGCCGGGTCCATTCGAATTGTTCGAGTTCATACCGAATATCGACGTCTACAGAACGCCCATCCAAATTTAATATCGGCAATTCGAGACACTTCCTTTCGAGACTTGTAAATTATATTACGACATTATTACAAATAGTACAGTCGCAATTTGTCGAAACTATTAAAAAATTCAGATGTAATTATTGACAATATAATCCGGTAAATTCCATACGCTCTAAAACTCGAACACGTCCGCAGCATCGGCGCCTGTCTCCGGCTGTTTCACTACGCCTATTTGCGGCAGATAGATAATTTCTGCGACTTCCCCTTCGCCGCCGTCGCGCCCTTTGTTCAATCCGATCAAGCCGCGACCTTCTTTCGCGTTCGTATCAACCGCGATCAATAACGCAGCATCTTCGAGCAGGGCTTTCGTTTTCTTGACGTCCTTACGCTGCGACAGTTTAAGCTCGCGCGCTCCATCCTCGGCAGCCTTCTCGTCATCCTCATCAGCTTGTGTAAGCGCAAAGAAAGTCGCTTTCGTATGCCCGGCCAGACGGCGCAGTTTTTGCGAAGTATTAGCCGCATCGCCACCCGCCGTCTTTGACGTATTGGGCTCGTAATCGAGATAGTAAAAGGGGTCTATGAGGACTACATCGGCCTTCGTTTCGATAATGTCCGATTTTAGATCGCGTAAGGACCGCGAACCGAAGTCTTCGTCGTCGACAGCTCGCACGGTAATGTTTCCCGGAATGATTTCGTTAAGCCTATCGAGGAATTCCATAAAACCCGCTTCGAACTCATCGGGCAGTTTACCTTGTCGAACGTCTCGCGAATTAAAGCCAGCTTCCATGTCAACGCCGTCAAGAGTCGCAGTCGTAACGCCCATGCTTCCGGAAATCGATACGTACAGGCGCACGAGCACTTCGTACCAACCCATTTCCATCGACCATATCAGAACGTTTGCCCCTTGCATCGCGCAGTTAATGACTTCCTCTAACGCAATGGCCGACTTACCGCGCCCGGACTTACCGTAAATTACGTACACGTTCGATGAAACATAGCCTCCCATGGCCTTATTAATAAAGTCGAATTTGCTGCGCCATATCCGAAAGGACTCGCCTGCCTTACGGTTTTCGTACTCCGTTTTAAACTTGTCGATGTCTCGCTTGATATCCGTACCGACCGAATTTCGAACGTTTGTTCTCATTTTAAGACTTTCGCCTAAGCTCGTCAACCACTCAGCGAAACTTTGCATATTCCCCGTTTTTTGCGCCTGTTCGAATCTCTCCGTAAACTCAGACGACTTAATTTGCTTCTGCGTCTCAGGATCGACCTTGCCGTTAACCACTTCGATAAAGTCGCGCTCAGCCGCCTGATTCTTTAGATTCTGCGCAAGGTAATCGTAGCTTGCTTCGATATTAAAATCCGGCTGAAAGTCCGGCACTTCATTCGCAACCATCTCGGCCGTCGGCGCTTGGCCTCGGTATTTCTCCGCATAATCCATGACGTACCGGAAGGCCTTGCGTTCGCCCTGCGTTTGGAAGTCGGCTTCCGAAACATTGAAGCGCAGCAGGGCGTTCGGGTCGTTCGCTTCGATGGCCTTCGATATTAGTAGAGTTCCGTAATTCATGAGCGCTCCTCCCTTCGATTTTTACGAAAGACAATCCGTCTAACTAATGCTCTTACTCCTAACGCAATCCCCTCCGCCGTATATAAAGCGCCTTCCCCGATATAGTAAATCGCGACTAGTGGTAAGTATATCGGAGATAGGACGAAGAAGATCACGTTTTCTATGCGTACCTGTTTAGCCCACTCTTCATCCGTATAAATGTATCTAATTCTACGCTTCATTCGCCCGCCTCCCGTCTCAATTTCGTCATAATGGCGTCAGCCTTCGTTTTATACTCCGCATCCCCGAACGCCTCGTGCAGGCGCATGTAATCGTTGTATTCGTCCAGCAGCCCGTCAATTTCCTTCGCAACCTCCTGCGCTTTCTTTTTCGCCATATTACTCGCCACCTTTTTGAGTCCTTTTCCTAACTCCGCGACGCTCTCTACGCTTGGTAATGTCGGAAAAATGTCCGCAATATGAATCTCAGTGCCCGTCGGCTCCGGATAGTTCGTCACGTCATACGTTAAGAGGTAATCTTCTGCGAACTGTTTCCGGCAGACCAGCCGTAAGTCAGTTTCGAATGCATCGAGGAATTCACCGTTAATGGCGTCAGTCAACTCGAACTCGACGTATTCGCTTACGCCCCACTCATCGGTTTCCTTTACTTCACGCCAAGCATCGACGTAGAAGATCCGATTTTCGTATCCGGCAACCGAGACGATATCTCCGAAGGTGAATTCCGTTTTCATCTACGCATCCCCCTTTTCGATTCGCCTACGAATTCAATCTCGCGGCACAGGTCGCCAACCCGATCGGCCAGACGTCGCTCACCGAATACTTGCCAAAGCTGATCGAGCGCGATGTTGCTCGTGTACACCGTCGGTAGCTGATTCGTTACCCTTGCGTTAATTACGCTGTGTAAATCGCCCCGGAAGCCCTCTGACGCACTACGGATGCCGATATCGTCTAGCACCGCAAATGGCGCCTTTTTCGCCGCTTCAAGCGTACGATAATAACGGGCGGCCGCTGGCTCTGCGACTGAGTCTGGAACACGCGGGCGGTTGAATTCGTTAAATTCGTTCTGCCAATCGTTCACATCGAGGAAATATGCAGGACGTTGTAACGGTTCGAGGCCGCGCCGCAGGGAGCCGCTATAGTGGACGCGTAGCCATTCGTTAAGAAGTGCGGCAGCCGTCGTTGTCTTTCCGGTGCCGGGCGATTCGCTGAATAGATAAAGATCCTTGATACGGTCGGTCGGCGCAACCGGTCCGCTTTGTTCGAACTGCCGCCCGAAGGATGACGCATACACTTCGGCCGACTCGTAGGCTTTGGGCTGGTCGGCACGTGCTGGCGAATTCTGTAGCGTCACAAGTCGGTACTCTCTCGGAAGGCCTGCCGCCCCCGATCGTCCTCCTTCGCCTGATGCGCCGTGCATCGCGATAAAATGCGTACAGTGGCGGGTACATGCGTCAGACCCGGCCGCTTTGCATCCGTCAGCGAGTACGCAAGTGTTTTCGTTAGTCATATTCGCGGACCTCCTTTCGTTAATAGATTGGATTGTATAGATGCGGGACAATATAGGGCTCTTTTCCGTCTCCGCTATCTTGAACGAGCATTCGCATATCCTTTATACGATGATGCTTCGGTAGCTCTTCGACTAACGCATGATAGCCGGTAAGTTCCTCGGATATTTCGATCGTTTCGTTCGTGTAAAATTTTCCGCTCGGCTTGAAATACGTGACGTTTACTGTCTTCATTCGCCCACCTCTGCGCGTGAGTCGTCGATGATTCTTCCGATTTGATCACGTTCAATCCAGTCACCCGTGTTTTCCTTATACAGGAAACCGTCATAAATGCCGTCAACGTTATCAGAGGTTATAGTAAACGTTTTACGTTTAGAATAGTAATGACTGTCACCACGATTTCCGCGAACAACGTCACCCACACGAACTTCAGTCGGCTGCGGTGCGTTTAAATATCCGTCCGGCACCACTAAGCCCATCGCACGTCTTAGCGCAATTGCCTTTCCGATATGAACGTTGAAGCAGTCGTCAGGTGCGGCTTTGGCGATTCCTTTTGCTACGATTTGACCATCCGCTCCCTTCCGTAAAATTGTAACTACGGTTCTTTTCTCGTAATTAACGATAAATTCCGCTTTCGTATTCCGGCCATAAGCGAAGTAGTATTCGTATCTATTCACCTGTTCCTTAACGTCCGCCTTCGCCTGCTCAACGATTTCATCGCGTCGGGCTTGTGCTCGTTCTTTAATCGCCTCCTGTCTGCCCTCAGCGACTTTCTTCATTTCATCGCTACGGAGAAACGCAGTATATTCAATTGTCTTCGGAAGCACGAGGACATCTTTTCGTTCGTTTGCGTACGCTTTTACGAATGCTTCCGAATATGGAGCACCGATTAGAATATCGCCGAACCTCGACTTACATCCGATATAATCCTCGCCTACCTTTTCGAATACCGTGCTCGCACTAGCAATAACCGTTTGATTTACGGTTTCCATTTCGTCAGCCTCCTCGTTTTTAACTTCGCTGTTTACGATGACTTCGTATTCGATGTAGTCGATATATTCCGGCATTCCTAAAACTCGTATGCACTTATGGACCGGATCATTTGTGTATTCTGCTACGAAAACATCCCCTTTTTCATACGCTTGCTCTTCAATCGGCGAAGCATACGTAATCAACACGCGCTCGCCGGCTTCGGCTGGTCGCTTTTCCGTTACGATGATTTCTACGTCATCCCTTAGTACAGAGGATAGTCCGCGAATCCCTCGCTTTGTTAGTATCGAAACGCAATTTTCACGCTCGACCTCGTATACATTGCCGATCTTCTCCGCATACCACACACCCCCTACAGTCGCCTTCTTAATCCGTACATACTTTTTCGTTTTAGTCATTCCGCAATCCCTCCCAAAATTTTTTATAAAAACCGAACACATATTCGTATTTATGTGGTACAATATACCTAAGTTACCGAAAGGAGGTTCGATTCATGACGCGTATTATCAAAAACTTCGCAACCGTTGCTCTATTCGTTGTTATTCTCGCATTCTTTTGGAAGGCTATCCCGGCGCTTCAAGGGCGCTAATTCTCGGCGTCCAGCCGCCGGGCGCGCTAGAACCACGTATCATCCACGCCGCTATTCCGTTCCGCCCTTTTTTCTTCCGCTTGAATTGCGCTAACCGCCCGCTGCAAGATCGGCCCCTTATACTTCATCATCCATCCGAAACTCACGCCCGGCCATTCTATGGACGGCTTATAATCCGCGAAACACATATCGATGAATCGTTTCGTTATCTCCGGCCCATATTCGCCCGGCTTTCGTTTCGTACCGACCCAACGTCCGAGCATACCGGCTTCAGCTTGGTATCCGCGAAAAGGTGCATAAGGGACGCCGTAGAGCCGTTGGTGCTCCGCTTTTAAGTACGCTTGGAAGTCGCGCGTATTCCACTTGGCGACCGGCTTTGATTCATACGTTGTCATACTTACCGCCAACCTTTCGTTTTATTTTCGTAAGTTTTCCGCCTTTCACCGCAAATTTATAACGTCCGTGTCCGTGAACCTTAACGAAGTAGTAGCCGCTATTTAAAAAGCGCCACGGCCTCGAATCTACATGTCCGTTTATTCTTACGCCGCCCTTTGCGATTAACTCGGACGCTTCTTTATACGAGGTACCGATCAGCCGGACTAAGGCGCGATCCAACCGGAGCATCAAGCGTTCACTCCTTCGATTTCGATTCCGAGAAGTCTCAACGTTTCTTCCACCGATTGCCATCCCTGACGAAACTGCGATCCGGATTCCCCTCGTTCTTCGAGACGATCTTCAGTCCGCCGCAAATCGTAGTAATACTCCCGCACCTTTTCCTCCGGCGTCTTTTCGACTTCGTATCCGTTGACCAATGCGGCTGCTAGCGTTAGAATGTCGAGATCGTTTAGCGAATCACAGTGTTCTAACCATTCGCCTGTTGCGTGGTACTCAAGTACGTCTGATTTCGTCCATTCCGCGGAATAAAGATGTAGTAAGGCATCCGCCTGCTCCTTCGTGATTGTTGGCTTCATTTTAGCGCCTCCTTTGCGATTCTATTGATTTCCCTAAGAACGATATCTTCCGTAGAAATACTCGATACGGTCGCAATTGTGCTAAGCGCAGGCACACAGCGCCGGAGTTCCTTATTCCGTAGTTCAAGTTGCGCATTCTTCGCCTTCAACCGCTCGTTTTCGCCAATCAAATCCGCCACAGCACAGCGTAATCGTTTAACTTCTTCGGTCATCGCTTGCCCTCCCATTCCGGAAACATTGATTTCACGAACTCTTCCGCCGTCAATTTGCGGTCGGTCCCGTCTTTAGATGCGATAATGAAGCCTTTCGGATTTGGTTCGTCGCGAAGCTTAATACCATACATGTCTGCGATCTCCTTTAGAAATCGAACATTAACGTCATTTTCAGTCACGTTCCCGCCGCCTCCACTCCGTGTATTTTCACGTTTTACCGCTTACCCTACCGATTGCCCTCGACCGCTAGTAAAGCCGTTATTTCCTCGCGAAACTCCCGTATTAATCGTGCTAATTCCGCCAGCGATGTCGCATCCGAGTCGCGCAGCCGTCGATTCATTACGTCCATTAGCGCGCGTTCGACCGTCGAATGAAACGCGACCTCACGCCACTTTTCCTTCGGCGTCGGATCAGCGTTCGGGTTCTCCGCCAGCTTCTTCGGCCAGTTCGGCGCTTTTGTCGGATCGGTGAAATAGCGTTCATTTACGATAATGTTAAGCGCGTCGGACGTTAGTGTGTAATCGGGTGAGATCGGGATTTCAATCGCCATAGTTATCGTTACTCCTTTCGTTAATTAGTCGCAATACCTTTTCGCTTAAATCGGATACCGCTACCTCTACGCCCCCTTCGAATTGAACGCGAGTAACCGGATGAAGATCGTTGAGCGCTTCGTATATAGTAGCGAGCTCATATTTCGTAAACATACCGCACATCCTTTCGTTTATTAATAAGACATAGCAATCGTTCGCTTTCGCTCACTCTTGCAGATGTTCTTTATCGCGATAGATTTATTAATTAATAAGTATCTGCGCGAAAAGGTTTTAATTGAGCGCTATTATTAGTTTAGTTAAATGAGTATAGTTAATTGAGTTTAGTTCGTCTTCAAACTGTGAAGTACCTTACTTCAAATCGTGAAGGGGGCTATTGCCGTTTTTTGAAGTGCCGCCCGCCACAAACCATTCCGGAGGCTCCCACAGCGTATATTCATTCGAAGTCTGGCCGTTCTCATTTTTGCGCTCTTTGACGTCAATGAGTTCGAGTTCTTTCAGCCTACGCAATGCTGCCCGCACCGTGTTCGTTGAGCATCGGCATTTATCCGCGATAGTCTGTACGCTCGGATGCGATTTCTTGCTTGTGTTGTCTGCGTGGAAACACAGGACTGCGTACACAAGCTTCTGCACCGGCTTATCTAAATACGTCTCGTCTGCGATTACTGACTTCGTAACGCGTACGAATCGGTGATCGTGAAAGTCGATCGGACGTTTAGCGGTTGTCATTTCGTAATCACCTCTCACTTCTATAACGGGTAGACTACCGTCAATTTTGCGACATGGACTACGAAACTTTTTTTCGTCTGTCATTAATAACTGCGTAATAACTTCCGAATTGGCACAGCCTTTTCGTATGCACTTCGGAAAATGGACAAAAAAATAACCCGGCCTTGTGGCCGAGTCATCGTCTCTGAGTTTTTCGCTTCTTATTTTTGTTTTCTTGTATCTGAAGTAATGGCGAATGCTTACTATGCTCTTCGGTCAGCGCTTTTTTCGATAGGTGAGTATAACGCGTTACCATACGTAAATCACTATGTCCGAGAATCATCTGTAAATGCCGAATGTCTCCTCCGTTTTCTAAAAACATCGTCGCTCCTGTATGTCGTATTAAATGGGGATGCACGCGCTTTTTGATACCGGCCCGATCAGCATAGTTGTTCAAACGCTGCCTAAAGTTATTAGTTGTCATCTTCTCGCCATAGTTTGCTAGAAAAACATATTCACTATCGAATTCTTCGTTCTCCCTTATAAGTTCGCGCAGCAACCGGAGTGTTTTATCCTCTAACGGGACGAACCTACCTCTTCGATTCTTTACGTCTTTTCCTTCGAGTATCAACGTTTTTGAACCGAAATCAATACTCGACTCTTTGATGGACAACACTTCGCCCACACGCATCATGGAGTCGATTAGACAAGTCAGCGCAACATAATCTCTAAATTCGACGAAAGATCGCTGATCCATCGCATTAAGGATCGCCCGCATTTCGTCAGGTGAAAGGATATTTATAGGACTCTCCGGATTTGTAATCAGCGTTACCTCTTCGAACGGGTTATCGTCCGCATACGCCTCTTTAATCGCGAAACGGAAGAAAGTCCGTATGGTCTTAATATAGTCGTTAACTGACCGCGGGGATAACCCCTGTGTCTTATGCTCGTCCAATTTGAAATTATGGCCGTCGAACTTTATTTTATCGTTGATTAGCCACGAAACAAACCCGCGCGCAAAGTCAACGTCAATATGGCGTATGTCTGCGGACACTCCGATCTCTTCCGCATAATCCGACAAATACCGACAAGCGCGCATGTACTTATCGATCGTTTCCTGAACGACGTTTTCGGCGCGTTTAGCATCGCATAGCCTGTCGAATATGTACCCGAGTTCGTACGTACCTTTTCGCGTTGTCTTTACCGAGGCCCTTCCGGCCTTCACACGTTTACCTTTTCGGTTTTCTGAATGCATAAAAAATCGCCTCCCATTTCGTATGGAAGACGATTGAAAAACGGTGCGCCACGCTGTCCCAATCGGAAGCGTTACGCTGTTTTAGTCACCGGATAAGTCAACGTTTAGTCAACGTTGATATACCGCGGTTTAATACGTCGATGGAGCCAAGGGGGCTCGAACCCCTGACCTCTACGCTGCCAGCGTAGCGCTCTCCCAGCTGAGCTATGGCCCCGTGCGGTAACGTCATGTTTTATTATAGACGAGTTTTCTTTAAATTTCAAGCCGGAAATTCAGTTTGCCTACATTTTTCTGAGATGTTTTTCAAACATAAAAAAAGACCCTCGAGGGGCCTCTTCGTTTATCGCACCAACATGATTAAAATAATGCCGAGGATAACACGGTAAATGGCGAACGGGACAAGCTTAATCCGATTAATAAGCCGAAGAAAGAATTTGACGACTAAGAGAGCGACGACAAAGGCGCAGATAAAACCGACAAGAAAAAACGGAATCATGTCAGGAGAAAGACTGCTCCAGTATTTCACCAGCTTCAGAAGGCTTGCGCCCGCCATAATCGGAATGGCCATAATAAATGTGAAGTCTGCGGCTGCCCGGTGATTCAAGCCGAGAATGACACCTCCGGCAATCGTTGAGCCTGAGCGGGAAAAGCCGGGCCACAAGGCGAGACATTGGAATAACCCGACACAGAAAGCCTGTTTGTAGGTGATTCTGTCTACCGTATCGATCGTTTCTTTCCTTTTATTGATCCAGTCTGCAATCAGCATAAGCACGGCTCCTGCAATTAATCCGTAAGCGACCGTTCTGACGGAGAATAAATAGCGGTCAATAAAATCCTCAAATAAAAAGCCGAGAACCGCCGCCGGAACAAGACCGACAGCGATTTGCGCGATGGTCAGCCTGTATCCCTTCTGCTGATCGCGCGTCACGTTTTTTTTGAGGCCGAGTAAATTTAATATCCGATCCTTAAATACAATGGCCACCGCTAAGATCGAACCGAGCTGGATCACCACTTTGAAGGAATTGGCGGCTTCCGGATTCATCAGGCTTCCGGATTTCAGCCAGATGTCATCCGCTATGATCATATGTCCCGTGGAAGAAACCGGCGCGTATTCCGTCAGCCCTTCCACGATTCCCAAAACGGCTGCTGTGAACATCTCCCATAGTGTCATCCTATTCTTCCCTTCATTCGTCATTTACAAAAGAGAAGCTCTCCTTTAAAGGAAAGCCTGTCTTATAATAAATATCATGTCCGTTCCGATTTTATGACTTCGATACAGCATCATTTTTTTCTTCTTCATATAAATGCGAGCGCATTTTGAACCAATCAAACAGATGGGTTGTGACCACTTTGATGACCGCATACCCCGGGATGGCTAAAATAATGCCGACAACCCCGAAGAGCTTTCCGGCGGTTAAAAGAACAAAGATGATGGTAATCGGGTGAATGTGAAGATTTTTCCCCATGATCTGCGGAGAGATTAATTTTCCTTCCACGAGCTGGACAACGGTCCAGACAATCGCAAGCTTCAGCAGCATAAGGGGCGACGTGACCAAAGCGATAATAATCGCCGGCGTGATGGCAATGGTCGGCCCTAAATACGGAACAACACTCGTACAAGCGGCAATGACCGCAAGCAGGGATGCATAATCAAGTCCGATAATCAGATAGCCGATAAATAATAAAAATCCGATGCAGAAGCTGACGATGATCTGCCCTCTGATATAAGAGCTTAATCTATGGTTCATTTCGCTCAGCATCGTATACGTTTGTTCTTTCAGACGGGTAGGCACAAACTTTAATATATAAAACGGCAGTTTTTTGCCGTCTTTCAGCAAATAGAACAGAATAAACGGAACAGTCACAATAGAAATGATCACTTCCGTCAGCGCGCCGATAAAATTCCCGACCCCGGTAAATGTGCTGTTTGCAATTGTCGCCGCCTGCGCCGATACTTTATTTGCAAGATCGGAAATGTTGATATTCATCGTTTTTTGCGCCTGATTTACAAAATCGCTTCCAATCAGGCTTTTCGTCTGATCTTCAACAATATCCACATATTTCGGCAGGTTGTCGATCAGGCTCATAATCTGTTCCTTTAAAAACGGAATAATTGAAACGATCGTAATCGAAATCAGACCTATTATAATGAGGTAAAGGAGCAGGATGGAATAAACTCTTTTCACTCTTAATTTTTCCAATATATCTACGATCGGATTGAGCAGATAATAAACAATTCCTGTCAAAATGACGGGGAGCGCAATTGTTTTGAGCAGGACGATAATGGGTGTGAAAATAAATGATGTCTTCGTAAAGACAAGGATATTGAGACCGATGAGCAGCAATACAAGCAAAAACAAGACAAATTTATTGTCTAAGAAAAACTGTTTAAATCTGCCGCCCCATGTTTGCAATGTTTCCACTATTGTTCCTCCATCATATGTATTTTACCTAAATTGTACACTATCGTTCCTGTAATGAAAAATAATAACTGGCCTCTATTGGAATTTTCCCTATACCTTTGCCGGGCAGTCTTTTTCCATTTATGTTTCTGTGAAAAACAGCTATAATGTAAGCCAATACATAGAAGGAGCGATAGCAATGATTCGATTTGCAACAGTCGGAACGAATTGGATTACAGAACGATTTCTGGAGGCGGCTTCTGCTATTGATGATTTTCAATTAACGGCGGTTTATTCCAGAACTGAGGAACGTGCGGCGGAATTTGCCGGCAAACACGGCGCTGCTCATTATTTCACCAGCCTAAAAGAAATGGCAGAAAGCGAAGCTTATGACGCGGTGTATCTCGCCAGCCCGAATGCATTTCATAAAGAACAGGCGATCCTTTTTATGGAACACGGCAAGCATGTGCTGTGCGAAAAACCGTTTGCGTCTAACGCAAGGGAAACGGAAGACATGATTCACGCAGCCAAAGCGAACGGCGTTCTTTTGATGGAAGCCATGAAAACGACGTTCCTGCCGAACTTCCGTATGCTTCAAAACCACTTACATAAAATCGGACCCATCAGGAGATTCACGGCAAGCTACTGCCAATATTCATCACGATATGATGCATATAAAAACGGAACGGTGCTTAACGCGTTTAAACCTGAACTATCGAACGGTTCGTTAATGGACATCGGCGTGTACTGTATTTATCCGGCCGTCGTCCTGTTCGGCAAACCGAAAGACGTCATTGCGACCGGTCACAAATTATCATCCGGGGTTGACGGCGAAGGCACGGTTATTCTATCATATGACGGATTTGAAGCGGTGCTGATGCATTCAAAAATCTCAAATTCGTTTGCCCCGGCGGAAATACAGGGTGAAGACGGCACAATCGTACTGGACAGCATTCACGGGCCGGAACGGGCGGAAATCCGCTATCGTGACGGACGCACGGAGGACATTTCGGTCCCTGATTCGAAACCGGCGATGTATTACGAAACGGCTGAATTCATCAATCTTCTTCGAAACGGACAGCAGGAGTCTTCCGAAAATACCTTTGAACGTTCTTTCATTACGGCAAGCATTATGGAAGAAGCGAGAAAACAAATCGGAATTGTCTTCCCCGCCGATCAAAACTAAAAACATCCGCCCGGCTTCGGGCGGATGTTTTTTATTTGGATGCTAAAAGATCAGCGAACGCTTTTGCATAATGCGGTAGGTCAGGCGGGCGGCGGCTTGATACAATGTGGCCGTCAGTTACGACAGCTTCATCAAGCCACTGTGCCCCTGCATTTGTCATGTCGTCTTTGATGCCGGGCGTGCTCGTTACTTTTTTCCCTGCGAGAATTCCGGCCGATATGAGCACCCAGCCCGCGTGGCAGATCTGGCCGATCGGCTTTTTCTGCTCGTTCATCGTACGGATGATGTCCAAAACTTCCGGATATCTTCTCAGTTTGTCAGGAGCCCAGCCGCCAGGCACGAGCACGGCGTCATACTCCTGGATAATCAGGCTCTTAAAATCATAATCCGCTGTCGCGGGCACGCCGTATTTTCCTTTGTATGAACGGCCGGCTTCTTCTCCTATTAAATGAACGATCGCGCCCTCCTCCCGCAGCCGGTAGACGGGATACCAAAGCTCTAAGTCTTCAAAGTCGTCACTGACAAGCGCTATAACTTTCTTACCTTCTAATCTCATCACTGCCACTCCCTTCTTTTATGTAAGTGTATCGCTTTTTTCAGCGGAGGAAAAGAAACAGCTCGTTACAGCTGTTCTTCGTCTTCAGACTGAATCGTAAATTTCCGCGTAACCTGCTGCAGTTCTTCGGCCATATGGGCAAGCGTTTCGGCGGATGAACTGATTTCTTCCATGGAGGCAAGCTGCTCTTCGGCGGACGCGGCGATGTCTTGAATGCCGGCAGATCCTTCTTTGGCGACTGCGGTAATATCCTCCACCGCGTTTGTCACATTTTGTGACCCGGCCGCGAGCTGCTCAAGCGTTCCGTTCATGTGCTGCAAAGCGCCTGAAATCTGAGTCGTCATTTCTGAGATTTTTTTGAAGCTTTCGGCCGTTTGATCCGTAATATCGAGGCCTTCCTTCACATCTTGATTCACCGCTTGGAATACAGAAAGCGATGTGGCGATTTCTTTGACGATTTCCTGAATCAGCGTTTCGATTTCCTTGGCGGAGTCGGCTGATTGTACGGCAAGCTTTCTCACTTCTTCCGCAACGACGGAGAAGCCCCGGCCGTATTCGCCGGCTCTGGCCGCTTCGATGGCCGCGTTTAAGGCAAGCAGGTTCGTTTGATCGGCAATGCCGTTAATGACGTTCAGAATGCTCTTAATGTCGTGCGATTTTGTTTCCAGCCCTTTTACGACTGCTTCCGCCTGCTGTACGGAACGATCAATTGTTTTCATCTGGCCGACCGTTTTCGCTACTAATTCTTCTCCGCTTCCGGCCGTATCAGAGGTTTGGATGGCGGATTCAGTGATTTCCGCCGATACATTCGCCGTCTCGGCAATGCCTGCATTCATTTGGGAAAGATGGTCTGCACTTTCTTCCAATTTTTCACTTTGTGATTCGTTTCCGTTCGAGAATTGTTCAATCGCCAGTGTGATATGCTCTGTCGCCTTGCTTGTCTGTCCGGCAGATGCCGTCAGCTCTTCGGATGAAGAAGCGACATGTTCGACGGATGATTGGATGACACCGATGACAGACCGGAGTGATGCTGACATCTCATTGAAGCTCTGGCTGAGCTGTCCGAATTCATTTTTCGAACTGATGTTAATGACTTCCGTTAAATCGCCATCGCTGATTTTAGCTGATGTCGAGACAAGTTTTTTGAGCGGTTTAGAAATCGCGCGAATGATAAAAAAGATTAAAATCCCGCCGACGATAAGAGAGACCGCAAGAATGATCAGCGCCATTCTCATGACAGGCAAGGCTGCGTCATGTATCTCACTGACAAAAAATGTGCCGGCGATTTTCCAGCCCGTCAGTTTGTTTGTCGTGAAGGCCATTTTCTTTTGCTGTCCTTCAAAGATGTATTCAAACGTTCCGCTTGTTTTTGAAAATACTTCTTTTGTCCACTCCCCTGAGCCTTCTGTTCCCGCTTTTATAGTCGGATGGGCAATGTATTTTTTATCTCCCGTTGTAATAAAAGCAAATCCTTTATGACCGATCTGGACGCGTTCGGAAGCGTTCAGCAGGTCTCCCAGATTTATATCAAGCGCCACTACGCCTGAGCCGTCTTTTGTCTGCTGGGCAATCGTAACGACCGTTTGTCCTGTTGAAGCGTCTTTATAAGGCTCGGTAAATATCGGCTGTCCGTTTTTTTCAACCGCTTTTGTATACCATTCTCGTGTGAGCGGATTGTAATCGGACGGCATGTCAACGGACGGATATTTCACGAACGCTTTGTCGCGAGACGCGGCATACACTGATGCAACATCGTCATTTACGGTGACATACTGCTTCATGTTTTCAAGCAGTTCGGATTTATTTTTCGTTTTCATTTTTTCCTTTGTGATTGATTCACTGTAATAGTCAATTGCTTTCAGCTTGCCGTCGAGCATGTTTTCCAGCACGCTGTTGAGTTCGTTGACATTTCCTTGAGCGCTGTGGGTCAGTTCGCTTTCTAATGAACTCCCCGCCGTTTGGTAGCTGAAGTAGGCGAGTATGCCTACCGGAAGCACCAATACGGCTAAAAATGCCGCGATAAGCGGCTTGCTGATGGATGGCTGTTTGATCCAATGTATCAGTTGTTTCATTTTTTTCAGTCTCCTTCTTTGAAAGCTAAATCTATTATCGTCAGCTAGGACAAAAGATTTATTAAAAAAACTAAAAAAAACACCCAAACAGCACATTTGGGTGTCTTTCTACTATTATTCTATTTTAAATTGTTTCGTCATATCACGTAATTCTTCCGCCATTTGGGATAACGTTTCCGAAGACGAACTGATTTCTTCCATTGAAGCCAGCTGTTCTTCGGCGGAGGCCGCGATATCCTGAATGCTGGCGGAGCTTTCTTTTGCGATGGACGCGATTTGCTCGGAAGCTCCTGAAATCTGCTGCGATCCGGCTGTCAGCTGTTCTACCGTCGCGTTCATGTTTTGAATTTCTCCGGCGATCTGGTTCGTCATTTCAGAAATCCGTTTGAAGCTCGTTTCGGTCTGATTCGTAATATCAAGTCCGCTCTCCACTTCTTTGTTGACGGATTGGAACATGCCGAGAGATGTATTGATTTCATTAACGATCTCTATAATCAAGCTTTCGATTTCTTTCGCTGAATCGGCAGACTGCACCGCAAGTTTTCTGACCTCTTCGGCGACGACTGAGAAGCCTCGGCCGTATTCTCCCGCACGGGCCGCTTCAATTGCCGCGTTCAGCGCAAGAAGGTTTGTCTGATCAGCAATTCCGTTAATGACACGGAGAATGTTTGTAATATCTTTTGATTTTGTTTCAAGGCCGCGCACTACTTGTTCAGCTTCTTTCACTGACTGGTCAATGACGTTCATTTGGCCGACCGTCTGGTGGACGAGCTTTCCGCCTGAATTGGCGACTTCCGCTGATGTAACGGAAGATTCGGTAATGACGGCAGATGCTTTCGCCATATCTTTAAGCCCGTTGTTCATTTGATAAATATGTTCCGCCGCGCTTTCAATTTTTTCACTTTGGCTTTCATTTCCGTTAGAAAATTGTTCGATTGCCAATGTGATATGTTCGGTTGCCTTGCTAGTCTGCTCTGCTGAAGCCGTCAGCTCCTCTGATGAAGACGCGACGTTATTCACGGAATCCTGAATGGCATGGATCAAAGACCTGAGCGAAGCGGCCATATTGTTGAAACTTTTTCCAAGCTCGCCTAATTCGTCCTTTGATTGAATCTCGATCGTTTCAGTTAAATCGCCTTCACTGATCTGTTTCGACGATGTTACAAGCTGTTTGAGCGGTTTTGTGATTGAACGGATAATCAGCACCATGACAATGGTTCCGATGACAATCGCTAATACGAGAACGAGCAGAGACAGATGAAGGATCGGCAGCGCCGCTTCATGAATTTCGTCCAGATACATTGTTCCGCTGATTTTCCAGCCTGTCAGCCCGTTCGTATCATAAGCCATTTTCTTTTCCTGGCCGTCGTAGCTGTATTGAAAATCACCTTTTTTGCTGCTGTACAGCTGTTCAGCCCAATCCCCGTTTAATACTGTGCCTGATGTGCGGTTCGGGTGGGCGACCACTTTTTTGTCTTTCGTCAGGATAAAAGCATAGCCTGATTTTCCGATGTTCACTTTTTTTGTCGTTTTCAGAAGCTCTTCGATTTTCATATTGATGGCGATGACTCCTGAACCGTCTTTCGTCTGCTGCACGATCGTCACGACCATCGTATTAGTGGAAGCCGTGCGGTAAGGATCTGTTACAACAACTTTCCCTTTGTTTTCCACGGCTTTTTTATACCAATCTCTTTCAAGCGGATTATATCCTTTAGGCATCTGCAGGTCGGGATACCGGGTGAAATGGCCTTCCGTGTCACTCGTATAGATGGATTCCACGTCTTTATTGATTTTTATATACTCACTGAATTTATCCGTAATTTGCGATTGGTTTTTCGGCTTGTACCGATCCTTGGTGAGCCAATCGCTGAAATATGCCGCGCCGTCTTCCTTCTGGCTGATGCTTGTATTGATCATATCATTAATCTGCTGCACATTATCTAATGCGCTTCCCATCATCTGCCTGTCAAGCGTGCTTACCGCCGATTGATAAGCGATAAAAGCCAGCGTTGAAATAGGAAGAATAAGAATGGCTAAAAAAGAAATGAGCAGTTTTCTTGTAAGCGATCTCTGCTTGATAATTTGCACAATTTTTTTCATCTGCTATATCTCCTCTTGCATGTTTACCCTTCATATCGGCAATTATAGGTAAATATACATATCCTAAAAGAAGAAATATAACGAACATACTTTTTACCTATCTAAAAAGTAGTCTTTTAGACTTAATTAAGAATTTATCTTAAAACGTTTTGTCAGCCCGCGCAATTCTTCAGCCATTTTTTCGAGCGTGACGGCGGATGAACTGATCTCCTCCATAGACGCAAGCTGCTCTTCAGCTGAAGCCGCAATGTCCTGTATGCTTGCCGCGCTTTGTCTGGAGACGGCCGCGATATCCTCTGAAGCGTTTGAGACTTCCTGAGACCCGGCAGAAAGCTGTTCCACGGTTGCATTCATATTTTGCAGTTCACCGGCAATCTGATTTGTTTTGGCGGAGATGTCCCGGAAGCTTTTTTCCGTTTCGTCCGTTAGCTGCAGTCCGCTTTTCACCTCGTGATTGACGGATTCCAGCATTCCGAGCGATGTATGAATTTCTTTAACGATTTCATGGATTAAGGATTCGATTTCTTTCGCTGAATCGGCTGATTGGACGGCAAGCTTTCTCACTTCTTCTGCGACGACTGAGAAACCGCGTCCGTATTCTCCCGCTCTTGCCGCTTCTATGGCCGCATTTAAGGCGAGAAGATTCGTTTGATCGGCAATGCCGTTAATGACGCGCAAAATGCTGGTGATGTCTTGCGATTTGAGCTCTAGCCCTTTTACGACTTGTTCTGCTTTACTGACGGAGTGATCAATAGTGCCCATCTGCCCGGCAGTTTTCTTAACAAGCCGCTCTCCGGTGACTGATATCTCTGCCGATTCAATTGAAGTTTCCGTCACAACGGCTGCCGCTTCCGCCAGATCGCTGAGTCCGTCTTTCATGTCATTCACTTGGGATGTCGCTTTATCAATGCTGTCACTTTGGTCTTCCGTTCCATTGGAAAACTGTTCAATCGCAAGGGTGATATGTTCCGTCGCTTTGCTCGTCTGCTCAGCCGAAGCCGTCAGCTCTTCTGAGGAAGAAGCGACATGTTCAACAGAGTCCTGAATTCCCTGAATAAGGGACCGGAGTGAATCGGTCATATGATTAAAACTTTTACTGAGCACACCAAGCTCATCTTTGGAGCTGACATCAATGGTTTCCGTCAGATCTCCGCTGCTGATTCTTTCCGCTGAAGCTACGAGGCGTTTCAGCGGTTTTGTAATAGAGCGGATAACAAAATAAATGAAAATCATTCCTGCGGCAACCGCTATCGCCAATATGATAACGGCTATGGTCAAAACCGGTCTTGCCGCATCCTTAATTTCATCAACGGACATGGTTCCGCTGATCTTCCAGCCTGTCGCCTTATTGGTGACGTAAGCCATTTTTTTCGCTTTTCCGTTCAGCGTATATTCAAAATCGCCTTTTTCCCCGCTGTATAATGTATCAACCCATTTTCCCGATACCGCCGCGCCGGCTTTTTCATTACTGTAGGCAACGGCTTTTTTATTTTTACTGAGGATAAAGGCGTATCCTTCTTTTCCGATATTGACTTCTTTTGTCATCGTGATGAGATCGTCGATTTTAATATCAATGGCGACGACGCCTGATCCGTCTTGCGCGGCACGGGCCATGGTAACGACCATCTTTTTGTTTGAGATGGACTGATAAGGGTCCGTGATGATGGTCTGGCCTTTATTCTCCATGGCTTCTTGATACCAGCTTCTTTCAAGCGGATTGAAATCGGCCGGCATATCGGCATGCGGATAACGTGTAAACGCGCCTTCCTTGCTGCTTGAAAATATGGCTGCCGCTTTATCATTGCTTTCAATAAACTGCTTGAATCTTTCTTTCATTTCCGTTTGGTTTTTTTCTTTAAATTTTGCGCTTGTCGCCCATTCGCTGAAATATGCTGAGCTTTTTGTAAACGTTCCGATCCGGTCATCAATCATATTGTTTAAGATTTGCACATTCCCCTCAGCGCTTTCCATCATTTGATTTTCAACGGATGAAGCCGCCGAACGGTAGGCACTGGCAGCCAGTACTGCTACCGGAATGAGTAAAATCAGTAAAAATGACAAGATGAGTTTTCTGGCTATTGATTTTTTTGCGATGTTTTTTGCTGTTTTTTTCAATTTTGTAAACCTCTTTCAATCATTTACTGTTTATATCGGCGGACTACCTTTTTATTACATTGAAAATTTAGTCATAAATGAAAAATAGTTCTATGTGCTCTCTTTTAAGGTGAGTCTTTTTATTTAATTTTCTAGCTTCCTCCATAAAAAAAGACGCCTTCCACCCGGAAAGCGTCCTTTTTCACTAGTTGATTTTAAATTGTTTCGTTAATTCCCGCAGTTCTTCGGCCATTTGCGCCAAGGTATCGGCGGATGTGCTGATTTCTTCCATAGATGCAAGCTGTTCTTCTGCGGATGCGGCAATATCCTGAATACTTGCCGCGCTTTCTCTTGATACGTCCGCAATATCGGTCACCGCGGCTGAGACGTGCTGAGAGCTGTCTGACAGCTGTTCAACCGTGCCGTTCATTGATTGAAGCTTCTCAGCGATGTCGTTTGTCATGCCGAAGATATTCTGGAAGCTTTCCTTCGTGCGGTCCGTCACGGCAAGTCCTGATTGAACTTCTTCATTAACGGATGTAAACATGTGAAGCGATGTATTAATTTCAGCTGTAATTTCCTGAATGAGTTTTTCTATCTCTTTGGCAGAACCTGCAGATTGGACGGCCAGCTTGCGCACTTCTTCCGCGACCACTGAGAAGCCTCGTCCGTATTCACCGGCTCTTGCCGCTTCAATGGCTGCATTTAATGCAAGCAGGTTTGTCTGATCGGCAATGCCGTTGATGACTCTTAGTATATGAGTGATGTCTTTTGATTTGGCTTCAAGGCCTTTCACAACAGCTTCCGCCTGCTGAACGGATTGATTGATGAGATTCATCTGCCCGACGGTTTGCTGCACATACTCTTCCCCTGTGCCGGCAGCTTCTTTCGATTGTTTAGATGCTTCCGTAATGGATGATGATGTGCGGGAAACGGCTGCGAGCCCTTCATTTATATGATTCAGCTTGGCTGAACTTGATTCGACTTTTTCGCTTTGCTCTTCATTTCCGTTTGAAAACTGCTCAATTGCCATTGTAATGTGCTCCGTCGCTTTACTTGTCTGCGAAGCTGAAGCGGTCAGCTCTTCCGATGAAGCGGCAACGTTGTCGACAGAGTTTTGGATCGCGCTTATAAGTCCGCGCAGAGATTCTCCCATTTCATTAAAACTTGCACCGAGTTCGCCCAATTCATCTTTCGAGCGGATTTCAATGGTTTCGGTCAGGTCTCCGCCGCTGATTTGTTTAGACGAGCGGACAAGCCGTTTCAGCGGTGATGTAATAGATCTGACAATCAGCAGAATTAAAATTCCCCCGATGATAATGGATGCTGTCAGCACGATCATTCCCATCGTCAGCACCGGTTTTGAGGCGTCTTTAATTTCGGTGAGTTCCATACTCCCCTCTATTTTCCATCCGGTCAGTTTATTTGTCGTAAACGCCATTTTTTTATCTTGATTATCAAGCTTGTATGAAATAATGCCGCTATCTTTGCTGTATACCTCATTCAGCCACGGGGTTGATACTTTATCACCCGGTTTATGGTCTTTATGCGCGACGTAAGTCTTATTTTTAGATGTTATAAATACGAAGCCTTTTTTCCCGATTTTGATTTCCTGCATTTGCTTCAGCAGCTGGTCAATCGTAATGTCCATGGCCACTACGCCCGTTCCGTCCTGCATCTGCTTTGCCACGGTGACAACCATGCTGCCGTCGTTTGCCGCGATGTAAGGATCGGTGACAACGAGTGTGCCGCCAGCCTTCACAGCGTCTTTATACCATGCGCGTGTTCTCGGATCGTAATCGGCCGGAACATTTTCCTTCGGCGCCTGTACGTAGCTGCCGTCTTCCGTTCCTCCGTAAATACGGGCTGCGTCCTTATGAATAGACGTGTATTGCCCGAACTTTTCTTCAAGTTCGTTTTTATTTTTCTTAGAGAATGATGAACCTTTTAAGGTTTCACTGAAAAATTCAATCGCCTTTGCTTTTGCTCCGATATCATTTGTAATGGTCGTGTTAAAAGAGTCGATGTTATTTTTCGCGTTGCCTGAAATCTGATTATCCAGCGAATTGCTCGCCGTATGGTATGAACTGAATTCTAACACGAGAATCGGTATGATTAAGATCACGATAAATGAAATGATTAACTTCCGTGAAATCGATGCCTTTGTACACCAATTGATGAATTTTTTCATATTAAGCTTACTCCCTCATATGTGATACCTTATATATCGGCTCCTCCTTCACATTTTGTTAACATTTCCCCCTTTTTTATGACTTGATTTTCATTGCCCAAGCCTCCTGCATATCTTATAAAAAAAGAGAGGGGGCGTGCAGATGATTATCATATCCGGCCAAGTGCTTCGGCCCCAGGACATCGCGAACTGGCAGACGGAAGAAAGCCTTGTTCCGTATTTAAATGAACTGATCAATTCTCCCGTACAATTCGATTACGGGTCGATTACTGAACTGATGTTTGAAGCACGGCTGCGGCGCCATATCGTGGAGGCTGCAAGAGAACTGCACGGATCAGGCGTAAAATTTGCAACTTTCGCCAAAACATACGGAAATACGGCTTATTGGAGAGTGACGCCGGAAGGAGCTCTGGAGCTGAAGTACAGAATCCCCGCTTCCAAAGCGATACGGGATATTATTGAAAACGGGGCGTTTTATGCATTTGAATGCGCTACCGCCATTGTTGTGATTTATTATCTGGCCGTCTTAAAGACAATCGGTGAAGAACGGTTTGACCGCCGTTTCCGGGATATTACTTTGTATGACTGGCACTATGAGCACCTGCCGATCTACACGGAAACCGGCAGACACTTTTTACGGGGGGATTGTTTATATTTTAAAAACCCTGAGTTTAATCCCGCAAAGGCCCAGTGGAGGGGAGAAAATGTCATTGTGATGGGGAATGATCAATATTTTGCCCACGGTCTCGGGATTCTGACCGCTGAACAAATCATCCAGAGATTGAATTCTTTAAGAAGAAAAAATGCCGTGCAGTCGGCTTATCTGCTTTCTCAGGCGACAAGGCTTGATGCGCCCGCGCTTTATCAGATCATGCATTAAAACAATCCCATCGTCTGTCATGATGACGATGGGATGTGAAATGCTTTTCTTTTTCGGTAAAAAGCAGTCGTGCCGAGCGCTTGGTTTGCCGCCCATTCAAACTTCTCTAAATCATGGCGGGTGACGGCTCTGTCCCGTCGGCTCCATTTAATGGTCCGGACAAAGTAATACCCTTTAATCGGCGCCATGGTGACTTTGGAATGCGGAAAATCTTCAAAGACAAACTCAATATTCCCTCTTTTTTTATAGGACATTTGAAGAATCTTCATCATCCATCACCTCACAGCATCTTAATTATGATCGGCACAAAGCGTCCAAAACGGTTCTCACGTCTGTCGGCCCTTCAAGTTTCGCGGCGGACTGGCCTGCCCATAAAGACATATGCTCCGCGTCTCCTGATTGAGCCGCATGCCCGCGCATCGGCTTTGTCAGCGTATTATGCAGCGGATAAGGCAGCGTTTTCCCCTCATCAGCTTCATATGTTGTCATGAACTGATTCACGATTCCCCGCGCCTGTTTTCCCGAAAACAATGTGGTCAGCCGCGTGTCGGCTCCTTTTGATTCGGCAATGGCTTTTTGATATGCCGGTGAGGCGCTGCTTTCTTCACAAAGGAGAAACGGTGTGCCCACTTGAACACCGTCCGCACCCAAACATCGGGCTGCCTGCACCCCGCGGCGGTCAAAAATGCCTCCTGCCGCAATGACCGGTATTTTCAGCGCGTCTTTAGCCTGCGGAATCAGCGCCATAAGGCCGAGAGCCGGTTCTCCTTTAACCGGCAGAAACGATCCGCGGTGTCCGCCGGCTTCTATGCCTTGAAGGATAACGGCGTCCATTCCCCGCTCTTCAAAGGCCTTCGCTTCCTCCGGCGTTGTCGCGGTGCCGAAAAGGAAACAGCCGCTTTTCTTCAGCTTTTCTGCCGTTTTTTCCGGCGGCAGGCCGAAGGTGAATGAGCACGCTTTGACCCCGTAACGGATCAGAAGCTCCGCTTTTTCCTCAAAATCATTCCATTCTTCTTTCAAATCGGAGAACGGCTTGGCGTCTTTTGCCCTCGGGATGCGCGCTTTCCATTTTTCAACCAGTTCCTCCTCAGGCATCTGCCTTTCTTCCGGGACGAAAAGATTCACTTGAAAGGAGCGGTCCGTCAGGTCTTTCATCTCGATAAGCTGTTTTTCAAGCGCCTGCGGACTGACGTATCCTGAAGCGAGACTTCCGAGCGCCCCTTCATTTGATACCGCCGATGCCAGGCGCGGCGTGACAAGCCCTCCGGCCATCGGCGCCTGAATGACGGGCTTTGTCAATGATAATGCGTCCATCCACTCACTCATTTGTGATTTCCCCCGTTTCAGCCTGTATTTTGATATAACATGTTCTGTTTCTCGGACCGTCAAATTCGCAAAAATAAATGCCCTGCCACGTTCCGAGAATCAGGCGTCCATCTTCAATAATGACATGCTGGGAGGCGCCCGTTGTACTCGCTTTCATATGTGCCGCCGTATTTCCCTCCATGTGCCGGTCCAGTTCATGCTCCCACGGATACACTTCATCAAACCTTCTGAGCATATCTCTTTTCACATCCGGATCGGCATTTTCATTTATGGTAATGCCGGCTGTGGTATGGGGACAGTATATAAGCGCCAAGCCGCTTTTTACGCCTGTTTCGCGGAGAAATACTTCGGCTTCATGCGTGATGTCGATCATTTCATCCCGTCTGTTTGTTTGAATCTGCAATCTTTTCAGCATATGAGAAACTCCTTCCTTTTTTTCTCTTCCTTTCCCATATTCGTTTCTGTATTTGTCTTTTCCTGTCGGATCGCGATGATAAACGCAGATCACAAAAAACTTCAGTCTCGGAACTGAAGTTTTTCACCATACATATACGCGGGCTTCATAAGGCTTTAATAGAACAGATGTCACATGCCGATGCGCTGTTGTTTCCATGTTTGCGAGCACGAGCGAATCGGAATCAAGCGGATAACCGGGATGCCTGTATAAGGCGGGGGTTTGGGACAGATTGGTGATGATCAGGGCGGTTTCCGTTCCGTCTTTTCTTACATAGGCATAAATCTGTCGGTCCTCCGGAAGCAGCAATTCATATGTTCCGCTGATCAATACGTCATGTTTTTTTCTGAGGGCGATGAGCCGTTTGTAGAAGTGGTATACGGATGTTTCATCCTGCATTTGCGATGCAGCGTTCAGCCATGTGTGGTTCGGGTTCACCCCGAGCCACGGGGAAGCATCAGAAAACCCGCCGTTCGCCGCGCCGCTCCATTGCATCGGTGTCCGTGAATTATCCCGGCCCTTTTTCCAGATGATTTCCATCACTTTTTCATGCGGAACACCGCGGGACGTCTCTATTTCATACAGCTGTTTGCTTGCGACATCGTCGTAATCTTCAATGGATGGGAACGAAACATTGGTCATGCCGAGTTCCTGCCCCTGGTAAATAAACGGCGTGCCTTTCATCAGCATATACATCGCCGCGAGTGCCTTGGCGCTTTCTTTCAAAAACCGTTCGTCACCCCATACCGAAACGGAACGGGGCTGGTCGTGATTCTCCATAAATAACGCATTCCAGCCCTTACCTTCAAGACTGTTCTGCCAGCCTGACAAGACGCGCTTAAGCGCCGGAATGCAGATATTCTGATTCTCATCCGTATCCCAGAGACCGAGGTGTTCAAATTGAAAAATCATATGAAAGACGCCGTTTTCTTCACCGGCCCAATTAGCCGCCTCCGCAGCCGTCACTCCGTTCGCCTCGCCGACCGTCATGATCGGATAACGTGAAAATGTTTCCCGCTTCAGCTCTTTCAGGAGATCCATGATGCCTTCCCCATTCATATGATACGGGAAGGACAGGACATACGGGAGACCATCCGGATTCGGCATATCAGGGAGCCCTTCTTTTTTCTTAATATGAGAAATGGCATCCACCCGAAAGCCGTCTATGCCTTTATCAAGCCACCAGCGGATCATCTCATAAACGGACTGCCTCATCGTTTCGTTTTCCCAATTTAAATCGGGCTGTTTTTTGTCAAACAGGTGAAGGTAATACTGATTTGTCCCTTGATCATATTCCCATGCCGATCCGCCGAAAATACTTTCCCAATTGTTCGGCTCTTTGCCGTTTTTTCCGTCTCTCCAGATGTACCAGTCCCGTTTTTCGGAATCTTTCGCTGAGCGTGATTCGATAAACCAAGGATGCTCATCACTTGTATGGTTGACGACGAGGTCTATGATCAGCTTCATGCCGAGCGCATGAATATCCGCGAGGAGCCGGTCAAAATCCTCCATCGTCCCGAATTCGCCGGCAATTTGTTTATAATGCCGAATATCGTAGCCATTGTCCGCGCCCGGCGAGTCAAAAACAGGACAAAGCCAGATCACATCCGCCCCCAACTCTTTTATGTAATGAAGCTTTGCTCTGATCCCGTTAATGTCGCCGATTCCGTCCCCGTTCGAATCCATAAAGCTTCGGGGATAAATTTGATAGACGGCCGCCGTTTTCCACCAATCCGTTTTCATACAGCCACTCCTTTCATTACAGCATATGAAGGAGTGGGATGAAGAAGCATTTTTTTCAGAAAAAAAGCCTCATTGCAAAAAGCAGGAGGCTCAGAAATCAGTTTTTTTAATTTCAACAAAGCGGATATGGTGGTCTTCGGCTTCCAGCACCTTGAATTCGCATCCTTCGGCATGAAACACGTCGCCGTTTTTCAGCTCCATTTTTTGTGTTAAGAGCCATCCCGCGATCGTGTCAATGTCTTCATTTTCGATGGCGATATCAAGGAGGTCATTCACCTCTTCTATCAGTGCTTTGCCGTCCATCACATAATGGTGTTCGCCTTTTTTGACGATGTGCGGCATTTCATCCTGGTCATATTCATCACGAATTTCCCCGACGATTTCCTCCAGTATGTCTTCGACGGTCACAAGCCCCGCCGTACCGCCGTATTCGTCAACGAGAATCGCCATATGAATCCGTTCCTTCTGCATGCGGATCAAAAGTTCCTGAACCGGGATGCTTTCAATCACTCTGATTACCGGACGCATAATTTCTTTTAATTCAATGGAACGGCCGAGAAAATACGCCTTAAATAAATCCTTATTGTTAATTATGCCGAGAATGTGGTCTTTGTCTTCCTTAATAACCGGATATCGCGTATATCGCTCGTTGATGATCAAATGAATGGCTTCATCAACTGACTGGTCAAGCGAGATGGCGGCGATTTCGGTGCGCGGCACCATAATTTCTCTGGCGACCCGGTTATCGAATTCAAATATTTTGTTGACGTAACGGAATTCAGATTGATTGATTTGACCTTTTTTATAGCTTTCGGATAAAATCACCCGCAATTCCTCTTCACTGACCACGACTTCATGTTCTTTCACTGAATGAAAGCCGAACAGTTTGACCAAAAATCCGGCCGAGCCGTTTAACAGCTTGATAAACGGATACATCACTTTATAAAAGAGAATGAGCGGTTTCGCTGTCCACAGACTGACGGCTTCGGCTTTTTGAATGGATATCGTTTTCGGCGCAAGTTCGCCGATGACGACGTGCAGATACGTGACGGCGATAAACGCCGCAATAAACGTGACGACGTGCGTAATGGATGACGGCATTCCGATCAGGCTGAAAACAGGAAGAAGAATCCGCTGAATCGTCGGTTCACCGAGCCAGCCGAGTCCGAGCGCCGTAATCGTAATGCCGAGCTGGCACGCTGATAAATACTCATCGAGATTTGAAATAACCCTGTGCGCCGCAAGCGCCCGGCTGTCTCCGGTTTCAACCAGTTCCGCAATTTTTGATCCGCGGATTTTTACAATCGCAAATTCCGCAGCGACAAAGATGGCCGTTAATCCGATTAACAGCATAATGAGAATCAGTTTTAATATAAGCAAAAAAACCCCTACCGCAAACGGTAAGGGGCCACCTCCTTCGTGTTAATTCTCATCACGACCGTTTAAGAAAATCATCACAAAACGAAGCAGCTCGAATAATGAAACGAGCGCCGCAGCCACATACGTCAGCGCGGCGGCGTTCAGCACTTTATTCACGCCGTGTTCTTCACTGTTGCGAATGAATCCTTCCGACACGATAATCCGCTTCGCCCTTGCGCTGGCATTAAACTCGACAGGCAGCGTGACAAGCTGGAAAAAAACAGCGGCAGAGAATAAAATAATGCCGAGTCCGATTAAATTCAAGCTGCCCAGGAGCATCCCGCCCAAGAAAAGCAGAGGGGCAACCCCGGAGGCAAAATTGACGACCGGAAAAATTTTGTGTCTCAGCACAAGCGCGCCGTATGATTCCTGATGCTGCAAAGCATGTCCGACTTCATGGGAAGCGACGGAAATGGCGGAAATGGAGCGGCCGTAATATACCGGCTCAGATAAACGCACCACCCGTTCCGTCGGGTCGTAATGGTCTGTTAAAGTGCCTCTTACCGGTTCTACCGGCACATCATATAAACCGTTTATATCAAGAATCCGTCTTGCCGTTTCCGCCCCCGTCCGCTGACTGGAAGCTTCCACGTCTGAGTATTTCTGAAAATTGCTTTTCACTTTAAATTGTGCCCAAAACGACAATCCCAATGCAGCAATTGTTAAAAAGACAAACAGCATATTATCCTCTTCCTTTTTCTCTTATATCGTACGATCTGCTTATATATTATTTTAATGAATGTCCGCTTTCCTGTACAGAAATCCGCTTCTTTTTTCTGACAGGAATCAAACCTGCGAGCATGATCAGAAAACACCCGGCCATTGCGGTATAAAACGGAAACGTGCCAACGGTCCTTTTTGCAAAAGCAAGCCATGAAAAGCCGCCGGACATATGATCGTATCCATTCAAATCGAAAATAAGCAATACAGCCGCTGAAGCGAGCAGCTGCGCTCCGGCCAGCGCCGCCAGCACTTTTTGAATGACTGTCATCTGACTCACCCTTTTTCGGTCCGCTTTCTTTATCATATGAAAAAAAGCGGGTGAATATGTTTTCGCCGATTTTTGAAAGACATCAAATGAACTGGGACATACTGTATAAAAAAAGATACAGGTGTGATCCATCATGAAAGTGACAAATGGCGAAAAAGAACAGCTGAGCAATGCGATAGACAGGATGAATGAGGGGCTTGACGTCTTTATCCAGCTCTATAATGAATCAGAAAACGACGAACCTCTCATTCAGTTCGAGGATGAGACGGCCGATTTAATCAGACAGGCGCGTGACTCATACGGCCAGGAACAGCTGAACGAAAAATTAAATACCATTATTAAGCAGATTTTGTCCATCTCTCTGTCGAAGGAAGAACCGGACGAATGAAATCAAACCGTATCTTTATTTCCTGGCTGAGATGGCCGTTATATATTCGGATCGGATTGATCATTATCGCCTTGATCTTATTGTTCGGTCAATTGATTTACATGCTTGAGCCGAAACGATTCACGTCTGTGTTTGAAGGCATATGGTGGGCGGTTATTACGGTATCCACGGTCGGCTACGGCGATTATGTTCCCCAGACACCGCTCGGGAAGATTGCCGGTATGGTGCTTGTATTAAGCGGAGCAAGCTTTGTGACCGCCTATTTCGCTACGCTTTCTTCAGCCGCGTTCAGCAAACAGCACCGCTATGTCGAAGGAAGGGTCGCCTTTAAAGGCAAGGGGCACGTCATTCTTGTCGGATGGAATGAGAAATCACATATGCTTCTGAAAGAGCTGCAGCATTTCGCACCATCAAAAACAGTCGTCCTGATCGATGATTCATTACGAGAAGGGCCGCTTATAGAGAACGTCCATTTCATACGCGGACACTCTGCAGATGACGGCACGCTCAATAAGGCGAATATTACGGAAGCCGATACCGTCATTCTGACAGCAGACCAGCAGAAGAATGAGGCGGAAGCTGATATGCTGTCGGTATTAACGCTGCTCGCCATCAAAGGGCTGCATCCGTCCGTGTATTGTATCGTAGAAATTTTAACGGAACGATATGTCAAAAACGCCGAACGCGCGGGAGCCAATAAGATTCTGTGCACATCACGGCTGTCGAGCCGGGTGATGTTTGAGCATTACCGGGTCAAGCTGCAGCTTGCCAAACCGCAAACGCTGTCCGATCTGACGCTGGAGAAAAAGGTTCGCATCATTCCCGTCCCTGAGGAATTAAAAGGCTTATCTTATCATGATTGTGCGCTCTATTATCTCAAGCGGAATACGACGATCATCGGCATACAAAAAGAAGAGGGGCCGATGCTTACCCCTCCCCTGTCATACCACGTGCTCAGCACTGATCTGTTTTTGGCTCTTTAATGCAGCAGAACGTCTTCCAGTTCTTTCACGAGCGAGATGCCGATATCGATATATGAACGGTCAATTGCCGCATCCCGGCGTTTCGGCTCGGAGAATTGGTTGAATACTGATTCAAAAACACCGCCGCCTGCTGTATCATCCGTTTCCTGCTGATAGACGTGCCTCAGCAAAAAGGGCGTGCCGATTGTAACGGCAGCCCCCCGTTCATCTAGCCGTCCTTTATTTGCTTCAACAGGGATACGGAGAAATAAATAGCCGTCCTGATCGGAAATTTTATAATCAAAGAATCCCCGGTCATACTCCCAGCCGCCTCCGATGGTATAACCGATCGGTTTCAGCACCTGTTCCAATTCGCGGAATAAAAAAGATTGCCCTTCAAGTGAAGATGGTATGCTGATCATGTAAATATGCTCCTTTTAGTCTTTAGCGTCCCCGCTCTGCTGCATCTTCATACGGCTTCCGGGAAGAATCAGGAGCCGCAGACAGACGCTGAAAAGAGAAAACGGCGCATTCAATCAGAAAATACGTCACAATTGCGGACGCAGCGGCTTCAGGTGAAATAAAGAAAACGGCGGCATAGAGACAGCACTTCGTAATCAGCGAATGCAGCCGGCCAATCTTCAGTTTCAGCCGGACCATATCCGTAAAAAACCCGAGGGGAAAAACGAAAAACAGGATGGTTTGTAAGAGGACAGCGGAAGAAGGATTCAGCGCAGGATAGACAATAACGGCGGAACAGACTGAAATGACGGCATGCTTCCATAAGAGTCGTGCCAATTCATCATCACACCTTTCACGGTTTAAAAAAGGCTGACCCGTCATGCGGCGGGCCAGCCATTCTTTTTATTTTTCAAGGCGTTTTTCAAGCTCTGCTTTTTTCTCTTCAAAGCCCGGTTTGCCGAGAAGCGCGAACATATTCACCTTATAGGCTTCAACACCCGGCTGATCAAATGGGTTGACTCCGAGCAGGTAACCGCTCATTGCCACCGCTTTTTCAAAGAAATAGACGAGATATCCAAATGTATATGCGTTAAGCTCCGGAATGTTGACAATTAAGTTAGGCACTTTTCCGTCTGTATGGGCAAGCATTGTGCCTTGGAACGCTTTTTTGTTGACGAAATCGACCGTTTTGCCGGCTAAGTAATTTAAGCCGTCAAGATCATTTTCCGCTTCTTCAATAGTCAGCTCATGCTTCGGTTTTTCAACGTTTAATACAGTTTCAAACAGATCGCGTCTGCCTTCCTGAACGTATTGTCCGAGAGAGTGAAGATCTGTTGAGAAGTTAGCGGAAGAAGGATAGATTCCTTTCTCGTCTTTTCCTTCACTTTCACCGAAGAGCTGCTTCCACCATTCTGCAAAGTATTGCAGCGCAGGCTCGTAGTTGATGAGCATTTCAATGGTTCTTCCTTTATTATATAGAACATTGCGGACGACGGCGTATTGATAAGCCGCATTCTCTTCTAATTCCGAGCTGGAAAAGTCTTTGCTCGCAGCTAGAGCGCCCTTCATCATTTCGTCGATATCAGCCCCGCTTACCGCAATCGGCAGAAGGCCCACCGCAGTCAGAACGGAGAAACGTCCGCCGACATCGTCAGGAATAACGAATGATTCAAAGCCTTCTTCATTAGAAAGCGTTTTTAAAGCGCCTCGCTCTTTATCTGTCGTCGCGTAAATCCGCGCTTTCGCTTCTTCTTTTCCGTATTTTTCTTCAAGAAGTTTGCGGAAAATCCGGAAAGCGATCGCAGGTTCCGTCGTCGTGCCGGATTTAGAAATAACATTGATAGAGAAATCAGCGTCTTCCAAAAGATCCATAACGTCTTTCATATAAGTTGAGCTGATATTGTTGCCGATAAAGATGACTTGAGGGTTTTTGCGTTTATCTTTCGGCAGGACATTATAGAAAGAATGATTGAGCGCTTCAATTGCCGCGCGGGCTCCTAAGTATGAACCGCCGATTCCGACGACGAGGAGCACGTCTGAATCTGATTTAATTTTTTCAGCGCTTTTTTTAATGCGCGCGAATTCTTCTTTATCGTAGTTTTCAGGGAGGTCCACCCAGCCTAAAAAGTCGCTTCCGGCGCCTGTTTTTTCGTGGATATTATGGTGTGCCGTTTTTACGAAATCACGTGCGTATGTAAGTTCATGTTCATTGAAAAAAGGTAACGCTCTTGAGTAATCAAAGCGTACATGCGTCATTTGCTTGTCCCTCCATAACGGTGAATTGTTTTCCCTTTCACTTTATATGAACTCCTCAGCTAAATCAAGTCATGAAGAAGGCCGGGTGACTACTGGATTTGCGCTAAATTTTCAATATCTTGTGAGAAGGATAACTAAACAAATGACGAAAATGTATTGAAGGTGAATGCACGCACAATAAATCAAATATTCCTATTTTTAAAAATAGTGTCTATATTTGGGTTATCATGTTAATATAAAAATAATTTTAAACCGGGAGGTGATTTTATGACTAAAACTATTGTTCTTATTTGTGGTAGTTTACGAAAAAACTCGTATAATCGAGCTATTGCTCAATCATTGATTGACTTGGATCATTCGGCTCAATTTCGTTGGATTGAAATAGACAGTCTTCCTTTTTTAACGAAGATTTAGAAATGGCCGGAGCACCAGAATCAGTAACATCCTTTAGAGCTGATATACAAGACGTTGACGGCGTCATCATTGTAAGTCCAGAGTACAATTCCGGAATTCCGGGGGTATTAAAAAATGCATTGGACTGGGCATCGAGACCGCGGACCTCTTCTGTTTTAAACAGAAAACCGGTTGGCTTAATTGGAGCAACCCCCGGAGGGTTCGGTACTGCCTTTGCTCAAATGCAAATGAGAGAAGTACTCGAAGCGATGCAAGTCGATGTTCTGCCATTTCAAAAAATGCTGATTTCACAAGTCCATGAGAAAATTGATTCCACTCAAAAAATACTTACGGATGAACAAACAAAACGTTATCTTCAACGCTATTTACAACAGTTCATCCATTGGATTGATCATGCTCCGGTTCCCGTTCCAAATTAATAGAAGGATCATAACCCTCACTAAAAATCACCTCAGAAATAGCTTTCTATCTAAATAATATTAGTTTGTTTATAGAAGATATAAGACTTAGATTTACCTTTTTTAATTGACAAACTTACTTGATGAATTTAAGGAGGATCATAAAATGTCTGATCTTTATTCTCGTCTTTCAAAAGATGATGCTGCTGTTCTTTTGGTGGATCATCAAACCGGCCTTATTTCCGGTCTAGTACGTGACTATGGTGTTGATGAATTTAAGAACAATGTATTGGCCCTTGGTGATACAGCTAAATTCTTTGATTTACCGGTTATTTTAACAACGAGTTTTGAAAACGGACCTAATGGCCCACTAATGCAGGAATTGACGGATCTCTTTCCTGATGCACCAAAAATAGCCCGTCCCGGACAAATTAATGCATGGGATAACGAAGACTTTGTTAAAGCAATTGAAGCGACTGGGAAAAAACAACTTATTATCGCAGGTGTAGTTACAGATGTCTGCGTGGCTTTCCCTGCACTTTCCGCAATCAAGGCAGGTTACGAAGTGTTTGTTGTGACAGATGCTTCTGGAACATTTAGTAAGCAAGTGGCAGATGCATCGTTAACCCGTATGGCTCATGGGGGCGCACAGCTGATGAACTGGTTTAGCGTAGCATGCGAGTTACAACGTGATTGGCGCAACGATGTTGAAGGTTTTGGTGCATTAATTTCCAGTCATCTTCCAGGTTATCAAAACTTAATGGGAAGCTATATGGGGGCTCAGCGAGATCTTAGTACACAAAATGCATAAATGCAGCGCTTATTTAATCAGTGCTCCTTTTTTAAATTAGCAGCACTGCTTTTATTTTTACGATTTCTTCATATTTTTAATGGTCTGCGCTGGAGGTTTGACCATGAAGAAAAATCTCAGATCATAGTATGGAACATGCTAAGGCTTTAAATGGTGATATTTAAATAATATAACTAGATCAAGTAGAAAGTCAGCCGACTGTTAACCAGTCGGCTCACTCAATAATGCCTATTCTATAGAAATTTTCACGTCGTTCCTAAATGGACCCTAATATTCGTATCTTACATTTCATAGGGTGCCGACTTCGCTCTTTCAACTAACAAACCCTGTTTTTCCAGCTTGAAGTAAGGACACGTAATTAACATTGTGTATATCTGCATACTCTTTGATTTTTGCCTTCAATTATACATCCTCAATCAGGTTTCAAATAGGTGTCTTCTGAACTGCGTAAATCTGATGCACTAATTGAAAATCCTGAAAGAGGGACTCCCAAAACGGCTATATCTGCAGCTTGAACATCTATTTCATCTTCACTCCGGCCGGGAAGGTGATCTTACAGAGACGCCTTCAGTATCGCAAGCACGTCATCTTTGTTCAGTTTTCTGAAATTTCCGAATCCACCGTGTTCCATTTCTTTTGCGGCGATGTCTGCGATCAGCTCAAGCTTGTCTTCGCCGATGTCATAATCCGCAAGGCGGGACGGCGCGCCGAGGCTTGACCAGAATGCTGACAATTTATCGATACCTTCGAGCGCAATTTCTTTATCTGTTTTGCCCTCAGTATCAATGTCAAACATGTTGAGCATGAGGTTTTTAAAACGGTCTACATTTGTATCAAGCGTGTATCTCATCCAGTTCGGGAACAAAATCGCGAGTCCTCCCGCGTGAGGGATGTCATATACGGCTGATACGGCGTGCTCCATCGTGTGGGAAGCCCAATCGCCGAAATAGCCCATCTGCAGCGTGCCGTTTAATGCGATCGTACCCGCGTATAAAATCGTTTCGCGGTGCTTATAGTTCCCGAGGTCTTCCAAAAGCTTCGGCGCTGTTTCAATCACCGTCTGAAGTACCGCAAAGCACATTCTGTCCTGAAGCGGCGTGTTTTCAACATTGTGGAAATATTGTTCAAATACGTGGCTCATCATATCCACCATGCCGTATACGGTTTGGTTTTCAGGTACGCTGAATGTATTCTCAGGGTCTAAAATGGAGAAACGCGGATGAGTGACATTGCTGCCCCATACGAATTTTTCATTTGTTTCCCAATTTGTGATAACGGAATCCGGGTTCATTTCAGAGCCAGTCGCCGCAAGCGTCAGCACCGTGCCGAACGGGAGCGCGTCCTGCGCCGTTACTTTTTTGCTGTAAATGTCCCATGCGTCGCCGTCATACTTCGCTCCGGCCGCAATCGCTTTTGTACAGTCGATGACACTTCCGCCGCCGACGGCGAGAAGAAAATCAATCTCATGCTGTCTGCACAGCTCAATTCCTTTATTCACCGTTGCCAGACGCGGGTTCGGTTCAACGCCCGCAAGCTCATGAACGGATGCGCCTTCTTCTTTTAAGATGCCTGTTACTTGGTCATACAGGCCGTTTCTCTTAATGCTGCCGCCGCCGTAAACAAGCAGTACATTTTTCCCGTATTGCTTCAGCTCTTTTTTCAATTGGTCGATTTGACCTTTTCCAAAAATCAGTTTCGTCGGATTGTAGTACGTAAAGTTCTCCATTCACAATAACCTCCAAAAAAATCGTAAGGGAATTACTATAACACAGAAAAAAAGGAGCTGCCAATTCGGCCGCCCCCCTTTATTTGATTACAATGATGCTTTCAGTATCGCAAGCACATCTTCTTTCTGCAGTGATTTGAACTGTCCGAATGCGCCGTTTGCCATCGCTTTATCAGCAATCGTATCCAGCTTCTCGTCAGAAATGTCATAATCAGCGAGTCTGTTCGGAGCGCCGAGGCTCGTCCAGAAAGCAGACAGCCTGCTGATTCCTTCAAGCGCGATCTCTTCATCTGTTCTGCCTGTCTCGTCAATATCAAAGACACGGACGGCAAGCTGTTTAAAGCGGGCCGGATTTTCTTTGAGCACATGTCTCATCCAGTTCGGGAACAGAATCGCCAAACCTCCCGCGTGTGGTATATCGTAAACCGCAGACACCGCATGCTCGATGTTGTGTGTGGCCCAATCCCCTCTTGCGCCCATTGACAGCATTCCGTTTAATGCGATTGTGCCTGTATATAAAATCGTCTCACGAAGCTCGTAGTTTTCCAGATCATTGATCAGCTTCGGCGCTGTTTCAATCACCGTGCGCAGAAGCGATTCACACATCCGGTCCTGATACGGCGTGTTTGACGTGTGGTGGAAATATTGTTCAAATACGTGGCTCATCATATCGACCATGCCGTAAATGGTGTGGTCTTTCGGAACGGTAAATGTGTTTACCGGATCAAGAATGGAGAATTTAGGATAAACGAGCGGGCTTCCCCATCCGTATTTCTCTTGTGTCTCCCAGTTTGTGATGACTGATCCAGAGTTCATCTCTGAACCGGTCGCCGCAAGCGTCAGCACTGTTCCGAACGGCAGCGCTTCTTTCGGCTGGTGTTTTTTCGTGACGATATCCCACGCGTCACCATCATATTTAGCACCCGCCGCGATGGCTTTCGTACAGTCAATGACACTTCCGCCGCCGACGGCCAATAAGAAATCGATGTTGTTTTCTTTACAGAGCGCAACACCTTTGTTCACCGTTGAGACACGCGGATTCGGCTCTACGCCTGCCAATTCATGTACGGTAACTTCTGCTTTTTTCAGCAGCTCGGTTACTTGATCGTAAAGGCCGCTGCGCTTAATGCTGCCGCCTCCGTATACGAGCAGCACGTTTTTTCCGTACGGCTTGATTTCTTCAGGAAGTTTTTCAACCTCTCCCTTTCCGAAAATCAATTTCGTCGGATTCCAGTATGTAAAGTTTTGCATGACATCTCCTCCTTTGGATTTATATTATGCAGAAAGATGACGTTCAATGTAAAGCAATCCGCTTTTTTGACGGCACATCATATGGTTTACAGACGGCGGATCCTTGGGAAAGGCACAGATATAGCTTGAAACAGTGTGATTTTCACGGCGGAGAATGTAGTATGCATAGATTCTTTGCTTTGTCACAATCTATAACTGTTTCACGAATTCATAGAGGAGGTTGTTTACATGAGTGTTATTCAGCGTATTTGTCTCGTTTTAACGATTATCGGCGCTATTAACTGGGGACTGATCGGATTTTTCCAATTTGATTTAGTAGCAGCCATCTTCGGCGGCCAAGGATCAGCTCTGTCGCGGATTATTTACGGCCTTGTCGGCATCGCCGGTCTGATCAATCTCGGCCTGCTGTTTAAGCCGAACGAAGAAACATCCCGCGAGGAAGCAACAAATCCGGAAGTCAGATAAACATAAAAAAAGCACCGAACATACATATCCGGTGCTTTTTTTGATGCTTATTTTTTGATAAGGTCTTTGCGGTTGGACTGTTCAATCCACTCTTCAAGCTTATCTTTCAGTGTGTTGAAACCTTGCGGAGCAGAAGATTCTTCAGAAACTTGAGCCGCTTTCGGTTTTCTTGGTTTGCTTTCTTTTCTTTCAGGCGCAGCTTGAGTCGCACGGATAGAAAGGCTGATTTTACCTTTTTCTTCGTCAACTGCAAGTACTTTTACTTGTACTTCGTCACCGATTGAAAGGTGTTCATTGATGTCTTTTACGAAACCGTGAGTGACTTCAGAGATATGCACAAGTCCTTGAGTTTCTTCATCTAATGCAACAAACGCACCATACGCTTGTAATCCTGTTACTTTACCAGTGTAAACACTGCCCACTTCAAATTTTGCTGCCATTCATAACAACTCCTAAGTTAAATTAAATACAGTTTATACGCAATTTAAAATTATATCATACAAGTTTGTTTTTCGCAAAGAGAACTTTTTTTATGATGATGTTTAAGCACGGAAAAAGGGGGGTATACTATGATTACGAAGGCTTTCTAGTATTCCCCCCCTTTTATTTGGATGCGAACTGGGTTCGTATCTTTTTTTATGCCCTTTTTTCAACAAACCGTTTGATTCTGACGAGCGCTTCCTGAATCTGCTCAATGGATGTTGCATAGGAGCATCTGATGTACCCTTCGCCGCTCGGGCCGAACACATTCCCCGGAACGACGGCTACTTTTTCTTCAAGAAGCAGCTGTTCTGCGAATTCTTCTGAACTCATGCCGGTCGACTGAATGGAAGGAAAGGCGTAAAATGCTCCGCCGGGATGGTGGCAGCCGAGTCCGATTTCGTTTAGCGTTTCCACAATGAGATTTCGGCGTCTCCGGTAGCTTTTTTTCATTCTTTCCACGTCTTCCTGACCGTTTTTCAGCCCTTCAAGCGCCGCGTACTGCGCCATAGAAGGCGCGCACATCATCGCGTGCTGATGAATTTTGAGCATGGCGTCCCTGATCACGGGAGGCGCAGCCGTAAACCCGAGTCTCCATCCCGTCATGGCAAATGCTTTGGAGAACCCTGAAATAAGAATCGTCCGCTCCTTCATGCCGCGGATGGCCCCCATGCTCGTGAATGGCTCGTCATACGTCAATTCGGCATAAATTTCATCGGCAAGCACAATGATGTCGTGTTTTTCAGCGAAAGCAGCGATTGATTCAAGCTCTTCTTTTGAATAGACGGAACCTGTCGGATTTGACGGCGAACAAAGAAGCAGCGCTTTTGTTTTATCCGTCAAAGCCGCTTCAAAATCGGCTGCTGATGCTTTGAATCCTTTTTCAGCGGTAGTCTGAATCGGCACCGGCTTCGCTCCCGTCAGCGTCACGAGTGATTCATAGGCGACAAAACACGGTTCGGGAATTAACATTTCCTCTCCCGGATTCATAATGGCGCGGACAGCGAGATCAAGCGCCTGGCTTGCCCCTACCGTAACAATCAGTTCACTGTCAGGCGAATAATTCAGGCTGAACCGCCGATCTAAATAGCGGCTGATTTCTTCTCTCAGTTCATAAAGACCCGCATTTGCCGTATAAGCCGTATAGCCCTGTTCTAAAGAAAGAATACTCGCTTCCCTCACGTTCCAGGCCGTCACAAAGTCAGGTTCCCCCACTCCCAGTGAAATGACGCCTTCCATCGTAGCGGCCAGATCAAAGAATTTGCGGATGCCTGACGGTTTAATCTGCTGCACATAGTCAGATAAATAAGAAGTCTTCGTTTCCATTTACGGAGACACCACGATTCTTTTGTCATCGTCTCCGCTTTCAAAGACTTTGCCGTCATGCTTATATTTTTTCAGGATAAAGTGCGTTGTCGTGGAAACGACGGAATCAAGGGTGGACAGTTTTTCAGACACGAAGCTCGCAACGTCTGACATCGTGTTGCCGCGGATAACGACAGATAGGTCATACACCCCCGACATCAGGTACACTGATTCAACTTCCTGGAATCTGTATATCCGTTCAGCGACTTCATCAAAGCCGACATTTCGTTTCGGAGTGACTTTTACATCAATCATCGCCGTGACGCCTTCCAAACCGTCGACTTTGCGCCAATCAATCATCGCTGCATAATCAATGATGACTTTTTCCTTTTCAAGCTTTTCAATGATGCTTTTGACTTCATCGGCGGGAATGTTCGCCATTTTTGCAATCGTTTCCGCATCAACGCGGCTGTTTTCGTCTAAAATTTCTAATATTTCTGTTTCTTTTTCAGTCAGCTTCATATATTTCACACCTTTGCATTATCAAAAATCTTCATGACATTATATCACGATTTTCGACAAATGCTAAGAAAAACGCGAAAGAAACCAGAGCTAAAATCTGACAATCAAAAAAGCCTTTACATCACACCAAAGAAAGGACGGCGAAGCCTTTTATGGAAGCTGTTTCACCGATTAAACGGGCCGCGATACACGGAGTTGAGCTGTATTACGAGCATTATGAAAATCCCGGCAGAGACACACTCGTCTGCGTACACGGTTTTTTATCTTCGGCATTCAGCTTCAGAAAACTGATACCGCTGCTCAGAAGCCATTATGATATTATCGCCGTTGACCTGCCTCCTTTCGGACAATCGGAAAAATCACGGACGTTCGTATATACTTATGCAAACCTCGCCAAGCTTCTGATCGGACTTCTTGAAAAGCTCAATATCAGCCGGGCCGCGCTCGTCGGCCATTCGATGGGCGGCCAGATTTCCTTATCCGCGTCTCTTCTTAAACCCGAGCTTTTTTCTAAAATCGTCCTGCTGTGCAGCTCGGGGTATTTAAAACGCTCGCACCCGTCGATTATATTCGGAACGCATATCCCTTGTTTTGACTTGTATCTTAAGCATTGGCTTTCAAAAGACGGCGTGCTGAAAAACCTGTTAAATGTCGTACATGACCGGACGCTTATCGACCAGGAAATGATTGACGGTTATGAAAAACCATTTACAGACCGGCAGATTTTCAAAGCAATGACAAGGTTCATCAGGCACAGGGAGGGCGATTTGGACTCTGAAGATTTGAAGAGAGTACAAAACCCCACTCTTTTAATATGGGGAGAAGAAGACCGGGTCGTGCCGGTCTCAGTCGGAAAACGGCTTCACCGCGACCTCCCGGATTCCATTTTGTATTCGCTTAAAGATACGGGGCATCTCGTCCCCGAAGAGCGTCCGGAGTTTGTTTCGGAGCGGATTTTTGAATTCATCCAATAACAAAAACCGGCGATTCCGCCGGTTTTTAAGGGGTGCAGGAGCTGCTTTCTTTTATGAACAGCAGCTGCTCGGCCACCTTTTGGCAGCCTTCGATCGGAAGTTTTTGTTCAAATGAAGCTTCAAAGATATCCTGAATGGCTTCTGCCAGCTTGTCGGCACGATCTTCACGATAGACGGCCTGAACGATATCGACGGCTTCTGTCTCATAAAATTCTTCTCCATATTTAAACGGGTCCCACTTGGCAATGATTTTCATCATTCCCATGACCGCTTGGCTTTCTTCCATTTTCATCACCGCTTATAATAAAGTTTGTAAATCTATTTTACCATAGATACACTGTGAAAATAATGATACTACAGGAGTGACATACATGAACTTTGACCTTCGAGAAAACCGGCTTGGCACACAATCGGTGAAATGGGACACGGCAGAAGCGTTATTCGGCGTATCGGACGCACTTCCGATGTGGGTGGCCGATATGGATTTCCGAGCTCCCGAAGCGGTCACTGAAGCCTTAAAAGCCCGCCTTGACCACGGCATATTCGGTTATACGTCTCCTGACGAAAATACAAGAGAAGCCGTCGCTTCATGGCTTCATACTCGACACGACTACCGGCCCGAGCCCGCAAGCATCGTGTTCAGCCCCGGGGTTGTCACGGCGATCAGCATGGCCGTCCAGGCCTTTACCGAACCGGGAGATCCTGTTTTGATCCAGTCACCCGTGTATACGCCTTTTTATCAGATGATCGAGGAAAACAAACGGCGGGTTTTACATAACCCATTACGGAAAGAAAACGGAATCTACTGCATGGATTTTGAGGATCTTGAGAAAAAGCTGAGCGATTCCGAGGTTAAGCTGATGATTCTCTGCAATCCGCACAACCCGTCCGGCAGAGCGTGGAGCCGGGATGAGCTTTTGAAGCTCGGATCGCTGTGCGCCGCGCATAACGTCACCGTCGTTTCTGACGAAATACATTCCGACTTGATGCTGTACGGAAAGCCGCATACGCCTTTTGCTTCTCTGTCTGAGGATTTTGCGCGGATTTCCATTACTTGTGTCGCGCCGAGCAAGACGTTTAATATCGCCGGCATTCAGGCATCCGCCATTATCATTCCCGATCGGTATAAGCGGGTGAAATTCTCCGCCGCATTGCATCAGAACGGGATTTCCAGCCTGAACACATTTGCGGTTGCAGCAATCGAAGCCGCCTATACAAAGGGCGGCCCTTGGCTCGACGCGCTGATCCCTTACATTGAGGGAAATATGAAATTGGCTGAGGACTTTTTAAGAAAAGAATTGCCGAAAGTCCGCATGATGAGGCCTGACGCCTCCTATTTGATCTGGATGGATTTCAGCGAATACGGGTTTTCGGACGCAGAGCTCAGAGAAAGAATGCTCAAAAAAGGGAAAATCATTTTAGAACCGGGCACGAAATACGGACCCGGCGGTGAAGGATTTATGAGACTAAATGTCGGCTGTTCGGCCGCCGCCGTAAAAGAAGGGCTTGAGAGAATCAAAGCAGCGCTCGCTTAGCAGCCGAAAGAACGCCTTTATCAGAAGAGATAAGGGCGTTCGCTTTAGAGAAAAAATATACTTTTTTTGCCGGTAAAGATGTTATAATAGATTCATATTTACATAGGAAAGGATTTCGCATAAATGGAGATTGTAAAGGATTACCTGCTTCACTTCTCTTTTATACTATTCCCTATTTTTCTTTATCAAGTCTTCTGGCTCAGCAAGCCTGATTTGCTTGTGCCGAGAGCGAACCGCCTGCTGGTCGCCGTATTTGCAGCGTCATCTTCATCATTATGTACGGCATTTCCCATCCAGGAACTTCATTACGTCCGTTACGGATTGCAGCTGATTCCCATTATCGTCTGCCTGCTTTACTCCGGAACTGCCGCAGGACTTGCCGCAGGAGCAGTATCCGTTTTTTTTCAGCTCATATGGTTTGAACCTTCCGCTCTTTTTTTCTTATCCTTAATTCCTTTTTTAATCATCATTCCTATCCGGCTCCAAACGAAATGGCCTTTTTTTTCAAAGCGGAAGAAACTGCTTTTCGCTCTTCTCATCGGCTGCACTGAAGCCGCCCTATTAACCGCAGCTGTCTTCATCTATTCCGTAACCAATATTTTCAATTTTCAAAATCTATCTTCCATTTATTACGAGGCGGCAATATCCGTTTTTTTTCAGGTCAGCGCCCTGGTGCTGTGCATTTATTTGATTGAGATCATTGATGAGAACACGTCCATGCGGGCAAGGCTGATACACTCAGAAAAAATGGCTGTCGTCAGCGAGCTTGCGGCGAGCGTCGCCCATGAAGTCCGCAATCCGCTTACAGTCGTCAGAGGTTTTGTGCAGCTGCTGTTCAGCGGCGAACAGCTTCAGGACAAATCACACTCCGGGTATCAGAAGCTTGTGCTGTCCGAACTCGACCGGGCTCAGACGATCATAACGAATTATCTGGATATGGCGAAGCAGGATGATTATGAAAAGGAAAGATTTGATATTTCTCTGCTTGTGAAGGAAACAAGTTCCTTAATGGAGTCATACGCCAATTTTAAATCGGTGACGGTTACCGTTCGAAGCCAGCCGGATTTATATGTGTACGGGGACATAAAAAAACTGAAACAGGCCTTCATTAATCTGATTAAAAACAGTATTGAAGCTGTACCTTCTGAAAATGGCCGAATCGAGGTCTCCGTTCAAAAACAGGAACAGATGATTCTCATTCAGATTACGGATAACGGAATCGGCATGTCCGACGACGAACTTCAGAAACTCGGCAAGCCGTATTATACACTCAAGACTAACGGCACCGGGCTCGGACTTACTGTGACATTCTCGATTATTCAGCATCATGAAGGCTCCGTCTATTTCACCAGCGGCGAGCACTCGGGCACAACGGCCTCCGTCTGGCTTCCGGCAGCTGTTCACTAGCCAATCGCGCTGATCTTTTATAGAATAACCAGAGAGGTGAACGCTATGGATTCATTTGAAATCGGCACAATCGTAAAAGGGTTTTATAAAACAGGAGCATACATAGGGGAAGTGACAGACGTCAGGCCTAAGCACTATTTAGTAAAAATTAAAGCCGTTCTGACGCATCCCGCTCAAGGAGATCTTCATCATCCGAAGCAGGCGGATGTTCCGTTTTTTCATGAAAGAAGAGCGCTTGCATACGGGGAACAGACAAACATACCGCACCAGATGGTCAAACCGTTTGAAGGCGAGGTGCCTGACTATACGGCTTCCTTACAGGCTGCGGCTGCCCGGCTGAAAGATCAGCTCACAGCGGACGGCTCAGAATGGGCGGAACGTTCACTCGCCAGCTTGGCCGCGTTAGAGCGTGACTATTTTAAAGAACTTTGACCCAGTCGGCATGATTGGGTTTTTTTATGTGGCCCGGCGAAACAGTTCAGTCAGATCGACGCGATCACCGATCGTCGGAGGTTTCGGTTTTTCAAGATATTGTTTATCGCGCTCGACAAGCTTGAATAACTTGTAAGTCGTCATCGCATCATCCAGCGCTTTATGATGCGTGCCCGTCCCTTTATCGCCATACTCTTCAGCCGCTTTCCACAGGCCGGTCAATGTTCTGTCGCCGAAGAAGTTTTTGTATTCAAGGGACAGATCCCGGAGTTCTCCTTTAAATGGAAAGGGGATGTGGTTAAACATGCAATTTTGCTTTAACACTTTCATGTCCATATTGCCCCAGGTGACGATCGTGCAGTTTTTATCAGGATCAAGCTCATTTAATTTGCGGATGAATTCATTAAACGTGATTCCGCCGTCCACGTCTTCTTGAGTGATGTTCAGAAAGGTTTTGCATCGTTTCGTCAGCTTCGGAAATTTTTTCGGTTTGATATAACTCGAAAACGTTTCAGCCACTTCGTCATCCACCGTTTTGACAATCCCCGCTTCAATAATCTCGGGAAAGAAATTTTGCGGGCTGTATTTTCCGTCAGGCATCGTAAATTCAAAATCAATAATGAGCAGACTGCGCTGATCCACTTTTTTTACACCTGCCTTTCCTCCGATCAAAAATGATATTTTATGATAGTATATCAGTTTCCCCTCTGAAACTTTCTTCATTTTCTAAAAATAATGAATTTTCCTATATCCGCATCGAAAATACAAATACCGAATTCATTCCTATATACTTATTATTAGACACACGAAAAGTAAAGAAGGTGATGTTATTTCTGTCCGTAAGAAGAACTTCGTCGTCATTTGGATTACAAATTTCTTTGTTTCCGCCAGCATGACCATGATTGTTCCGTTTCTTTCGCTGTATATCGAATCGATCAGCCCCCACTCCGGCGGGTATGTGCAGAGATGGAGCGGGTATGTGTTCGGCGTCACGTTTTTAATGGCGTTTGTGATTTCTCCGTTTTGGGGAAGATTCGGCGATAAGCAGGGCTACAAAAAAATTCTTTTGATTACAGGAACCGGCATTGCCGCAAGCATTTTATTGATGGGGTTTGTGACATCGGTTTATCAGCTGTTTGTCCTGCGGCTGCTAATGGGCCTTGTGACAGGCTTTGTTCCGACATCGCTTGCCATGATTTCGGCGCAGACGCCGAAAGAGACTGCCGGGAAAACACTCGGCACCTTGCAGATGGGTCAGGTGTCAGGCACTTTATTCGGACCGATGCTGGGCGGGCTGCTCGCTGACAGCTTCGGGTTTACGTACACGTTTTTTATAACGTCTTTTGTCATTTTCGCATCCGTGCTTCTCGTTTTATTTCAGGTCAATGAGCAGCCGCTCGGCGAGAAACAAAGCAAGCGGAAAACCTATTCCAGAAAACAGGTGCTCTCCTATATTTTTCACCAGCCCGCGCTTTGGGCGATGATGGTGCTTACCATGATCGTGCAAACCGGCAATTTCAGCATTCAGCCGCTGCTCGCTTTATATGTCAATGAGCTGCACGGGCCTGTTAATTTAGCTTTTTTCTCCGGAATGGCATTTTCAGCTACCGGACTCGGAAGCTTATTGCTTGCCCGGAAATGGGGAGACTACGGCGACCGCTTCGGCCACAGCCGGATCTTAATCGTGCTTTTGATCGCATCAGCGGTGTTTTTTATTCCGCAGGCGCTCGCCTCCTCTCTCTCCATCCTTTTAGTCTTCAGATTTCTGTTCGGCATGGTCATGGGCGGCACGCTGCCCTGCATTACGGCAGCGATCCGCGTCAGGGCGCCGGGCAGCATTCAGGGTGAGGTGCTCGGCTATAACGTCAGCTTTCGGTTTCTCGGAAATGTGCTCGGCCCTCTGCTCGGAGGCGCGGTATCGAGCGGTTTTTCCATTTCGGCTGCTTTCTATGTCACCGCCTTTCTCTTTTTGGCAGGCGCGGGGCTTTTATGGATGGCCGGACATCTGCAAAAGGATACAGCGTCAAATGCGGGCTGACCGATCAGCAATCACGATTTCTTCTAAATTTAACCTTCTCGTATTCTTAAAAGAATGATACGATATGGCTAGAAATCAGGAGAAAAGAGAGTGACCATGGTACGTAAAATAATCGGATGGATTTTGCTGCTCGGCATTATCCCGTTGTTTGCATTTACAGTTATTGCTTCCGGCAAAGAGGTAAAACAAATCAAGCCTTTTGATCAGGTGCTCGATAAACATATTGATTTAAAAGCAATCAATCTGGTTCAAAACAGTTACATGTATGACAGGGACGGAAGCCTTGTTTCTGAAATTGTCAGCGATCATGAGAACCGCGTAATCGTGCCCTTCAATAAAATACCGAATGAGGTAAAACAGCTGTTTTTGACCTCTGAAGACCGTCATTTTTATGAGCATAAAGGATTTGATTTTATGGGGATGGTCAGGGCGGCCGCCTCCAATTTCAAAGATCATAAAATTGACCAGGGCGCCAGCACCATCACCCAGCAGCTGGCAAGGAACGTGTATTTAAGCCATGAACGCACCTTCAGCCGAAAACTGACGGAGCTGGCCTATTCCTATCAGCTTGAGAAAAAATACAGCAAAGATAAGATTTTAGAAGGCTACTTAAATACGATTTATTTTAATAACGGGGTATACGGTGTCGGTTCGGCGGCACAATTTTATTTCAGCAAGCCGCTGAAATCTCTCACCTTGGGAGAAATGGCTTTCATCTGCGCCATCCCTAATAACCCTACATTATATGATCCTCTCAAGCATTTTGACTATACGAAAAAACGACAAGTCAGATTGCTTAACGGATTAAAAAAAGCAGGCGTTATATCCGGAAAACAGCTTAAAAAAGCCGAAAAGGAACATATCAAACTTGATATAAACGAAAAAACAAACAAGTATCCTGACTATGTTTCCTATGTAAATGATGAATTCACACAGCTTGTTTCATCATCTGAAGGCTATGACAAACGCCTTGAAAAAGCTTCCGGAAAGGCGAAACAAAAAATTCAGGGCGAGCTTTCCGAAAGAGTCAGCACGCTGTTGAAAGACGGTGTGAAGATTTATACGGCGCTGAATCCGTATATGCAAAATCAGGTCGTCGCCCAAGTGAACCAAAATCTGCCGTATGCAGGCGTTCAGGGCGGAGCGGCCGTGATTAATCATCAGACGCATCAGATTATCGCACTTTCTGGCGGGAAAGATTATCATAAATATGATTTCAACCGTGCCTATCAGGCATACAGACAGCCCGGTTCATCCATTAAGCCGCTGCTTGATTACGGGCCTTACATTGAAAAGACCGGCGCCACGCCAAACAGCAAGATTGACGCAAGCAAATTCTGCAGTGCGGATTACTGCCCGCAAAACTACAATAACCGCACGTACGGCACGGTGACGCTGGAAACGGCGTTTAAATACTCGTACAACACACCGGCCATCAGAATTATGGACCGCGTGGGCGTCAATAAGGCGTTCAGCTACCTTGAACCGTTTCATTTCGCGAAGCTGGTCAGCGCGGATTACCGTCTGCCTGCGGCGCTGGGCGGTTTTACAAACGGGATGACGCCTCTTGAAATGACCAATGCGTACACCACATTCGGCAACAACGGCGTTTATACGCCGAGTCACGCGATTACTAAAGTGACTGATTTAAAAGGAAAAACGATATTAAAATGGAAAGACCAGCCGGCGCAGGTTTTCAGCGTACGGACCAACATGCAGATCAAAGAAATGATGAAAGCCGTCGTCAAAAGCGGAACAGGAAAAAAAGCGAATTTTAAAGCTCCGTACGTCGGCGGAAAATCAGGTACGTCAAATGACTATCACGACATGTGGTTTGTCGGCCTGACGGATGCTTATACAATGGGGGTATGGGTCGGCAAGGATACACCGTCAAGCGTCGAATATCTTCATGACGCAAGCCCTCAGCTTTCGATCTGGAAAAACACGCTGCAAGCAGCCTATTAAAGATAACGGAGGGGATCCGCCTTGAAACCAGCTCAGCTTCCGGACCGCGTACTTTTGTTTGACGGCGTCTGCAACTTATGCAACGGCGCCGTTCAATTCATCATTAAACGCGATCCGGCCGGCCTGATCTCATTTGCTTCATTGCAATCAGATACCGCCCGTGAGCTTTTGGCATCAGAAGGACTTCCGACAGAACAATTTGACAGCATGATTTTTATCGAAAACGGACGGATATACAGAAAATCCCAAGCGGTATTGAAGGTTGCCCGTCATCTCCGCGGAGCCTGGCGGCTGTCTTCGGTTTTTTTCGCAGTGCCCCGCCCCCTCAGGGACAGAGCCTATTCTTTCATCGCCCGGCGCCGTTACAAATGGTTCGGAAAAAGGGAAGCATGCATGCTCCCCTCCCCTGAGATCAAAAACAGATTTCTGTCTTAACAAAAATGGCTAGCTTACACAGGTAAGCTAGCCATTATGCTATTATAAAGCTTGATAAAAATGTACAAAATACCGATAACAAAAGTAAACCAAAACAGAATCTCAAACAATATAAAACCGATCAGGGAAACGATCGAGAGCGTTGAATAGATTCTGTACACCATGAAGATCAAATAAACGAGCGTAATGACGGCAAATAACGCCGCAATCCAGAAACCATTCTGCACAAGCGCAAAGGAAAGAATTCCTCCGCCTACATAAATTAAAGAGCCTAATCTGATTTTTTTCAGGTTGTCCCCTTCAGGGTCATTTGTGAAAAACAAAAGAGACAGCTCTGTCACTGTGTTTGCAATCAGCTTTAAAGCCGAAAAAAGCATAAAATACACAAGGGCGAACGCTGCAAAAAGCGCCAGTCTGATCCCTTTCTCGGAGAAATAATCCAGCATCCCCTGATACATGCCGAGCGACTGAAGCATCTTCATGGCATAAAGCGAGGTAGATATGGATAATGACGAACTAAAAAGCAGAATCGCAACGAGCGGAAAATAACCCGTCCAATAAGTATTTTTCATATAATAAGTCCCTTTCTGTAATCTACCTCACTTATTATGGAGGACTTAAAACACATTGACAAGATAAAAAATTCCATTTTTCCTCACTTTTACGAAATATGAGCCCGATCTTCACAAACCGGCTTTTTCGGAGTAAAGTAGAACGCGGGAATGATAAACGTAAGGAAGGCTGTTATGAAAAAAACATTAAAATTGCAAACCCGATTAACGATATTCGTCTGTATTGTCGTTCTGATCGCACTTTGTATCACTTTTTTCACCATCAGCGTCCAGACCGCAGACCGCGTGAAAGAAGAAGAACGGACAACCGCGCTGCGCACCGCAAAACTGGTCGCGGAAACACCGGGTGTCGCACAGGCATTGCAAACAAGAAAAGGGCTGAAAGAGCTCCAGGATTATACATTGGACGTCCAGCACACGACAGGAACCGAATTTGTCGTGGTTATGGATATGAACAGCATCCGCCTCACCCACCCCGACGCAAATAAAATCGGGAAGAAATTCACCGGCGGAGACGAGCAGCCGGCGATGCACGGCCATATCAAAACGAGCACATCAGCGGGAACGCTCGGGAAATCCATGAGAGCCTTCGTTCCGATCTATGGAAAAGATAAAAAACAATTGGGCGTCGTTTCAGTCGGAATTTCGCTGAACAAAATACAGGATGTCGTGAGCCACAGTTTGAGACCGCTTTATTTCATTATCTGCGTAAGTATTTTTGTCGGCGTCATAGGAGCTGTGATTGTCGCCCGCACCGTCAAAAACATCATGTACGGTCTTGAGCCTTATGAAATCGCCACCCTGCTGGAAGAGCGGAGCGCCATGCTCGAATCCACAAAGGAGGGCATCCTGGCGGTTGACGCGGGGGGAAAAATTAAGCTTGCCAATGCGGAAGCGAAACGCCTTTTTATTAAAATGGGTATTCCGACTAATCCGGTCGATCAAGATGTGAACGATATTCTTCCGAAAAGCCGGCTGAAGCAAGTGATTGAAACGAAAAAACCGCTTCAGGACAGGGATATCCGCATTAACGGCCTAGAGCTGGTCTTTAATGAGGTTCCGATTCATCTGAAGGGACAAACCGTCGGAGCAATCGCGACTTTCAGGGACAAAACGGAGGTCAAACATTTAGCAGAACAGCTGTCCGGTGTTAAAATGTATGCAAACGCGTTAAGAGCACAGTCTCATGAATTCATGAATAAGCTCCATGTCATTTTAGGACTTGTACAGTTAAAAGAATACGATGACCTCGGCACTTATATTAAAGATATCGCTATTCAGCAAAAGACGGAAACAAGCGAAATTATAAGCGATGTTAAAAGCCCGGTTCTCGCAGGGTTTCTTTTAGGAAAACAAAGCTACATACGCGAACAGGGCGCTGATCTGGACATTCAGCTTGGCAGCCTGATTCCGAATGCGGCGGATCCTGCCGTCATCCATGAGCTCATTACGATTATCGGAAATCTGTTAAACAACGCGCTTGACGCGGTGGCGCAAATGCCGAAGAAAAACATCACGTGTTCGATGCGGTTTCAGGATCGCCAGCTTAATATAGAAATTACGGACACCGGGGCCGGAATGTCTGCCGAAGACCAAACCCGCATTTTTGAACAGGGGTATTCCACGAAAGGAACAAACCGGGGATTCGGCCTCTATTTTACCCAGCAGGCAACAGAAAATTTAAAAGGCCACATGATTGTGACAAGTGAAAAGAATGAAGGAACGACTTTCAGTCTTCGCATTCCGTATGAACCGAAGGAGGAAAATGATGATTAATGTACTCATAGTTGAAGACGACCCCATGGTGGGTGAATTAAATAAACGCTATCTCAGCCAGATTGAAGGCTTTCAGCTGAAAGGGATCGCTTCATCCTTTCAAAGCGCGCTGCACGTGTTAAGCGAGCATCATATCGACCTCGTCCTTCTTGACATTTACATGCCGGGAAAAAACGGGCTTGAGCTTTTAACGGAAATCCGCAAACAAAATGAATCGGTCGATGTCATCGTCATTTCAGCCGCAAGCGAGCTGGATGTCATCAAAAAAACGCTTCGGTACGGCGCCGTCGATTATTTAATCAAACCATTTGAGTTTGACCGCTTTCAAACCGCCCTTTCCGACTACAGACGCAAGCAGAAGGTTTATCAATCACACAGAAGCATGACACAGAAAGAATTGGATGCGGAGCTTTTTCAAAAGAAAGAAGCGGCTGAAAAAGTTCACCTTCCGAAGGGCCTGACAAAAAGCACGCTTAAACTCATCTGGGCAAGCATCGAATCTTTCGGAGACAGCTCTTTTACCACTGAAGATCTCGCCAAGCATACTGAAATCTCGCAAGTCTCCATCCGGAAATACCTTAAATTTTTGGAGGATACTCAAGTGCTGAACGTAGAGATGGCGTACGGCACGATCGGCAGACCGGTCTTTCAATACCATATCAACACCGGCAATGTCAGCAGCATAAAACAATATTTATAATGTCAAAAAGCGCCGTTCCGCCGTGAACGGTGCTTTTTTACTGCCATTCCCCGTGACAAAAGGCTTGCGGTTCCTTTTTTATATGCTATATAAGAATAATGACCCGGCGGATCCTCCTATGATTTATCCAGATGAGGAAAGCGGTTCATAAAATTGATATTTTTTAAAAATAAGCAAATTTCTATTTATTTATGGCGGGTAAAATGATAAATTATGATTGGTTAGCTGATCTTTTCAGGTAAGCCATAAGTCCCAATTCGGAAGAGACAGCCGCTTAGGCGGGAAAAAGAGAGATCGTCTCATCATTATTATCAGAAAGTTTTTTCGATTCTGTATCCGGGACGGTGACTCGAGTCTGAAAGGAACGGCATCAGCCATATTTTACAGGGGGGTTATATCTTTGAAAAAACGCAAAATCGGAATGGCGATGGCGCTCATCGCGGCTGCCGGAACCATATTAAGCGCATGCGGTTCAAGTGACAAAGCAAACGGCTCCGGAAGCAAAAACTTTACCGTCGGCATGGTCACAGATATCGGCGGCGTCGATGACAAATCATTCAACCAGTCCGCCTGGGAAGGCATCCAGGCATTCGGAAAGGACAACGGGCTTACGAAAGGCAAAAGCGGTTTTGACTATCTTCAATCAAAATCAGATGCGGATTATACAACGAACTTAAATAAATTAGCGCGTGAACACTTTGACCTGATATACGGAGTTGGGTATTTGATGCAGGATTCCATCAGCGAAATCGCCGATCAGCGCAAAGACACGAATTTTGCGATTATTGACGCCGTTGTCAAAAAAGACAACGTGGCGAGCCTTACATTTAAAGAGCAGGAAGGTTCATTCCTCGTGGGAGCGGCCGCTGCGTTATCGAGCAAAACGGGAAAAGTCGGATTCGTGGGCGGAATGGAGTCTGAATTGATCAAAAAATTCGAAATCGGCTTCCGCGCCGGTGTACAAGCCGCAAATCCGAAAGCGGTCGTCGAAGTGAAATATGCGGGCGGATTTGACAAAGCCGATGTCGGCAAGGCGACGGCTGAAAGCATGTACAAATCCGGCGTTGACGTCATTTATCACGCGGCCGGCGCAACGGGAACGGGCGTCTTCACTGAAGCCAAAAATCTTAAAAAAGAAGATCCGAAGCGGAACGTATGGGTCATCGGTGTTGATAAAGACCAGTACGCAGAAGGTCAAGTCGAAGGCACAAAAGACAATGTCACACTTACATCAATGGTCAAAAAAGTGGATACAGCCGTGAAGGACTTAACGAAAAAAGCAAGTGACGGAAAATTCCCGGGCGGCAAAACATTAACATACGGATTGGCGCAAGATGCAGTCGGCATCTCGGATCACAAGGAAAACCTTTCTGACGATGTCATCAAAGCAACAGACGATTGGAAGAAGAAAATCGCGGACGGACTCAAGATCCCTTCAACTGAAAAAGAATTGAAATCCTTCAAGGCTGAGTAAGAATCAGGGGATAAGGAGACTTTCGTGCTTATCCCCTCTCTTTTTTGAAAAGAGCGGTGAAGGAAAAGCTGCATCTTTTGCAGCTTTTCTTTTGCCAAGCTCTTTTTCATCAAAGCATCTCTAAAAAGGAGCGTCAAATCGGTGGATTATATCATTGAAATGCTTAATATACGCAAGGAATTTCCCGGAATCGTCGCCAATGATGACGTCACGCTTCAAGTGAAAAAAGGCGAAATACACGCCCTGCTCGGTGAAAACGGCGCGGGAAAATCGACACTCATGAACGTTTTATTCGGCCTGTATCAGCCGGAAAAAGGCGAGATCCGGGTGCGGGGTGAACGCGTTCACATCAACAGCCCGAACAAAGCCAATGATCTCGGCATCGGGATGGTGCACCAGCATTTTATGCTTGTGGATACCTTTACCGTCTCAGAAAATATTATTCTCGGAAAAGAGCCGAAAACATTGGGCCGGATTGACAGACAGCGCGCCGCCCGGGACGTGCGCGATATTTCCGGCCGTTACGGCCTGCAGATTGATCCCGAAGCCAAAGTTGCCGATATTTCTGTCGGCATGCAGCAGCGGGCGGAAATATTAAAGACCCTCTACAGAGGTGCCGACATTCTCATTTTTGATGAACCGACCGCGGTGCTGACCCCGCACGAAATTCAAGAACTGATTCAGATTATGAAAAACCTGGTCAATGAAGGAAAATCAATTATCCTCATCACCCACAAATTAAAAGAAATTATGGAAGTCTGCGACCGTGTCACCATCATCCGGAAAGGAAAAGGCATTACAACACTCGATGTCGCACAGACGGATCAAGATGAACTGGCAAGCCTTATGGTCGGGCGCGAAGTTTCATTCAAAACGGATAAACAACCGGCTGATCCGAAACAAGAAGTGCTTTCGCTTTCTGATGTAACGGTTAAAGACGCGCGCGGAGTTGAGGCGGTCAAACAGCTCTCCCTCTCTGTCAGAGCCGGTGAAATCGTCGGCATTGCGGGCGTTGACGGAAACGGCCAGTCTGAATTAATTGAGGCTATTACAGGTCTCAGAAAAACACATGCCGGCACCATCACGTTAAACGGCAGACAGCTGCAAAACATGCCCCCGCGGAAAATTACTGAAGCCGGAATCGGGCATATACCGCAGGACAGACATAAACACGGGCTCGTCCTTGATTTTCCGATCGGAGAAAATATCGTGCTGCAAAGTTATTATCAAAAGCCCTACTCTTCTTTCGGCATATTAAATAAACACGCGATTTATGACAAAGCGCGAAGCCTGATTGAAGAATACGACGTCAGAACGCCTGATGAATATACGCCTGCGCGCGCGCTGTCGGGAGGAAATCAGCAAAAGGCCATAATCGGGCGGGAAGTGGACAGAAATCCGGATCTTTTAATTGCGGCCCAGCCGACGCGGGGACTCGATGTCGGCGCGATTGAATTCGTCCATAAAAAGCTCATTGAGCAGCGTGACGCCGGTAAAGCGGTGCTGCTATTGTCTTTTGAGCTTGATGAAATCATGAATCTCAGCGATCGCATCGCCGTCATCTTTGAAGGCAGCATCATCGCAAACGTCAATCCGCTTGAAACAAATGAGCAAGAGCTCGGACTTTTAATGGCGGGAAGTAAGCAAATGGAGGCAGGGAAAATACATGATTAATCGACTTTCTCATCTGGCTGTGCCGCTGATTGCGATCATCCTTGGTTTGGCTACGGGCGCGGTCATCATGCTCGCCAGCGGCTACAATGTGGCAAGCGGGTATTCGGCTCTTTGGAACGGCATTTTCGGCGAGGTGTATTACATCGGGGAAACAATCCGGCAGATTACGCCTTATATTTTGTCCGGATTGGCTGTGGCGTTCGCATTTCGGACCGGCCTGTTCAATATCGGTGTTGAAGGACAGCTCCTTGTCGGCTGGACCGCCGCGGTTTGGGTCGGTACTTCCTTTGACGCCCCCGCTTACATCCACCTTCCGCTTGCGTTATTGGCGGCTGCCGCCGCGGGAGGCATTTGGGGGCTGATTCCCGGATTTTTAAAAGCCCGTTTTTTTGTCCATGAAGTGATTGTCACGATCATGATGAACTATATCGCTCTTCATTTAACCAATTATCTCATTTCCGATGTCATGACCGATCACCGGGACAAAACAGGCAAAATTCATGAAAGCGCGTCGCTCCGCTCGCCGTTTTTAGAGCAGCTGACAGATTACTCCCGCCTTCACTGGGGCATTCTGATCGCTCTCTTCATGGCTGTCTTCATGTGGTTTATCATTCATAAAACAAAAAGCGGATTCGAATTCCGGGCTGTAGGCTTTAACCAGCACGCCGCACAATACGCCGGAATGAGCGTCAGAAAAAATATGATGTACGCCATGATGATTTCCGGTGCATTCGCGGGGCTGGCCGGCGCTATGGAAGGACTCGGAACCTTTCAATATGCGGCGGTTAAAGGCGCGTTTACCGGAGTCGGGTTCGACGGCATCGCGGTTGCGCTTCTCGGCGGCAGCACGGCAATCGGCGTGGTTCTTGCGGCATGTCTTCTCGGCGGCCTTAAAGTCGGCGCCTTAAATATGCCGATTGAATCCGGCGTGCCTTCTGAAGTCGTTGACATCGTCATCGCCATTATTATTTTATTTGTGGCATCAAGCTACGCCATCCGGCTCATCCTTGATAAATTGAAAAATAAGGGGGCGAAGTAAGTGGACTTCCTGCAGATTTTATCCATTATTGTCCCGGCAACACTCGTATATGCGGCTCCGCTTATTTTAACCGCTCTCGGCGGCGTGTTCTCCGAAAGATCAGGAGTTGTCAATATCGGGCTTGAAGGACTGATGATTATCGGCGCCTTTACAAACGTCATGTTCAACTTATTTTTCGGACGCGAGCTCGGTGCCGCTGCTCCGTGGCTCGCCTTGGCTGCCGCCATGATTGCGGGCGGGCTGTTCTCGCTGATTCACGCGGCTGCTGCGGTTTCTTTCCGCGCCGACCAGACGGTAACCGGTGTGGCGATCAATATGCTCGCGTTAGGAGCGACGCTGTTTATCGTCAAGCTGATTTACGGAAAAGCTCAGACTGATAAAATTCCCGAGCCCTTTTACAAAACGAACATCCCCGGGTTAAGCGATATTCCGGTTTTAGGAAAGATTTTCTTTTCTGACGTATATTATACGTCGATTTTAGCTATCGTACTGGCCTTTGTTTCCTGGTTTATTTTATTCAAAACGCCGTTCGGCCTCCGTATCCGTTCTGTCGGCGAACACCCGATGGCGGCCGATACGATGGGAATCAACGTGTTCGGCATGCGCTATATCGGCGTCATGATCAGCGGGCTGTTCGGCGGGCTCGGCGGCGGTGTATATGCTTCCACGATCGCGCTTGATTTCACGCACTCCACCATTTCCGGGCAAGGCTTTATCGCTCTTGCCGCTCTTGTTTTCGGCAAATGGCATCCGATCGGCGCGCTAGGGGCGGCGCTGTTCTTCGGATTTGCGCAAAGTTTAAGCATTATCGGCTCGCTTTTGCCCCTGTTCAAAGACATTCCGAATGTATACATGCTGATGGCCCCTTACATTCTGACCATTCTCGCGCTTGCCGGCTTCATCGGCCGTGCGGATGCGCCTAAAGCCAACGGCATCCCTTACATTAAAGGAAAACGCTGATCATCACAAAAAAAAAGAGTTCCGCGCCCTGGTGCCGGAACTCTTTTCATTTATAGACGATTCTTATATACTCACGCGGCTGAAACGGCGTTTGTATTGATTCAGCCGCACTCAGCTTGCCGTGTGCGTATTCCGCACCGAGAAAAAAACTCTCCCATTCATCTGCCTCCGTCTGCTGCCGTCCTTTGCAAAAATCGTCCGCTATGAATGTTCCTGCGATAATAGAGCAAAATATTCCAATACAGGCCGCCGCCTTTCTCTTCATCTGACCAGCTCCTTTTTTAAAGCTTGATCTGAAAGATAAAAGTATATACAAAGATCAGGATATTTGATAAATTTATTTTGAGTTCAAAAGACCACAAAAATACAGAGAGGAATACATTATGCCGTAGCAGGGTAAAAAAAAGTGCGATATAATTTGTACTGGGTCCTATGACCGTGAATTGATTGGTTCACTCTTACATAAAGCAGTTGCTTGATGAAAAACAAGCAAAGGAGGTCTTCTGTTGCAGCTGTTACATTTCGCGATTTTGGCGCCTTTTTTATTTGCATTTATCGTTCCCTTTCTCTATAAACGGGTAAAACGGGTCCATACAGGCTGGTTTGTGCTGATATTGCCCGTTGTGCTGTTTGTTTACTTTATCAGCAAGCTCCCTATTACAATGGCCGGAGAGACCGTCCGGTATGCGGCCGAATGGATTCCGTCCCTCGGCATTAACTACACCGTTTATATTGACGGACTCGGGCTGTTATTCGCTTTATTGATTACGGGAATCGGCTCTTTGGTGACTCTTTACAGCATTTTTTACTTATCGAAGGACAAAGAAAAGCTCGGCCCCTTTTATGTGTATCTGCTGATGTTTATGGGCGCGATGCTCGGCGTTGTGCTCGTCGATAATGTCATTGTGCTTTATATGTTCTGGGAGCTGACAAGCCTGTCATCCTTCTTATTAATCGGGTATTGGTATAAGCGGAAGAAATCACGCTACGGGGCGGAAAAATCACTATTGATTACCGTCGGCGGCGGACTGTGTATGCTCGGCGGCTTTATCCTGCTGTATCTGATGACAGACTCATTCAGTATCAGAGAAATGGTCAATCAGGTGCATATTATTGCCGGCCATCCGTTCTTTATTCCGGCAATGATTCTCCTGTTACTGGGAGCCTTTACGAAATCAGCGCAGTTTCCGTTTTACATCTGGCTGCCTGATGCCATGGAGGCGCCGACTCCTGTCAGCGCCTATCTGCACTCGGCTACAATGGTGAAAGCAGGCATTTATCTGATTGCCAGATTCAGTCCGATTTTTGCATTTTCACCCGTCTGGTTTTGGACGGTTGCCTCAGTCGGTCTCATCACGATGGTATGGGCTTCCTTCAATGCGGTCAGACAAACTGATTTAAAAGCGATTCTGGCTTTTTCCACAGTCAGCCAGCTCGGTATGATTGTATCTATGCTCGGCGCAGGAGCCGCCGCGCTTCATTATCAGCATTCAGAGTATTTTACGGCGGCTGTGACCGCGGCTGTGTTTCACTTAATAAACCATGCTACTTTTAAAGGAAGTTTATTTATGGCCGTCGGCATTATCGACCATGAAACGGGAACGCGGGATATCCGCAGGCTCGGCGGACTGATGGCGCTCATGCCGATAACGTTCACCGTTTCATTGATCGGAACGTTTTCCATGGCGGGCCTCCCTCCTTTTAACGGCTTTTTAAGTAAAGAAATGTTCTTTACAAGCATGCTGCGGATTGCTCATGCAGATATTTTCAATCTTGATACGTGGGGCGTGCTGTTCCCCGTTCTCGCATGGATCGGCAGTGTCTTCACTTTTATCTACAGCATGAAGCTGTTTTTCAGAACGTTCAGAGGCGCGCGCAAACCTGATCAGCTTGAGAAGACGCCGCATGAAGCTCCGCTCGGCATGCTGATTTCGCCGGTAATTCTTGCCGCTTGCGCCGTCAGTCTGTTTTTCGCACCGAACGTTTTGTCCTACAGCCTGATTGAACCGGCGATGAATTCCATTTATCCGGCTCTGTTAACCGGCGGAGATACATTCCACGTCCATATTTCCCAGTGGCACGGGGTGACGGCTGAGTTGATGATGACTCTCGGGATTATCATTGTCGGCACAATCGGTTACGTGACGCTGTCTAAATGGGAGCGGCTGTACGGTCTGTTTCCGAAAAAACTGTCATTGAACCGGCTTTACGATGCGGTGACGGGCAATATGGAAAAAAGATCTTATCAGCTGACGTCATCTTATATGACCGGATTCTTGCGGGATTATCTGCTGTATACTTTTGCGGCGTTTATCATTCTCATCGGAACGGCGTTTGTGATGAAAGACGGCTTTTCCGTGACAACGAAAGGAATGGCTGAAATCGGCCTGTATGAAATCGTGCTCTCCCTCGTTATGGTGAGCGCGACGGCGGCGACTGTGTTCGCCAAATCACGGCTGACGGCCATTATCTCACTCGGTGTTGTCGGGTACACGCTCGCGCTGTTTTTCGTGATTTTCAGAGCGCCCGATCTGGCACTCACACAGCTTGTCATTGAGACGATATCCGTCGCCTTGTTTCTTCTTTGTTTTTATCATCTGCCGAAAATGCGGCGGAAAAAGAAGACAAGAACATTCCGGATGACGAATTTTATCATTTCTCTCGGTGTCGGCGTCATCGTGACAATGCTCGGGATCGCGTCTTCCAGCGAAAAAACAAAAGACAGCATCGCCTCCTTTTTCACCGCGTACAGCCATAAGCTCGGGGGAGGCAACAATATCGTCAACGTCATCCTTGTTGATTTCAGGGGATTTGATACGATGTTTGAAATCACAGTGCTGTCGATTGCCGCACTCGGCATTTACAGCATGATCAGAACGAAAGTAAAAGAGGAGGGAGAAGAGCGTTGAGACAGCAAAAAACAAACGACATCATCCTTCAGACGGCAACGAAGCTTGTATCTTTTATCATTCTGCTTTTCTCTTTCTATTTATTTTTAGCGGGACATAACGCTCCCGGCGGAGGATTTGTCGGCGGGCTGATTACGTCTTCGGCCATCGTGCTTTTGCTTTTGGCCTTTGATTTAAAAACCGTTAAATCGATTTTGCCCGTCAATTTTATTTATGTAGCGGGCGCGGGTCTGCTTATCGCAATTGCGACGGGTGCAGGTTCGTTCTTATTCGGGGCGCCCTTTCTCACCCATACATTCGGCCATTTTCATCTCCCGGTGCTTGGGAATACGGAGCTTGCGACGGCCACTTTGTTTGATTTAGGTGTGTATCTCGTTGTTGTCGGCGTTACGATGACCATTATTCAAACGATTGGAGAGGAAGAATAGTGGAAATCTTAATGTCTGTCATTGCCGGTATTTTGTTTATGGCGGCAACCTACCTGCTGCTTTCTAAAAGTCTGCTGCGCGTGATTATCGGCACCGCGCTTTTAAGCCACGGCGTCCATTTGCTGCTTCTGACCATGGGCGGACTGAAAAAAGGCGCCCCTCCCATACTGGGCGGGAAAAGCACATTGTTTGTCGATCCGCTGCCGCAGGCACTCATACTGACGGCGATTGTTATTTCGTTCGGCGTCACGTCCTTCCTGCTTGTGATGGCGTTTCGCGCCTATCAGGAACTGAAATCGGACGATATGGATCGAATGAGGGGAAATGATCAACATGAATAACTTTGTGATATTGCCTATCCTGGTGCCGCTGCTTGCCGCAGTGCTGCTGATTTTTATGAACAGGCACATTATGCTGATGCGGATATTCAGCACTGCCGCTTCCGCTGTCTCCATCGTCATCAGCGCGATTCTCGTACAGACGGTATTTACACACGGGATTCAGACGCTGACGCTCGGCGGCTGGAAAGCGCCGTACGGCATTGTGCTCGCCGCAGATCAGCTCGCCGCACTGCTTGTTTTGACAACCGCGGTCATCGGATTACTCGTCATTTTGTACTCCTTCCGCTCCATCGGAGAAAAACGGGAGCGCGCTTTCTATTATTCAGGGGTGCAGTTTCTTCTGGCCGGTGTAAGCGGAGCGTTTTTGACGGGTGATCTGTTCAACATGTACGTCTTTTTTGAGTTACTGCTGATCGCGTCTTACATGCTGATCGTGCTTGGCGGAACGAAAATTCAATTAAGAGAATCATTGAAGTATATCGTGTTTAACATTGTGTCATCCGCGTTTTTTGTCATCGGTGTCGGTTACTTATATGCGGTGACGGGCACGCTGAATATGGCTGATCTGAGCGTAAAAATAAGCGAATCAGGCCAGACCGGGCTGATAACCGTCATCGGCGTCCTGTTTATCGTCGTTTTCGGTTTAAAGGGCGGGATATTCCCGCTGTATTTCTGGATGCCGGGCTCTTATTACGCCCCGCCGGCTGCAATTTCGGCCTTATTCGGATCTCTTTTGACGAAAGTCGGCCTGTATGCCATTTTGAGAGTATTCACCCTGATTTTTATTCACGATACAGGTTTTACCCACCAATTAATGATGTGGCTTGCGATGCTGACGGTGTTATTCGGCGTAATCGGATCTATCGCCTTTTCGGATGTCATGAAAATCGTCATCTACAATATTATTACAGCCGTCGGCGTGATTTTGTTCGGCATTGCCATGAACACGCCGGCCTCCATTCAAGGAGCGGTTTATTACTTGATTCACGATATGCTGATTAAAGGAGCGCTGTTTATGCTGGCGGGCACGCTTATCTCGTTGACAGGCACTGCCAGTCTGCATAAAATGGGCGGACTGATCACCCGTTATCCGGTTTTAGGCTGGATGTTCTTTATCTCCGCCATATCTCTGGCCGGCATCCCGCCGTTCAGCGGATTTGTGGGCAAGCTGAAGATCGCGGAAGGCGGTTTCGATAAGGGGGAAACATTGTTTTCCGTATTGATTCTGCTGTCAAGCCTGCTTGTACTGTATTCCGTGCTGAAGGTTTTTACGACGGCTTTTTGGGGGGAAGAAAAAGAAATCCCGGGCGCGGCAAGACGGTCCGCAAAAGGACTTCTTTATCCGGCAGCCGCTTTTCTCCTATTGTCGCTTCTGTTCGGACTCGGAACCGAATGGGTTTCACCGTATGTCAATCAGACGGCTGAGAATCTGCTGAATCCGGAAAAATACATTGAAGCTGTTTTGAAGGAGTAGATGGCATGGCTTTTCAACTATTATTAAATGTGTTTCTCGCTGTTTGCTGGATGTTTCTCACTAACAGCCTCAGCGCGGCGGGATTTATTACCGGATTTATCGCGGGCTTGGCGGCGCTGTTTTTTTTCCGGCGCTTCTTCTCGCAGCCGTTTTATATTTGGAAAATATGCTCAGTCATCAAACTGATGCTGATCTTTATAAAAGAATTATATCTGGCCAATGTCAGCGTGCTGAAAACTATTATGTCTCCGAAAATGAACATCCGCCCGGGTATTTTCGCGTTTAAGACGGAATTGACGGAGGATTGGGAGATCACGCTGCTCTCGCTGTTAATCACTTTAACACCGGGTACGCTTGTGATGGATATCTCCGATGATCGGTCGATTCTCTATATACACGCCATGGACATTGAAGATGCGGAGAAAGCGATTCATGACATCCGTGTCTCTTTTGAGAAAGCCATTCAGGAGGTGAGCCGCTGATGTTTACGTTTATTCTGCAATTATCGCTCGGCATTATGGCGGTCTCGACTCTTCTGTACGTCATTCGTGTTATTAAAGGGCCTACGATACCGGACCGGGTCGTCGCGCTTGATGGGATCGGCATTAATCTGATTGCCATGACCGCGCTTGTATCCATTCTCATAAAAACAACGGCCTTTTTGGACATCATTCTGCTGCTCGGCATTTTATCATTTATCGGTACGATTGCCTTCGCTAAGTTTTTGGAGAAAGGAGAGATTATCGAAAATGATCGAAATCGTTAAATGGGCCGTCGCCGTTTTTATTCTGATGGGATCGCTGATCTGTCTGGTCGCGTCTTTCGGCACACTCAGGCTTCCTGATGTGTATACACGCGCCCACGCCTCTTCAAAAGGCTCGACACTCGGCGTTAATTTGATATTGCTCGGCGTTTTGGGTTACTTGTGGATGCTGACCGGAGAAATTTCTGTAAAAATACTGCTCGGGATTATTTTTATCCTGCTGACGGCTCCGGTCGGGGCGCACCTCATCTGCAGGGCCGCGTACAATTCAGGAGCGGCGCTTGATAAAAGAAGCGTTCAGGATGATTATAGAGGGATCAGAAACTTTGTGATCAAACGAAAAAAAGATTCATATTTGTAAAAACAAACAGCCGGACGATTCAGGGTTCCGGCTGTTTGTTTATTTTGTTATAACAGCCAGCGTGCAGCGGGAAACACAGATCAGCCTTTCTCTTTCATCAAAAATTTTAATCTCGTAAACAATGGTTGTTCTGCCTGTATGAATGGGTTCCGCAATCGCCGTGACCGTACCGCCCTCTTTCACGGATTTTAAATGATTGGCGTTAATCTCAAGTCCGACACACGCCTGTGACGACTGATCGATAAAATGATGGGCCCCGACACTGGCTGCGGTCTCCGCCAGCGCTGCTGACGCGCCTCCGTGCAGATATCCGAAAGGCTGCACCGTCCTCTTATCCACCGGCATAACCGCGACGCATCTTCCCGCCGTGTTTTCAGTGATTTCAATGCCGAGTGCGCCGAGCAATGTATTGTTCAGATTCATAGGTCATTCTCCTTTCAAGGGTTATAGTACATTATCTGACTTGGCGATCAGCACCGCTTCAGTGCGGGAGCCGACATTCAGCTTGTTAAAAATGGATGTCAGGCTGTATTCAATCGACCGCTTGCTTAAGTGAAGCGCATCGGCGATTTCCTGATTGGTCAAACCTTTTTCGACCTCTTGGAGAATATGGCGCTCTCTCGGTGTTAACCGATCCTGCTCACTTTGAGGGGAAGAAGACGTTTTTGTTTTTTGCTGGGTCAACAGCTGTTTGAAATAGGAGAAATCAACTAAAATCTGTCCGTTAAGCACGTGATATATGTATTGCATGATTTTCTCTTTAGATTCAGTTTTGCTGATGGCGCCGTGCAGGCCCGCGCGGATGGATTCTTCAAAATAATCTTCAACCTCATAGCCTGTGTAGACAATGATTTTGCAGAGAGGATTCTCTTTTAAGATTTTCTTGGAAAGCTCTATGCCGCTGAGGTCATCACCCAGATTTAAATCCATTAATATGAGATCGTAAGCTGAAAAATCATGCCGAAGAACGAATTGTTCACTGGCATCGGGACTAAGGCAATCGACAGAAAGATTCGTGTCCGTTTCCAGAATCGTCTTGGTGCCCTCCATGACAGCCGGATGATCATCAATCACTAGTATCTTTTTCATGGTTTCCTCCCTTTTACTCATTCATTTCCATTTTATTAAAAAGACTTGGCTTCTGCCAAGTCGATTTGGTGATAAATTGGTTACAATTCCATTTCAATATCCGCTTTAAAACCATTTCCTTCACTTGTGTCGATTTTCATCCGGCCGTCAAGCGCCCGGACGCGCTCCTTAATACCCGAAAGCCCCATACTCATCGCCTGTCCGCCGCCTTCTTCCTGATTGCATCCGACCCCGTCATCTTCATAATGCAGAATCACTTTATTTTGAATGCTGATCAGCATAATCAGCACCTCATTCGCCTGTGAATGCTTCATTGCATTCGAAAGAAATTCCTGAATGATGCGGTACAAATTCAGCTGCGTATCCAAATCCAGCGCCGCCGTAAATCGTCCCGTATTCAGACGGATATGAAACGGTGCACGCTCCTGCTGCTGAGCGGCAAGCTTGGATACCGCCTTCACCAGACCCAAATCATACAGCAGCTGAGGCCGAAGCTCATGGCACGTCTCCCGGGTCATCAAAATCACATCCGACATCTGCTCATTCATCTGATGAAGCTTGTCCTGCACCTCTATGTGACAAGGCTCTTCTTTCTTAAAATCGGCCAGAAACAGCTCACACTGGCGTTTCAAAGAAATCAAATCCTGCAGCACCGAATCATGCAGATCACGCGCCAAATCCGACCGCTGCTTTTCCTCAATCGTAAACATCAGCTTTTTGAGCCAGACAGGGTTTGAGCCTTCTTGTTTTAAATTTTGCAAGTGGTCCATGAGTTCTTCAATCTGTACAACGTTTTCCATTGAAACACTAGTGTAGAAAGATAATGTCTTCAGCCATGAGGTCTCGTCCATTGTAAGTCTTGGTGTATTTATGCTTGATAAACAAAGTAACACATAAGAACTTGTTCCTCGCTCACCTATTTTCATAAGAAACCCTTGATTGATTTCAATGATTTTGCCGATTTCCGATGTGACCTTTTCAAATTTGTCCTTATAAGGATACCAATTTGGCTCTGTACTTTGTTTATCAAAATACACAATTTCTCCGTCAGAACTAATTTCAAAAATATAAGCTTTGCTAACAGGCAAAACATCTAAGATCGTAGCTTTGAGATGTATAAATACTTGGTTTAAAACTGACACACTTTTGATCAGTTGTGTGTATTTAAATACGCTGTCTTGGTAATTATATTTTTCTGAAAAGCGTTTCAAACGAAACTTATAGTCTAGGACTTCTTTAAAGTAAAAAACTGCAAGCATAATTAAAAATACAAATAGTGTGATTTGAAAAGTGTTAAAATTTTCATCTTTGTTGTTAATAAATGCAACAAAAACCCACACAATTCCTGTAGTCGGAATTACAGCTAATAAACAATAGTACCGAAGCCGGCCTAATAAGAAATCAATGTTATAAATCTTATTGACAACAAATTGATATACCAATGCTAAAGGTATAAGCAGAAGAAAAGGCGCGGTAACCACAGCACTATATACATATTGTCCAAACAAGACCAACGGAACAATATATAATAAAGTAAAAGGTAAGAAAGCAATGGTATTAGACACCAATAATACTTTTAATAAATAAGAGAAGTCTTTTTTTCTGTGTTTTATTTGATACATTATAAGACATACATACACTACCATCATTTCAAATAAAAAAGTTAAAAGGTTTAGGTTTGTGATTACATTATAATTTATATATTTTTCAAATAGTTCACAAATGATGTTTATTAAAGGAAGCGTATATAATATTAGAATGAAAATACCTTTAGAAAATTTCACTTTAAGTTCTTTAAAATATTGATACAAAAAATTAAGATATAAAACAGGCACTGCTAAAAAAGATAAGAGATTGAGGTACCTATTTATAGGATAACCTCTTGTTACTCCCCCTGCACTTAAATATGCAAGGGATACACACAACAAAAAACAGATAAGTATATAAGCGGATATGGTATCTTTCTTTAAGTTAACCTTAAAAATGTAAAAAACACATATTAAGCTGAGCATAAAAAAGATACATGGCACAATGTAGGTAAAGAAGCTGTATGGACTGTCTAAATAAATGAATTCAAAATTTTTAAGTTCAACTAAATGACCGTCTCTTACTACTTTCAATTGTTTAATTTTTGCCAAATATGGTCCATATTTATTTTCTTCTCTAGGTTTTTCCCCATCTATTTCAACAATTTTATCTCCAATTTCCAATCCTACGAATCTTCCAAATGAAGACCTAGTCATATCTACGACCTTCAATTCTTGGTTGGAAGTTTTCACTACTTTTGTGCCGATTATTACTCCATTTTACGTATAATAAAAGATAAGAATAAAGTAGAAAATACTGAACAATAATAAAGCAAACGAAAAAAATCTAATCAACAGTTTTAAACGGCTGCGGCCCTCTTGTTTTTTATGTACGCCAAGCAGGATCATCATTCCCTAATTTGATTTTATTATTAAAAATTTCAATAACTGCCGGAATAAGTGAATTTGGGATACTCAGTAAGCTTGCTTCTCCCCTTTTTAATTTTTCCAGTACTTCTGGATTTTTCATTAAAAAATTAACGATGTCTTGGTTCATAATAGTACCCTCATTCAATGTTTTATAATAGATAACTTATTTTTAATATTTAGTTTACTTAATTCTTGAGTTATTTTATCTTCATATAATTTGATCATTATAGAAATGTATTGAGTTACTCCAGCATCCCAAAGCTTTTTTTTAAACTTGTTTTTATCTGAAAGTAGCACTTGATAATCTTTCTTTGAGTTTATTAAATTTAGAATAGTTACCGACATCGGATTAAATTTCCGCTTTAAATACAGATAAATTAAATTATTTCTTTTTTTTCTAATATCACTGCGTTCTTCATTAAATAACCCATAATAATCGTTCTCTATTTGCTTAATAATTCCCAAAAAGTAAGAATAATTCTCCACTGTCTCGTTATACTCGCCGCTACCAAGTAAAGTACCAAGTACACAGGCCATCGCTGTAAGTGAACCAGACTTATGTTTAATCATTTCAAGGCACTCTTCTTCTGTCTCAGCCAAATTCCTTAAATCATCATGTTGTCCCTGCATTGCTTCTAAAGCATACTTTAAGGGCAACTGAGAAAATTTCGCAATCGGTTGAAGGGAACAAATGAGCTGTAGACTAATTGTATAGAGAGATGTTGATGCATTTAGGGATACTGAGCGGTCAATTTTCATCCAAGGAGCACTGTCATTATCCTCATCTTCATGATCATCCAATATATCAAATGACAAAATTAACAGTTCAATTCCGGCAGCCAGTAACTCAATTTCTGCTCTGTTGTCTCCATTAAATGCGATGTAATGATTGTAAGCTAAATTGCCGAACAAAAAGGATTCTTTAGAGTCGATAAAGGAACCAAGTGTCCCGATCAAATCTAAATTGTAAAGGTTAACACTTACAATCTCCTTCATCTTCCCTTTAATCGTTTCGGCATCTAAACACATTTGCTCAATAATTGTCTTCACCCTCCCATTCTATTTTACTAAATGCAGGTGATGAAAGACAGCAGGTTTTTCGTTTTTTAACAATCGTATAATACTTTATCCATGAAATGGATGAAAAATGCACAAAAAAAAGACTTGTTTCCAAGTCTTTTTAAGAAATTTTCATTGCATATGAGAATTTATCGAGCTGATCAATGCTTTTGTTAATGTTTCGTAATGAGTCGGTTGTTTCTCTGATATCATTTTCAAGTCGGAATAATAATTGCTTTACTTCTTCTAATTTCTTTTTCACCGTTTCCACACTCCTTTTTTTGAAAGATCAATGAATTGTGTATGGTGAACGAGTCCTAGGTATTTGATCTGTTACTAATAGTGTAAACGTTTTTGCGGGATTTTTCACCGAAAAGTATGTGTAAAAGTATCTGCGTGACACCGCAAACCGCGGTAATTCTATAGTCCCGAACAGAGCATTTAGCGAACAGGACTATATAACTACCATATAGACAGACGTTTGGGATGAAGCAGATCAATCTGGTGGTTCTGCTGGTTTTTTAACGGTTTTCCGACAAATCGATAAGGACTATAGTCCCTGACGTCGCAATTTCAAAACAGAATGGGCGAACAGCGTCGCATAACCACCGACAAACACCGAAAAGACCGCAACCCCCGCATTGTGGTCTTTTTGCATGTCATAACTCGTTATCACGCCGCCTATACTCATGTATAACGAATGTTATCTCAGAAGGAGGCCGCCGCATGCTTTATGTGTATCCATGCTGTCCTGTTTTCGCCGCGCCATACCGCAATCCTTCGCCTGCTCCCCCGATTCACGCAGATATTTTGACAGCGTCCGCAAAAGAGGCTGCGGGCATGCTGGAGGATGCCCGCCTGCTCCTTGCGCGGCTGTCGGCGTCACAAGAGCTTGCGAGCCGTATCCTCACCGCAGCGCAATCATCTGACGCCGCGGCGGTCAAGCGGCTCATTAAGCAGACCGGCATCAAAAATGATTTTGATGTGACATTTAATCCCGACGGCATCCGTGTCAGTCTGTTCAGAGAGCAAAGCCGGTTCATCATCGCCCTCAGGTGGTCGGCTTAAACGCCTCAATTCACGATAAGCTGCCGGCACCATTCGATCGCCTGTAAGTAACATTCATACGCTTCTTCTTTGTCCAGTTCTTTTCCCCACTCGTCACAGTCCCAGTTGTTGCATTCAATAGCTTTGACGAGCCCGAGCATCATATAATAATCGTTTTCATGACCGAGCAGCGCCTGTCCGACTTCATCGATTAAAGGCAGTTCTTTGACTATGTCCTCAAGCTCTCTCTGGAGAAGCGTATCGATGAGTGAAAACATGCCGATCAGCATGTAAGAGGAAGGCTGCGGTCTTCCGGTTCTTTTCGCCAGCAGTTCGCACAGCTTGGCCCTGATTAAAGAAATCTTAATGATTTCTCTTTGGCTTGAGTGGCTTTTCGCCGTTAAATCTCTGAATGAAAGAATGTAAATCAAACGCTTAATCTCATTCAGCCCAAGCATCATGATGGCCTGCTGGATGCTGTCTATCTTTTTTTTCAGCCTTGTTTGCGATCCGTTTAAAAAACGCAGAATCTGATACGATAATGTAACGTCCCGCTCTATGTATTCCGTTACGCGCTCTATATTGGGCTGGTCTTGGTTTAATTCGTTTAAAAGCTGGTAGTAAGAATGAAAATGAAACGTCAGATCATTTCCGCTGATGACACGCGGTTCACTGAAAAAATATCCTTGAAACAGGTGAAAGCCGTCTATGGCTGCCTGTTTATAATCTTTTCTTGTCTCCACTTTCTCCGCTAAATAAATCAGATTTTTACAGCTGTACGCCTGAATGATTTTTTTGCGTTCCAGACGCGAGGATTGCAAGAAATCGATTTTTAAAATATCAATATATTTCATCAGCTGTTCCAATAATTCTTCATTTGCCGGATTGATGGCGTAAAAATCATCAAGTGCTAATGTATATCCTAATTTCTTCAGCTGTCTGCATCTTGAGATCAGTGCCGGAGTGATCGGTATGTCTTCAAGAATTTCGATAATGAGCTGGTCAGGATCAAAGGAGGTAGGGAGATCTGAAAACATCAGGCTTTCTGTAAAATTCACAAAGCAGCGTTTCCCCTCTGTCAGCTTTTCGATCCCGATGTTGATAAAGCTGTTTATAATGAGATCAGTAGTAGCTTTATCTCCGTCCGCGGCCGAATAACGGTTCTCTTCACTCTCCCGGTAAAGAAGTTCATAAGCAACAACCTGTTCGTTTCTGTTGAAGATAGGCTGTCTCGCAACAAACACCTTCATTCATTTACCCCCTTAGGTGCGGCCTTCGAACATAAGTATATCAAATAACTTGACGAAATTTGTCTAAATGTGAAAAATATTATCACAAACAAAAAGCCTTTCCAGAGAAAGGAAAGGCCGTTTTATCTTCTATTCAAGCTCCCGTTTCAGCTTGCTTTTGATCTCATGAATCCGCTGCATCTTGTTGCTCCAGCAGTCTTCACTTAAATCGACCGGATATTCTTCCGGCTTGCTGATCCGTTTGTATTCCTCCCACAGAAGTTTGAGGTTTTCCTGCACATATTGCTGGATGTCGGTAATTTCGGGATTATCATAGCATAAAACGCCGTTTTCAAAAATCGGCTCATGCAAGTCTTTCGCATAGAAATCAGTGACGAATTTACTGACGAATGTATGAACGGGATGGAACATTTTTAAGCGTTTCTGGTCATTTACCCGCTCGTCATAAAGAGCGATATAATCCCCTTCAGAGTGATGATTCAGCTTGTTGATAATCCGGTATACTTTCTTTCTTCCCGGCGTTGTCACTTTTTCAGGGTTTGACGAAATTTTGATGGTATCGGTCAGTTTGCCGTCCTCTTCAATGGCCACAAGCTTGTAAACCGCGCCGAGGGCCGGCTGATCGTATGCGGTAATCAGTTTTGTGCCGATTCCCCACGTGTCGATTTTCGCTCCCTGCGATTTCAGGTTTAAGATCGTATGCTCATCAAGGTCGCTTGAAGCGATGACCTTTGCGTCTTTGAAACCCGCTTCATCAAGCATTTCACGCGCTTTTTTTGACAGGTACGCCAAATCCCCGCTGTCCAGGCGGATGCCGATGAAGTTGATCCGGTCGCCGAATTCCTTCGCGACTTTAATCGCATTCGGCATGCCTGAACGGATCGTATCGTACGTATCTACGAGAAACACGCAGTCTCTGTGGGTCTCCGCATATTTCTTAAAAGCCGTATATTCATCGCGGTACGCTTGCACGAGCGCATGGGCGTGCGTGCCGGATACCGGGATATTAAAGCGCTTTCCGGCTCTTACATTACTCGTCGCGCTGAAGCCGCCGATCAGGGCCGCTCTCGCTCCCCACATAGCCGCATCCATTTCATGGGCGCGCCGCGTGCCGAATTCAAGGGCGTCTTCATCACCGACAACGCCTTTAATGCGGGCCGCTTTCGTCGCGATTAATGTTTGGTAATTCACAATGTTAAGCAGAGCCGTCTCAATCAGCTGCGCTTCAATGAGGGGCGCTTCAACCCGCATAATCGGTTCGTTGTTAAAAACGAGCTCTCCTTCTTTCATGCTGTAAAGAGACCCTGTAAAAGTAAGATCCCGTAAATACTCAATGAAATCATCATCATAGTGCAATTCCGTTTTTAAATAATTCAGATCGCTGTCGGTAAATTTGAAGTTCTCCAAGTATTCGATTGCTTTTTCTAAGCCCGCAAATACCGCATAGCCGTTTTCAAAGGGAAGCTTTCTGAAAAAAAGCTCAAAAATCGCTTTTTTCTCATGAATGCCGTCTCTCCAGTACGTTTCGGCCATATTAATTTGATAAAGATCTGTATGTAAAGACAAACTGTCGTCTTTAAAACCATGCTCCACCAAAATTATTTTCCCCTTCCTTACTCTGCCACTTGCGCTCCGATGCTGTTCTTAAAATGGGACAGGGCCCATTCATGCCCTTCAGGATTAAAGCTGGCCACAGCGTTTTGATGAATGACGATCTGAAAGCCCTTGTTGTAGGCGTCAACCGCCGTGTGAAGAACGCAGATGTCGGTGCACAGGCCCGCAAGATGCAGCTCAGTGATCTGCCGTTCCCGCAGTTTCAGCTCTAAATCCGTTCCCGCAAAAGCAGAATATCTCGTTTTTTCCATATAGCTTACGTTTTTTGCGTTTTTATGTTTCTCATAAAGAGGCGAAAGCTTTCTGTACAGCTCCTTGCCCTCCGTGCCGTTGATATTATGCGGAGGAAACAGGCGTGTTTCGGGATGAAAGTCATCGTCTGCATCATGTGAATCCACCGCAAAGACAACGTAATCACCGTTTTCTATAAAAGCTTGCGTCAAACTGACAATCGTATCTTCAATTTGCCTTGCGGGTTCTCCGCAGGTCAATGCTCCGTTCTCTGCTGCAAAATCATTCGTATAATCAATGCATATAAATGCTTTTTTCATAGCCGGCCTCCCCGCCATTCATATGAAAACCATTATATCCTATCTCCACCTGTAAGTGAATTGGCATTGTAAAATGACATTTATTTCAGGAGTGAACGCTGAAAAATGTCATCCTGAACATAAATGCCGTCCAGGTTCACGGCATGATCGGCGGCAAAAACCAGGCCGAGCGGCGTTTCAAATTGAAGGTCCGAGATCACGGAGCTTCGGACACCGTCCAGTGCGGCAAGCTTCATATATGGTGAATAAGCATGATACGGCAGCCTTCCGTTTATATAGAGCACTGCGTCTTTTCGGTTTTTCAGCGCCTGTTTCACTTCTTCATACGGCTTCTTTTGCAGCACCTGCCCCTTCGTCAGGGCAATGATGACTCTTTCACGCAGCGAGCCTAAAAATAAATGGCGTTCATCCGGTTTCGTCTGCAGAGGGCCGTACATACCCTGCTGTAAATAAAGGTCAACTGTTTTGTCGCTCATCGGCCTGTCCCTCCTCAGTTTGTTTTACAATTATCGCCCCGGCATGGACGCGGTAAACCGTTTCGTTACATTTCAGCGACCCAATGGGAGATCTTGCCGGCGAGCTCTCCGGCAGGCTCTTCATCAATGAGCTTGCTGAATGATTGTAAAAGCCGCTGTGCCAGCGCCTTTTTCTCTTCCTCATAGGAAATAATCGTGCTCCATTCAAGTTCCGGAACGGCTACGAGGGTATGCTGTTCTTTTTTATTTTCATGGAGATACACATCGCCGATCATTCCGGACTGAACGGTAATATTCGCTTTTCTGATTTTCATAAAAATTCCCCTTTTATAAAGACTGATTCTATTATACTACAAAAAAGCGACAGCCTCCTAAAGGGAGGCTGTCACGCGTTAAACCAATCAGGTTCGTCAAACAGATCGATATCTTCAAAGAGCGTTTTGCTGAATTTATTAGTGACTTTGACAAAATCTCCGGAATGAAACGCCCCTGCCCCCGCGCCTGAGTGGTCAACGGCTTTGGGAGAAATGGCAAACACGTCACCGAAGCTCGCCGCAGCGTCTCCGGCTAAGCTCATAATATAAATCGGTCCCACAATTGCAGGCATACCCACACCTCCGCTTTTCTTTACAGCATTTTATGCGGTGCGCCGGGAGTTGTGCCCGTTTTTATTTCGGCTTGCGGTTATCTTCGTGCTTTGACCGCTGACGAAGTTTGATAAGGCAGACGATATTTAAGACGAATGCTTTTAAGACCGCGTAAACCGGCACGGCCAGAATCATTGCGAGAATGCCGCCGAAACTGCCCGCTCCGACAAGCAGAAGAATAATGGTGAGCGGGTGGGTATTGAGCCGTTTCCCGATAACAAGCGGAGAAAGCAGGTTTCCGTCAAGCTGCTGGACGACAACGACAACAATAACGGCAAACAGCGCCTTAGCCGGAGAATCCATAAACGCGATAATTACCGCCGGCGCAGCCCCGAGAAACGGTCCGAGGTACGGAATAATATTGGTGACGGCAATCACCATCCCGAGAATTAACGCGTAAGGCAGGCCGATAATCCAATATCCGATAAAGCATGCCGTCCCGACAAAGAGACAGATCAGCAGCTGGCCTTGGAAATATGCGGCCAATGTGACATATAAGTCATTGAATATTTTCCGGCCCTCCGCCCGGTAGGAAGAAGGCAGGATTTTGACCGCCAAGAGCGGAAAACGCCGGCCGTCCTTCAGCATATAAAACAAAATGAACGGAACGGTGATCACAACAAGCGTTATATTCGTAACGACACCAAACACGGCGGACAGGCTTGCGGTAATATTTTGCGGAAGACTTTGTAAAAATCCCGTCAGAGACTGCTGAATTTTTTCTATCGACACATAATCCTGCGTCATCATCCACGTGAACCATTTGGAGTGGGATAATTGTGTCGTCAAGCTTTGAATCTGATTAATGTAATCAGGGAAATTGTTAAACAGCCCCGTAACCTGGGAAGCCACGATCGGTCCGATTGCGGCGAACATAAAGGCTATCAGCCCGATGAAAACGAGATAAATGAGCAGAATCGCCAATGTCCGGGGGATTTTTTTCTCAAGCAGGCGCACGATCGGATTAAAAATGAAAAACAAAATGGCCGAGATCAGAATCGGAAAAAACAGAGTGGTGATAAAACCGAAAAACGGCTCGAAAATAAACGAGACTTTTGTTGATACGTAAATAATGAGCAAAACGAGCAAAATTTGCAGCGTCCAAAAATGGACCTTTGATTTCAACAAGCGGTTTCCTCCTATTGTCATGTGAACTTGTACTGTGATTGTACCAAAAAAAGCCGCCGTGCATCTATGTATCTCAAAAAAGAAGACGCACCGGGGTTTTGTAAGGACCGCCTCCGGTTTGCGCCTTATCGGGCTGTTACACACGTTCGGTATAATCAGGCATGACAGAAACCACATGGCGGTTTCTGATATAAAATACGCGGTCATGCGTTTCTTCAATGGCGATATGATCTGGAGTGGCATCAATCAGCCGTCCCCTGACAATGCGTCTGACGGTTTGAATGATAAACCTTGAGCCGATAAGCTTATGGATGGTCTGATAAACGTAAGGATCTACTAACGAGACGATTTGCGGGCTTCCTTGATGGGCCATTTTCGCTGATCCCCTTTACTATGTTTTCCTTCAGCATATGCAGCGGACAAAGGCTTTGACACAGTACGTCTATCGGAGGGGAAAAGGGTTAGTGAGCATGCGGAGTTATGTAAGCGGAAAAGGCCGCAAGAGTGGCCTAGACTGAGCTTCCTATGGGATATTGGGCTTGGTCAATTAACTGATCAAGCTTTTGGATTTGTTTGAGCGCGGCCGTATGGTCCATTTGGCGGTAATGGTGATGTCCGCCGGGTTCTTCATCGAGTTCATCCGCTTGTTTCACGATTTGCTGGAGCGTATTCTTGTCCAGTTCGCCTTCAGGCAGATAGGAATCGGTGTGAAGCAGAATCGCCAGCGCAATCTCTTTCGCCGCTTTCGGTTCTTCACCGAGCCGTATGAGCAGCTTATGCGCCCGTTCAGCGCCTTTAATGGCATGGATATCGTTTCTTCTGTACTTTTCATAATCCCATTTGCCGTCTGTGTACCATTCGTAATGGCCGATGTCATGCAGTAAAGCCGCTTTCGCCGCAAGATCCGGGCTGACACCTGCTTTTACGGCAAGACGGTATGCATGAAACGCGCAGGCAATCGCATGGGCGACACCGGAACGCTGTAAATACTTTTGTGCGATTGGATGGGTGAAGACATCCATTAACGTTACATTTCTCATGGAAACCCCTCCTTATTTATATTTTTAGAATCCTAACATAAATCGTGAAGAAACTCAATTCATCCGATACATTATTATACCCCTTATACTGCGTTTCAGTCATAATATGCCGCCGGGCCGCGAAGTGATTGTACAAATAAAAAAGAGCAGCGCGGAAGCTGCTCTACAAAAACTCTTTGATATCGTATATCCGTCCGTTTTCCGGCTCTCCTGCGATCAGTGAGCGGATGACACCGGCGATGTATTCCGGGCTTCTGAGGTTGTTCGTTTCCTTCAGATTGCGGAACCGGTCGATGTCGTGAAAATCTTCTTTGGATGAAGAACGGATGACGGCCTGCATGTCTGTATCCATCACTCCCGGTGAGAATGACAACATGCGGACCGGCAGCTCTTCATCTTCCTGTTCAAACCCGAATGTTCTCGTAAACATATCAAGCCCCGCTTTTGAGCTGCAATACGCGCTCCAGCCTTTATAAGGATTTTTCGCCGCGCCCGATGTAATGTTGACAATGGTTTTGCTGCCGCTGAACGCTTCGAAACGCTTCGTGAACATTTGGCTGAGCAAAACGGGCGCCGTCAGATTAAGGGTGTAATGGCGGTTCAATTCTTCCGCGGTAGCTTCTTTCGCCCGCTTGATCGGTTCTACCATTCCGGCATTATTGATCAGTGTGACAGCGGAATACCGCTTCTCATCAGCTTGATCAAGAATCGCCTTCATCTGCCGCTCGGTGTCTGCCAGATCGGTTAAATCAACACTGTATTCTGTCAGTCCCTCGCGCTTTTCTCCGCTTATCGTTCTTGAAAGCGCGGCGACTTCGGCTCCTTCTTGAAGGGCCTGTTCCGTAAGCGCCCGCCCCAATCCTTTTGATGCGCCTGTTATCAGAAAAAACTGCATGAAACTCCTCCTTTTTTTCTTATTTTACGGACTGTCTTCCCGCAAACACAAGCGATCTGTTTACCGCTTTGCCTTTTCCTGCGCCGTGACTTTCGGGATCAAATAAATCATCGCCGCAATGCCGAAGAGGATCAGGACGGCATAAATGACAGGCAAAAGCAAAGAAGTCTTTTTCTCATCCGTTTCCATGTCTGCCGAGGTATGGCGTACCGCCGGCTCGGCAAAAGTGATCCCCAGTTTTTTCGATTGCGCTTTGATCGTATTCGGCTCAGTGTCTGACGATGTAAACAAATTTGATATCAGTTTTTCATCCGGGCTTTCGGCCGGTTGATCAAACGTAATATCCTTCTGCTCTTTCGGGAGCGCCGTTTTTTCTTCGGAGTAGGCGTCATCGTGCAGGTAATCCGTACGAATTTCAATGTCTTTCTTTTCATATTCATTCGGCTTGACATCAGTGTTGTCCTCATTCGCGGCTGCGGCTTGAGGAAGGAAAAGGAAAAAGGAGAGAGCAAACAGCAAGACCCCTTTTTCCATGAATATGTTACGCCTCATAAGACTGATCACTTTCCTCCGTTTTTTCCGCAAACAGTCGAATAATGAGCGGAAGCACCGCCGCAATCAGCGTAATAATCACAAGAACCGTTATTCCCATCGCAAACAGATGGCCCGTTCCGTATTGGATATCGATATAGACTTTGGAAACCGGGCTGTCAAAGGTAAAGTTTGGCATAATCAAGTCGATCAAAGGCGCCACATAAAAGAGAATGAGCGCTGACGAAGCGATCCATCCGGTGATCGAGCCGAAGACAAAGGCTGCCCGGATAAAAGCGGAACTCGCCGCAAGCAAGAGAATCGTAAAGATTGACCATTTAATCGTCTGATCGTCCGGAAGCGAGTAGATATTCAGACCGAACAGACTGATCATCAGTCCGACCATAATGTTTAAAATCCCAAAGAGCGCGCCTTTGACGAGAAGCGGCGCCTGCTGATAATACGAGCTGAAATAGCCGATCAGAAGACTGCTGATCAAAACGATCACCAAAATGACGACCGGCGGAACATTCTGAGCCCGGTCTTCCGGCACCTCTCCGCTGATTTTAAGCGGATTGGCGAGATAATCGTAAACGTATCCGTTTTCCTGTCCGTCAACGAGCGCGTTCCCTAAAATGCCGTACACGTCATTTCTGATCAATTTCGTGGAATCAACGTTTTTCCCCCAATTGCTGTTCAGGGTGTCCGCTTTCTGCTGGACGTCATTTACGCTTTGCTGCATATTGTCGGTATAGCTGATGATGCCGGACTGGCGTTCTGACAGATGGCCCATCGTGTCGGACATTTGCAGCACTTCGCGGCCGACGGTATCCTGAGCGCCGAGCGCCATCGTTCCGGTTAATCCGTCTCCGCTGAACGTTGCCGCTTCCTGCACAGCGCCTTCAGCAAGCTGATCAGATGCTTTAGCCGCGCTGTCTGCGATGCTGGCGAGCTCATCGAGCACTCCGGCTTGTTCATCTCTGATATATGAGCTGTAGTTATCCGAGAATTCGGTCATGCCTTTAATGAAATTGCTGATGTCTTCATCTGTCTGCATCTTATTGTTTTTCAGGTTTTCCCAGCTTGCCGTTTCAACCGGTTTGATGGCGAGAACGGTTTGGACTTCGCCTTGCTGGGCTTTCAGCACCCTGTTTTTCACATCAGGCAGCGAGCCTGCGTCGAGAGAATGATAAAGTGTTGCCTCATACAGAGATAAATCATTATAGTAACTCATTAAATCGGATATCACTTTTGTATTGATGTCAGCGGCAAATATCTGTTCAAGATTAGATTTACGGCCGCCGTCCAATGACGGGTAGTTCAGAATGTTCTGTTCTGTTTTTAAAATCATTCTGTAAACGGTATTAAAGTCTTGTTTTCTCGTTTCTTCTGATTGTTCAAGCTTTTTTTGTAATTTGTCCGCACGTTTTGTAACTTTGGCAATCTGGTCTTTAAGGCCTTTGATTTCTTCATCAAGAGCATCAAGACGTTTTTTCAATTCTTCATTATGTGTCTGCTGTTTCTCTTCCAACTCTTTTTCAATTTGCTGAATGCGCTCTGCGGCTTGGTTCAGCCTTTCTTTCGCCTTAGATACTTCTGTGCCGCCGTCTCCTTCAGAGCCGTTCGGATCATCCGCGGGGTCATCAGCAAGCGGAGTGACGTTTTTAGCGGTTGCGGCTGTTTTTGTCTGCTGATCGCCTGTGTTATCGGAAGGAGGCTGTTGTTCTTTTGTGCCGTCATCCGTTTTTCCGTCTTCTCCGGGAGCCGTTCCTTCATTCGGTTCGGTACCGCCGGAGTTTTCACCATTATCCCCATGGCCCGGGTTTTCAGGGTCTGGATTTTCTTTTTCCGGTTCTTTTAAACCGTCAGAAATCGAATTGATTTCAGCGGAGATACGTTTTAATTCGTTACGCTGATCATCAAGGTCAATTTTCAGATCGCCGGGTTTTTCTTCTTCCGGTTTTTCTTCTTCTTTCGGTTCATCCGAGCCGTCATCCCCCGGGTCCTTTTCCGGAACGGTTAAGTTCTGGCGATCCCTTTTCATAAGGGTTTGAATGCTGTTCAGTGTTTCAAATCTTGCTTGGGCTTTATATTGAGTCAAATAATTGTCAAGTAAATTGGATTGAATATTTGCCATCCCGTGTTCCTGCTCAGGAACCTGCGCTTCTCTCACCTTTTGGGCGGCTGCCAGTGCCGATCCTGTCTGGTCAAGCTGTGTCTGCGCCCGGTTTATGCCTGAAGACAGCCCGCTCATCATGGTGCTGAACTGGTTGGCGGCCTGCTGCGCTTTAATGGCGTTCAGTCCGGTTGTGATTTGCTTTTGATTTTGTTCCTGCGCGGCCAGCAGCAGTTTTTTCTGATTTTCTTGATATTGTTTATAGCGCTCAACCGTATCGGCAAAGTCTTTGAGCGTGTTTTTGGCTTCATCTGCCGAGGTCAATTTTTCTTTTGCTGCGCCCTGCGCTTCGTTCATTGATTTTTTCAGTTCGTCAATCAGGTCTTTTTGCCGTTTGATCTCACCTGCCAAGTCATTGGAGCTCGGCTTGTAAAAGTTGTACATGACATTTTGAAATTCTGATTCTTTATTGACGATCTTGTCAAAATCGCCTCTGACATTGTTCACTTTTTGTGAGACGAAATTCCAATACAATGCCGACATCTTTTTATTCATTGATTTTTGGGCGTCTTCAAGCTCACGCTGCACTTTTTCTTTGTTGACGGCGTTCAGGTTGCTTTGAATATTGAATGTCAGCGTGGCTTTTTGCGGACGCTCCTTGTCATAGCTTAAAATGTCTTTTGAAAAATCGGATGGAATGTAAACGACTGCGTCATACTTCTTATCCGCCAGGCCGTTTTCAGCCGCACTTCTGTTGACGACCGTCCAGGAATAATCCGGACGGTCGCCGAGAGCCGCCGCTACTTCTTTGCCGAAATGGACGGATTCCCGATCCTCATTTTCATCTGTTTCATCCTGTAAGCCCATGTCTTCATTCACGACTGCGATTTGGCGGGTGGCATTGATTTTTTGTTTTCCCGGGTCATCGCCGATAAACCGGAAAAACAGCACCGGCAGCAGCAGAATGATGACGACCGCGGCTATTAATTTGATCAGGCTTTTTCGTTGTTCAGTCATCTGACGGCCTCCCTTTCCTCTGAACATAAAGGTATTTGGATTTTTTGCTCCTTCCCGTTTTCAACCAAATAGCCGAAGCCCGGCTGAATGTCCGGTTCCTGCCTTTGGTAAGGCAGCGGAATGACATTTTGTTCAGATTTTTTCACAAGCAGCATCGCGTGGCGGATTTGTTTCATTTCCGTCGTTAAGGAATCATAGCCTTTTGAGAATTCGGTGTGATTGCCCGCCGGGATAAAACTGAAGCCTACATGCGCGTAAGATTTCATAAACATCGCCAGCTTGTCCTGAATGGCGGTATCGATTGTCTGCTGGAATCTTGTAATGCCGTCGGCCATTAACACGATCGGAGAGAAACTGAGTTTGTGCACATCGCCATTTTTGACGGCCTGTGCATACTGGGCTTCCCGCTCCGTGAAAATGGCTTCAGCCGTTTCAATCCACTTCTGTATGTCTTCTTTTGTGTCCAGATAGCTGACCTTTGTTTCCTGCGCATACTGTGACAGTCCGCGGTCAATCGAGTCAAACAGTCCGATCCGTTCCGTGCCTTCACGCAGCAGGTGGTTCAGCATGACTTTCAGGATGTTTGTTTTTCCCCGCTGTGTCTGGCCTAAGATGAGGCAATGCTTATATTTACCCAGATCAAAGTACACAGGGCTGACCTTTTCCTCATGAAGCCCGACAGGAATGCGGAACGGTTCTTGATCCGGGCCGAGACGGAGCGAAAATTCGCCGGCCGTCAGCATGTCCGGGAGCATCGGAATCGGGTTTGGGCCGGCTGTTCCGGCATGGCGCTCAGCTAAAGCTTTGACATCGGCTTTCAGCGCTTGGAACATCTCGAGGTCATTTTCCGCTTCAGCCGGAAGAAACATTTGCGCGAAATGCAGTTCTTCTTTTTGGATCATGACGCGGCCCGGGATCGGTTCGAGACTGAACGGCGGGCGCCCGTAAATGGAATAACCTTCTGACTGATCCATTAAATAATGGACGACTTTCGTTTTTATGTTATTTAACAATGACTGGCGGACGGCGTTTACCCTCGTTGCGGTCAGCAGGAAGTAAATGCCTAGGCTTTGCCCGTCGCGTGAAATCTGGATAAACTCCGTTTCCAATTCATGCATTTCGTCTTTTACGATGTCGAAATTGTCAATTGTGATAAATATAAACGGCAGCTCTTCTTCGCTGAGCGAATTGTACATTTTGATATGGCTGACTTCTTTTTCTCTGAACAAACGTTTCCGCCGCTCGATTTCTTCCTTGATGCGGATCATGAATTTTTCGATCTTTCTCATTTGATCCATTAAGAAATAGTCTGCGGTATGCGGAAGCTTTGCCAATGGCAGAAGCGTGCCGTTTCCGAAATCAAAGATGTACATATGAAGCTCTTTTGGCGTGTACCCTTCCGCGAAGTTCATCAGGAGAGTGATGGCAGCCACTGACTTGCCGTATCCGGATGAGCCGAAAATGCCGATGTTGCCGTCATCCATCATCGTATAAGCGAGAGGCGCCTGTCTTTGCTGATCAGGCTCATCAACGCAGGCGATGAAGAAGCGGTCTTTTTCCTTCGCGGGATAAAGCGTGCGCGGAATACGTTCGGCAAGCGGCGGAAGCCACGGGCTCGGCAGCTTTTCAATGCCCATTTCTTTTTGAATCCGCTCGATTTCTTCGACTACGGCTTCTATTTCTGCCGGGGCGTCTTTTTTCGCCAAGTCGTCCGCATCCACTTCAGACAGCGGAATTAAGCCGGTATCGGTAACGATGGCAATGTCATCCTCGGTGCCGTATACATCTTCCATGTAAGGGGCGCCGCTCCAGGCTGACTGGAACTGCTCATACACTTCATTATTTCCGACTTGCAAATAGCCGCGTCCGGTGACTGTAATATTCGCCGCATCACTGTTTTTCAGAATTTCTTTACTGTCACTTGCATCCTGGACTTTCAGCGCGACCTTAAAGCGTGAGTTGCTCCATATCTGGTCGTCAATGATGCCTCCCGGTTTTTGCGTGGCAAGGATTAAATGCACACCAAGGCTCCGCCCGATGCGTGCCGCGCTGACAAGCTCCCTGATAAAGTCAGGCTCTTCGCTTTTGAGCTCGGCGAATTCATCTGAAATCAAAAACAGGTGCGGCATCGGAATATCCGTTTCCCCCTGTTTATACAGCTTTGTATAGTCATTAATGTGATTGACGCGATATTGATCAAACAGCCGCTGCCGTTTTTTCAGCTCGCTTTTTATAGAGGCAAGCGCCCTGATACTGAAGTTTTTGCTTCCCTCGATATTCGTGATGGTTCCGAGAAGGTGCGGCATCTTGCGGAACGGCTGCGCCATCCCTCCGCCCTTATAGTCAATCAGCAAAAACGCCGCTTCATGAGGGTGAAAATGAACGGCCAATGACAGGATATACGTTTGCAGAAATTCACTTTTCCCGGAACCGGTCGTTCCCGCCAGCAATCCGTGCGGCCCGTGGGCTTTTTCATGCAGGTTTAAATACACGATATCGTCTTTACCTTTGTAGCCGATCGGAACAGCCAGTGATTTTGCCGACTCACTTGTCTCCCACTTCTGCCTGATGCCGATTTCTTTTACTTCCTTCGCATGAAACAGCTCCAAAAATGAGACCGTTTCGGGAATGGAGTTCGTCATCCCGACCTGATGGTGCAATGTCCGAAGCGTTCGGGAAAACCGTTCGTTGTTTGTCCGTTCATGCCTGTCCAGCCTAAACGGGATCTGCACCGCTTTTTTCTTCTGAATGAGAATGTCTCCCTCATCTTCATTAATGTAGCGGACGAGGGTGTGAATGTTTTCTGCCAGGCTTTCCTTCGTTTCCGCGGCGATGATCGCCGAGATGCCGAGATGCTCATGCCGGCCTTCGATATATTCTAAAATGACGTGCTCTGCGATCAGCTGCTGATTCGTGATGACAAAGACAAAATGCGGCTGGAAGATCTTTTTCTCTTTATCTTCTTCCAAATCCCGCTCCCGCAGCAGCTCGTAAATGGAAGATAACAATTGATCACGGGTCTGCTCATTGTAAATAAACCCTTTCGCATACATATGGGGCAGCTGAAATTGCGGCAGCCACTTCATCCATTCCCATTCCTTATATTCGTCTTCATGAAAGATAAAGACAAACCGCAGGTCATGGTAGCTGTTGAAGAAAGCGAGCTGGCCGATCAGCTGGTGAATTTCATTTTTGACGATCTGGGGTTTCCCGACAAGCCCCATCGGCCCTTCTTGTAAATCAACGGTCACGGGTGCATGGCGGATATCTTTATATACACGCTGCATGTGCTGCGACTGCTCCATCAAGTCATCCACATCGCGGTTCGCCAGGTCCCCCCCGCTCATCGAAATCTCGTAGCTTGCCGGGACCGTGCCCGTTCCGAGCCGGAGTATCAGAAAATCCCTGCTTTCCAGCGATTTCTCCCAAATGCGGCCGCTGATTTCAGAGGTTAAATATTTCATTTTTTCAAACGTGGGAAAATGGTGCGTCAGTACTTGCAATTGTTTTTCCGACAGCGTCTGAAGTTCCTTCCGTTTGCTCTCTAAATACTGCTTGTACACACGCTCACGCTTTTCCTCCCGTTTTTTCCGCTGGTTTTTTTCTCGGAAATATTGCACGGTGGACGTAATGAGAGTCATCATAAACATCGCCAAAGAAACGAGAATGAAAATGCCCCTCGGCTGTATAATGGCGACAACCCCCATTACTATCAGCATGACCAAAGGAGGCAGAATGACGAGCCAGAGCCCCCTGTTATTCTGCTCGCTTTCCTGTGAGGGGAAGCTGAATGAAACGCGGTCTTCGGGAAGATCGTAGACCATCCGCGGCGTTCTTCGATATTGCGGGTATTTCTTCTTCATTTCGGTGCTTGGCTTTACCGTTTTGATTAAGCCGGTTTGAAACTTCTCGTGATGAACGACTTCTAAAAGGTCGTCCTCCGCCAGCCTCAGACGCAGAAAACTCCACAGAAGCTCATCTCCCGTCCGGAGCCTTTCAGGGACTTTTGCGAGCTCTCCGTTCACATAAACTTCCTGGTCATCAGGAATGACAGACCAGCTTCCTCCCGCTTTTCGGAGATAAAAAGCGCCTTTTTGAGCGGACGACGGCTCTTTGTATATATCTGCTTCCTCTGTTTCTGATGAGAAAACGATCTCGTCCTTACCGCCGACAAAATAAACGGAGGATTCTTCCTGATCAGGAGTGAGAAGAAGCCGCATCGTCTCTTCTTCAATTCTGCAAGGAATTTCATTTCCTATTGTCAATTCGCCGGCACAGTTATTTCCCAGGAAAACATCATAACGATCTGTTTCTTTACGATAAAGGGTGGCGGCGGTTTGCCGTAAAGGCAGTGTGCCGACCGTGATTGTATCCTTCATATCCGGGCCGATCGTGATCGGCTGAGACGGCGGGAGTTCAGACAGCTGAATCTTTTGTACGTGCTCTCGGTAAAAGACCCATAACAGACTCATATGGCGAACCTCCTGACAGCCTGATCGTTACTTACGGCCATTTGATGTGTGCTGTTATTTTTTTTCATCTTTTTTCTCATCTTTCTTGTCGCTCTCTTTGTTATCCTTTGCTTCGTCCTTTTTGCCGCCTTCATCCTGTCCGGCGGAAGCTTCAGCGGTGTTTTCCTCCGCTTCTTTGTTCTGCTCTTCCTGCTCTTTTTTCGCCTTCGCCAGCTCGCTTTCCACGGCGTCCAGTTCTTTCTGCTTTTCATCGTCTTTCATACTGTCGTCCGCTAATAATTGCTGTTTATATTTTGTAAGCCCGAGCCAGATATACGGGTTGTACTCAAGATTGCGGCCGATATTGATGGCTTCTTCATTTTCCCCTCTGCCGATATCGATCCAATAAAGGAAGTGCTTCGGATCTGATTGCAGCGTGACCAGATTCCCAATGTTTTTCCGCTGTTCTTCGCTCAGATTTTCAACCGCCACATAGGAGGAAGCAAGCTCGTACTGCACAGATTCAGGGAGACTTTCCGCATCGTATTTAGCGAGTGTGTCAATGACTTTGCTGTACTGCTGATTTAGAAAATAGCGGTTGCTTTCCGTAATTGCCTCTTGCTTCGGCTGGGCGAAAAACAGCACGTACAAGGAATACAGAAGCGCCGGCACAAGGAGAACTGCAAGCGCCAGGCCGGTGTATCTTTGGATTTTCCATTTCTTTTTCGGCAGTTTTATGTATGTCTTGTCCCTTGCTTCGAGGGAATCAATTGTGGTTTGAATTATTTCTTCCAGTTCTTCAAACGTCTCAGCCTCTAACACGCTTTTCACCTCAGGAGAGAATTGAAGCGTCTCCTTGTACTTCAGATATTCTTCGAAGGTGTACGCCCCGTCAGCTGCAAGCGCCGCGCAGGCTTTGAGCTCTTTCCACACCCTTTGTCTGTCTTCTTCATAAGGCGGGAGACTCTCCTTTACGCCGTAATGAAGAAAGTAAGGCGTCAGCGCTTTATCAAATACGATATTTTCCGGCGCGGCAATCAGATTGAGGCGTTTCAGCTTGTGCTGTTTCACAGCTTGCACGAGGCGGTAGGCAAATTGCCATCTGCTTTTTTTATCTTTTCCTTTTATATAGCGGAAAGCCTGATAAGAAGAAGGGGGTCTGATTGTTATGGTTACTTCGTCTTCTGAGACTGAAACCTCTTTTTGAAAAAAAGGATCAGCATCTTTAATCACGTTTGCTTCCAGCCCGTCAAGAAGCTTGACTTTTTCCCGCTGAAAGGTGAAGGTGAAGCCTGATTCGGTTTCTGCCCGGACGGCGTCTAATTCAGTTTCTAAATAAGATCTGTTATGATCTGTCATTCCACCATGTCCTCTCATAAAATTTCAAGACGGTCTCCGTTCGTAATACCGCAGTCAGATAATTTTTGTTCTCCGGAAAAAACCGTTTCTTTATTGACCACTCTGATCCAATAGCCTTCACGCGGCGGAACGGATACATGCTGAGCCTGCCGGGCAATATCGATGACTTTTTTCACAGAATGGTAATCTGACAATCTGAGATCGAAGACGCTGCCGTTATAATGTGTTAAATCTATTGTAATATCGATATACATTTTCATATCACCCTTACATAGAAAGAGCGCCGTCTTCTTGATTGAATCAGGCGCTCCGTTTCTTCATTCATCTTATTATCCGCGAATTTGGTTAGCGATATCTTGGTCAGTAGACTCAAGCGTATTTGCCGTTTGTTCGAGCTGATGATTCACATCTTGCAGCAATTCAGACATTTTAATAAATGAAGGTTTCAGCTGCTCATATTGATCCGCAAATGCTTCACTTGAAGCACCGTCCCACATGCCTTTCAAATCAGAAATCATGCGGTTCAGGCGGTCAACCTGATTCATGACTTCCTGACTTTCAACGCCATATTGCTTAGCCATCGCTCTTAGCTCTTCGGGTGTGACACGAATTAATCCAGACATATTCCTTATACCCTCCTGTGTCATCAGCCTAAATATGGGCTAATTCACTTATTTTTTGAACGTCATTATTATAAAAACAACAATTCGGCACAGTCAAACAAATCTGTTTTAATTTTACAAAATGAGTCTTATGATATACTGGATTTTTCGTCACATTTACACATTTTGTAAATATAATGGTATGATTTTCTTATTCTTTTTGATTTCATCAAATGATCTTTTTTTCCTATTTTATTTCCGTTCAAAGATGCCTTTCAGTCTGAAAAGCAAGATGGTAAGATCAAGATATGAAGCTATGAAAAAGTAGGGATACAGATGACCAATCCAAAAGATCCATTTAAGTACAGTTTCGACAGGCTTGAAGACGTAGCCGATCATATCAGTGAAGTTCTTCAATGCCCCATTACAATAGAAGACGTGAATCATAAACTGCTTGCATACAGCACGCACAGCGATTGTACAGATCCGGCCCGGACGTCAACGATTATCGGACGGAGGGTTCCTGAAAAAGTCATCAACAAACTGTGGAAAGACGGAACCATTCCGGCGCTTTTAAAAACAGACCAGCCGATCAAAGTGAAAGAAATCGACGAGGTGGGCCTGAGCAACCGCGTGGCGATTTCCATTTGGAAAAACAGCCAGGTTCTCGGATTTATATGGGCGCTTGAGATCAAAAAAAAGCTCAATGACGACGATCTGAAGACGCTTCAGCTGGCCGCCAAAGCGGTGCGGAACAAGCTTTTGCACCTGCAGATCCGCAAAACAAAAATCGAAGAGCGGGGCCAAGAGTTTTTTTGGAAAATGCTGACCGGCCATATTTATCAGGAAGCCGAGATGGCCGAAGGATTTCATAAGCTCGGAATGGCGCTGCCGTCCGTGTTCAGCGTCATGATCATCCGTTTACATGATGAGCTGACTGAAAAGACGGAACAGCAGCTGCAATATTTGCAGGAAACGACACAGCAGATCCATGTCATGCTGGCGACTGTCGATTCAAATGAATTAATCTTATTAGCCGCGCCGAAATCCGATCAGCCTTTTAAAGATTTAAAGCAGTTCGCCCTCTATGTTCAAAAACAGCTGAAAGAACGATATAAAATTGAGGATGCGTCGATTGCTTTCGGCGGTATTTACGAATCGATTTCTTACGTTTACCGCTCCTATCAGGAAGCGCTCTCCGTATTGAAAGCGAAAGAGCGGTTTGTGAGAGAAACCAAACACCTTTTCAGCTTTTCTGAACTCGGAATTTATCAGTACCTTGATGTTTTGGATGAAAAACGCAAGCACAGCGGCTATATGAACTATTCCCTGTCAAAGCTTGAGCAGTATGACAGAGAGCACCAGGCCGATATGGTAAAAACGCTCGAACATTTTATCGATGCCGACAGCAATGTCAACACTGCCGCTAAAGCGCTTAACATCCATGTCAATACATTGAATTACAGGCTGAAAAGAATCAGCCAGATCGCAGAAATCGACTTAAAAAATGTGAATGAAAAGTTTACGATTTACCTTGATATCAAGCTTCGCAGTATGGATTCGTGAAATTTCACAAATCCGTGTTTTTTTATTTTCTGTTTCAAACAAAGAATTTTCGCAACAATCGCGCTACACTTGAAACATCACACAAACATTGGGGGAAACAGACATGATTATCGGGGTTCCAAAGGAAATCAAAAACAATGAAAATCGAGTGGCATTAACACCTGGAGGCGTTTCACAGCTTATCGGAAACGGCCATCGGGTTCTTGTGGAATCCGGAGCAGGACTCGGAAGCGGCTTTACAAATGAAGATTATGTATCCGCAGGCGCGGAAATTCTTGAAGACAGAAAGCAAGTATGGGATGCAGAAATGGTCATGAAGGTAAAAGAACCGCTGGCTGAGGAGTATGCGTATTTCCGTCAAGGCCTGATCTTATTCACTTACCTTCATTTAGCCGCAGAGCCGGAATTAGCTAAAGCGCTTACAGAAAAAGGCGTGACGGCTATTGCGTACGAAACGGTAACGGACGGACGTTCACTTCCGCTGCTTACGCCGATGTCTGAAGTGGCCGGCAGAATGGCCGCTCAAATCGGAGCTCAGTTCCTTGAAAAACCAAAGGGCGGAAAAGGAATTTTATTAGCCGGCGTACCGGGTGTATCCCGCGGAAAAGTTACGATCATCGGAGGAGGCGGCGTCGGAACAAATGCCGCGAAAATGGCTGTCGGACTCGGTGCCGATGTGACGATGATCGATTTGAACGCAGACCGCCTGCGTCAGCTTGATGATATTTTCGGGCATCAGATTAAAACATTGATCTCAAACCCTGTAAATATTGCAGACTCCGTCGCGGAAGCGGATCTTCTGATCTGCGCCGTGCTCATCCCGGGAGCCAAAGCGCCGACTCTCGTTACGGAAGAAATGGTTAAACAAATGAAACCAGGTTCCGTCATTGTTGATGTTGCCATCGATCAGGGCGGCATTGTGGAAACCGTTGATCATATTACAACACATGATAATCCGACTTATGAAAAACACGGCGTCGTTCATTACGCTGTCGCCAATATGCCTGGCGCCGTACCGCGTACATCTACGCTCGCATTAACGAATGTGACCGTTCCTTACGCGCTTGAAATCGCCAATAAAGGCGCGGCAAAAGCCATTGCAGACAGCCCGGCGCTTAAAGCCGGCCTGAATACGGCTAACGGACACGTCACGTATGAAGCGGTAGCCAAAGACTTAGGCTATGACTACGTGCCTGCTGAAAAAGCGATGCAAGGTTCAGCCGCAAAAGCTTAATAGATATGAAGAGGACGGCCTGACCAGCAGGCTGTCCTTTTTTTCTTTCTCGTAAAAGGAAAAACGGCCCCCTGTCTCGAATATCAATTCATATCCCGGAAGAAAAAGGAGGATTCATATGGCTGTTCAGCACTATGGTGTATTAAAAGGCACTGTGTTAGATATGAGAAGGGAAACAGATGATGATTCTCCGCATTTTCAAGTCGAGGTGCTAGGCGAGCCTGATACGCACTATCGCTGTGCGATCAATGTCATGTCAAGTTCAAAAGAATCAGAGGTTCTGTATGCGGCGCGCGATCATTTTGACGCAAGCGCGATCACCTTGCTGCCGAACATACCGTATGGATACACCCCAATTGATGAAACCAGCCGTGAGCTGGCGCTGGATTATGTCCGCGGCGGATTGTTTGATCCCCGGAACATGGTGCCGCTCCCGCATGAAGTCACCGGGCCGGATAATGACTTAAATGATTTTATTGAAACGTATATGCAAAAAGCAAAAACAGAAAAAGCCACCGTCTATATTTACGGCTCTAAATTCGGGCCGGAGCAGGACGCTGATAAGATTTTCGGGTTCAAACCGACAAACGGCATGCATAATATTCATATGAATCAGGGAAATCCAATTGATACACGCTGGAAGAAGGATAACGGAACGTGGCATGACGGCGGTATTTTAATCCAGTTTGCAGACCAGTGGGCCGCGGTCTTTTTGGCTTTTCTGTCTCAGTCATGGTGCACGAATGAAGAAGGCCACCCTTATAAATTTTGTAATCACACACAGCTTAACGGCTGATTTCCGCATAAAAAGCCTGCCGAATCAACGGCAGGCTTTTTTTATTACATCTCAGCGGGTTCCGCCCATTTCAGGCTTTCAGGCCTCATGTCACGCCAGTTTGTTTCAATATATTCGAGACAAACGGAACGGTTTTCATTCGTCAGGCGGGTTTCCCACCCGTCCGGCACATCCAGATAGGCCGGCCACAGTGAGTACTGGCCTTCAGCATTGACGAGCACGTGATATAAGCCGTCTTCCCGTTCAAATGGATTTGTCATATCAGCTCATTCCTTTCTTTACCGGACTGTACGCCGTCCGTTTAATTTCTCCGCCAGAATCGCGCCGATTTCGGCAAGCGGGCCCGGCTGGCACATATCTTTATGGCGGCAGTCTAAGTCATACCGCTCGATTTTCCCCGTAATATACGGTTTCCAAGTATCCGGTTCAATCGAGTCAAACCAATCGGGAATAATCGTGGATCTGAAGAACAGAACATCTCCATGGAATGGCTTCGGCTTGTATGTTCCTAACAGACCGACAGAATTAACGTATGTGTCTTTCAAATTCATCATCACTGACTCGTCCAGGCTGGCTAATGCGCTTCCCTCACGGCGGAGAATGGTCAGCGCGGTATCAAAATCAAGCGGCTGATCCCCGAGGCTGTCCGGGTCGTACCCTCCAAGGGCAAGCAGGGCAATGACGGCTTCCTCGTCATCAGGCGCATTTTTTATCGGAAGAAAATGATTCGGGTACGCGTCAAGCATCACCAAGAGGGAAACCTCTTCGCCCCGGCTCTGTAATTGTGTCGCCATGGCCTGAATGACATTTCCTCCGAGTGACCAGCCCAGCAGACGGTACGGCCCTTTCGGCTGCACGGTGCGGATTTTTTCAATATAATCCGCCGCCATGTCATCTAAGCTTTGCGGAAGCGCTTCTTTTTTCCCGATGCCTCTCGCCTGTAAGCCGTATATCGGATAATCAGCTTCTAAAGAAGACATCAGTCCGGCATAGCACCAGCTGAGACCCCCGGCCGGATGGACACAGAAGAGCGGTGTTTCTTCTCCCGCCGTTCTGAGCGGAAGCAGAACATCAAGCGCGCTTGTGCCCGTGCCCGTCTCAAGCCTTTCAGCAAGGCTTGCCACAGTAGGAGCTTCGAATAATGTTCCGATACTCAGCTCAGCTCCCATCGCCTCCCGAATACGGCTCATTAAATGAACCGCAAGTAAAGAATGGCCGCCTAAATCAAAGAACCTGTCATCAATACCGACACGCGGCAGGTGAAGCACCTCTGCGAACAGTTCACACAGTATTTCTTCCTGCGGGGTTCTCGGCCCCCGGCCGGAGACCTCCATTTGGAAGTCAGGCGCAGGGAGCGCTTTTCGGTCAAGCTTTCCATTCGGTGTCAGCGGCAGTTCATCCATTTGGACAAAAGCCGACGGCACCATGTAATCCGGCAGGCTTTCTCCGGCAAACCGGCGCATGTCCCCCGCATCCAAGGTACTGGTGTCAGATCGGACAAGGTAAGCGGCGAGCCGTTTATCTCCCGGCTGATCTTCACGGACGACCACGGCAGCGTCCTCGACACCCGGATGTTTGACGAGAACCGCTTCGATTTCTCCTAGTTCAATCCGGAAGCCGCGGATTTTAATCTGGTGGTCCGCCCTGCCCATATAATCAAGAGAACCGTCCGGCCGCAGGCGGGCTAAGTCTCCCGTCCTGTACATCCTTGTTCCCGGCGGACCGTACGGATCAGCAACGAAGCGTTCCGCGGTCAGGCTTTGCCGCCCTAAGTAACCGCGGGCCACGCCCCCTCCGGCAACATACATTTCGCCCGTTATGCCCGGGGGTACAGGCTCCAGCCGATCATCTAGCACATATACGTTCAGGTCAGGAATACCGCAGCCAATGAGGCTGTTTGCTTTCAGTTCGGCAATGTTTTTATTTAATTCAAGATAACTGACATGCACCGTCGTTTCCGTAATGCCGTACATATTCACAAGCACAGGTTTATTGTCCGGGTGGCGGCTGTACCAGTCCTCAAGCCGGCTCAGCTCAAGCGCCTCGCCGCCGAAGATGATATATCTGAGTGCGAGCTGACGCCCCAGCTCTTTGTTTTCTTTTTCCGCATGCATCAGCTGGTAAAATGCTGACGGCGTTTGGTTAAGCACGGTCACTCGCTCTTTCACGAGGAGATGCAGAAACGCTTCCGGCGACCTGCTAGTGTCATGCGGCACGACGACGAGACGTCCGCCGTGAAGCAACGGCCCCAAAATTTCCCAGACAGAAAAATCAAACGCGTAAGAGTGAAACATCGTCCATACATCATCAGAATCGAAGTGATACCAGTGCTGTGTCGACTCAAACAGCCGGATAACATTGCTGTGCGGAATGATGACACCTTTCGGCACACCGGTCGATCCCGACGTGTAAATGACGTAGGCCGGGTGAAGCGGCGACAGCGGACAAAGCCGGTCGGCATCCGCAGGGTTGGTGACGGCATATTGCTCAAGTATTTTTTTATTCTGCGGGTCATCTAAGATGAAAGCGGGCATACCGCTTCCGATAGAGAGCTTACTTGCGCCTTCACGATTGGTGAGCATATATACGGGCTTGGCATCATGTAACATAAAAGCGATGCGGTCCGCCGGATAATCAGGGTCAAGCGGCAAATACGCGGCTCCCGTCTTCAGGACGGCTAACAGCCCGACAATCATATCTAAAGAGCGCGGCAGCGCCAGCGCGACAAACTGCTCCGGACCGACGCCGCGGGCGATCATCATATGCGCGAGCTGATTAGCCCTTTGATTCAGCTCTTTATAAGTGAGTCGGCGCTCTTCAAATACTGCTGCCGTTTCATCAGGTTTTTCAGCGGCTTGTATTTCAAACAGTTCAGGCAGTGTCTGCTGAGGCTGAATGTGCTGTGTAGTCCGTTTAACCGGCAACAGCTTTCGGCGCTCTTCATCGGAAAGAATGGTTAAGCTTCCGATCGGCTTATCCGGATCCGCCGCAGCATCTTCGAGCAGAAGAAGCAGACGTCCCGCAAGTGCTTCAGCCGTTTCTTTTTTAAATAAGTCCGTGCTGAATTCCAGCAGGCCTTCAATACCGGCAGGCGTGCCGTCGTCATGGCGCTGTTCAGCCAATTCAAGTGTCAAATCAAACTTGGACGCCCCGACGCTGCTGATTTGCAGGCTTGTTTCCATTTCCGGAAGGCTGAGCACAGGATCAGGCGTATTTTGGAATGCGAGCATCACTTGGAACAGCGGATGTCTTGAGCGGGAACGAACCGGATTCAATTCTTCCACGAGACGTTCAAACGGCACGTCCTGGTTTTCATATGCCGCGAGATTCATCTCCCGCACCCTTTCAAGAAGCTCACTAAAGCTTGGATCGCCTGAGGCATCGGTTCTCAGTACCAGTGTATTGATGAACATGCCCACAAGATCGCCCAATGCGTCATCACTGCGGCCGGCAATCGGACTGCCAATCGGAATATCGGTTCCTGCCCCGAGCCGGGTCAGCAGCGCCGAAAGTCCTGATTGAAGCACCATAAACAGACTGACGCACTGATTTCTGGCTAGCGAGAGGAGACGGCTATGAAGCTCCTCGCCGATTTTAACCGGAATGACGCCGCCTCTGTAGCTTGATTCGGCGGGACGCGGAAAATCAGACGGCAGCTCCAGCTGATCCGGCACATGTTCAAGCGTTTTCTTCCAAAAATCAAGCTGCCGCGCTATTAAACTCTCAGAATCAGACACGCTGCCTAAAAGCTGCTGCTGCCAGAGCGCATAATCCGCGTATTGAATCGGCAGCGGCGTCCATTCTGCTTTTTCGCCTGTTTGACGGGCGGTATAGGCTGCGGATAAGTCACGCATGAGCGGATTCAAGGACCAGCCGTCACCCGCGATGTGATGCAGGAGAACCATCAGCGTATACTCATCGTCACCAAGATCAAACAGCTCAGCCCGGACGGCCGGCTCTTTTGCGAGATCAAACCGGTAGCGTGCTGCAGCGGCAATCATGTCTTGAAGCTCATTTTTGTCTGCACGTGTCACTGTAAACGCAGGCCGGGCTTCTTCAGCAGGTAAAATGAGCTGATGGGATGATCCCTTATTTTCCGGAAAAACGGTGCGCAGGCTTTCATGACGGCTGACAACATCGTAAAAGGCGCGTTTCAGCGCTGACTGGTTAAGGTTTCCTGACATGCGGACAATCACCGGAATGTTGTAAGTCGGGCTCGGACCTTCAAGGCAGTAAAGGAACCACAAACGCAGCTGCGCAAATGACAGCGGGATGTGCTCCGGCCGGTCAAACGGCTTGAGCTTAGGGCGCGCACTCTTTGCGGTGTCAAGCTGTGCAGCGAGCCCGGCAACAGTCGGTGTATCAAACAGGCGGCCAATGCCGAGCTCTGCGCCCATCGTCTCCCGAATCCGGCTCATCAGGCGTCCGGCTAAGAGTGAATGTCCGCCCAGTTCAAAGAATCCGTCATCAATTCCGACCCGAGCGAGCCCGAGAACCTCGGCAAACAGATCGCATAATATTTCTTCCTGCGGCGTCCGCGGCCCTCTGTCAGACAGGACGGCGGAAAAATCCGGGGCAGGCAGAGCGCTGCGATCGAGCTTCTTATTCGGTGTCAGCGGCAATTCTTCCAGCTGTACAAATGCGCCCGGCACCATATAATCCGGCAGGCTTTCGCCCATAAATGCACGAAGTCCGCCGATATCAAGGGGATGATCCGCAACAGCATAAGCCGCCAGCCGCTTGTCTCCCGGCTGATCTTCACTGACAATGACAGCGGCCTGCAAAATACCCGGATAGTTCGACAGCACCGTCTCAATTTCTCCTAATTCTATCCGGAATCCGCGAATTTTAATTTGATGATCGGCTCTGCTGATATAATCAAGTGAGCCGTCCTCACGCCAGCGCACGAGATCCCCCGTCCTGTACATCCTCGCACCTGCAGGCCCGTACGGATCGGCAATGAATCTCTCGGCTGTTAAATCAGGCCGGTTACAATATCCTCTGGCAAGTCCTTCGCCCGCGATATAAAGCTCGCCCGCAACCCCCGGCGGGACGGGCTGCAATGCGGCGTCCAGCACGTATACCCGCGTATTCCAAATCGGCGTTCCGATCGGAGGCGTCCCTTTATGGCCTTTTGCAAGCGGCTGTGCGGCCGACCAGATTGTTGTTTCAGTCGGCCCGTACAGATTCGTCACCGTACAGTCCAATTCAAGCAGAGCATGCTTAAGTGTATTCGGAAGCGCTTCACCTCCGACAAGCACCTGCAGCGCCCGGAGTGAATCCGGTTCATTTGTGACCAATGAATGCCACAGTGTCGGCGTTGCCTGCATGATTGAAATATCGTATGAGTGAATCATGTGCGCAAGCGCCTGCGGTTCCTGAATCGTCTCTTTACGGGCAATGACGCAGCCCGCCCCGCTGATAAGCGGAAGGAAGAGCTCAAGTCCGGAAATATCAAACGCAGCAGTCGTAACGGCAAGCAGGCGGTCATGTGCGCCGAGCGGGAACATTTCCCGCATGGATAGGAGGAAATTGCTTACGCTTTTTAATGTGACGACAACGCCTTTCGGTCTGCCCGTTGAGCCCGAGGTATAAATGATATAAGCAGGGTGCTGAGGTGAATATTCCGTGTGAGCAGGACCGTCAGCATTTTGATCGGCAACGGTTTTTACCGTATCCGGGTCATCAAGAATAATCGTTTTTGCATCGCTTTCCTCCGGCATACGGCCAGATAATTCCATCGTTGTAATCAGACAGGCGGGCTGTGCATCTTTGAGCATGTATGTGATCCGCTCAGAAGGAAAATCAGGATCAAGCGGCAGGTACGCGGCTCCTGTTTTCAAAACGGCCAGCATGCTCACAACCAGATGCTGTGACCGAGGAAGCAATAAGGCGGCAAATTGTTCCGGCCCGAGCCCTTTTTTCTTTAACATGCGGGCAAGCTGGTTCGCGCGCCTGTTCAATTCGGCATAGCTGAGCTCTCCATTTTCCGTGATGATTGCCGGGCGGTCAGGTGTTTTTACGGCCTGATCGTGAAACAGCTCCGGGAGACTTTTCTGCTTTTCGGCCTTGCGTGTGTCATTCCAGCTTTCCAGCACGCGGAGACGTTCGTTTTCAAGCAGAAGATTGAGTCTGCCGATTTTTTGCGTCTGGTCTTTCAGAGCCTCCTCCAGCAGCAGCAAGAAGCGTTTTTGATGGTTTTCGATATCTTCGGCGCTGTAGACTTCAGGATTCGCATCAAAGTCCACGCGCATTCCGCGGCCGTCCGCTCTGTTGTAAACGTTAATTGACAAATCATCAACGGGCCCCGCTGATAAGTTATGAACGGTGCCCGGCACTCCGGCGAAATCAAGCGCATAATCAAACGGCATCACATTGACTTGCGGGCCGAACAGCCTGCGGTTTTCTCCTAACAATTTAAGGTCGCGGCGCAGGTCTTCATGGCGGTATTTCTGATGGCGCCGGATGCTTCGGATTTCTTTTGCCACTTGGCTGACGGCCTCGTGAACACTCATATCCGGACGGAGAGAAAGCCGTAAAGGCAGAAGATTCATCACCATACTCGGAATATTCAGTGAAATCGAACCGATCCGTCCCATCATCGGTAAACCGAGCACGATATCCCCGGCGTTTGTCATCCGGTGGACGTATACCGCCACTGCGGCCGTTACGGCCTCATGCCAGTTCGGAATCGCTTTTACATGCTGTAAAACCGTTTCAGAAAGATAAGCCGTGCTCCTTCGAAAACTTGTTGACGTTCTCGGCGCCCTTTCAGCCAAGCTGACGACATCAGGTTCGTCCGCAAATTTCTCCATCCAAAATTCCCGATCTTTCAGAAATTGATCAGACGCTCGGTACTCTTGATCTTCTTTTACCAGATCCTCCAAAGAGCCGAAGGAGCGCCCGTTATCCGGGCGTCCCTCCCGTATTGCGGTGTACAATTGCGCCGTACGCCGTGCCAGCAGTGAAAAACCGTAGCCGTCTATCGCAATGTGGTGAATGCGCTGATACCAGAAAAAGCGTTCCGGTCCGGCCTGAAATAAAATGTCGCGGAACAAAGGCCCAGCCGCCATATCAACGGGCTCAGCCAAATCCGACTGCATGATTCTGAGAGCGGCCTGCTTCGGATCAGGTTCTGCGCTCACATCCATGACATCGATTGCCACCTCACAAGAAGGATTGATGATCTGTCTCGGCCCGTCAGTTCCCTCTGTGAAGCGGACATGTAATGACGCGGCTTCCGTCAGCACGCGCTCAAGAGCCGTTTTAAATATGTTCACATCAATTGTGCCGTTAATCTCAACGTACTCGCCTGTATTGTAAATCGGATTATCAGGATCAAGCTGCTGCGCAAACCAGATACCGGCCTGTGCGCCTGTCAGAGGCAGCTGTTGTGTATCATGCATTCTATTCTCTCCCTTATAAATAATCTGCGTTCGGCAAGACTTTTTGAGGTCGGGAAGAAAGCAGTCTCCACCACTCTTCCAGCGTCGGATTCTCCGCCAGTTCCACAAACGTCACTTCAGCTCCGTCACGGCGCCATTGTTCGACAAGGCTCATGATCCTGACGGAGTCAAGGCCTCTGTCCAGCAGGTCTTCCTGATCCAGAATATCAGACGGTGATTCTTGAAGAATCGCCGCAATTTGCTCCCGCACCCGTTCTTTTGTCAATGCGGCTGAAGTCTTCTCTTCTTCGTCAGAAACCGGCGAGCCGCCCAGCAGCTCCAGCACTTCGTTTGTCAAAGCCGTGTAAGCGCAGCGTTGGGACGCATATTCGATGGCCATCTTATGTTTTTCTGAAGAAAAATCAGCAACGGCGTCTCCGATAAAGAAGCTTTGGATATCATCCATAAATGCTTCACAGGCTGTGACGAGGCAGCCGATGTGTGCATAAATTCCCGTAATCATGAGCTGATCCCGGCCGCTTTCACGCATGATGTCAAGGAGATTCGTCCGTTTAAACGCGCTGTATCTCCACTTTGTGAGGACAATGTCCTGAGCATCAGGGGCAAGTTCCGGAATGATCTTTTCCTCATAAGGCCCGCTTTTGAGTCCCGGCCCCCAAAAATCCGTCAGCAGCGCACGGTCCGCCGGGTCTTGGCTGCCAGGCTGCGCGGTGTACACCACCGGAATGCCGAGCGCTTTGCATTGCTCTTTTATTTTTTTGATATTCTGAGCCGCCTCCGTGATCGGAGCCTCCCCTTTCGTAAAAGCATCGACGAAATAATTCTGCATGTCATGGATTAAAAGCACCGCGCGGTTCGGGTTCAGAGTCCACGATACTTTATTTTCAGGCATATCTGACGCTGTCGGCAGCGCATATGCGGGAATAGCCGGTATAGCCAATGTAAACACTTCCTTTTTTATGATTGTTTGATTTCAGCAGGCTTCAATTTTTTGGCGATCGTTTCGCGAAGGTCCTTTTTACTGACCTTGCCGACGCCGGTTTTCGGGAAAGAAGCGGTAAATTCAATCCGGTCGGGAATTTTATAGGCCGCCAGTCCGCGCTCACGCAAAAATACTTTCAGCTCTCCCGGTTTCGGCGCTTCTCCTTTCGGAATGACGAACACACAGGACCGCTCTCCGAGAAAATCATCCGGCATTGATACCATGGCCGCATCATGAACGGCAGGGTGGGCAAGAAGGTGATTTTCCACCTCTTCAGCGGCAATCTTTTCGCCGCCCCGATTGATTTGATCTTTCGCTCGTCCTTCGACGACAATATAACCGTCTTCCGTCAGTTTGACGATATCGCCGGTCTGATAAAAGCCGTCGGCTGTGAAAGATCTCGCATTATGCTCAGGCGCTTTATAATATCCGCGGATCGTGTAAGGACCGCGTGTAAACAAATGTCCGGTTTCGCCTGGAGCCGCCTCCCGCCCGTCATCGTCTAAAACCCTCACTTCATCAAATGGTGACATCGGTCTGCCTTGCGTATTGATAATAATCTCCTCAGGATCATCCAGTCTCGTATAATTCACTAATCCTTCCGCCATTCCGAAAACCTGCTGAAGGGTGCACCCGAAAGCGCTCTTCACGCGGCGGGCCGCTTCAGCGCTGAATTTGGCGCCTCCTACCTGCAGCACTTGAAGGCTTGATAAATCATCACTTCGCGATCCGGAAGCTTCCATCCACACCATGGCAAGCGGCGGTACGAGCGCCGTAATCGTGACACGTTCTTTTTCAATTAACGGGAAGCAGTCATCCGGACTCGGCGTCGGTGACAAAACAACCCGGCCCCCGGCATATAAAGTTCCCAGCACACCGGGGGAGCTGAGCGGATAATTATGCGCTGTCGGCAAAGCGGCTAAATAAACACTGTGATGATCCAAGCCGCATATTTCCGCGCTGAGGCGCAAGCTGTATATGTAATCGTCATGTGTCCTCGGAATCAGCTTGGACAGCCCCGTACTGCCTCCTGAAAGCTGTAAAAAAGCGACTTCCGACGGGCTTACGTCTTCCAGCTGAACAGGCTCTCTGTGCAGGCTGCTCAGTTCCAGAAACTCTTCAGCCTCACCGGCCACAATGACATGCGCCAAAGCCGGAAGTTTATCTTTCACCTGTCTGGCAAGCTCTCTGTAATCAAAGCCTGAATGCGTATCAGGAATGATGTATGCTTTCGCCTCTGCAAACTCGCAGAAATACGTAATCTCACTGCTTCTATGAGAAGGCAGCGCGAAGACGGGGAGCGCTCCGAGCCGGAACAGCGCGAAAATCACTTCAAAAAACTCAGCGATATTCGGCAGCTGAACGACAACGCGGTCTTCCTTTTGAATCCCGAGCTTGTGCAATCCCGCCGCTAAACGATCGGCCCTTTCATCTAATTCTTTGTAGGTCCAATGTACATCTTTATACGTCACGGCAGTTTGATTTCCATATAAAGCCGCGCGCTCCTTCAGAATTCCTCCGAAAGTTTCACCCTTCCAGCAGCCGTCTTTGCGGTATTTGTCAGCCCATTCTTCCGGCCATGGCGTAAATCCTGTCAGCACGATCGTTTCCTCCTTTTTCACATCTCATCTTGATATAGCCCCATCGCCCGGAGCATTGTGCGGAATTTCGCCGAAGTCTCGTCCAATTCATCCTGCGGCTTTGATCCGGCGACAATCCCGGCACCCGCAAAGAGCCGGAGAGACCTTGTTTCCGCCTCGGCGCAGCGGAGTGCGATAATCCACTCTCCGTCACCTTCAGCATCACACCAGCCTGCCATTCCCGTGTAGAAATTGCGGTCAAACGGCTCAATATCCTGAATCGCTTCTCTAGCCGCATCTGTCGGCGTTCCGCATACAGCAGGGGTCGGATGAAGAGCGATGGCAAGCTCAAGCGATGTCGTTGACGGATCAGCAAGTTCTCCCTTGACTTCGGTTGACAGGTGCCACATCGCCTCGGTTTTAATGAGTGACGGTTTTTCCGGCACATCAAGCACACGGCAGAACGGTTTAAGAGCGGCGGCAACGGCGGCAACGACTACGGCATGTTCATGCAGGTCTTTGGCTGATTGGAGCAGTTCCTCCGCTCTTCTCTGATCCTCGGCGGGATCTGTGCTGCGCGGTCTGGAACCAGCCAGCGGATTGGACAAAATTGATGTCCCGTTTTTCGACAGCAGCAGTTCAGGACTTGCGCCGAAAAGCGTTTTTCTTGTTTCTGACGTTCCCGTCACATCCGCAGCGAATGTATAGCCGCGCGGGTTGTGCTGTGCCAAATGCTTGACGGCTTGAGGGATGTCGATATCCTTTTCAGCGGTCAGATGTAGCGTTCTTGACAGCACAATCTTGCTGAGCGGTCCGTCCGTAATGTTTAAAACGCCTTGTTCCACACCGCTCATGAAGCCTTCAGGCTCCGGAACAGGCCGGATGTCATATGTATTGGTTTGCGGTTTTTCTGAGGAAGCTTCCGGAAACGAAAGCGGGCCTGCCGTATGGACATCCTTCGGTACAAAAAGCCGGGAAGCTTTTCTGCCGTCAAACGGAATGGCGCCAGCCGCAATCGGATGTTTGATGCCGGCCTGCTTTGCCTCAAGAAGCGTCTGCCGCACACGTTCAGGCAGCGATTCAAGCTGTTTCTCCTCATCCGCATCAGGCACTTTTGAAAAAATCCCTTCCGCAAGCATCGTACTTTTCGGGGAAGCTAGAAAGAACGCCCCGGGCTTGTAAGCGTCAAGCACCTCTTTTGCAGACACTTCCGTCAATAAATATTGATTTGTCATGTTTGTCCCTCCTTCTCGTAAATCAAACGCCTAAAGTAGCGCCGCCATCAACGCATAAATCATGCATCGTGATATGGTTTGCCTGTTCAGAGGCCAGAAACAAAACAGCATTTGCAATATCAGAAGGCTTTGCCAGCTTTTGAAGCGGAATTCCCGTTTTATATGTATCAAGCGAACCTCTGATGACGTCCCGTGCTCCGTTTTCATCCTGCCACATCGCCCGCTGCATCTCGGTTTCCGTTGAACCGGGAGATACGATGTTGCAGCGGATATGATAGGCCGCAAGCTCCAGTCCGAGGCATTTCGTAAACATGACGGCAGCCGCTTTTGACGCCGCATAAGCCGCCATGGAAGCGCGCGGAACGCCGGCCGCGTTTGAACCGACCGTAACGATGGCGCCCTTTTTCCGCTCCATCATGTACCGGCTGACGGCGCGTGATACATGAAACACGCCGGTCGTATTAACTGAAAATGTTTGAGCCCAATCTTCATCACTGAGGGAATGCACCGGACCCGGCCGCAGTACGCCCGCAACGTTCGCCAATATTTCAATAGGCCCCATGTCGCGTTCCACCGCGGCGATGATATCATTGACAGCCGCACTGTCTGATACATCTGCGGCAAAAGCCTGCGCCTGGACGCCTTTTTGCCGGAGCCTGTCAGTAAGACTGAGAAGCAGGCCTTCATTCGTATCTATAGCTGCCACATTTACGCCTTGTTCAGCAAGGGCAAGCGCTGTTGCTTCTCCGATGCCTTGAGCGGCGCCGGTGACAACTGCCGTTTTCCCTTTCATTCCCAATGCGGTCATATTATCATTCCCTTCCTCTATTGATAATGATTATCATTATCAATTATGGTTCAAGACAATCATATCCAAATCAAAACACTCAGTCAATTAGAAAATTAGAATCAGCCTTATTTAGTTCGAAGGGCCTGTTTTCTCAAGAAGGTGAATACGGGGTATGCGGCCCTTTCGGATTCAGGCAGAAACGCAGGGCTCTGCTGATTAAAACCGGCAGAACAGAGATATGGCCTTCCCCTTCAAACTCGCAGTATTCAGCGCGGACTCCGTCACCTTCAAACGCTGATAAAACAGAGTACAGCGCTTCTGCGTGCTGCGGAATCCTGCTTTTATGTGCCTTTTCAATTTCTCCAGCTGCCAGCAGTACGCTGACTTGTAGATTTTCCCTAGAGATCCGGCCTGACAAACGCTCCGCTTCTTCCTGAATAAAGCGCTTGTTCCAGTGGATTGACGGACTCCCGGCAACATAGGTCCGGAACATGTCCGGCCTCGTCAAAAGCACTTGCAGCACAAAAAGACCGCCCAGCGAATGGCCGAAAATCGTCTGCCTGTCTCTGTCGATCGGATAATCCCGCTCCACCGCGGGCTTTACTTCTTTTTCTATAAATGCCAGAAACGCTTCCGCTCCTCCCTGCTCGGGCCACGCCGCCCCGCGCGGATGCACCGGCAGTTCTGATTCAGAGAGCGGCATCGTAAAATCACTGTGGCGTTCGGCGGAAAACGGCTGATCAGTCGGATAGCCGATTCCCACAATCACCGCCGGGACAACGCCTGTTTTTTCAGGCCGGCGGCTTTGCATCCGTAAAGCTTCAGCCATTGTTCCGAACACGGAATTCGCATCGAGCAGGTATATGATGGGAAAGCCGGATGCAGGCGGTTCTTCCTGAGGGAAAGAGACAAAGAGACGATACGTACGGCCTCCTTTTGAACGCACTTCTCTTACTTCTGTGCCCGGCATCGCATATCGACCGGCTGGCGCGGAGCCCCGCTTTGTTTGATTTCCGTCCATTATGAGTTCATCCCCTCTATGACAATTGCTTTATCTATGCTCATTGATAATGATTTTCAATATCAAAAGACACCTCAAATAATAGGTTTTTTTCCAAACAAAGTCAATGGATTTTTGATATAAAAAAAGCACCTTATTTCAATAAGGTACCTAAGAACTATATGATGATATGTGCTTAATCCCACGTAAAGCGCTGATTCTTCCATGGGTCTCCCCTCATATGATAGCCGTTTTTCTCCCAAAAGCCGGGGTGGTTTTCCTTTGTGAACTGGATGCCGCGCAGCCATTTAGCGCTTTTCCAAAAATAAAGATGAGGAAAAACGCCTCTGAGCGGATAGCCGTGCACCGGCGTTAACGGCTCTCCATTATGCGCATATGCCAGCAGGGATGTCTCCCGCGTAAAATCAGAAAGCGGCAGATTGGCCGTCCAGCCCTCTTCAGCGTGCAAAATGACGAAACCCGCTTCTTCATGCACGCCCGCTTTCTCGGCGATATCTTTCGCGCGTATTCCCTGCCAGACGTTATCAAGCCGGGACCAGCCCGTAACGCAGTGAATATCATTTTTCAATTCGGCTTTCGGAAAGGCTTTGATATCTTCAAAGCTTAACAGCATAGGACGATCGACAAGCCCGTACACCTGCAGATTCCATTTTGACATATCTTCATAATAAGGAACATTACCGGCGTGAAGCACGGGAAACTTTGTTGTGACATTTTGGTTTGGCGGAATGCGATCCGACTGCCTTATTTGTTTCGTTTTTCCGAAAAACATATGGCTCCCTCCATTTAGTAAACCTATATAAAATTCGTGTTGACAATTAATTTTCCTTCGATTACGCTAATCTGGTACAAGTGTAAGGGGGAAAAACAAATGAAACAACGCAACCTTCGTGCGGGCGATATGGCGCTTATCGGCATGTTTGCCGCACTGATGGCCGTCGGCGCCAACATTACATCAATGGCTCCCTTTTTGCAAGTTGCGGGAATTCCGTTATCACTGCAGCCTTTCTTTTGTCTGTTAGCTGCGATGCTTCTCGGCGCAAGACGGGCGGCCATTGCGATGACGGTATACGCATTGGCCGGACTCGCGGGGGCTCCCATTTTCGCTCAATTCTCAGCAGGCTTTGCGCCGTTTATCGGAAAAAGCGGCGGATTTATTCTCGCCTACATCCCGGCGGCATTTGCAGCCGGATGGCTGCTGGAAAAAACAAAAGAACCCGGCCGCCTGCATTATGCATGGGCCTCTTTGGTCGGCACCGCCGTCATCTATATCATTGGCACGACCTATACGTATATTGCGCTGAAATTATGGCTTCATGCTCCGATCAGCTACGGAATGGCCTGGTTTTATATGCTTTGGTTTTTCATAAAAGATATCATTTTAGCACTGTTATTAGCCTCTATCGCGCCTGCGGTTTACAAGTCCGTTCATAAAGCGACGGGGTTCAATCGAAATCCTGCGTAAGTTTTTTTAGCACATACAAAAAAGGCTCCCCTTTCCGGGAGCCTTTTTTTACAGGACAAGTGCGGCAATCCAGCCGAATATCACAAGCGGAATGTTATAGAAAATAAATGTCGGTACGCACGTGTCCCATATGTGATGGTGCTGGCCGTCGGCACTGAGGCCTGACGTCGGTCCGAGCGTACTGTCACTTGCAGGAGAACCTGCATCACCGACCGCTGCGGCCGCTCCGATTACGGCGATCGTCGCCATCGGGCTGAATCCGAGCTGAGCGCACAGCGGAACAAATATCGTCGTAATGACGGGTACGGTTGCAAATGACGATCCGATTCCCATCGTGATTAACAAACCGACGACAAGCATCAGGAGCGCGCCCAACGATTGGCTGTTGCCGATCAATCCTGTTGATGCTTTGACCAAGGAAGCCACATCACCCGTTTTGTTCAATACATTTGAAAAACCGGCCGCAACGAGCATGACAAACCCGATAAAGGCCATCAGAATCATGCCGTCCGTGATCAGCTTATCCGCTTCATTGCGCTTCATGACTCCGCTGATAAACAGCGTAAATAAGCCGGCAAGCGCGCCCATGATCATGCCTTCCACTCCGAGCACCTGAGACAGATAGAGCTGAACGGCAAGCGATACGCCAATGGAGATCAGGGCGATGGCGATGCTTTTTTTCGTATAAGGAGAAGACGATAATCCCGCAATTTCCTTCGTCTCATATTTCTTCGGTTTCCGAAAGACGATGACAGCTAAAATTAAACCGACTGCCATCCCCGCCGTCGGAATGATTAAAGCGTACGGGATATCACTGAGCGGCACCTTTAAACCGGCTGACGCCATATTATCTCTCAGCATCCCCTGAAAAATCTGTCCGAACCCGACAGGCAGAACGATATACGGCGCAGTCAGCCCGAATGTCATCACACACGCAATCAGTCTGCGGTCCATTTCCAGTTCATTAAATATTTTTAAAAGCGGCGGAATCAATACCGGAATAAACGCAATGTGAACGGGCACCACGTTTTGCGAGAAACAGGATATGATTAAAATAATGAGTACGATTAACACTTTAGACAGTGCTTTTTTCCGCGAATCTTCCTTTTTTCCGATTAATTTGACAGACGCTTCGACCATCGCATCGGGAAGCCCCGTCTTTGTCAGTGCCGCGGCAAATGCTCCGAGCAGCGCGTAGCTGACCGCAACGGTGGCATTTCCGCCGAGACCGTCCGTAAAAGCCTTCACCGTCTCACCGAGGCCTAAGCCGCCGGTCAGTCCGCCGGCAAGCGCTCCGATCATTAAAGCTATAATTATATTGACACGCAGCAGGCTTAAGACGAGCATAAGCAGGACTGCGACAACAACAGCATTCATGTAATACGTCCCTCCAAAAATCCTTTAGTTTGCTAATGTAGTAGATAATTAAAGTTAACATACATTCCGCGCTTTAGTCAACTAAAGATTTTGGAAATCAAAAACCCGCTGCATCAAGGCAGCGGGCTGCTGTTATTTTTCAGGAGTAAACCGTTCAGTCAAAACAGCCAATGTCCTTGCCATGACGCCTGTTGCGCCGGCAGGTCCGAAGCATGTCGCTTTATTGGCTGTCGCGGTTCCCGCGATATCGAGATGAACCCACGGGGTGTTTTCCGCGAATTCACCAAGGAATGTCCCCGCCATAATCGCATGGCCTTCTCTTCCGGGAGAATTGTTCAAATCAGCCATCTGACTGTTTCTCACCCGTTTTTTATCCTTTTCTGTTATCGGAAGCTGCCAGATCGGTTCCCCGGATTCTTTCGCCGATTCTGCCACCTGTTCATAAAACACGGCGTTATTGGTCATGGCGCCCGTCATTTCGTTTCCTAAGGCGACAATGACACCGCCCGTTAATGTGGCGACGTCTACGAGGACAGAAGCTCCGTGCTGCTTGGCATATGTGATGCCGTCGGCAAGCACGAGGCGCCCTTCCGCGTCGGTGTTCAGGATTTCAATGGTTTTTCCGCTGAGCGAGACGATGACGTCATCCGGCTTCATGGCATCAGACGAAATCATGTTGTCCGTAGACGGAATGACGGCGAGCACGTTTTGTTCAGGCCGCAGTTCGCCGATAATTTCCATTGCTCCCAGTACGGAAGCGGCCCCGCCCATATCGCTTTTCATGCCGACGATGCCGGTTTTCGGCTTAATTGAATATCCGCCCGTATCAAAGGTAATTCCTTTGCCGACCAGGCCGATGACATCTTCCCACTGATCTTTGCCCTGATACTTCAGAACGATCATTTTCGGCGGTTCGGATGAGCCCTTGTTAACGGCAAGCAGCCCGCCCATGCCGAGCTCTTCCATTTCATCTTTTTCTAAAATTTCACACTCGAAATCATATTTTACCGCAAGTTCAGCGGCATATGAGGCCAGATCAGTGGCCGTCAGCATATTTCCCGGCATATTCACGAGCGTGCGGGCCGAATTCGTCCCTTGACCGTATGCCGCGCCGACATTCAGGCCCGCCTGCACTTCCCTCAGGTCTTCTTCCGTCACGGCGCAGACTGAAGTCAATTCCTGATCCGGCTCATTCGATTTATGTTTATAATCCTGCACTTCATAAACCGCAAGCAGACAGCTTTCTGAAAGCGCATGAGCGGCATCGGCGGCAGGCACTTCGCCGGAGACGAATGTATCAAGCAAAACGGATACTTCCTGTTTTTTATCTTGATGAATCTGCTGAAACACGCGTGCGAAGCATTCCTTCGTATCTTCAAACGAATAATCCGCTTCCCTTCCCAAGCCGATAAAATAAATACGTTTCATACCGGTTGCGGCCGGAGGGTATACTTTTGATACACGATTGCGTTTGGCAGACACATCACCGTCCTTTAACAGCTGCGTCAAATGTCCGTCCAGTTTATCATCCAATTCCTTCGTAAATCCGTTCAGCGTGCTTTTTTGAAAAAGACCGATGACAAGTGTTTCGGGATGCCGCAATTGATCAGATGCATAAAACATGAGTACACACTCCTTATGTGGGTATTTGTTATGTAAAGTGGTATAATGAAAAAACATTTTTCCATTGATTTTATTTTACCAAACTAAGGGCGTTTTCTGCAGTTTTTCGATACGATCGGACTCCGCAGATACAGAAAGGATGTCGCATATGGACGTACTTATGAATTTTCCTTTACTGGCGAGTTTTGCCGCCATTATTTTTGCCCAAGTTGTAAAAGTGCCTATTCAATTTATCGTATCCAAAAAACTTGACTGGACTCTTGTGACGAGCACCGGCGGCATGCCGAGTTCCCATTCGGCCGCCGTCACCGCGCTGTCAACCGGAGTCGCTTTGGAACAGGGACTGGACTCTCCCCTGTTTGCAGTCGCCGCGATTTTCGCCGTCATTACGATGTTTGACGCTACCGGTGTAAGGCGGCATGCGGGTGAGCAGGCGACAGTCATTAATAAACTGGTTATCGATTTTAATCGATTTGTCAGCGAAGCGAAGGACTTTCCGAAAGCGGAAGAGAAGGAAAAACAGAAGAAACTGAAAGAACTGCTCGGCCATCAGCCGATCGAAGTGTTCTTCGGCGGCGTTACCGGTATTGTGCTGACTCTGATATTGGATTATCTCTTTATGTAAAAAACGCTTCAGCGGATGCTGAAGCGTTTTTATTCTTTTACCGTTTTGTATTGGTTTCTGAACACTTGCAGCGACTTTGTTTCGTTCAGCTTTACAAGTTCGTCCTCGGTCACCGTGCCGTTCCCTTTTTTAATGATGTAGACTTCAAGTGTTTTTTTACCCCAGTTGTTATAGACGTCCTTTACGGTGTCAAAGTAGAGATCAAGGCGGCTGCCTTTAATTTTCGAACCGGTATCGGCGACAACCCCGTATCCGTAATTCGGTATAAACAGAATCGTCCCGATCGGGAAAACAGACGGATCGGCCGCCACAGTTGAATATAAATCACGTTTGACCTTCACGCCTGAATATGTAATTCCGTATTGCGGATGCCCCGGAGATTTTCCCGTAGATTCCGCTCCGGCGGTATAACCTGTGGCCGTCACCTTTTGGGACGGATAACGGTTCCAGTCAAAAGCTTCTTCCAGGGGTTTTACCTTGCCTGATGCCTTCTTTTCCGGCTGATTCTGTAATGACTGAAACGGAATGCCGATGTTTTTCAAAGCGGCGCCGCGATGTTCCGTCATCCAATTTGACAGATCCTTTGCTTCAACACCCGTTATGGAAAAGTATGTCGCATGGCATGCGCCTAAAAAGAGCACGATCATGAATACGCGTCTGATTATCGTCAATCTGAAATCACCTCTCCTCCGAGTCAGTGTTCCCAACTCGGTGAGACGCTATACAAACACAAAAAAAGCTTTCTCGAATAAGAAAGCGGCTTAAAACATTTGATATCCTCTTTTTCTGAGCGCCTTTATGGCAATGCCTGACATGACGGCTCCCGCCAGTCCGCCTGCCAAAATCACGACATCTGCGGCTGCTAATGACATGATGCGCTGAAACAGGCTTTGGAATGATTCCCCCGGTGCCTGCACGTAACTGATCATCTTTTTATTGCTGATAATGAAAAGGCATACAATCGGATAGATAACAGCCATAATCCAAGACATTCTCAGCAGCATGTTCAACAGAAAGCCAATGCCGAAAAACAGTACAAAAAATAGTACGATTGAGATCAGGACGACCGGTAAACTAATCACTAACATCCACCCCCTACAGCACTTTCAGTGTACCTCGGGGGCGGTAAAAAAGTCAACGTCTGGAAAAATCAGCGTCTCTCTTTGCCGCTTCCCTGGCAGGAGGGACATGTTTCGGAGCCGCCAAGAAGCAATTGAAAATACCCTTTACCTGAGCAGAACGGACATGCCGCAGTGCTTTTTGCTGTCGTTTTCATGCGGATCACCCTTTTTTCTTAATTTTCTGATAATATATCATATTTACTTGTCAAGCACCAAGTCAGAATATGTAACAAATCAACTCATGTAAGCGGAAACATTCATTTTTTTCTCTTACATGCTTTTCGCAGCGCTCTTTTTTGAGAGAAGAAAAAACCCGCGGCCGCGGGTTTTCAGAAGAATTTAAACTTCCCTTTTTTCAATGTCAGACCGAGTCCGCCGATCATAAATAACGAGCGGTTGTCAATTACCTTTTTCATAAAGGAAGCCGGCGTGCCTTTGAGCTTCCTGCCGTATACGACACCGACCGCGTTATGCTCACCGAGAGAGGCGACGGTTCCCTTAATGTCCGGCTTGAACTCTTCAAGCTGCCCTCCTTTAATCAAACGGCCCAGGTTTTTGGCGACTGTTTCTCCTTGCTGCATCGCGATCTGAGCAGTCGGCGGGTACGGCCGTTCCGTCTCTTCATTAATAAAGAGCGAGCTGTCGCCGAGAATAAAAACGTTATCGTGGCCGGGCGCCCGAAGATCAGGATTGACCTTGACACGGCCGCGCATATTTTCAAAACCCGCTTCCTCCACGATAGGATGTCCGCGCACGCCTGCGGCCCAGACTACGGTCTGCGATTTGATTTCTTCCGGCTCTTCATCTTTCTTGCCGACTGTGACACCGTCCGCGCGGCATTCTTGAACCGCGGTGCCGATTTTAAACTCAACGCCCTTGCTCTCAAGGTATTGAACGGCATAATCGACAAGCTCCGGATCAAATCCCGGCAAAACCGTCGGGGCGGCCTCGACGCAGACGATCCGGACGAGACTTTCATCTATATCATAATTTCTGCATAACTCCGGCTTGCGGTTCGCGAGTTCTCCGAGAAATTCAATTCCCGTAAATCCCGCTCCGCCGACGACGATGGTTAAACGGTCAGGGCGTTTTTCGGCCTCCGTATTGTATGTCGCAAATTGGAGTTCAATATGGTCTTTCAGCTGGCGCGACGTATTAATATTTGCGATCGGAAAGGCGAATTCTTTTAAACCTTTAATTCCGAATGTTTCAGGGACTGCGCCAAGCCCGATGACGAGATAATCATAAGGGATGTCCCCTTGTGAAAGCGTCACCTTTTTATTTTGAACATCTATCGCTTTTACGGTATCCTGCACAAATTTGACCCGTGATTCATTGATTACATCTTTTATTTGATATCTGCAGCGGTCATGGTGCAGCGTTCCTGCGCTCGCTTCATGCATCCATGTCGTCTCATAATGATAATTGTGTTTATTGACCAAAGTAATGTCGGCGTCATTTGTCCCGATATGCTTCGGAAGCCTTGTTACTGTCATTAATCCACCATAACCTGCACCTAAAACCACGATTTTGGGTTTATTCAATGCCATCACATCCACCTTCTTTTTTTTGCTGTTAGACGCATAATCAAATCAACATTTGTATTAGCTTCAGCTTATTGGCGGGATTTTATGAAATGAATTAGAAATTTTTTAGAAAACCGCACATGTCTGCATATCACCATACTATCCGGAAGAGTCGGAAAACATTCAGGAAAAAACAGAATGGAATTTGTCCCCATCTTAGCGGCGGCCGCAATTTTTTCAAGAATGAAGCGGCCTGGCGGTTTTCGGCACTCGTCATTCTTTCAATTTGTATGTTATAATTAATAACAATTTTCAATTAGGAGGCAATTTGGTATGCAAGAGGATTCAAAGGTTTATGATATTACGGTCATCGGCGGCGGCCCGGTCGGCCTGTTTACCGCTTTTTACGGGGGAATGAGACAGGCGAGCGTTAAAATCATCGAGAGCCTGCCTCAGCTTGGCGGCCAGCTCAGCGCGCTGTACCCTGAAAAATATATTTATGATGTAGCCGGATTCCCGAAAATCCGCGCCCAAGAACTTGTGGACAACTTAAAAGAGCAAATGGCAAAGTTCGAGCAGACCATCTGCTTAGAGCAGGCCGTCGAATCTGTTGAAAAACAGGCGGACGGTGTGTTTAAACTTGTCACAAATTCAGAAACGCACTATTCAAAAACGGTTATTATCACCGCAGGAAACGGCGCGTTTAAGCCTAGAAAGCTTGAGCTTGAATCAGCGGAACAATATGAAGGCAAAAATCTTCACTACTTCATTGACGACCTCAATCAATTCGCAGGCAGACGCGTTGCCGTTTTGGGCGGCGGCGATTCCGCGGTTGACTGGGCGCTCATGCTTGAGCCGATCGCGAAAGAAGTCAGCATCATCCACCGCCGCGATAAATTCCGCGCGCATGAACACAGTGTAGAAAACCTGCACAATTCTAAAGTCAACGTGCTGACACCGTTTGTTCCGACTGAACTTGTCGGTGAAGACCGGATCGAACAGATCGTTCTTGAAGAAGTGAAAGGCGACCGCAAAGAAATCATTGAGATTGATGACCTGATCGTAAACTACGGCTTTGTTTCTTCTCTCGGCCCGATTAAAAACTGGGGCCTTGAAATCGAGAAAAACTCCATCGTCGTCAAAAGCACGATGGAAACGAATATTGAAGGCTTCTTTGCCGCCGGAGATATCTGCACATATGAAGGCAAAGTCAAGCTGATCGCCAGCGGTTTCGGCGAAGCTCCGACAGCCGTGAACAACGCGAAGGCTTACATGGACCCGAAAGCGCGCGTCCAGCCTCTGCATTCTACAAGCATGTTTGAAAAATAATAAAAAAAAGAGTCTGTGTCATATCGGCACAGACTCTTTTTTATTTAAACATCCAAATATAATTCATGACAGTTCCGACAACAAGCGCAATGACAAGCGCTGAGACGACCCAAATCGTGCCTAAAATAATCCGGTCCTGAATTTTCTGGGCTTTTGGGCTCTGCCCGGGCTGTTTTTGTTCCACAACGGCCCCTCCCTTCCTCTGCAAAACTATCTATCGTGACAAGTGTTTTACAACAATCAATACTACTATGATAACCAAACTGCAATTGGATGACAAGCTGGCCGCATATGAGGCAGCATGAAATCATTTGACATTCCTGATAAAACAAAGTACATTATAAAAAGACGAACATTTTATTTTAATTATAATTTTATTATTCGCTTTTAGGGGTGTTATGTATGGAAAATGTATTTGATTACGAAGATATTCAGCTGATTCCTGCAAAATGCATTGTGAACAGCCGTTCAGAATGTGACACATCAGTTACGTTGGGCGGACACACATTTAAACTTCCGGTCGTGCCGGCCAACATGCAGACGGTTATAGATGAAAACATCGCAGCCTGGCTCGCGGAAAACGGGTATTTTTACATCATGCACCGCTTCGAGCCGGAAAAACGCCTGGCTTTTGTTCAGGATATGAAAGCGCGCGGACTGATTTCTTCCATCAGTGTCGGCGTGAAGGAAAATGATTATGAACTCATCCGGGAGCTGAAAGCACAGCAGCTTGTGCCGGATTATATCACCATCGATATCGCGCACGGTCATTCCAATGCCGTGATCAGCATGATCCAATTTATTAAAGAGCATGTTCCGGAAAGCTTTGTCATTGCAGGGAACGTCGGGACGCCTGAAGCCGTAAGGGAGCTGGAACGCGCCGGCGCTGACGCGACAAAGGTGGGAATCGGCCCCGGAAAAGTCTGCATCACAAAGATTAAAACAGGCTTCGGAACAGGCGGATGGCAATTAGCCGCGCTTCGCTGGTGCGCAAAAGCGGCAAGCAAACCGATCATTGCCGACGGCGGCATCCGCACGCACGGGGATATTGCGAAGTCCATCCGTTTCGGCGCGTCTATGGTCATGATCGGATCATTATTTGCCGGTCACGAGGAATCACCGGGACAAACGGTCGAAATCGGCGGAAAGCTTTATAAAGAATATTTCGGCTCCGCTTCCGAATTTCAAAAAGGCGAAAAGAAAAATGTAGAGGGTAAAAAAATGCACGTCGAGCACAAAGGGTCTCTGCAGGACACGCTGATTGAAATGGAGCAGGATCTGCAATCTTCCATTTCCTACGCCGGCGGCAATAAACTCGAAGCCATCCGCAATGTCGACTACGTGATCGTGAAAAACTCTATTTTCAACGGCGACAGATTTTAACACGCAGCAGAGCCGCTCAAAGATAAAAAAAAAGACATTCAATAAGAATGTCTTTTTTTATCTAAATTGGACGATTAATGAATATATCTTAAATGATGAAAAAAGAACTTACAAAATTTCTTCTTTGTTCAATTAACCTATCATGTTTCATCCTTTTCCACACAAAAAATCAATACATTTCGAAAATTATTTTCATATAAAATATTTTTCAGATTTTTTGGTTGTATAATTTTTTTATTTTTACCCGGATTTGCAAATAGTATGAATTGACAATTGAATAGAGGTATTAGAGAAGAATGAGACGCAGGATAGATATCATTATTTACCCTCCGGATGAATGATCGCCAGCACCTGATGATCCTCCCATTTTCCTTTTATTTTTACATTTTTTCTCGTAATGCCTTCTTTATGAAAGCCCGCTTTTTCAAGCATCCGGATTGATGCCTTATTGTGCGGCATGACACCGGCTTCTATCCGATACAGTTTCAGCTCATTGAATGCATAATCAACAATCAGCTTGACAGCTTTCGTCGCATAGCCTTTTCCGTTATGTTTTCCATCTAAAAAGTAACCGATAAAAGCGCTTTGGAGGGAGCCCCGAACATCTGAAAAAGACTGATCGTGCCAATCAGGGTCTGATCTTGAAGAAAAATGCCGAAGCTGTATTCTGTATCATTTTCCGCATCTTTTAGTGATTGTTCAATTCGTTTTTCCGGCCTTCCAGCGTATAAAAGTCCTCTTGTCTCGACATGGCAAACTGTTCAAAAAACATGCGGTTTTCTGTCTGCAAAACCAGTTCCCGCTCTGCATCATTCAGGCTGAGCGGTCTGATAACAACGGTGTTTTTCTTCCTGCATAAGTATCCCATCCTTTTGCGACGGTATGTCTGAAGTGATTAACCGGAAACACAAGTTTTTTTGTTGACTTAACCCATGCTTAAAGTCGTATCATTATCCTGTGACAAGGAAAGAATAGTTTTGGCGGTTTTCCGATGATGCACAAAATTCAATTTTACAGAATCACTGCTTCTGTTGATTGTGCGTGATGTTTCAATCCTTGAAACGGTTATTTTAGCAATATATTGATTGGATAGTAGTTGAAGGGGAGAATACAAATTGAACTTCGACTTGAAAGCGGTGAATGTTTGTCAAAGAATGAAAAAACAATTGGAAAAGAGGGGTTAAAATGAAACTAACAGGAAATACAATACTGATTACAGGCGGAAATGCCGGGATAGGATTGGCTTTCGCAGAACGCTTTGTAAAAGCGGGAAATAAAGTCATCATTACCGGACGTCGTGAACATGCTCTTCAAAAAGCAAAAGAAAAATGTCCGGAACTTATTACCCATGTCAGTGATTTGAGTATTCCATCTGAACGTGTATCATTGTTTGATTGGGTGACAGAGAACCATCCGGAAGTGAATGTGCTAGTGAACAACGCGGGGATTCAGCAGCGGTTTCATGTATTAAAAGCAGATGCGAAGGACAATTGGGATTATTTCAATAAAGAAATCACAACGAACATCGAAGCTCCCTTCCATCTGTCTATGCTGTTCGCCCCGGTTTTTGCCGGAAAAGAAAATGCGGCTGTCATTAACGTCACATCCGGATTAGCTTTTACACCGCTTGCCATTGCTCCGATTTATTCAGCAACGAAAGCGGCACTTCATTCATTTACGATGAGTCTGAGACATCAGCTATCTGATTCATCTGTAGAAGTTATTGAAGTTGCGCCTCCGGCAGTGAATACGGATTTAGGCGGAGCAGGGCTGCATACTCAAGGAGAACCGTTAGATGAATTCGCTGATGGGATTTTCAAAGGACTTAAAGAGGGCAAACAAGAAATCGGTTATGGTTCTTCAGTGGAACGGCTGCGCATGTCACGGGATCAAGCTGATGAGCACGTGGAAAATATGTACAATGCAATGAAAAATACAATTGAATAACATCTTTGAAAAAGTAAAACCCGCTCAACAGAAGCGGGTTTTCTTTTTATTAATATAATAAAAACGCCTTCCTTCACGACGGTGTAAGTTCCATCGAAAAGAAAGACGTCATCACTAATCCTATGAAATCCTTAGCACTCTTCCGGCGTACCGGCGTTTTTGGCCGTGCGGAAAGAAGAACCGCAGCCGCAGGAAGCGATGGCATTCGGATTGTCAATGGTGAAGCCGCCGCCCATCATAGACTGCTTGAAGTCAATGATGGTGCCGTTCATAATATCAAGGCTTTCGCTGTCGACCAGAACGTTGATGCCGTGCTGTTCGAACAAGCTGTCTTTTTCACCTTTTTCATGCTCAAAACCCATTCCGTAAGACAGGCCGCTGCAGCCGCCGCCTTTTACGCCTACACGGAGAAACGCGTTTTCTTCTTCGTGCTCTTTCATCATATCTTTTATGTGCAAAGCCGCTGCTTCAGTAATTGTTACGGGAACACTCATAGTATGGCCTCCTTTTTAAAACGAATGCTGTTATCTATTATAAACATGAAAGACCCAATACTCAAACGAGCTGTTTACAAATAATAGACGCCGCTGCATACGGTTTCGGCGGGACCTGTCATCAGCACATGCCCGTTGTCCTGCCAATTAATCACAAGGTCGCCGCCGGCTAAATGAACGGTGATATTCCGGTTTCGTTCGGAAACACCGTTCAATACGGATGCGACAGCCGCCGCACAGGCGCCTGTTCCGCAAGCCTGTGTAATGCCGGAGCCGCGTTCCCATACGCGGAAATGCAGTTCATCGGCGCTGACGGTTTCCACAAACTCGACATTGATGCCTTCCGGGAATCTCGGGTCTTTTTCAATGACGGGACCAAGCGTTGTAAGAGGCGCTTGGCTGATATCGGCAACCGGAAAGACAATATGGGGATTTCCCATTGATACGGCTGTTCCTGAAAGCTCCGTCTCTCCAAAAACAAAGGTTTCATTGATCGTCCGTTCATCTTCATTGCCGAGCATCGGCAGTTCTTTTTTGGTCAGGCGCGGTTCACCCATATCGACGGCGACTTCACGCACAATCCCGTTGTCCACAGTAATGTCTGCTTTTACAAGGCCTGAGAGCGTTTCAATGAAAAAGGACGTTTCTTCTGTCAGCTTATGTTCATATGCGTACTTTGCCACACAGCGAAGGCCGTTGCCGCAATTTTTTCCTTCTGAGCCGTCATTATTAAAAATCCGCATTTTGACAGGCGCTTTTTCTGACGGACAGATGAGGATCATTCCGTCAGAGCCGATCCCCGTATGAACGCTGGACACTTTAACGGCAATCTCAGCCAGCCGTTCTTCCGGCAGCTGTTCTTCAAATTGGTTTACATATATATAACTGTTTCCAAGACCGTGCATCTTGGTAAAACGGAATGAATTCATATCGGCCTCCAACTTTTTTTCTTTTACTTAGTATAAAAGCTCTGCCCCTCGGACACAATACAAATATCCCCCGTTTTTCATACATAAAAGCTCCCTGCATATGCAGGGAGCTTTTATCGTTTACGAAATAAACATGCCGGCAATCGCCGCGCTGAGAAGGTTTGCGAGTGTTCCCGCAATAACCGCCCGTAACCCGAGACGCGCGATGTCCGAACGGCGGCTTGGGGCCAAACCGCCCAGTGTGCCGAGCATAATCGCAATCGAAGAGAAGTTGGCAAATCCGCACAGCGCAAAGCTGATAATCGTAGACGTTTTTTTAGAAAAGTCCGCAATATGAGGACCGAAGTTTGAATAAGCGACAAACTCATTCAGCACAAGCTTTTGTCCGATATAGCTTCCCGCTCCGAGCGCTTCATGCCAAGGAACGCCGATAACAAATGCAATCGGTGAAAACACGTAACCGAGAATGGATTCTAATGTAATATGTTTGAAACCGAACCAGCCGCCGATTCCGCCGAGAATTCCGTTCAATACGGCGATGAGAGCGACAAACGCAAGCAGCATGGCGCCGACATTTAAAGCAATCTGAAGGCCCGTGGACGCGCCTTTTGCCGCAGCATCAATCACATTAGCGGCGCCTTCGCCTTCTTCGTCCATATTAAAATCACCTTTTATCGTCTGCGTTTTTTCCGTTTCCGGTATTAATATTTTTCCGAAGACAAGACCGGCGGGAGCCGCCATAAAGCTGGCCGCAAGCAAGTATTCGATCGGAATGCCTAACAGGGCGTAACCGAAAAGCGTCGAACCCGCTACAGCCGAAAGGCCGCTCGTCATAATCGTAAACAGCTCGGAGCGGGTCAATCCCGCAATCAGCGGTTTAATGGCAAGCGGTGATTCAGACTGTCCGACAAAAATATTCGCAGCCGCCGCAAGCGATTCCGTTCTGCTTGTCCCAAGAAGCTTTGAGAGTCCGCCGCCGATGACGCGAAAAATAAGCTGCATGATTTTCAGGTGATACAAAACGGCAATCAGCGCTGAGAAAAAGATAATGACCGGCAGAACGCTCAGCGCAAAAGCCGGGCTGCTGCCCACTTTTAACAGCGGTCCAAAAATAAAGCTGATGCCTTCGTTCGCATAATCAATGAGAAGCTGCACACGGCTTGAGAACCATAAAAATACGGCCCTGCCGGCATCCCACTTTAATACGATGAATCCGAAGGCCATTTGTAAACATAAACCGACAATAACGGTTCGCAGGTTAATTTTGCTTTTCTTTTCTGACAACAAAAAAGCAATGGCTAATACAGCCGCTGCCCCGAGCAGCCCCCAAACGATATTCAATGAATACACCTCTAAAATTTTATTTAAAAAAAGTCTTTATTAAGATAACAATATTTATTTTTGCTGTCTACAAATTTTTTATTTTGCCGAAACCCGGGGCGCCATAAAAAAGAGACCCCGTTCGGAGCCTCTGATTAAAACATCGGATTTTCTTCTATGAATGTATATATGTTGTCAACCAGTTCAGCAGGCGTGTCCCCCGTGACCACTTCGCCGTTAACCAGGGCGAACAGGGACTCCATGCATTTCCCGCAATAGCTTAAACAGCCGTATTCAAGCACGTCCAGATTCGGGTCCTTCTCCAATATCTCCCGTGCTTGTTGGGAACCGCGCGCTAAATTGCTGACACAGAATTCAATCATCGGATTCATGCGGTTTCACCTCACATATGTACCTTATCCTAACGGAATTTCCTCTATTCGTCAAAGATCAGATTTCACGCTCAATGTTATCGTAACATATTAATTCAGGGTAAAGGTTTTACTATTACGTGTTTTCTGGTCAATTTGTAGGTTATTTTAAAACTATTATTGTGGTTTTAGATCAAATTCGATATAATTCTAGATGTTATTTTACATAGTTCGTTATTTTGTAACAACATTGAATACCATATTTTTCGGGCAAAAGGGGAATCATTATGAAAAAATTGGTCTTGATCGGCGGGGGTTACGGGAACATGCGGGTGCTGCACCGTTTATTGCCGAACCAGCTTCCGTCAGATATATCCATCACGCTGATTGACAGAAACCCGTATCACTGCTTAAAAACAGAATATTATGCGCTCGCTGCCGGCACGATTTCTGATCATCATATCAGGGTGTCCTTTCCTGAGCATCCGAGCCTGGATGTTCAATACGGTGAGGTGGCTTCCGTTGACACGAAAAACAAACAAGTTCTGTTTCATGACCGCGAACCGATTTCTTACGATGACACGGTGATCGGACTGGGCTGCGAGGATAAGTATCATAACGTGCCCGGCGCGCCGGAACATACTTACAGCATTCAGACCATTGATCAGTCACGCGAAGCCTATCAAAAGCTGAACAACCTCGGCGCCAATGCATCTGTCGCTATCGTCGGAGCGGGATTAAGCGGCGTGGAGCTTGCCAGTGAATTAAGAGAAAGCCGTGACGATCTGAATATTATTTTATTTGACCGGGGCGAGCTGATTTTATCAAGCTTTCCGAAAAGGCTCAGCAAGTACGTTCAGAAGTGGTTTGAAGATCACGGCGTCACCATTATCAATAATGCGAATATTACAAAAGTGGAAGACGGCATCGTTTATAATCATGACGAAGGAATCCCGGCTGATGCCATCGTGTGGACGGCGGGAATTCAGCCGAATAAAGCCGTCAGAGAACTGGACGCTGAGAAAGATCCGCAAGGCCGCATCGTTTTAACACCGTATCACAACCTTCCGGGAGATGAGCATGTTTATGTCGTCGGTGATTGCGCGAGCCTTCCGCATGCGCCGAGCGCCCAGCTGGCTGAAGCGCAAGCTGAACAAATTGTGCAGATCCTTCTGAAACGATGGAACAATGAAGAGCTGCCGGAAACAATGCCGCAATTTAAGCTGAAAGGCGTTCTCGGCTCACTCGGAAAAAAAGCGGGATTTGGTCTTGTCAACGATCGTCCGCTGATCGGGCGTGTGCCCCGCCTGTTAAAATCAGGCCTTTTATGGATGTACAAGCATCATAACGGCTGATAAAAGAAAAGCCGCTGATTGCGATCAGCGGCCAATTTTATGAGCCCGCAACATAGCCGCGCTTTTCCATTTCTTCATATATATCTTTTAAATGCGGATTCCCTTCCCCTACAATGACATCTTCCACCAGCACAAGCGGATAGAAAAATTCATCGTTTCTGATTCTCTCCGCAAGCTCTTTTGTGTCTTTTTGCCGGGGCGGTGTGTCAATATCAATATACCGCATGTTAAAAGGCTGCTCCGGATATTTCCGTTTCAGCGCCGCCTCCAGCCATTCAAACGTATCTTTGGCGCTCGGCATATTTACACAGCTTGCGCAGAGCCTTTCAGCGCCGTAAACACTGAGCGTAACCGGCTTTGTCATGTTTATCATCCCCTTTACACCAGTATACAAAGGACGGGGCTTCTTTTGTATAAAAAACGGTTTTTATGTTCAAGTTTAAATATGCTATAATGGAGAAAGCAGCTTTGCAAACCAAACATTAGATTTTTACCGTTACTGTGAATATAATGGTTTTATGTATATGAAAGGAGCGAATCTCATGACTGAGGTTGAAATGAAAGAGCAAGTACAGGAAGTATTGGATAAATTACGCCCGTTTCTGCTTCGTGACGGCGGTGACTGTGAGCTTGTTGACATAGACGAAGGCATTGTAAAGCTTCGCCTCCTTGGCGCATGCGGCAGCTGCCCAAGTTCAACGATTACGCTGAAAGCCGGAATCGAACGCGCCCTTCTTGAAGAAGTGCCGGGTGTCGTTGAAGTAGAACAAGTATTTTAATTATAAAACCAGGCTGAATACAGCCTGGTTTTTTATTTTTGCAAATAGTCATCAAACCATGAACGGATATAACGGATGCGTTTCATCCGCTGTTCCGGATGGCCGCTTCTCGACAGCTCGTGCGTGGCTTTCGGAAACCGGATGAACGCCGTCGTTTTGTTTAGTTTCTTCAATGCGGTAAAGAGCTGCTCGGCCTGCTCTATCGGACAGCGGTCATCGCGTTCGCCGTGCAGGATCAGAAGCGGTGTCGAAACGCGGGACGCATATTTTAAGGGTGAACGATCCCAAAGCTTATCCGTTTCCTCAAACAGATCATGCCCAAGCTGCCAGTCGGTGAAAAAGAAGCCGATATCACTGACACCGTGGAAACTGAACCAATTAGAGATGGAGCGCTGTGTGACGGCTGCTTTAAAACGGCCGGTCTGTCCGACAATCCAATTGGTCATAAACCCTCCGTAGCTTCCGCCCGTCACACCAAGACGGCCGCTGTCAATAAACGGATACGCCTGAATGGCTTCATCCACCGCCTGCATCACATCACGGTAATCTCCGCCTCCGTAATCCCCTCTGACACGATTGACGAAATCCTGTCCATAGCCGTGGCTTCCTCTCGGGTTGACATACACGACGGCATATCCTTGTGCGGCCAGGACTTGGAATTCGTGAAAATACGTATGGCCGTACATCATGTGAGGCCCGCCGTGTATGTATAAAATGAGCGGATATGTTTGATCTTCTTCAAAAGCTGCGGGCTTCAAAAACCAGCCATGCACCGTCAGTCCGTCCTTTGTTTCATATTGCATCTTTTCCGGCACGGATATGATACGTTCCTCCGCAAACCGATCATTGTTGTTAGTCAATTGCTTCTCTTCGCCATCTTCAAGCGAAATGCTGTAAAGCTCAGAAGGCCGTTCGGGTTTGGCAATTACGGCGATACAGCTTTTCTGATCCGGATGAAAAGCAAAACCGTTCACGTACTCTTCTTCTAATCGGATCGGATATACGAGGCCGTCAATCGAGATATAATAAATACCGGTGCTTCCCTGTTCGCTCCCGAGGACGTAAAATCCCTGTCCGTCGTTTGTCCATACCGGCCGGGGCGTCACTCCTCCTATAAGTGAATCCGCAATAAGCGCATCGCTCAAATGAACATCCAGCATGTCGGTCAGACAGGACAGCCGCTCATTTTTCACGTCGTACAGCCACGCTTTTACTAAAGTAGCATTGCGAAATTCATTCTCATGGCCCAGCAACGCGATATAAGAGCCGTCCGGTGAAAATACGCAGGAACCGAAAGAACCGCTGTGCGGCGTAATCTGCTTGAGATCTCCGTCCGCCAGATTCATCAGATAGACATCCCTCGGCTTTCCGGCATCGCCCGGCTCGCATAAATTGGCGGTAAACGCAAGCTGCTTTCCGTCCGGTGAAAAGGCTGCGTCAAAATGATCCGCTTCATGATCCGTCAGCTGCTGAATCTTCCCCGTTTCAAGATGAATCAGCACAAGCTGTGTCCAGCTTCCGTTCAGCAGGCCTTTCCCGTCACGTTTATATGTTAATGACTGAATGTTAACCGGCTCATATTCGTCTTGCTTCTTTTTTTCTTTCTCATCGGCGCGCTCCGCTGATGTCAGACTGACGGACACAAGCACGGATCTGCCGTCGGGAGTCCATATCGGATCTGCTATGCCCCAAGGAATATCGGCCGCCCGTTCCGCCTCTCCCCCGGCAGCGTCTATGATGTACAGCTGGGGGACACCATCGTCTCTGTCAGAAACAAAGGCAAGGCGCCGTCCGTCAGGCGACCACCGCGGACTTGAATTTTTATTTTCCCCGAATGTCCATGGGTTTGAGGTACCGGATTCTGTGTCATATACCATAATGGCTGATGAATAAGAGTCCCGTTTATCATTGACTTTTGTCCGGACGTACGCGGCCCGTCTGCCGTCAGGGGCATATTGGGGATCTGTCACGGATACGAGAGACGCAATGTCCTCCTCGGTTATGAGTTTTTTCAATTGTTTCTCCTCCTTTTCTCTTTTATTTCGCTTCCCTAAATAAAAATCCTTCTCCAGAAAAAGAAAGCGTCCTTCTCTTATGGGAAGAACGCTTTTTACCATTATACACTTTTGATCTGCTCTAAATGATTCCGTTCAATTATGCTTCCTTCTGACGGGACGGTAAGCGCCGCAATCTCGCAGTGCGGAAAATGTTGAGAAAGGTGTTTTCTCATCTCTTCTCCCTTTCCTTTTGCAGTCAGGACAAGAATTGTCGGGCCCGCTCCGCTCAGCGCCGTTCCGTAAGCGCCTTTCATTTCTGCCGCATGCTCCACCTTCGAAAGTTCAGGAACAAGCATGGCGCGGTACGGCTGATGCAGCATGTCTTTTCTCATCATTTTCCCCGCGAGCGCCCAGTCATTTGACATGATCGCGGCAACAAGAAGGTTGCTGACGGCGCTCGCTTTAACGGCGCGGCGATACGGCAGCTCTTTCGGGAGCACGTCTCTTGCGTCCCTGGTCAGAACTTCGTAAAACGGAATGACTGCAACAACGTCGATATCCGCCTCGGCAACACGCACGATATGTGTTTCATCTTCTTCGTGGAGGCCGATCACAAGCCCTCCTGCGAGGGAAGCAGCGGCATTATCAGGGTGACCCTCTTCAAGACTGGCTAAGTGCAGCTTGTGGGTTTCTGACAGCCGCAGGCCGCATAATTCATCCGCAAGCTCAATAGCGGCGACGATAGCGGCCGCGCTGCTGCCGAGTCCCCGCGCAAGGGGGATGTCACTCCATACTTTTACATGTGCGGGCGGCAGCTCTTTATGACAGCGGTCAGCCGTCCGTTTGGCGACCTGATAGATGAGGTTGTCCGTTCCTTGAGGGATGCCCGCGACAGTTTCGGTTTCCGCCGAAAACTTCCATTCATCATGTCGGAAAACCGACAGCTTCAAATATCTGCTGAGCGCCATCCCGACGGAATCAAACCCCGGCCCTAAGTTGGCGGTGCTTCCCGGAACCGTAATGGAAAACAGCATCTCCGCCTCATTCATACACGCGCCGCTCCATTTAAGTATTCCAGAATATTGTCTTCATTCGTCGGCAGTGTGACCGGTTTTAATTCAGATACGTCTACAGCCGTGTTCGGATCTTTCAGGCCGTTGCCGGTCAAGACTGCGACAACCTTGCTCCCTTTTGGGATTTCACCGGATTTGACCTGTTTTAAAACGCCGGCGATGGATGCACAGGAGCCCGGCTCGGCAAAAACGCCTTCTTCACGGGCAATCAGCTGATAGGCGTGAAGAATTTCTTCATCTGTGACCTCATCAATTTTTCCGGCTGATTCTTTTGCTGCGAGAACGGCTTTGTCCCAGCTGGCCGGGTTTCCGATCCGGATTGCCGTCGCAACGGTTTCAGGATTTTTAATGACCTCGCCGCGGACGATAGCGGCAGAACCTTCCGCTTCAAAGCCGCGCATCTTCGGAAGTCCGGTGCCGTTTTTCTCATGATATTCTTTGAACCCTTTCCAATAGGCCGTGATATTTCCTGCGTTTCCTACCGGGATCGCCAGAATGTCCGGCGCTCCGCCGAGCTGTTCGCATACTTCAAAGGCTGCTGTTTTTTGCCCTTCAATCCGGTAAGGGTTTACTGAATTCACTAATGCGATCGGAGATTTTTCACAAATCGACCTGACGATGGCCAGCGCGTCGTCAAAGTTTCCGTCAATCGCGATGATTTCCGCTCCGTACATGACGGCCTGCGCAAGCTTTCCGAAGGCGATTTTCCCGTCCGGAATGATGACGATGCATTTCATGCCGGCTCTCGCCGCGTATGCCGCAGCCGCCGCGGAGGTGTTGCCCGTTGAGGCGCACATGATGGTATCATTTCCTTCTTCTTTCGCTTTGGCGACCGCCATGACCATGCCGCGATCTTTAAAGGAGCCCGTCGGATTAACGCCCTCTGTCTTCACATGCAATTCAACTCCGAGCTTTTCAGAAAGCTTCGGAAGGTGAATCAGCGGCGTGTTGCCTTCATGCAATGTCAGGGCCGGCGTCCGATCCGTCACCGGCAGAAATTCTTTATATTGATGAATGAGTCCTTTCCACATTAGCTCCAACCGTTCCCTTCTACGCGATATGTGCTTTTGACTTCTTGTACGACTTCAAGATCATTTAAGTTTTGCAGAATGTCGCTGAAATCCTCTTCTGACGTGTGATGCGTGACAATCACAATTTCCGCGAGATCGTCATGGCCTTTGATCGGCAGCTGCAGAATTTTTTCAAAGCTTACGCCGCGCTCTGAGAAGGCGGATGTGATTTTTGAAAAGGAGCCGACTTGGTCTTTGACGTGAATCCGTAAAAACTGCTGGGCGTAGATATCTGACGGCTGCTTCAGATTTCTTTCATACTGCGGAGCGACAAAGCTGTTTCCGTTTACGCCGAGACGCATGTTTTTCATAACCGCGACCAGATCGGAAACGACTGATGTCGCAGTCGGCATGCTTCCCGCTCCGGGGCCGTAAAACATCGTTTCGCCGACGGCTTCTCCGTACACGTAAACGGCATTGTACTCGTTATGCACCGCAGCGAGCGGATGATGATCCGGAAGCAGTGTCGGCTGAACGCTGACCTCAATTTTATTGTCATCACGCTGGGCGATGCCGATCAGCTTCATTGTGTAGCCGAGCCGTTTGCTGAAGCTGATGTCTTCATCCGTAATGCGGGAAATCCCTTTTACTTTGACATCATCCAGATCGACATTCATAGAGAAACCGAGACGGGCTAAAATCGCCATCTTGCGCGCAGCGTCTAGTCCTTCTACATCGGCGGTCGGGTCCGCTTCCGCGAATCCGAGATCCTGCGCTTCCTTCAGCACTTCTTCATACGGGCTTTTTTCTTTAATCATTTTCGTTAAGATGAAGTTCGTCGTTCCGTTGACGATCCCCATCATTTTTGTAATCCGGTCAGAGGAAAGCCCTTCTTCGAGCGTGCGTAAAATCGGGATTCCGCCGGCGACACTCGCTTCATAATACAAGTCACAGCCATTTTCCTTTGCGGCGGCTAAAAGCTCCGAGCCGTACACAGCGATCAGATCTTTATTTGCGGTCACCACATGCTTTTTCGCATTCAAGGCGTCGAGCAGGTATTGCTTCGTCTGTTCGACACCGCCGATGACCTCAATAATCACATCGACTTCAGGATCATCGATCACATCATAGACTTCTGTCGTCAGCGCTTCTTTCGGCAGGTCTGCTTCTCGTTTTTTATCAATATCTTTAACTAACACTTTTTTTATGGTCACCGGACAGCCGACCTGGTGCATAAGCTTATCCTGATGATCTTGTATAATTTTGACGACACCGCTTCCCACGGTTCCCAGTCCTAACAGTCCAATACGAATCGCTTCCAAAGAAACTCCACCTTTCTCCCTTTTGTCCACTAGAAAAGGACAATTGTTAACCCTTCACAGACATTTAAGTTACAAATATTATATAAGCCTGTTTTTGTTTTGACAAGCGGCTGAATATTGGTTCTGGGATCATGAAAACGCTTAACCCATTGATATGACAAGATTCTCTATTTTCTAAATATTTTTACGTCATATTTTCTTACGAATTTCTTCCTTTTCCGAGCCAGGCCACAGGCGGGACAAAAATCTGCGCCGCTCTGACATTCATCATGTCGTGACAGGTCTGTAAAAACTGTTCATAACGGGTGCAGTCGGCAAGAATATAGTCAAGCTGCTCTTCGTAAAAGTGCTTTTCAGAATCATGAGAGATGTAATAGCTCTCCACCGTCTCGAAAAAATGGAGCGGAAACAGCAGTCGGCTGTAAAACAGGCGTTTTGAAAAGGAGGATAACGGCGTAATTTGCTCATATTCCTGCAAAAACAAAAACCCGTCATTAAGCAAGTCGTCACGGTGATACAAATATGTGCTGCGCATATATTCCGCAATATCACGGGCTGCATGGTCGAATACCCAATCCCCGGGAATGCGGATCAATGATTCAGCAGACCAGGTATCCCGCTCCATCCGCTGATGGCAGATCGTCCCCGAGTCTTCCGCACCGGGATTGTCATCCAGCTCCGTATCAACTAAATATTGAATGGCGTTTTCCGCTAAGCCTGAATAATAAGGAAATGCTTCGATCATTTTCTTTTCGAACGGTTCAAGCGGAGACATATGAATTTTCTGCATCCAGAATGATTCCAGCTGATCCACCCGTTTCCCCCATAAGTCCTTCCATTGGCCGATCCTGCCCGCTTCTTTCACTTCGTACGGAAAGCCCCGCCCTTTTCTGTGGAATTCAGCAAGCTCTCCTCCGACAGAAAACGACCGGTTTGAGACTGGAATCGGCGCTTTTAAGAGCGCATACGTTTTGCCTTCGTCCTCAAAGGTCAGCTCTCCTTCCTTCGTAAAGATAAACACGGAAACGTATGGGTCACTTTGTTCTTGTAAATACTGACTCATGTAATAAAGCTCGGTCAGCTCCGATTGCGTAAAGCCGGAGACGGGAATAATAAGAAAGAAGGAATTGGGCGTCTGGAAGCATTGGTATTTCTGATAAACGGAAAGCTGTCTGACGTGGATGCCGTATTTTTCTTTAATGATGCTTTTCATCATAATCACCTGCCTGAAAAATTAGAGCTATTCACATCGTAGTCATACGCCGGCGGAATTATGAATACATATTGTATTCCTTTGAATGAAGAGGAGAAATATCGTACACATCGGAAGGGTGCTGTATAAACTAGTAAAAAAGATTGGGTGAAACAAATGTCAGAAAAGGAACAACTGAATCAGGTGGAAGCTGTCGCCAGAGCGCGTTTAAAAGAACGGGGGGTTGAGGCGGACGATATTGCCGATCTTGTGTATTTCCTCCAGAAAAAATATCATCCTGATTTGACGATGGAGGAATGCAGGCTCAATGTAGACCGTGTCATCGCAAAACGCGAGGTGCAAAACGCCATTTTAACGGGAATAGAATTAGATGTGCTCGCCGAACAAAAGAAGCTGTCTGAACCGCTTCAGACCATTCTGGCGATTGATGAAAGCCTGTATGGGGTCGACGAGGTGCTCGCCTTCTCTATCGTGAACATATACGGCTCGATCGGCTTTACGAATTACGGTTACATTGATAAAGAAAAACCCGGCATTCTCGGGCGTTTAAACGATAAATCAACGGGCGAATGCCATACATTTCTCGATGATATCGTCGGCGCAATCGCAGCAGCGGCTTCAAGCCGGCTTGCTCACAGCGCCAGAAATACAGAATAAGGACGGCCGTAATGGCCGTCCCTTTTTTTATAGATGTTCAATCCATTCGGTTAAGGAATCTATCGCATATGTCGGCTTCTGGTCATAACCGGCCATATGCTCACGCTTTGTCACACCGGTGTGAACCAGCAGCGTATCCATCCCCGCGTTGATTCCGGCCATAATATCCGTTGCATAGTTATCGCCGACCATGAGTGTTTCGGAAATATCCGTTCCGAGCACACGCATCGCCTGTTCCATAATAATGGATTCAGGCTTGCCGATAAAGACAGGCTCAACGCCCGTTGACACCGTCAAAACGGATGTCAGTGAACCGTTCCCCGGCAACAGCCCTCTTTCGGTCGGAATGGCGACGTCGCCGTTTGTTGAAATAAACCGGGCGCCGTTTCTGATCGCAAGGCACCCCGTTGCCAATTTTTCATATGTAATGCCGCGGTCGATTCCCACAACGACAAAGTCCGCGTTTTCTTCTCCGAAGCTCAGCCCGTTTTCTTCAATGGCCTGGCGGATGCCTTCTTCGCCGATTACATATACCGATGCATCTTTTTTCTGCTGGGCGATATGCTGCGCAGTCGCCATGCTCGTCGTGAAGACCTGTTCTTCAGATGCCGGAATGTCAAAGCTCATCAGCTTGTCCGCCACCTGCTTCGGCGTCCGGGAAGAATTGTTCGTCACGAATAAATATGGAATGCCGCGCGCTTTAAGCGTTCTCACGAATTCACACGCTTCTTCGATTTTTTCCGTCCCGTTGTACATTGTGCCGTCCAAATCAATCAAATATCCTTTATAATCCTTCATACTCAACACTCCTGTGGATTTTTCTCACTTGATGTTATTTAAATGCGGAAACAGGACCTAATTCTGTTTCAAGGTAGGTTCTTACACGGACCGGAAAGGCTTTCAGCACGTCCTTGTTTGACGTGATCAGCGCAAACAGTTCCTGGTGATCGGCGTGCTGATATTCCTGGACAAGCTGCTTTCTGGAAGAAATCAATTGCTTCAGCTTATTTCCTTCTTCTTCAGCTACCACCTTTTCATCCGTCAGAATATCCATGATGTCATCATAGCTGCCCGGATCACGCATAATAAAGCCGTCAATCATATCATTTCCGACATCGAGAATGCATTCGATCATAAGATGGCTGATCCGCTCAAGCGCCCGTTTTTCGATCTCGCTCTGCCATGCCGGCGTGCTGTCAAACAGCGCCAGCTGGTTCTCAAAAAAGCGGAGTGTTTGTTCGATTTTATTTCTGTCAACAAAATACACGTGACAGCATCCCCTTCTGCATCAATTATTTTCTGATTCGTTTTAAAACAAAATACGCGCAGCCGAAATTGCAGTATTCGTAAATGTATTCGTCCAATGTGCTGATTTTCGTTTCAAAGGTTGCTTTTTGATTCTGGTCATCAAAGAAGCCTTTGAGCCGCAGCTGACTGTATCCCCAGTCTCCCACAATGTAATCATATTTATTTAATATGTCTGAATAGCGGGCTTTGAACGCTTCTTCATTAAAGCCGTTTTTAAAATCATGTACGAGTTCAAACTCGGCATTTTGAATAAGAATCATGTCTTCACCTCTTTTATCACTCTTTACTATCATAATTCATTGACTTCTGTCCATCAATTGCAAAATGAGACGCTTTGGATTGCCCGGAGAATTTCTCCCCTTTTATATCCAGTGTAGCGGTTCAGACGATCCTTATTCAAGAATGACTTTTCCCCAGAAAAACGGCTCCATCACAAAAAACCCAAAACCTGCGGCGGTTTGGGTTTTTTCGGCTTTTATTATGCTTGGGCCTGGCGTTTTTTAGACGCTTCGTTTACCTGTTCATCCGCATGGTAGGAAGAACGGACAAGCGGGCCTGCTTCACAGTGGCTGAAGCCTTTTTGCATCGCGATTTCTTTCAGTTCGGCAAATTCGTCCGGATGATAATATTTTTGGACTTTTAAATGTTTTTTCGACGGCTGCAGGTATTGGCCGATCGCCATGATGTCGACATTGTTCGCAAGAAGGTCGTCCATGACTTCAATAATTTCTTCCTTCGTTTCGCCGAGACCGATCATAATGCTTGATTTGGTCGGGATGTCAGGCTGCATTTCTTTCGCACGGCGCAAAAATTCCAAAGAACGGTCATATGTTGCGCGGGCGCGGACTCTCGGTGTCAGGCGGCGCACGGTTTCAATGTTGTGATTCAGAATATCAGGGCGGGTATCCATTAATGTTTTCAGGTTGTCGTAATTTCCGCCCATATCGGATGGCAGCACTTCAATCGTCGTGAACGGGCTTTTTCTGCGGATCGCCCGGACCGTTTCCGCAAAGACGCCTGCTCCGCCGTCTTTCTGGTCATCGCGCGCCACGGCCGTGATGACGGCGTGTTTTAAATTCATCAGCGCGACGGAATCAGCTACGCGTTCCGGCTCCTGCAGATCCAGCTCAGTCGGCAGACCTGTTTTTACAGCGCAGAATCGGCATGCTCTCGTACAGACAGAACCTAGAATCATGAATGTCGCCGTACGTCTGACAGCCCAGCATTCATGGATGTTCGGGCATTTTGCTTCTTCACATACGGTATGCAGATTATTTTCACGCATTAATTTTTTCAGGCCCGTATAGTTTTCATTCGTGTTCAGCTTTATTTTGAGCCATTCCGGCTTTCTCAGATGCTCGTCTTTCTTTGCCATTTCCCCATCATCTCCATTATCCCTGTATTCATGTTCGTGTGCGAAAAATTTCTATTTCACGATGGATATAAAACTTGCGGATTTCTATTCATTAGTCACTTTAACATAGGAAAAATTTCTCGACAAGGGAAGAGAATTACTTACATTTTCTCGGATTGTTGCCGCAAACTATTTGTATTCAATCCTGAAAGGAGATCATGTTGTGAAAGTTCTGTTATCTGCTCTTCTCCTTTTATCAATTCTCTGTCCGGCTGCAAGCGGGAAAGAACATTCGGCTTCTGTTTACGGCGAACGGATGCAATTGTACCGTAAAGCCGAAGCGGTCACTCAGATCCCTTGGTATGTGCTTGCAGCGGTTGATCAATATGAAGAAAATATCCGCTCAAACCGAAAGGATCTGCCGGAAAAAGCAGGAATCATCAGCATTTATATTCCGGATCATTTGTGGAGCGGACCTGAAAATCCAAATCCTAAGGACGATGCGCCCCTCAGCATTAAAGTATTTGACGGGATCGGTCTGGACGGTGACGGTGACGGAAAAGCCGAGGTAAGCAATGATGAGGATATCCTTTATACATTTGCACAGTATTTAGCGGCATTCGGAACGGATCTTGACCATATCCGCATCGGCCTCTGGAATTATTACCGCCGTGATCAGACGGTCGGCATTATCACGGAATTCATGACACTGTTCAAAACGTTCGGCCGCCTTGATCTCGGAGAGCACGCCTTTCCGCTTCCCGTAAAGACGAATTACAGCTACCGCAGCACTTGGGGCGCCGCGCGGGGTTTCGGCGGACGCCGGATTCACGAAGGAACGGATCTGTTCGCTCATTATGGGCTCCCCGTCAGATCGACCTGCTACGGTATTGTTGAAATGAAGGGCTGGAACCGCTTCGGCGGCTGGAGAATCGGCATCAGGGATATCAATAACACGTATCACTACTTCGCCCATCTGAATGGTTTTGCAAAAGGTGTCCATAAAGGCCAGATCGTCAAACCCGGAGAAGTGATCGGTTCTGTCGGAAGCTCCGGATACGGACCGCCGGGCACCGCGGGAAAATTTCCGCCGCATCTTCACTACGGGATGTATAAAGACAACGGAAGGTCGGAATGGTCTTTTGACCCGTATCCTCATTTAAGGGCATGGGAGCGAAAAGAAATCCGCAGGAAAAAGTAAACACACAGCCGCCAGAAGATATTGCGGCTGTGTGTTTTTATTTGTTTTTCTCCTTTTTTTCATTCGGCAGCTGAATGGAAGGCGTCACACCTGATCCGCCGCTTCCGTTATAAAACTGCGGCACCTCTCCTTGAATGGCCTTAATGGAGACCGGAATATTATTCGTAACGACCGACGTTTTGCTGGCAAACGGAATAATGACCTTCACTTTAATTTCTACAAAAATACTGATATCAATCAGGGCATTGTTGATGCCGTACGGTTTTATTTTTGTTTTCACATCAGTTAACGCATCACCGATCAGGTTAAAGCGCACCGGGATTTTCGGCCCCAGATTTCCGAGAATGCTGTTTCCCGTGACCTGTCCTAAGGGAATATCAATCATAATTTCATCGGCCGTTTTAGCGCCTTTTTCTGTTTCATGCTGCTTATTGTTCGACTCCGCTTCCTTCAGGTGAGCCTGAAGCTGCTTTGTCACTTTCGCCTTCATGCTGTTGACCATTTGTGTATTAAAATCCATCGTTGTGACTTTTCCGTTTTCATCTGTTTTCATATCGACCATATCTTTCACATTGTCTGTGTGAGACATGTATTCTTCAATGGATTCCGTAATGACTTCAGTCGCCACCCGTTTCGTTTCCATTTCCCCGATGTTCATCAGCACCGGTTTGATTGAGGAGTTGATCATCCAAAGGCTGATGACCGTCGATATGATAAAAAAAGCAAACGACAGAAGAAGCACATATCGAAAAGGCAAAGGCCCTCTCTTGCGAAGAGCGCTCCGGTATCTAGGCAAGAAAAATCCCCCCTTACATATCACAATGTATGCTTGTAAGGGGGGACATAGTATTTTATTTTTACTCTTAAAAAGTCCCGCTTTCACTCATTTGGGTGAATGGAACGGCGGGCAGCTATATGACATTACGGCTGCTGCGCGAGCTTCCAGGCGAGCAGATCCCTTAAAAACTCCGGCATAAAGTATTGCTTTTCTTTCGAATCGCGGATGTAAGGGAACAGCTTTCCGAGTGTAAACATGTCGAGAACGGCAACCGAGTATATCCGGTCCGGATCAAGCTCTTCTCCGTTCACTTTCACATTAATAAGATGCGTTACACCGTCTTCAAGGATATCAGTCTGCACCTCGGCTCCGGCATACACCATCTTGCCCATGACTTCCCCGCGGAAGCCGAGGCCTTTTATCCGCAGCTGCTCCATGTTTTCTGAAGCAGCCTGACCGATTGTTTCCTGGAGTTCCCTGCCTGAAAGACGCACGGCGACCGGATTGATCGGATGAGGGCAGATGCGGTGCAGATCAAGCTTTGTGACAGGACCCTTCTTTAAAGGTCCCAAAATGACGCCTGAATTCACCATGCTGACTTCACAGCCGCACCAGTTTTTCAGCGCCTCGGCTAAAAGAAGCGGGAGCGGTGATTCCTCAAACCACTTCACGCCGGCTTCTTCATTCAGATTGGCGACCTGTACGGAGAGCAGGTTTTCCGCTTCCCGTTCTTTCTCTTTCAGAAAAGCCGCCGTATCTTCAGATTCCCCGTGCCAATCAGCCATTTTCTGCACAGATGCCTGTTTGCTGACGATGGTTCGTGTTTCACTGTCCAGCGTCAGCTCGACACAGCCGACATAGTTTCCGTATTTTTCCGCACATGCAAGCAATACGCCGTTTATGTCCTGTCCGTCTTCAAGAAGGTGGTGCGTATGTGATTCAAGAATGACATCGATGTCCGGAAATGTTTCCGCTGCGGCCCGGTCATCTATGAGGCCTAGATGCGAAAGCAGAATGATGATATCCGCTTTGCCCTTGATATCGTCGAGTGATTCCTGAATGCTTTTTTCCGCATCCGTCACCGTCCAGCCGAGCTTTTGATAGACGGGATAATACGGCACCGTGACGCCGAGTATGCCGGCGGTCATCCCGTTTTTCAGCGTTTTGATCACGTACGGCTCGGCCCATTTCGGCCGCTGTCCGTCCTCGTCAAACAGGTTGGATACAATGACGGGAAACGCGGCATGATGATATAAATCCGCCAGCTCATCGTGAGGCAGGGTAATTCCTTCATTATTTCCGACGGCAGCCGCATCAATTTCAAGACGGTTTAACAAGTCGACATTCGCTTTGCCGAAGGTCGCTTCCGTTATCATTTGAAATCGGTCCATATGATCGCCGATGTCGAATACGAGTGTTTCCTCCCCGTCTTTTTCATGCTCATTTTTCTTCTGCTCAATGTAATGTACGATTTTCGGCCAATTTTCGAAATGGCTGTGCAAATCATTCGTATGATATAAACGGAGTTTCTCTAACATACCATCTCTCCTACCTTTTAGCTGAATATCCCTTGATAAATCAATTCACAGCCGATCAAAATCAATACGACCCGCATGAAAAGCACGATCGTTTTCGTCCGGACCCGCTTATTGACCCACGCGCCCATTTTGCCGCCGAACCAAGCGCCCGGAACAAGGCACAGTGCATACAGCCAATTGACATGGCCCTCTGCGATATGTGACACGGAACCCGTCACGGAGGATAAGAAAATAATAAGCATTGACGTCGCCACAGCCACTTTCGGCGGGAACAAAAATAACAGCATCATGGCCGGAACCATAAGAGAGCCGCCGCCAATGCCGAAAAGACCGCCCAATAAGCCGACGAAAAAGGCAATCGCAATACCGGTATAAATACGGTACGAATATGTATAAAGCTCACCCGATTCATCCTCATATGTCCGGATTATGCCTTTATGCGCTTTATTGACCGGTTTTGCTTTCGCCTTCAGCATTAATGTAATGGAAATCAAAATCATAAAAAGTCCGAACCAGACGGAAAACGTATGCGCATTAAAAAGTTTAGACAAATACGCGCCGATGATGCTTCCCGGACCGGAACCGATAAAAAAGATCAGCCCGCTTTTGTAATCAACGGTTTTATATTTCATATAGGCCAGAGTTGATGACAGGCCCGTGAAAATAATGACCAAAAGGGACGTGCCGATGGCAGTCTGCGGCGTTACGTCATGGAAAAACGAAGTCATCGTGCTTAAATAGAGCATCGCCGGCACGATGATAATTCCTCCCCCAAGCCCGATCAGGCTGCCGACCGTTCCCGCGATAAATCCTAATATGATCAAAATAAGATAAGACATGTGTCTTGAAAACCTCTTTTCTAGCTGAATAGGTCGAGCTGCTTCGGAGCAAGCCCGGTATATGATATATCTAGCATTTCAAGCATCTCAAGGCCGTTATCGGCGGCGTCTCCGCCTGAGTTATTATTGAACAGCACATACAGATTGCGTGACTGTTTTTTCAGCTCCTGAAGATTGTTTTTCCAATCTTTGAGCTCCTGTTTGTTATAGCGGTATAAATATCTGACCTCGCGCCAGTTTTGACCGCCGTCAGGTTTGATCCAGCCCTGCTTGTTCCGCCCGTGAAAACGGATAAGCGTTTTTTCTTCATCTGTTGCTTTCAGGACGGTCGGAATGCTGCCCTCGCCGATTTGCGGCTCGTCACATATGCTGTGAATCCAGCCTTCCGCCTTCATAAAGGAAAGCGTCTGCTCGTAAAATGGCGGGGAAAACCACGACCGGTTGCGGAATTCAAGGGCGCACGGGATATCGCCCATCTGCTGCCTGCACCATCTCAAATATGCGACGTTTTCTTTCTTGCAGTCAAACCACGGCGGGAATTGGAACAGCACCATGGCAAGCTTTCCATGTTCAATATACGGCGTCAATGACAGCTTAAACGCTTCAAACATCTCTTCCTTCGTTTCAAAAGGAATATCGCCTCGCTGATGCCCCGTCATTCCTTGATATGCCTTAATGACAAATTGAAAGGATTCCGGCGTCTCTTTGACCCATCTTTCGTTATTGCGGGCGGGCTGTATCGCGTAAAAGCTCGCGTCAAGCTCAACGATGGGAAAATGGGAGGAATAAGCCTGCAGTTTTTGCGCGCCCGCTGTTTTAGGCGGATAGATGCTGTCATGATCCCCCCATCCCGTCAGTCCGATATAAATCACATTCCTTCACCTCTCACTCTAGTTTATCACAGGTGTTTTTCTCTTTCCGTTTCCATGTTTTTTCTGAATGCTCTTGTCAGATACCCGTATTGATTTTCATTGGTGTCCGAAAATGCCTCACTTCTGGAAGAAGGGATATGCTGATAGACGATCGGCTCTGAAAACTGACCGCTCGTGAAGTCATATATCTCCCCATCTATCCGGTTATAAAAATGCCAGCTTGATCCTGTTTTTGTTTTGAGAATGTCACCGCCGCACACATCTTGGATGACTAAAGCCGTCACGCCGCACTGGCCTTTGGCCGGGCATTCTTCCGTCCATTTTGTACTAGTCTTGCGCGACCAGGATGCCGTTAATATGTTCAAGATTTGATCATACAATGTGTTTTACTCCTTTTTATAAAAAGATACCACGAGACCCGCTTTCCAAACGACAAAAAAGCCGATTCCCCCTCAGAGAATCGGCTCTTTCATTTCAGAAGGCTTCAGAAATGTTCCGAAAGCCCCGCTCTCCTTATCACCGTCATCCTGATACACACAGCGTCCCTTGCTGTAGGTCGCAGCAATGCGGTATGGAAAGGTATGGCCTTCATACAGGCTTTGCTTATGTCTGGAATACATCGTTTCTTTTGTGACGGTAAAGGATTCCGGCCGTACGATGGCAAAATCAGCGTCAAATCCCGCTTCAAGCCGGCCTTTATTCATTAAGCCGAAGCGCTTTGCCGGTGCTTCGGCCGTCCATCGGGCAACATGTTCAAACGGGATCTGATGCTCGATCGCTAATTGAATCATGCCAAGAAGCGTAAATTGGCCTCCGCTGATGCCGCCCCATGACAGAAACATATTATCCTCGCGTTTTAAAGACGGGTGACAAGGAGAATGATCCGAAGACACCATATCAATCAGATCCTCAGCCAACACCCCGATCAATTCCACCTTATCAGCCTCTGAACGGAGCGGCGGCGCGCATTTGGCGGCCGACCCTTTTCTAAGGAAGTCTTCAAAACTGAATAATAAGTAGTGCGGACAGGTTTCCACGGTGACATCCATTCCGTCTTTTTTCGCCTGCTGAATAGACATCACGGCCCGTTTCGTGCTGATATGCACAAAATGAAGCGCGCATCCCGTCACCTTCGCATATTCAATCGCCCGCTGCACAGCCTCGCATTCAGCTTCTTCCGGACGGGATGAAGCGTAAGCGCGGGCATCAATTTTCCCTTGGAGCGCGTACTCGGCGCCAAGGAAACGGGTGAGGGCGTCGCTTTCTGCGTGCAGGGCCAAAATCTTGCCGCACGCCGCGATTTCTTTCATTCCTTTTAAAAGTGTCCGTTCATCGGCTGACTGAAATTCATCCGTTCCTGATTTCGACAAGAATGCTTTAAACCCGATCGCCCCCGCTTCCGCCATCGGCCGGATATGTTCAGTATATCCGGGCATCAAACCGCCCCAAAGTGCAAAATCAACCGCTGACTTCCGGCTGGCGATTTCCGCCTTTGCCAGCAGGTTTTCAGCAGTCACCGTTGACGGGATGCAATTAAGCGGCATATCAAAATAAGCCGTACAGCCGCCGGCAGCCAGCATTTTTGAACCGGTTTCAATGCCTTCCCATTCTTCTCGGCCGGGTTCATTAAAATGCACGTGGCAATCGACCGCGCCCGGAAACACATACATGCCGTCCGCCTGCACCACTTGTTCCGCTTTTTCGTCTATGCCGGGCCCGATCATTGCGATCTTCCCGTCCTTTACGGCGATATCAGCCTGCTTTGTCCCGCCTTTTCGCACAGCTTTCGCACCCTTTACAATTACATCATAGGCCATTTCATTTTCCTCCCTTGTAAGGATGACGATTTTTCTGTCAGTTTTTATCACAAAATGCGTCTATGATTGCCAGTTTACTGCTACTATAATCGTAATACATCAGCAAAGCCGCTATAATTTTTGATGATTTTTATTCATATTAACCAATGGTTGTCTTTAGAACCGGAAGGAGATTGACCGATGAATATTTATGACGTGATGAAGATTCCCGCTTATGAGAGGGCCGCATTAATCGCAGGCAAATCCGGCGGATGGAGGGAGGTGGAGCACGTCAACATGATGGATGCACCTGACATCGCTGATTTTTTACATAAAAATGAACTGCTCGTCACCACGGCTTATCACTTGAAGGACCGCCCGCAGCTGTTGAAAGACTTGATCCGCCTCATGGCAAAACGGGGCTGCGCGGGACTCGGAATCAAAACGAAGCGTTATCTTGATGTCATTCCAAAAGATGCCGCGGAGCTTGCCGATCGGTATGAATTTCCGATTATTGAGCTGCCGGAAGACATCAGGCTCGGAGATATCGTCAACACCACGCTGAGCCATATTCTTGATATACGTTCAAATGAGCTGCAGCAGGCCATTTACGCCCATAAAAAGTTTACAAATCACATCATGAGCGGCAAAGGGCTGCAATCTTTGCTCAAAAAGCTCTCAGATATTCTCCGGCTTCCCGTGGTGCTTTTGAATCAGCATACAAAACTCTTATCATCGTCCCACCGCATATCCATAGACACGCCTTTTTTGAAAAACATCCTTTATTCCCTTTCCGGGCCTTATTTCACCTGCTTTTCCATGCTGTCTGACCGAAAGGCGTATTCTGTCCTGCCGATTTTGAATGATGAAAAAAACTGCGGTTATCTCATGATACCGGAGCTGGTGCAGACCGCTGATAAAGGCATGATTTTGACCATCGAACAGGCGGCCAACGTCATTGCCTTTGAACTTTTGAAAGAAAATGCCGTCAAACAATTCGGCAGACGGGCGCGGAATGAATTTTTCAGCAACTTCATCGACCGCTCGTTTACCGGACATGAAGAAATCAAAAGCCGCGCCAAAGAATTCCGGCTCCGCTGGGATCAAAAATATATGTGCATCTGCGGGAAGCTTGACCGGGATGAAAAAACAATCAGCTTTACCGAAAATCAGCTCGCTTCTGAACATGTGTTTGAACTGCTTGAAGGTGAGCTGTCATCCTTTCCGTTTCCCCCTCATCTCTTCATTAAAGGAAATGTCGGTACTCTTTTAATTGAAGCGACAGACAGCTGGAATGAAATGCACGCGTCTGTCATCAGCTTTTTGGAGCAGTTTCAAAAGCAGGTCCGGACACAGTTTAAACGGACTGTTTCCTTCGGCGTCTCAAACATCTGCCAAAAGCTGATCGACGTCCCTGACGCCTTTACCGAGGCTTCTGACGCCCTTTCATCCGGGCATTTGTCCAGAAGCGCGGAATTTATTCAGATCTATCATGCCAAAGACGTGCCGGAGCTGCTCCGGCTGCTTCCGGCGGAGGATTTGAAGAAGTTTTACCAAGTAACCCTCCAAAGCCTGGCCGACCGGCAGCAGGAGGACCAGAGCCTGCTTCATACGCTGTCTGTTTATCTGGAGACCCACTGCCAGATCTCAGAAACGGCTAAACGCCTGTACGTCCATCGAAATACGGTGATCTATCGGTTAGAAAAATGCGAGGAACTGCTCGGCAAAAGCTTAAAAGACCCGGAGACGACAATGCGCCTGCGGCTTGCGCTGAGGATGCAGCGGCTGATTGGTTAAGACAGTGTTAAAGGCAAGGATGCAGGTGTTCTCCTGCATCCTTTTTAAGCAGAGTTACGCTGCACGGCCTAGGATGTTTTCAGCATTACAAATGAGACAGCCCAAGAAAAAACACCGAATGGGATAAGAAGCATAAGGATGATTTCAAAAACGGTCAGCTTTCTTTCTCTCTTGGCTTTCTTTAGCGTTCTATAAAAAAGAAAAGAACAGAATAAGAGAATCAAATGGCTTAATTCAGATAAATCCTCAAAAAATGCTGACATCAAAATCAGCTCCAATTGATATAATCAGCCGTTAGTTGTTATTTTTCTCGCAGCGGCTTCAGTGTTTATGTGTATCCGATTCGACCCAAAAAACCCTCATCAAACTAAAAAGCCTTTTCCGAAGAAAAGGCGTAAGCTGTTCAAGTCTGAAAACGATCAGACGAAACTTGATATGACCCATCCAATGAAACGGCTGATGCTGTCAGACCGACTCCTCCCATCAATACGACAGCCGACACAATAGCTTGACATAGGCCTCTTATGCAGCATGCTTTTTATTAATAAATTTATCTAAGATAAACATAAATAATGCAAACAGAAGAGACATACTCAACATGTCTAGTATAGTGACATTAGAATTTTCTTTTAAGAACCAGAAAAGCTGTAAAACGAAAGTAATCACAAAATACAATATGTAACTAAAACCACTCATGTCTATCAATCCCTTCGCTTGACGTATATATACAAAGACTTACGGCTAAAAACCGCTTTGTTTCCTTCACTTTAATCATTCTTCAACTTATTTTAAAACTTCAAAGCGGGCAATTTCCCACTCTTTATTTGCTTTTAGCGGGATTGTTTTTACCTTTTTTCCTGATTTCAAATCATAAGACGTGATATCTCCAAGCTTGTTATCACGCTGGATATCAAAATTTTTGAGTAAAACATACATCTCTCTGTCATTGAATTGAACATCATTCACTAATTTGTTATCATCCCCGGCATAAAAGTTGAAAGAGTTTTTCTTACCCATTTTTTTATCAAATTCCTGCAGCTTCCCATCAAAAGAAACAGCTAAGATGCTATCTTTTACTATTTTCAATTTTGCAGGCTGAAACCCTTTCTCCATCTCGACTTCTTTTTTTACCTTAAGCGTCTCTCTGTCTATTAATATGAGCTTAGAACTCTCTTTCTCATTCACGTTATCATTAACTGCCAGTACAAATGTATTTTCATCCAGAACTTGGAAGGCATCCTTTTCATCCATGAAGTATATCCCTTGATTCGGTATGGATGCCTTGTTCGCTTGCTTATTTGTCTCTGGGTTAATTGAAAAGATGGACATACTTTCTTCATCACTTGAAATGGCATAAAGTTTATTCTTAACGGCTATTGCTGATCCAAGTTCTCCGTCAAGCTTTATTTGTTTCTTGTTTTTTCGGTTGTTTCCCTTCCAATATACCAATTCACTTTCCAGCCCTTTGTTTGTATAACCAACGTTAATGTCATGGATGATATAACCATCAGAGCTTCTTATAAAGAAAGCCCCTTCATCCTCAGTTGTTTTTGACAAACTCTTTTCTATTATTTTATTTATTTTTCCGGTTTTATTATCTATCATTAAGTGATGATTGCTCCTATTTGATGAGAAGAACGTATCATTTTTATTATGTGAAGACATTGTGTAATTTATGCCATCTTTCAACTCCACGTTATCCATTTTAGAACCATCTTCACTGTAAACCCCAATCTCACTTCCCTTATCTAAAATATTAGAAAAACCAACAATAAAATTTGCATTGTCAATATCCTTTAATACAGTCTTATTATCGCTGCTTCTTTCCTCTTTTTTATTGCCGGAAGAGGTTGTGACTATCAGTATGCAAATGATAATAAACAGAGTCTTAAGTCTATTCATTTTTCCTCCTTATGAAAAAACGAAAAGCCTCCGGAAACCCGGAGGCTTTTGATTCTTATCCTTGCTGCGTGAATGGCCGGGTCTGTGTCTTTTTGCCCCAGCCAAGCGCGGCCAGAAAACTGATGGCGAGAATGACCGCCCCCAGCATATACGGAAATTCCATATTCACATCAAAGAGAAAACCGGCGGCTGACGGTCCTGCGATATTTGCTAAGCTGATGAATGAGGTGTTCATCCCTCCGGCAAACCCCTGCTGGTCACCGGCAAGCTTCGACAGCATCGTATTGACCGCCGGCCGGAGCAGCGATGTCAGCGTGAGAAAAAAGATTGCCGCGGCAAACACGGTCCAATATGAGCCTGCGAGCCTGCACCATACGAGTCCTGCCGCCGCACCGATCAGCGTAACGTTAATGACGCGCTTTTCCCCGAACTTGCCGACGAGATAACTGACACCGACCGCCTGCACAAACACGCCGATGAGACCCGCAGCCGTAATAATAAAGGCAATATCAGACGCTTTAAATCCGTGTTTATGGTCAACGTAAAGGCCGAAGACGGATTCAAAATTCATAATTCCGAAGTTCAGCACAAAAACCAGAATCAGCATAAACGCGAACGGTGACTTGAGCGCGCGTGACATTTGCTTAAACAGATGCTCACGTTTTTCCATTTTTGCCCGGGCTTCCAGCTGTTTTTCGCGCCCCAGCGTCTCAGGCAGAAAGAAAAATGAAAGCACGGTTGAAAAGCAGGCGAGACCTGCAGACACGATGAACGGCACAGCCATGCCGTAATGAACCAAATAGCCTCCGACACCGGGCCCGATGACGACACCGAGCGTCATCGCCGCGCTGAACAGCCCCATTCCTTTCCCGCGTTCTTTTTCCGTCGTAATATCCGCAATGTAAGCGAACATTGACGGCATTAAAAACGCCGCTCCCATTCCGCCCAAAAGGCGGGACGCGAACAATTGCCACAGGCTTCCGGCAAAGGCGAAGATCAATTGTGACACCGCAAAGGCGGCGATGCCGAAAATAATTAGTTTCCGCCGTCCGTATTTGTCGGTTATTTCCCCGGCAATAGGCGCAAATAAGAGCTGTGTAAGCCCCGCCGCAGCAACAAGCAGGCCCATCGTGCTTCCCGTCGCTCCGAATTCGGTAATATATGCGGGCATAATCGGGATAATCAGTCCGATCCCAAGCATCGCAATAAACATATTCAGCATTAAAATTGACAATCGGCCCATGTACGCCATGAATTCTTACCTTCTCCCCAGACAAACAGATGATCATTCCATATTTGTCATTTTTTATATCATTCAGTATAACTGGGGAAAGGGAAAAAAGTCCAGATGATTTAAAAGCTCGGTTTTATGTCTCATGACAGCACACCGGGTTCAGCCTGCAGATCATATATGTTGAGAGCCGCCTGCAGCGCTTCACCGGCTTTAACGGCAACCCCGTGCCTGATCAGAACCGCTTCAAGACCGGCCAGCACAAACAGCACATTTTCCTTCCTGCAGCTGTAGCCCATTGTTCCGATTCTCCATATTTTCCCCTGCAGCGGACCGAACGAGCTCGCAATTTCAATTCCGAATTGAGACAAAAGCATACTCCTGATCGATTCGCCGTCAGCTTCTTGCGGAATCTGCACACATGTGACGACAGGCAGCTTCGCCTCCGGATCGCCGAATAAATCAAGACCCATCGCTGCAAGTCCGGCCATAAGCGCTTTTTCATGACAGCGATGCCTGCGGAACCGTTCTTCAAGTCCTTCTTCAAGGACCAAACGCACCCCCTCCCGCAGCGCATAGAGCATCGTTGTCGCTTCTGTATGGTGATTCAGCCTTCTTTCACTCCAATAATCTTCGAGCTGGCTCAAATCAAAATAGTTGCTCGTAATCGGACGATGATCAGACAGCATTTGACCGTCAGCCGCCGTCGCGATGCCCCGCTCTACCTTTTTACGTCCGGCAATAACCGCGGCCGTCCGGTCATTATATGTAATCGGCGCCATTCCTGAAGGTACCGATAAGCATTTTTGCGTTCCTCCGATAACCGCGTCAATGTTCCATTCATCCGTTTTTACGGCGCAGCCTCCGATCGTGGCCACGGCATCCACGATAAAGAGCGCGTTTTGTTCGCGGCACGCTTCCCCGATTTCTTTCAACGGGTGAATCCGTCCCGTTGATGTTTCTCCGTGCACCATGGCCACAATTTTCGGGGAGACCTTTTTCATTTCGCTGATAATCTCTTCAGGCTGAAAGACCGTTCCCCATTCACACTCGATCGTATGGACGTCCGCTCCGTACCGCTCGGCGATTTCAGTCAGCAAATACCCGAAGCGTCCGTATATCGGAACAAGCACGCGGTCGCCCGGTTCTATCACACTTGCGAGAACCGCCTCAATTCCGGCTCTTGATGTGCCGTCAATCGGATAGGCCCAGCGGTTTTCCGTTTGAAACAATTCACGGAGCATTTGCATCGTTTCGTTCATCATGTCTGTAAATGCCGGGTCAAACTGGCCGATGATCGGAGCGCCCATCGCCCTCAGCACTCTCGGTTCAGCTTCTGTCGGTCCCGGTGTCATAATCGTTCTTTGCGGAATGCACAATTCTTTTCTGGTCGGCACGCCGATTCCCCCTTTACGTTAATAGGCAAGTTTATATAATACATTCGCCAGCGTACGGACGCCGGTTTCCAGCTGATGCGCAGGAGTGAATTCAAGCGGAGAGTGGCTGATTCCGCCCCGGCTCGGGACAAACAGCATGCAGGCCGGAAAGGTTCTGCCGAGCATCTGGGCGTCATGCCCCGCTCCGCTTACGATCTGTTCCGGCTCCGCCCCCTGTTCTTTTGCAGCCTCTGCAGCCGTTCGTATCAGCGTATCATCCATTTGAACCGGCTCTATTTTCATATATTCATCAATAACGTGCCGGACCCCTTTGCTGCGGCTGATTTTTTCAATGATCGAAACCAGTGTCTGATGGAAGGCTGTCAGCACATCTTCCTCCTGATGGCGGATATCAACGGAAAATTGGACACGGCCCGGAATGACATTCGCCATATTCGGTTCCACCGTCATTTTCCCGCACGTCAGGCGAAGCTCTTCCGGCAGTCTTTCCGCTGAGAGCATGAGCTCGTGGATCATGCTGCTTCCCGCGGCGAGCGGGTCCTTCCGCCATTTCATCGAAGTGGTGCCGGCATGGTTGCATTCACCGTCAAGCGTAACGGTATAGCGCCTTTGCCCGGCAATTCCGGTGACAATCCCGATATCCTTTCCCGATCGTTCAAGCGTTTGTCCCTGTTCAATATGAATTTCCAGAAAGGCTTTGATGTCGGTCCGCAGCGGTGCGGGATAGCGGCCTGCACCGAAGCCGTTCTGCCGCATGGCTTCTTTTAGAGAAATGCCTGAAGCGTCTCTCGGCGTTTCCGCATCTGAAAGCGAGAAAGCCCCGGTGATATTTCCTGATCCCCAATAGGTGATGGGAAAACGGCTCCCTTCCTCTTCACAAAGCGACACAGCCTCCAGTGTTTTTTTCGGACGCCCGAACGTCTCATACAAATGACGGATCGCCAGCATGCCCGCCAGCACGCCGAATGCTCCGTCATATTTGCCGCCGTCAATAACGGTGTCAATATGCGATCCGGTCAAAATCACCTCATCAGGCGATTCTGAACCGCTCAGCCGGCCGAACACGTTTCCGACATCGTCAAATGCCGTTTCAAGCCCGAACGCCTCCATTTTCTTTTTGACGGCAAGCTGGGCATCCATCCATTCTTTCGTATATAAAAGCCTCGTCACTCCGCCGGCAGCGGAAGCGCCGAATTGAGACAGCCATTGAATATCATCGGAAATTCCGATACTCGCGGCCGATAGCTGCTGATGTTTCATAGGCACCCTCCTTTTAACCTGACAAACTGGCAAGATGACCTTCATTATAGAAGGAGCGCCTTATGAGTTCATTATCATATCTTCTAAAAAATCGTTCATTTTTCAGACACTTTGTCCAACAAGCCGCACCTTCCGCTCATAAGCCGAAGGAACCATTTTTCAAAAAAGATAGAATATTAGATTTATTTTTTGGATAATAGAGGTAAAGGAGGGCAAGTCATGACAAAAAAACTTTGGTTTCTGCCGATTGTCTGCCTGTATTTCATTTTTGGATGGGCCGCGCCGTCAGCCTCCGCGGGCGCGCCGGCTGACACGAATCTGTACAGCCGGCTGGCGGTGTCAACTGCCGGCACCTTTTTTCCGCAAACCGCCTCATCGGTCATCACTCCGTCTGCGGACACGGACACGTATTACAAAGAAGCTTCCGGAAAAAGCGGGACATCCTTAAAAAGCGCCCTGCACCGCATCATCAGCGGGAATACAAAGCTGTCTTACAGCCAAGTATGGGATGCGTTGAAGGAAACTGATGAAGATCCGGCAAATCCGAACAATGTCATCTTGCTCTATACCCAGGAATCACGGGCAAAAAGTAAAAACGGCGGAAGCGTCGGGGACTGGAACCGTGAACATGTGTGGGCCAAGTCACACGGAAACTTCGGCACATCTGCCGGCCCCGGCACTGACATTCATCATCTGCGTCCGGCAGACGTTCAGGTGAACAGCGCCAGAGGTAACATGGATTTTGATAACGGCGGCTCAGAATACCCGAAAGCGCCGGGCAACTATTACGACGGTGATTCGTGGGAGCCGCGCGATGAGGTCAAAGGAGACGTCGCGCGCATGCTGTTTTACATGGCGGTGCGTTATGAAGGAGACGACGGGTATCCTGACCTTGAGCTGAATGATAAAACAGGAAACGGTTCGGCTCCCTACATGGGAAAACTGTCCGTTTTGCTCAAATGGAATAAACAAGATCCCGTCGACAGTAAGGAAAAACGGCGGAACGAACTCATTTACGAAGACTATCAGCATAACCGCAATCCGTTTATCGACCACCCGGAATGGGCGGATGAAATCTGGAAATAGTGTCATCAGAAATGATAAGGGAGCCCGATCATCAGGCTCCCTTTTTTAATATACGGCGTCTTCGGTCTCGGCATCAAAAAAGACGGCCCTGTCCATATTGACCCCAAGCATAATGGAATCGCCCGGTCTCACCTGTGAAGCGCCGTCAAGACGGATCGTCAGGCGTTCGTCTCCGCTTGATGCATGAACATACATCTCCGCGCCTAAGTTTTCACACACTTCCGCCACAGCACGGCACACCGCCTCATCCGGGTTGTCTGACTGTCCGGCAAGCGTCAAATGCTCCGGGCGCAGCCCCGCTGTCATCTCTTTGCCGCTGTATCCTTTTTGTACGAGAACCGCCGCTTTTTCTTTCGGAATGGGCAAACGAACGGACGAACCGGCAAAATACAATTGTCCGTCATTTTCCTCAATGATGCCTTTTATAAAATTCATACTCGGAGAGCCGATAAAACCCGCCACAAACATATTCGCCGGATAATGATATATCTCATGGGGGCTTGCGGCCTGCTGAATATCTCCTTCATTCATCACGACAATCCGGTCGCCCATTGTCATCGCTTCTGTCTGATCATGCGTGACATAAACGATGGTCGCTTTCAGACGCTGATGAAGCTTGCTGATTTCGGCGCGCATTGTCACACGTAATTTCGCATCTAAGTTGGAAAGCGGCTCGTCCATCAGAAATACCTTCGGCTCCCGCACGATCGATCGGCCGAGCGCAACCCGCTGCCGCTGCCCGCCTGAGAGAGCCTTCGGTTTCCGCTTGAGCAGATGCCCGATTTCCAAAATATCAGCGGCCGTCCTGACACGCTCTGCGATTTCTTTTTTCGCAAGCTTTCTGAGCTTCAAACCGAACGCCATATTGTCAAACACCGTCATGTGCGGATACAGCGCGTAATTCTGAAAAACCATCGCGATGTCGCGATCCTTCGGAGGAAGATCATTCACCGCGTCTCCATCGATATAAAGCTTCCCATCAGAAATGCTCTCAAGCCCGGCAATCATTCGGAGTGTCGTAGATTTGCCGCAGCCTGACGGACCGACAAGCACCAGCAGTTCCTCATCCTTCACATCCAAATGAAAATCCTTCACTGCCGCCGATTGGGCGCCGTATGTTTTTTTGACATGGTCAAATGTTAATGATGCCATTAGAAACCTCCTCCAATACTGGAAACCGCCTCATCTTTCTGTTATGTTAAAAATGTTCGGGGTTTCTGACAGATTCATAAAAAAGCAAATTTGTATTATAACGTCATAATACATATAATAGTACTATTACTCGACATAAGGAGGTCCGTCCCATTGTTAAATAACGGGAGCTCAAAACCTTTATATATTCAGCTGAAACAAATTATCGCGGATGATATCAAAAAGGGCGTGTATTCACCGTCCGTGAAACTGCCGACTGAAAATGAGCTTTGCGAAACGTACAATGTCAGCCGCATAACGGTCAGAAAAGCCATCCTCGATCTTGTGGAAGAAGGCTGGCTTGTCCGGCAGCAGGGAAAGGGAACGTTCGTTAAAAGCCCTAAACTGAAGCGGGAGCTCATCGCGGTCAACGGCTACTCTGAATTTATGGAATCAACAGGAAAAAAACCGAAACACCAGGTCCTTTCCCATGAAATCATTGAAGCGCCTAAATCCATCGCCCAAAAACTTCGCATCGCTTCTGAAAGTCCCGTTCTTGAATTAAAACGCATTTTATTTCACGACGACCAGCCGCTCTCATTCGAAATCGCCCACTATCCGCTCGGTTTATTTCCCGATATCGGCAAGCATATTAAAGACGGCGTGTCGATGCATGACATCTTGAAGCAGCACTATCAGGTGGTGCCCACCCATAATACGAAGCTGTTAAATGTCGTATATGCCAAACAGGAAGAAAGCCGCTATCTGGCTTGCGATATCGGGGATGCACTTTTTGAAATTGATAAAACCGCTTTTATGTCAAAAGACCAGCCGATATACAGCTCGCTGTTTTTAATGCATACCGACCGCGTCACGTTTACCATTAACAGTCCCTACACGTAACAGGCATAAAAAACGAGACAATGCTTATCGTATTCTCGTTTTTTCATTGCTTTTCCCGCCGTCCGGCCTGTAGGGATGCCCGTAACCGAACGCACCGAATCCCCCGCATGTTTTGGCAGCCGTCCCGGCGGCCGTAACAAGCGCTCGCCGTATATCCCGATGCTCGAAAAAATCGGTAAGAAACCCGGCGATAAAAGAATCTCCCGCACCCAATGTATCTATTATATCAGCTCTAACAACCGGCTGATGATAGACGCGCTCCCCATCTGATAACACCGCGCCATATTCTCCCCTTGTCAGACAGACGATTCTCGCTCCGAATCCGCGGGCTTTTTCGGCAAGCTGCACACATTCGCTTTCACTCAAATCGCTCCCGGAAAAAAACGCATACGTCACGTACGGACAGACCGCCTCTAAATAGGCTTCGTCACGTTTTGTTGAAAAGTCAAAGGAAATCGGCACATGACCGCTCAGCATCGGAAGGTCACGCTCTATCCTGCTGTATACGCTCGTATGCAGCAGATCATGTCCGGCGATAAATGAGATGTCATTCTCGTGAAAAGCGAGCGTCAGACGCGATTGCACGCCGCCTTTATTTGATCCGGCAAATATCCTGTCTCCCTTTTCATCAAGAGTAACGACCGCCATCCCGTTTTCTCCGTATGCCCGGCGGATCAAATCGGCATTCACCTTTTCCAGTTTCAGCACGTTCAATACGTGATCCGCGGCTTCATCACTGCCGAGTATCCCGATATAAGAAGTGTCGTGGCCTAAGCGCCGCGCAAGCACGGCTACATTCAGCGCATTCCCGCCCGGGTAAAACGTCTCCTGATCCTGATAATAATCCACCACATTATCTCCGGCAGCTATCAGTTTCATCTTTTCATCCCCCTTATCCTTTCACGCTTCCCGCTGCAATGCCGCGGATAAAATATCTCTGCATCAATAAAAACAGCACTATGATCGGCGCGGCCGAAATCGTCAGCCCGGCCAGCAGTACGCCCCAATCCGTCTGCAGCGCATCTCTGAACTGCATCAATCCGGCCGGAATCGTCCGTAAATTTTCATCATCGATAAAAATAATCGCAAACATAAATTCATTCCACGTATGGTAAGCCGTCAAAATGCCTGACGTCACCAGAATCGGCACACTCATAGGTAAGAATATTCTGAAAAATATCCCCAGACTTGTACATCCATCCAGATAGGCAGCTTCCTCAAGCTCTTTGGAAATCGACAAAAAATAAGAACGGATCAGAATAACGGTAAACGGAATACGATAGGCGGCGTACGGAAGGATCAAAGCCCAATACGTATTGTACAGCCCCAATGACTGGATAATAGAGTACAGCGGCACAAGACTGACCTGCGGCGTCAGCATCAATCCGCCAAGACAAATGATAAGAACAAACCCTTTTCCTTTAAAATGAAAACGGGCCAGCCCGTATGCCGCCAAGGCGCTCACAAATACGGTTATGAGACAAGTCAGCACGGTCACAATGACGCTGTTCATAAAATAAGCGGAAATCCCCTGGTTCCATGCGGAGACGAAGTTTTCGGGATGCCAAACAGACGGCAGCGACCAGCTGTGCTCAAAAATCTCATCCGAGCTTTTAAAGGCGCTGACCGCCATCCATAACAGCGGATAAGCGACGGCAATGAAGTAGATAAAGAGAAACAGCCATACAGACGTTTCCCCGATATACCATTTTCTTTGCTTTCCGGCTGTTCTGACAGTCTGCCGCGGATGGCTCAAGTCCGTCTTTTCAGGAAGCATCAGCTACTCCTCCTTTCCGGTCTTAAAGAATTTCATCTGAATAAGCGACAGGGCAAGCGTCAGCAAAAGCACCACCGTCGCAATCGCGGAAGCGTAGCCCATCATATCTTTTGTAAAAGCGCTCTTATACAAAAATGTGCTCAGCACTTCCGAAGCATTGCCCGGTCCGCCGCCGGTCAGAATATACGGTTCATTAAATACGGTAAACGCGCCGGTCAGCGTCATCACCACGGCAACAAACGACATTTCTTTCGTCTGCGGCACCGTAATGTGAAAAAACTGCTGGATTTTTCCGGCTCCGTCCAGCTGCGCCGATTCATATAATTCAGCGGGAATGCTTTGAATCGAGACAATGTACAGCATGGCGATGTAACCGACGGATTGCCATTGAGACACAAAAATGACAGACAGCATAGCGGTGTTTTCATCGCCCAGCCACGCACGGGTCAGTTCATCCAGTCCCACGGCTTCCAGCAGCTGATTCAAAAGCCCGATTTCCGGGTTATAAATAAAATCAAACAAAAGCGCAATGACGGTCATGGAAATGACGACCGGGAGAAAAAATACCGTACGGAAAAACGGCGACCATTTTCTTACCAGCCTGTCTTCCAGCACGGCCGCCAGAATCAACCCGCCGCCTACCTGGCAAATCAGCGATATGACCGCATACAGCACATTGTTGCGGAGTGCTGTAAAAAACACGGGATCGTGAAACAAATCAATATAATTTTTAAAACCGATAAACGTCTTTTCGGGTTGAAATGAGCTCCATTCAAACAGACTGAAAAACACATTCTCAAAAATCGGAATATAAACGAACAGCAAGAAAATCAGCGCGGGTGCGAGAAACAGATACGGAATGAAACGTTTTCGGCTGACCAAGGAAATCCTCATCTCCTTTCTCCCAAGAAATCTGTTCTATTCAGATGACGCTTTGACTTGCCGGGCCGCTTTCTGTACGGATTTCATCACCTCGCGCGGTGTCATTGTGCCGCCGAGCATCTGCTGAACGCCCGCAGCATACACATCGGCGATTTCAACGTCAACGTCCATATCAAACCACGGCACCATGGATTCGGCGCGGACAATATCCTGGACGGCTTCACGCTGGATCGGGGAGGTATTGTTTTCTGTCGCCGTTCCCTGAACCGCACTGTATTTACCGACATCTTTTATCAGCTTCTCTCCCATTTTTTTCGAGGTTAAAAACTGAAGAAATTCCATGGCTTCTTTCGGGTGCTTTGTTTTTGAGGAAATCATAAATCCTTCCGGAGATCCGGTCAGCGCACGTGGAGATCCCTTTTCGCCGCTGATTTCAGGGAAAGGAAACAGGCCCAGATTGACCGGTTCGACGAGTTTAATTTCCGCCGTTTCCGCATAAATCATCGCCGCTTTGCCGCTCGTAAACTGCTGACGCACGTATTCGTGATCCACGGAATTCACATGCTTTGTAAAGTACGGCAAAAGCTCCTGAAGCTTTTCCAGCGCTTTGATATAGCCTTCATCCGTAAACGCCCCGGTTTTCGGACTGTAATCCTTCGCCCGCGTTTTTTCATCGACCATACGCTGGTTCAGCGTGCCGATATAATGAGAAATGGTCCAAGGCGCTTTTGTGCCGAAACTGATCGGAATATATCCGTTCTCTTTCAATTTCTCAGAGACTGTGATCAGCTCATCCCATGTCGCCGGGGGCTTCAAATGTAATTTGTTAAAAATGTCTTTGTTATAAAAGAATGATTTAGCGTCCATTTGCCACGGAACACCGTACTCTTTTCCGTCATGCGTAAAGGGTTTGACTTGTGACTGTACAAGCTGTGAGGACCAATCTTTATCTTTCTGATAGTAAGGCGACAGATCGAGTGCTTTATCTCCTTTGATGAATTTGTAAGCAAACCGGTCGCTCCATGAAAAGAAAATATCAGGGGGGCTCGTTGTTCCGAGCATGACTTTCACCTTGTCTTTATAAGAATCGTTTAATACCGCTTCCGTTTGGATGTGAATGTCCGGATGGGCGGCTTCAAATTCTTTGACCGCTTCTTCAAAATAGCTTTTTTCCGGCTCTTTCGGCCACCTGTGAAAAAACTTCAGGGTCACTTTTCCGTCAGAGGAACTGCTTTGGCTTGAACAGGCGGCTGATGACAGACATACGGCTAACAGAACGAACAGGCAGATGAGCTTTTTCAGATGCTTTTCCTCCTTTGTCACCGGACTATAACGTTATATATCATTATAGTCCGGTGAAATATAATCCGCGTTCTTAATATTCGACTTTCCACATGTAGCGCCGCTGGCTTAATGGATGGTTCCTTGCTTCCGCCAGCTCATCCGCATAGCTTCTGAGCACCCGGTTTAATACGAGCGGAGCCAGATATCCTTTTACAGAATCGTCAATTCCGGAAAAATCATATGTTTCGGCATCAAGCACAGTCAGTTTTTTGCCGTATCTTTTTGAGAAGGAAAGCGCCCGCTCTTCAAGGGGTCTTGTTTCGTCTAAGCCGAGCAGGATAATAAATGGAACGGATTCATCAATAATTTCGAACGGTCCGTGAAAATATTCTCCGGCATGAATGGCATGGGAATGAATCCATTGCATTTCCATGAGAATGCAGATGCTGTAGGAGTAAGCGACGCCGTAGTTTGCACCGCTTGCCATCGTGTAAATGATATCTTCTTTTTCGTGGGCTTTCGCGAATGCCTTGGCACGATCCGCTTCTTGTTTAAGCGCTTTGTCATAAACGGCCTGGAGCTTATTGAGTCCATCGATCGCCTGTTCAAACGCGGGATGGTTTTCCAGCACGTGTAAAGCGCCGAACACGATTTGATACAGAACGCCGTAATTCGTATTTATCGCCTGTGCGTTTTCTCCCCAGTCATAAACCGCGACATATTCGGCTTCTTTCGCTAACGGCGAGTCAGGCTCAAAAGTCATCGCAATCGTAAGCGCGCCTTTTTTTCTCGCGAAACCGGCGGCTTTGACCGTTTCCGGCGTATTGCCTGAATGAGAGCATAAAATCACGAGAGAGTTTTCTCCGAGCTGAACGGGATTGCGCTGGATAAACTCATTCGAACTGTAGAGATCAGAGCTGATGGCTTTCGCCTCTCTGTCAAACACATACTTGCTCGGATACATAATGGCTGAAGACCCCCCGCATGCAACGAAAAAGACATGATCAATCGTTTTTCCTTTCAGATCATCCAAGAAAGCCTGAACCTTGTGATTCACTTGTGCGGCAGTTTGACTCAAATCCTTCACTCCTCAGTGTTTTATTATATAATGTTATATAACATTATATAACGTTATATTAATCGCAATAAAGGCGTGTTGTCAATCATATTTTCTGAAATTTCTAAAATATGAAATGAACTCATCTTATTTCCCGCGCTCTCTTGACCTGACCCTTAGAGACACGTTTAGAATGAAAAGCAGGGAGTGATGCAGAATGAATATAAAAGAAGCCGCCCGGCAGACGGGCCTCACGAAAAAAGCCATCAAATATTATGAGCAGGAAGGTTTAATTACTGTCAGTAAAAACCCTGATAACGGATACCGTGAGTATTCAGCTCAGGACGTGAATACGCTGAAAATGATTGCCGCCCTTCGAATGCTGGCACTGTCCGTAAGCGATATTAAAGCGTTCCTCTTAGAGGGCACCAGCCTGCATGATATACTGCGGCAGCAGCATCAAAAACTCAGCCGGCAGATTGAAGAGCTTGAGCAGGAACGGAAATTGACCGAAATGCTGCTCAAACGGGTGGAGGATGCAGACAACGTCGATTCGATTTTACATGATATCGGCGAGGTCAAAATAGATGAACCGAAGTATATGGGGCTTCAGCTGAAGAAACTGTTCCCGGGAGATTTCGGAGAATTTATCGCCGCGCTGTTTGAACCTTTCCTTGACTTTTCTATTGATACAGATGAGAAAAAAGCGGCATGGGCGGAGCTAATTAAAGTATTGGATGATATGGATGAAGTTCCGGCTGCACACCCGATGATGCAGCTTGTCGGCAGTGAGGATCCTGCTCAGCTCCAGCAGCACAAAGCCCAGCATGACCAATTCATCGAGCGGATTTTGGAGAGAGACCCAGCCACTTGGGACACTCATAAAAACACAATCATTCAGCTTGTGAAAAGAGTGCAGACGGATGAAGAATACAGAGAAAGCCTGATCAAGATCGGGGAATCCGCTTCTGATCTGCCCGCGCTGAAAGCGGGCTCGCCTTTCAGCAATCTTCTTCAAAAGCTCAGTCCGAAATATGACACGTATGTGCGACTTCATCTAGAACTGAAAAAAGAAGCCGACGAGGAACTCGGCTTTGATTCAGAGGCATACTTAAATCAGATGCTGCAAATTAAAAAACGCTAAGGCCCGTTTCCTTAGCGTTTTCTTTCTTCAGCTTAGTGCTGCGCATTAATGCGGTCAACGACATTTGCGATGAGCTGCTCTTTTCCTAAGTCGGAATCTTCGTCAACGCTTGCTACTGTCAAAATGATGGCCGCTACCGCAAGAGCGATCGTCTCAATGGCGGCCGCCGCGTTTAAAAATACCCATACAGCCGTTGCGCATTGTCCGATGGCCGTTGATTTTCCTTTGTCCATGCTTTTTTTGTCAAACTCTTCTTTCAGCACTTTCGCCATAATCTGTGAGCCTTGATCGATGACGCTGTTCACTTTCTCATAATCGCCGCTGTAGACCGCCGCTTTTAACTTTTTAAAATAATCCGGCGATGACTTTTTAATATCAGCGATCACCTGATCGGAAACTTGTTTTAATTCATCCTGATTGATCTTTTTGACGGCTTTCGTATCCCATACTTCAGGAAGAAGCTTTGCGACCTCACCTTGTCCGAAAAAGATGCCGGAAAAAATGTGTTCACCCGAATAAGAGACGGATGCCTCCGTTTTCGCTGTGGCATGCGGGCCGACTAATGCGATCATTAAAACAAACACCAGCAACATGGCGGCAGCGGATTTCTTGCTTTTAACCATATAATTTCCTCCTTTTCCTTTTATTGAGAAAATTGTATCTGATAAAAAGCGGATTGTAATGGTTCAAAGCTACTGTTTTCTCTGCCGGTACCAAAAACAGGACTAAAATACCAGATACCGTAATGGAGAACGAGGTAAGCCCCAGCATAACAGCAAAGATTTCGTGCATGAAAATGGATATAAACAATATCAGACGCCAATATTTTTTCGGAGCGAACAAAGCGCAGAACATAATGGTTTGCACAATGAGTGTGCCCCAAGTCGGGATGATGACAAGCTTTGACTGCAGGATAAAGTCAAACAGACTGTGAAGCGCATCCGGCAGCCCCAGCATCGGATCGTTCAAATAGTAATAAACGGCGGTTCCGTTCTGCCATTCTTCTTCCATCAGCTTGGCAATGACGGAGTTAAAGTACAGCATCGCGACCTGTATTCTGATGATCGTCAGCGTCGCCCAGCATAACGAACGGTAGTAAGGCTCAAGCGGCCTCTTCTCAAAAGACGCCTCGTACGGAGACCAGTGCCATTTCCGCGGATCAGTTAATGTCAGCGGAAGCAGCAGCAGCGTAAAAACAGCAGCCACCTGATCTCCTCCGTCAAGAGTAACGGCGGAGTTTTGGAAGCTGTACGAAATCCACCAATGAAAAAAACCGGTGAGGCGGGGCCGCCAGCCAATGACAACCAGAATTAAAATACAGATACAAACGGCTTTGACGATCTCAATATAACGGAAATCGGGAAACATCAAAAACAAACTGAACGTGTCGGAAAAGCTGAGCATTTGATTTTGCGTTTTGAAGAAGACAGACGCCGGATTGAACAGCAATGTCAGCAGCGTGCCGAGCGCGATTAAGCTTCTGGCAAGCCCGTACACATTTGTCCAAGGCGGATTCTGCATCATCCATAAAGTGAGCTGCTTTTTTGCATCCTGAATCAATTGACATCCACTCCGATATATTTTTTAACGGTTCGTTTCGTTTCGGTATGTTTGCTCCATGCCCACGGGGTAATGCGTTCATATGTAATGATCATTTTCCCTTTCAGCCTTGGGGAGGGCGACTCATTTTTCATTTTCAAAAATGTGGTATTCTTAAAGTCCTGGCCAGCCGTGAAGTCGTGCCACTTCTCTTTGGAAGGCAGCTTTTCCAGCATAAGGCCGAGCTCTATCCCTTGCGTCCGCCCGTATCGGTTTAAGCCGATCACATTTTTCAGTGAATTATTCGGCCATCTGAGCTTTTCATCGGCATCAAGGAGATAGATGTTCAGACTGTCTTCTCTCGGATCTTTACTGAAAAATCCCCAGCTTTGCGGATAAATCATGGAAACGGTTTTGGATTGATGCTTGGTTAATTGGATGGCGGAGCTTGGCAGTGCCGCGATGACGGTTAAAAACAAAACGATGATCCAGGCGGCCATTATAAAAAGAAAGAATGAAAACATGCTGTTTTGTCTCTTGTCAGTCAATTGAAACCCTCCTGTCGAATGGACATTTCATTGACATGATTATACACCATTCAACAGGTAAAATATTGAGAAATTAGATTTTTTGGACTAATATACTATTATATGTAAAAAAGGAGTGTTCATATGTTTTTGATGAATGATAAGGTGCTGTGGGGAGCGGTGGCACTCGCCTTTATTCTGTCGATTGTGTTTTATCCGTTTCTTCCTGCTGATATGGCTATTCACTATGACGCGTCGAACCGTCCGAATACAGCCATCAATAAAACGGCCGGCGTCCTGATTTTTCCCGTGCTTATGGTTGTCTGCATGTTATTCAGAAAACGGGTCGTCCAGTTATTCCTCGTCGTTTACTGCCTGCTGATCGTGCACATCGCAGTGATGTGGCTGGCACTGTAAGCATAAATAAAACCGGAGCTTAAAAGGGCTCCGGTTTTGCTTATTTATAAAATACTTTCTCAATGTTGTATTTCGACTGAAGGGTATTGATCGCGTACGTTTCGTAAATATCTCTTTCCATCGGATCATTTACGACACATACTTCAATTTTATACACTTCGTCCCTGTGATGTTTAACAGGCGACACATTGTCTTCAAAATGCTTTTTGATTCTTTGTCTTAATTTACGGGCTTTCCCGACAAACAGCAGCTCGTCATGAATGTTATAAAACATAAATATGCCGCCTTTGTCTCTCGGAATTTGGTGAAAATCAATGAAACCGTAAATCGCTTTAATCGCCGGTTCATTTTCCGACGGTGACTGCTGCCGTTCCGTAATGGTTACATCAGGAGCAGGAAGTTTTATTTTTATCATAATAGGTCACGTCCTCTTATTCATTAAAGCTCCATCCTACCATAAGAATACCCGAAAAGCCATTCTTTCATTCGAGCGCGCCGGCCGGATCATAGAGGCTCAAATCAATTTCGGTCTGCTGGCCGAGCGCGAGTTTCGCCAGTTCAGCTCCGAGATACGGTCCGCTCGTCAGCCCCGAGGCGCCGAGCCCGTTGGCCACGAGGAGGCCGCTGATATTCGGCAGGCTGCCGATAACAGGAAGAAAACCGGGAGTAAACGGCCTGAAACCGACTCTTGTCTCCATCACGGTACTGTCTGAAAGCCCCGGCGCGACTGTTAATGCTTTGTCAAAAATCTCGCGGAGACCGCCTGCCGTCACCCGCAAATCCATGCCGGTATCGTTTTCATGAGTCGCGCCCGCTACGATTCTGCCGCTGTCAAATGCGAGGATGTACTGGTCGTTCGGCGGCATAACCACAGGCCATCCGCCCGTATCCTCTCCCTGAAGCTCTAAATGAACGATCTGCGCCTTTTGGTACGATACTGAAAAGCGGATGCCCAGCGGCTGAAGCAGCTCCTTCGCCCAAGCTCCCGCCGTTACGAGAACCTGGTCGGCATGAAGCGTGCGTTCTTCCGTTTTCACCCCGGTGACGGCCCCGTCCTCTGCCAGTATTGACGCCTCTTCATTATAAACTGCCGCACCGTGCTTCATGGCCGCGTTTAACAGCGCCTTACGAAGCGCCCTCCCGTTCACCCGGGCCGCACCGCTGATATGAACCGCTCCGTATTCCTCCGACAGCGCGGGAAACAATGCCTTCGTTTCTGCCGGAGTCAGTCTTGTGATGCCGCCGATTTCAGGAGCGTCCTCTCTTCTTTTATAAGCTCTTTCTTCCATCTGGCTGAGCTTTTTTTCATCCGTATGGAGACTGACGGCACCGACCTTTTGATAACCGGTGTCAGTTTCTCCGTCGGCTTCCAGCTGCTGTATCAATTGTTCATAATAACGGGCACCGCCTTTTGCGATCGCATACCATGCCTGATTGCGGCGCTGCGACAGCCACGGGCAAACGATCCCCGCCGCTGCGTCAGTCGCCTGGCCCGGGTGTTTCCGGTCAATGACCGTTACTTCCGCTCCGGCCTTTGCAAGATGATAAGCCGCTGACGCACCGAGAATGCCGGCTCCGATAATGATATAAGACTTCATGTGTAACACCTTTTCTATCTGTTTTGTCTTATTTATTTTAACAAATGGAGCGCCCGGTTCCTACCGGAGTCCTGACCGCAATGATGAGTTTCGAAAACGGAAACGTATGATAAAAGGAATAAGTCCTCGTCTGAAAGCCGTTTTCCTCAAGAAACTTTCTGTATTGAGACATATTTTTTATATCTGATACGGCCAATGTGCCGCCGGGCCTCAGCACCCTCACCATTTCCGCGATCGCCCGTTCCCGCTCTTTTCTGCCTGAAATGTTGTGTACGACAAAATGCGAAATGACAAGGTCAAACGTTTCATCAGGAAACGGCATGTCTTGCGCCAGTCCGTCATACAGATCAATTTCCGGCGCTCCTTCAGCCCGTCTGTTCTGTTCAAACGCCTCTCGTCCGTTTCCGCCCAGATCCCAGCCAGACCACTTGTCAATCGCTGAGACATCTGCGCCTTTCTGCGCCGCGGCGATGGCTATCAGTCCCCGCCCCGTCCCGACATCAAGCACCTTCATGTTCGGCTTTAAGCCGGAAAGCGCGAGAATGCGATGGCGGTGTGGAAGTTTAATAGTCATTGAATACAGCAGCATCCAAAGACCGAGTAATAAAAACAAGGCGCCCGTCAGCCAGCCCCAGAAGGGAGGAATAATTCCCCATAAAGTGCCTGCGCCGTAAAGGAACGCAACAAAGATAAATCCAAACGCACCATAAGGCGCATCAATGCCGTATCGTGTTGTCATATCGTCCAGCCCTTTCAATATTTATCCAAATAGTATACCATATGATTCTGGCAGCAGCAGAAAGGAGAAACGACAAAATGAAACGAGGCCTTACTTTTGACATCCCGAACACATTCGGACAGTTTGCGGCAGACATATTAAAACCATTCCCCATTTCCGCCTATACGTGGTTTATCGGTGATGGGGAGGCGTTTACCGACTTCAAAGAAGACACCGATGCAGACCTGTTTCCGGAAGAACAGCGCATCATTGAGGGCCATGAGCTCCGTCAGCGTCTTGAAGGAAACTCTTATTATATGATTTTTGCAGAATTGAAGGCTTTCCCAAGCGGGATGGTAACGGAAATCAATACGTACGAAGAATATTTGGAAAGTTCCTGTGAGCTTGTGCTTCTCATCGCAGATTGCTCATATGTATCCTTATACTGCAAAGATCCGGACATGCTGGAAGCCCTTTATCAGCAGGCGGTACAATGCGGATTTCTCCATGTTGACTATGTCACAGATGAGAATGATGCGAGAACGGGTTTATCTGTCTGATGAAAGTGCGTTCTTTTTATGAATCGCCAAATAGGGCTTAGGATTCAAAATATTGACAAATTCGTGTGTTTTCAACAATCAGACATCCCCCTCATGTATACTGATGGCGTAACAAGACATGTGAAAGGGGTATGACAATGAGAATCGGTTTGAAGAAAAAATCAGGTTTTTGGAAGAAGACGGCGGTTTCATCACTTATTTTCACCATGTTTTTTACCCTGATAATGAGCGGAACGGTTTTGGCGGCCGGGCTGAATAAGGATCAGAAGCGCCGGGCGGAACAGCTGACCAGCATCTTTGAAAACGGAAAGACGGAAATTCAATACGGATATGTTGAAGAGTTGGATGACGGAAGAGGTTACACTTGCGGGCGGGCCGGATTTACCACGGCTACCGGGGATGCGCTGGAAGTAGTGGAAGTATACACGAAAGCGGTCCCGAATAACAAATTGAAAAAGTATTTGCCTGAATTGCGCCGTCTTGCGAAAAACGAAAGCGATGACACCAGCAATCTGAAAGGATTCGCTTCTGCCTGGCGTTCGCTTGGCAATGATAAGGCTTTCCGAGCTGCCCAAGATGAGGTAAATGACCGCTTGTATTATCAGCCGGCGATGAAACGTTCAGATCAAGCCGGATTGAAAACGGCACTGGCAAAAGCAGTGATGTACGATACAGTGATTCAGCACGGCGACGGCGATGATCCAGACTCCTTTTATGCCCTGATTAAACGCACGAACAAAAAAATGGGCGGGTCACCGAAAGACGGGACAGACGAGAAAAAATGGCTGAATAAATTTTTGGATGTGCGCTATGATGATCTGATGAATCCGTCTGATAAGGACACTCAAGATGAATGGAGAGAATCAGTTGCCCGTGTCGACGTTTTCCGTGATATCGTAAAAGCGAAGAACTATAATTTAGACGGGCCGATTCATGTCCGGTCAAGCGAATACGGAAATTTCACTATTCAATAAACAAAAAAACCCCGCCATGTGGCGGGGTTTTACTATTAACCGATTGAGCCTTCCATTTCGAACTTAATCAAATTTGCTCGAAATGGGATGGACTGATTTACAACAAAACCGTTTAAGCCTTTGATATATAGCCATTTCTTTAAATGGTTTAAAATGGATTATAATGTCAAGTTGGCATGAACTAGAAGCCGCATACAATATCAGCTAAGTCCCCCAACTTACGCTATCCCAAGTGTTTGTGAAAAGAGCCAAGGTTTAAATCCTCCTTAGCTCTTTTCTAACACTATTATTTACCTAAAAGACTGATAAATTTACTCAGTTCTTCTTTGGCTTCATCGGTTGTCCCATTCAACTCGTTCAAAAGCTCAAACAATTTGTCATATGAATTCGTAATATCAGCTTTTACTTCTGTCAACTCTTGAGCCACTTGTGAAAGTGGAATAACTTCTTCTTCTTCAAACGTGTCCACATACCGTGGAATGTTCAAATTGTAATCATTTTCTTTGATTTCATCCAAAGATGCCACATGAGCATATTTCTCAACGTCTTTACGGTTACGGTAAGTTTCAATAATTTTGTCGATGTTTTCAGGAGAGAGTTTGTTTTGGTTCTTTCCTTTTTTAAACTCATTTGAAGCATCGATAAACAAAATATCTTTACTCTTGCGAACTTCACGACCTTTGAATACCAGCACACAGGTTGGGATGCTTGTGCCATAAAACAAGTTAGCTGGCAATCCAATAACAGTATCTAATAGATTATTATCTATGATATTTTTGCGGATTTTGCCTTCAGAGGCACCTCGGAAGAGTACCCCATGCGGTAATACGATAGCCATCGTTCCTGCTTTATCTAAATGATAAAGTCCATGAAGAACAAAAGCATAATCTGCCTTAGATGCAGGTGCTACACCATAACCCTTGAAACGTGTATCTTTTTCTCGATCAACATCTTTTGTATCCCATTTATGTGAATATGGGGGGTTTGATACGACGGCGTCGAACTTCAAAGGAATTTGTGTGCCATCTTTTTCAGCAAATGGCCAGTCAGCATCAAGTGTGTCTGCTCGTTTCAATTCCATATTTCGATAGTTAACGCCATGCATCATCAAATTCATGCGAGCTAAGTTATAAGTCGTCGTATTCAACTCTTGGCCATAAAACTCAACGCTTCCTTCTTCATCACCATTTGGCAATTCTTTTTGAACTGTTAGAAGAAGTGAACCTGATCCCATTGTAGGATCATAAACACGGAATTGACCTTTAGTTCCATCTGCATCATTCGTTACGATTTTTGCCAGTATTTGACTAACTTCATGTGGTGTATAAAATTCCCCGCCTTTTTTACCAGCATTGGCAGCAAATTGCCCAATCAAATACTCGTAAACGTCACCCAAAATATCACGGCCTGAATCGTTTTTGAAAGTAAATTCGTTAATCATCAACACGATATCATTTAAAGCCTTTGCACGTTCGTTTGTACTTGAACCTAGACGTGTATCCCCAAGGTTAACATCTGAAAATACATTAGCAAAATCAGCTTCGGCAATCGCGTTACGTTTTGCATTTGTATTGAATGAGTCAAACATATCTTGGAAGTCACTAGCTTTGATTTTATGATTTTCAATTTTTGATACGATTTTGCCCCAAGTGTAGGCAGGATCAATCGCATATCCGATACCTTTACTAATTTCCTCAAGATAATCTTCTTTTTCAGTTTCATCTGTCACTTCGTAAAACTCTTCCAAACCATTGATTTTTAAGTATTCATCTTGATTTTCTGATAAGTATCGATAGAACATAAACGGCAAAATATAGTTCTTGTACTCACTTGCATCCATTGTCCCACGCAATTTGTTAGCCATTCCCCATAGTTTTGATGTAATATCTTTTGCATTACTCATTTATATAATCTCCTTTTCTTATACAAACATTTTTTGAAGCAGTGATTTCTTTAAATCTTTCAGCGAATTTAACTCATGTTGATGAAGCATAATGGTATCGTCTAGTTGTTTGAAAAATGAACCTATTTTTTGTTGTTCTTCATAACTAGGAATAGGTATTGGCATTCTAAAAAAAGTCTCTACATGAATACGTTTTGCTTTTCTAGACCCATTAGCTATATTTCCTTGATATTTATAAAATCGTTCTAAAGCTACATATTCTAAAAAGAAATTAGGATTTAAATCATTTTTAAAATCAAATGCTGGAGAGTCTAATGTTGATTCGTAGCCGTCTAATTCATCTGGGACAATACCAAATGCTTGATTTAAAAAATCTAATTTCCCGTACATAAATTGTCCTGATTTTCTAATGTAATATTGAGTGGCTTTGCTTCCTTTATATATTTCTTCTTTTAGAACTATTCCTTTTCTCCAAAGCTTAACTGTTAATTTTTTTGCAACTGATCCATCCGAACCTTTAATTTTACTTTCTTCAAGGAATTCTCCGACCTCACGCTGTTCCCAAGCATCAGTAAATCCTACAAAGCGAATTTCAGGAACATTGGCTCCATCTTTCGGAAATATTTTTTGAAGCAGGCCTTTTTTCATATCTTTCAACAGTTCTAACTTACGCTGATGAAGGGTGATGAGGTTGTCGAGGTGATTGAAGAACAAATTGATTTTGATTTGTTCAGGAACAGAAGGAATAAAACACGAAACTTTGGAAAACGAATCCCAATACAGCCTTTTTCTGAAATCTGTGACTCCATAAGAAAAATTATTTATCTGGGCAATTATCTCATGTCGCCGTAAACAATAGTCCATAAATGGCGGAAATAACTTTTTATTTGGAATGGCTGTAATATAGGCAGGGCTTACCATTCCTTCTATCTTTGCTACGCCGATTGCTCCTTGCCAGGCACGCATCATGTTGAATACTAGATCGCCGGAGCGCACACTTTTATACAAGGATTTATCTTCACTTCTGCGAACTACCTTACCCAATGAACTGCTGTCTAATTCACCTTTTGAAATACCGTGATGAATTGAAACCGAAAGAATTGGCAAAGAATTATTACCTCTTTCGTTTCTTTCCGTGTAAACCTCTCCCAACTTATGTTGTTCCCAAGTGTCAGTATATCCTGCGAATCTAAATTGGGGTGAATTTGTTATGTTATCGCTCATTTCTGCTCTCCTCTTTGTAGCCTGCATAATTTTATCACCTGACTACTCTCCCTTCTTAATTTCGTCGGCCATTTCGTAAAATGCCTTACGAAATTCAATGCGATACCGAACCCAGCTTAACGCTGCAATCTCTTCAATTGCAATTTCTTTATAATCAGCTCTTGCGTCATTCATGATAGCGGTTAACTCCCCTTGTTTATCCATATCTTCTTGACCTAATCGGTGTTTCTTAATCAAGTTTTCAAGTTCCTTAGGCTTTGTACTGTTATCAAGTCCCCAAGTCCGGATGAAGTTCGTTACAAGTCGGATATTCGTATCCTTTTGTGCTTGATCCATTGCTTGGTTCATTTTTTCAACACTTCGAGGTGCTGGATAATGATCAAATTCAAACTCTTTGGTGAAAATCTTAGATACAAAATGACTCACCTTAGATTTTTCTTTTTCATTGTCAGACTTGGCGATTTCAACTTGGATTTCATCACGTGTTCTTTCCGCTTTTGACATTTCATTCGCGTGAACTTCGTCAGCCATCTGAGCGATCAACTCAATCAAATAATCATAGTTGATGGTCACATCGTGAATATGAACCATAGAAAGATTAACTTGCGAAATATCAATGTCTTCTCGCTTTGCACGTCGTTCTTTCAACTCACCTGCGATTACAGTTGTTAAAATGACTTCCTGCTCTTCAGTAATACCTAAACGTTCATAGAACTCTTCAGGATTATCATAGGCAGAAATAGGATTTTGATCATCATCTTCGGTATATTGTTTCAACTGACTTAACAAACGATTATACTCTTTAAGATTCTCAAAGACTTCATCCTGTGCTTTTTCACTTGGTGGTAATTGTATAAAATCGTCTGTGAGCGTGGAAAGCTTCTTGATGACTTCTTGCATCTCAGCTTGGACCTTGCTAAATGGTTTGGAAGTGATACCAGACTCTTCGTTGCCTTTCTTCAATTCTTCAAGTGAAAGTTGTTCGTCGGCAGATGCACGATTTGAATAAATAGCAAAAGCCTTATTCATTTCATACTCATTTTGCTCCGGCCAACGATAATTCACGACATTTCCCCAAGGCTTATCGACAACGTTATGTATTCGATTTGTACGTGAGTATGCCTGAATCAAGTTCCCTCCCTTTAGCGTTCGATCAATATAGAGCGTATTCATCTCAGGCGCATCAAAACCGGTCAAAAGTTGATCCACAACAATGACCAAATCTAAATAGTTGCCATCATCAGCTGTCTTGTTCAAACGTCGTGCTAAGTCTTCTGTGTAGGCTTTAACTGTAGTCATATCAAAAGCTGTGCCAAACATTGCGTTATAGGTTTTGATGGCTCTGTGCAAGTTTTCGTTCGTTTTCAGCTGATGAATACTATTGGATGTGTCTGCTGAGAAACTTACTGCAATTTTTAACCGTTGATCTGCTGGACGATTCGCATTTTCTTCAGCAAACTTATCAAAATATTCCATCGCTCTTGGTGTACTTGCTTTATTACCACCAACGTGGACTGTAAACAAGGCATTATACTTACGATCATTTGAACGTTTCTTCCAATTATCAAAGATGTCTTTCACTACTAACTTCACATGTTCTGGACTATAGTCGTAAACACTACCACGAATATTATCATCAATATCCTCTTCGGTAGGATCTTCGGGAGCCTCGATCGTTTCCTTAAATTCAACGTTAAACCCTAATACATTTTTATCCGCAATAGCTTCTTTAATGGTATATGCATGTAATAGTTCACCAAAGATTTCTCGTGTTTCGGGGAATTTTGGTGTACCAGTATAACCAATCCAAGCAGAATTAGGAATTGCTTTTCGAATCGCTTCAAGCATCCCTTCATTTTCAGTACCACTGCCAGTTGAACGGTGGGCTTCATCCACGATAAAAAGAATATTTTCATTAAGTGGCTTGAAGCTGTCCCGCGCTACATAACGCGACATTTTTTGGATACTTGTTACAATGATGTTCTTATCGCTTTTCTTCGTTAGTTTGCGATGAAGGTCTGAGATATTGGCTGTGTCACCCACCACACCAGTTTTCCCTTCAAAACCAGCAACAGGATCATAGGCTTTATAAGCATCTGCTGTTTGGTTGGTAAGTGCGATCCGGTCAACCAAGAAGATCACTTTATCTATATTAGATAGACGGCTTGCAAGCCACGCTGTCTTAAAACTTGTGATTGTTTTACCTGAGCCTGTCGTGTGCCAAATGTATCCTAATTTACCATCATCATATTTGAAGTCAAACTTTCTAACTTTATCAAGCACACGCTTTGTGGCATAGACTTGATAAGGACGCATGACTTTGATACTTTCTTTGTTTTTTGTACCATCTAGTACCATGTAACGTGTTGCCAAATCATGAGCCATTGGAATGGACAACACTTTATCCGCAAACATCTTCCATGATCGAATAGGGCGAGCATCATCTTCGTTTTGCCAATTAAAAGCAAAAGCTCGGTTAAAGTTTTCGAGGGGCGTATTTGCCATATAACGAATATCAAAAGGTGTCATCGCGATTAAAATCTGCAAGGTTGAAAAGATACCGCTGAATTGTTTTTCAGCTATATACTGTTCCATCTGATTTAAAGATTCCGTAGCGCTATGAAGTGCTTTCTTTAATTCTATTTGAATAATCGGCAAACCATTAATAAGTAAAGTCACATCAAACCTGCGAGTCGGCTTACCATCAACAACTTTTGGCCGTTTAATTTGATTCACCACTTGATAAACGGTATTCCCGCCACCCACTTGAGCTTGGTCGAATACTGTCAAGAACACATGTCTACCATTATCAAGGTCAACTTCAATTTCAGAAACACCATTAACGCCATACAAAAACTGTCCGGCCTGGTAAGGTGATTCGATACTAGTGATGATTTTCTTCACTTGGTTAAATTCAGTAATAGACAAGGGCTCATCTAATCGTGCGCTATTGTTTTGTTCTAGGATTATTTTAAAGTTATCCCAAAGTTGTTCGGTTGTTTTAATGTTTTTTTTGTATTCCCATTGTTTTACTCCACCGATTTTGGTCAAATAATCGATAACTTCATTTTCAAATGCTAATTCCGTTTGACTTTTCATTTCATTACTCCCCCCTTTAATGTTCCTTCTATTACCGAGCTCGTAAACTGCCCTATCAAGTCTGCGTATTGGCTTAACTTATTTTGTAGCTTCATTGTTTCTACGTATATAGTGCCTATTTTCTTCTGTTCCTCGATCGGAACAACTGGAACGATAATTTCCCCAAGAGCACGGAGCGGAATTCTTAGAACAGGACCACTCCCCTGTAACTCCCTTTCTTTTTGTCGCTTCACATCTTTGTGAGCATTAAACAAGTAAAGAAAATATCTCTTATCAAGTTGTTCGCTATCAAACTCTATTTTTGTAAAGTTGAGGGACAACACTTTACTAACATTATTTTCACCGACAATTGTTGCTAGCTGCAATGAGTTACTGATAACAACATCAGCTTCATTTAACGATAGGTTACTTTGAAATAAAGGTTTTGCCTTTTCTTCAACAGCTACGTCCTCACGATTATAATCAGCTTCAAAAGACGCTTGGTCATAATAATTTATTTTTTGAGTTTCAAACTGCTTTTGTGCTCTTGTTGGATTAATACCAGGAACGAATGTTACGAATTCATTTAATTTTCTTTTCTCCAAATAAATCGCCCCTAATCACAGAAATTATTTTTTGAAATATTTATATATTACACATTATAGCATATCGAGTTTGCTTCGTCGACAAAAATATGAAATATATATATATTTCATATTATCACTTTAGAAAAGGCCTGCTGAAACTATTTTAAATCCTTGTTTCTTCACTCTTCCGCACCAACTTGTTAAACCATCATTGCAAAAATGTATCACCTATTCAACGTCATTATTGTTTCCACAAACCCGCTAAAACCAAATTCGCTCATGCTCAATCCCAAATCCCATAAAACAAAACCCTAGAAATCACACTATAAGCGATTCCTAGGGTTCAACTATTTTATAGTTTCGTCAGCAGTACGACTGTCTCCTCATGACAGGTGTGCTGATTGTTAAAACAGAATTATTGATGATTGATGTAGCTTTGTTCATCTAAAACAAGCCGTATTTTTTGATTTCACCATTATATGGATAAAAATGAATAATAAGGTATCTTAACATCCTATCCTAGACTGTTTTGTGTTAATAAAAAGGTGGGAAACGTGATTAACCATCAATTGAAGTATTAAAAAAGCTTAGAAGTTCCATACGAGGGTTTGATGAAAGCAGCAGGATATATGAATTTAAATATAACTATGCAAGGTGAAAAAACAGAAGATATTATTGAGCATATACAGGAATTACCTTAAAAGTTTGAACAACGGTTATGCTACGAGTTAGAGACGAGCGATTGAAACTTGATCATTTATTAGATTCTAATGATCCACTATTTTTTAAGGACAGGCTTCTGACAACAGAAGAAAAATCAAAATTAGGGGCCTTATCGAAATTGCTTTAAAGGATTGAAAGAGGAAAAGGCGTCATGGCAAACTTCAGAAAGTTAGCCAGTGGAAAATGGCAGGCAGGGGTACACAAGGATGGAAAATTAGTAAGCCTTACAAAAAAGGAAGCAGAAAATAGAAGCAGCAAAAGTTGAAGAAAGAAAATATTATGGACAAACAATAAATGATCGCAATATGCTTTTTGATAAAGTTGTGAAAGGATCAGCTTGAGGATAAAAAAGCAAATGTAAAGGAATGAACCTTTGTTCAGCTTGAAGTAATTTTAGAAATTACATCGCTTGGAGCATAAAACCATCAAAACAACAGCTGATCCTTATCTTGATATTACCGAAAAATAGAAGAAGACGAACTTCAAAAGTTCGCCTCCTATACTAAAAGATAAGGTCAACTTGGCACAAATTTGGCACGCCACCAAGTTGGCACGGGATGAAACCCCTCAAACCTTTGATATATATAGGTTATCCGATACTACCTTCCATTTCGAACTTAATCAAACGGTTCATTTCAACTGCGTATTCCATCGGAAGTTCTTTTGTGAACGGCTCGATGAAGCCCATAACGATCATTTCTGTCGCTTCTTCTTCAGAAATACCGCGGCTCATCAAGTAGAAAAGCTGTTCCTCAGAAACCTTTGATACTTTCGCTTCGTGCTCCAATGAAATGTTGTCGTTCAGAATTTCATTGTAAGGGATTGTATCAGAAGTTGATTTGTTATCCATGATGAGCGTATCGCACTCGATGTTTGAACGGGCGCCGTCCGCTTTCCGTCCGAAGTGGACGATACCGCGGTATGTTACTTTTCCGCCCTGTTTAGAAATCGATTTTGATACGATTGTGGATGACGTATTCGGTGCAAGGTGAATCATTTTCGCACCTGCGTCCTGATGCTGTCCTTTGCCCGCAAGAGCGATAGAAAGCGTCATGCCGCGTGCGCCTTCGCCTTTCAGAATGACAGCCGGATATTTCATCGTCAATTTAGAACCGATGTTTCCGTCTACCCATTCCATCGTCGCGTTTTCTTCACAAACGGTACGTTTCGTAACAAGGTTGTAAACGTTGTTCGCCCAGTTTTGGATCGTTGTATAACGGCAGTAGCCGCCTTTTTTCACGATGATCTCAACAACCGCGCTGTGAAGCGAGTTTGTTGTGTACACAGGAGCCGTACATCCTTCTACGTAATGAACGCTTGCTTCTTCGTCAACGATGATCAGCGTACGTTCGAACTGACCCATGTTTTCTGAGTTGATGCGGAAGTAAGCTTGAAGCGGTGTTTCAACCTTCACGCCTTTTGGCACGTAGATGAAAGATCCGCCGGACCAAACAGCTGAGTTCAGCGCCGCAAACTTGTTATCAGTCGGCGGAATGACTTTCGCCCAGTGCTCACGGAAAATGTCTTCATTTTCTTTCAGCGCGCTGTCTGTATCTTTGAAGACAATGCCTTGCGCTTCAAGATCTTCTTTCATGTTGTGATAAACAACCTCAGATTCGTACTGTGCGGAAACACCTGCAAGGTATTTTTGCTCAGCTTCAGGAATACCGAGTTTGTCGAATGTCTGTTTAATTTCCTCAGGCACTTCATCCCAAGAACGCTCTGAACGCTCAGACGGTTTTACGTAGTACGTAATCTCGTCAAAGTTTAAAGAGTTTAAATCCCCGCCCCACTGCGGCATCGGCATGTTGTAGAAATGCTCAAGAGATTTCAGGCGGAAATCAAGCATCCATTGAGGCTCTTCTTTCATACGTGAAATTTCTTCTACGATTTCTTTTGTCAATCCGCGCTCTGAACGGAAAATGGAAACGTCCTTATCGTGAAAACCGTACTTGTATTCACCAATTTCAGGCATTTTTTTAGCCATCCATTTTCACTCCAATCTTTTAATTGCCGCCTTTTTCGCCAGCGACTCCTTTTTCAAGTGCTTTCCATGAAAGGGTGGCACATTTAATCCGGGCCGGGAATTTCGCAACGCCTTGAAGGGCTTCAATATCCCCGAGATCTATTGAGTCGTCATACTCTTTCCCCAGCATCATGTCTGAGAAGATCTTAGACATGGAGAGGGCGGTATCAATATCTTTTCCTTTAATCGCCTGCGTCATCATAGAAGCTGAAGCCATGGAGATGGAGCAGCCTTCCCCATCAAACTTCGCTTCCTTAACGGTATCGCCGTCAAGCTTCATTGTCAGTCTGATCCGGTCGCCGCAAGTCGGGTTGTTCATATCGACGACGATGCTGTCATCCAAAACCCCTTTGTTGCGCGGATTTTTATAATGATCCATGATCACTTGTCTGTACAATGTATCTAAATTTGCATTAAAAGACATTTGTAAAGTACTCCTTTGTCTTTTGGAGGGCTTCCGCGAGCTTATCGATCTCGTCCTCTGTATTATACAGATAAAAACTCGCTCTCGCAGTAGCAGATACATCCAGCCATTTCATGAGCGGCTGGGCGCAATGATGGCCCGCTCTGACCGCAATGCCCTCTGCATCGAGGACAGTCGCGACATCATGAGGGTGAACATCATCAAGATTAAATGTCACAAGGCCCGCCCGCTCTTTCGGACCGTACACCGTCACGCCGTCAAGCTGTTCGAAACGGTCAAGCGCATAGGCTGCAAGCTTATGCTCATGCCGGGAAATCTCGTCGAGACCGATCTCTTCAAGAAAATCAATCGCGGCTCCCAGTCCGATCGCGCCTGCGATAATCGGCGTGCCTGCTTCAAATTTCCACGGAAGCTCTTTCCAAGTTGATTCATAAAGCCCTACAAAGTCGATCATCTCGCCGCCAAATTCGGCCGGCTCCATATTCTCAAGCAGTTCTTTCTTGCCGTACAGCACGCCGATTCCCGTCGGGCCGCACATTTTATGGGAAGAAAGCGCGAAGAAGTCGCAATCCAAGTCTTGGACGTCGATTTTCATGTGAGGTGTGCTCTGCGCTCCGTCGACCACGATGACCGCGCCATTGTCATGAGCGATTTTGGCGATTTCTTTAATCGGGTTGATCGTGCCGAGTACGTTTGACACATGAGCGACCGCCACGATCTTCGTATGGCTTGTGACAGTCTGCCGGACGTCTTCTAACGAAAGCGTGCCGTCTTCCTGCATCGGAATATATTTTAAAGTCGCGCCGGTTGCTTTTACAGCCTGCTGCCACGGAATGATATTCGCATGATGCTCCATTTGGGTGATGACCACTTCATCACCGGGTTTTAAGTTGGCGCGGGCATAGCTCAGCGCCACCATATTCAGTGAAGTTGTCGTGCCTTTTGTGAAAATGACCTCAGCCATTGACTTCGCATTAATAAACTTACGGACTTTTTCACGCGCTCCTTCATAGCCGTCTGTCGCTCTTGTGCCAAGAGTATGGACGCCTCTGTGGACATTGGAATTGTATCGGTTGTAATACTGATCCACTGCCTCAATGACAGCCCGCGGCTTCTGAGAAGTCGCCGCGCTGTCAAGGTACACGAGGTCATGTCCGTTCACTTGCTGATGAAGGATCGGGAACTGTTCACGAATATCGGTGATATTCATTATTTTACTTTCCTTTCGATGACGGAGACGAGCTGTTTCTTAACTCCTTCAATCGGAAGCTCTTTTACCACCGGAGCAAGGAATCCGTAAATGACTAAGCGTTCCGCTTCTTCTTTCGGAATTCCGCGGCTCATTAGGTAGTAAAGCTGAATCGGATCCACGCGGCCGACAGATGCCGCATGTCCTGCAGTTACATCGTCTTCATCAATTAAAAGAATCGGGTTTGCGTCACCGCGTGCTTTTTCACTCAGCATCAGGACGCGGGATTCCTGTTCAGCGTTTGCTTTAGACGCGCCGTGCTCAATTTTGCCGATCCCGTTAAAGATGGAAGATGCGGCATCTTTCATGACTCCGTGCTTCAGGATATAACCTTCTGAAGCCTTACCGAAGTGGATGATCTGCGTCGTAAAGTTTTCCGTCTGTTCTCCTCTTCCGACAACTACGGTTTTCGTATCGCCGTATGTGCCGTCTCCATAGAGGTTAGTCGTGTTTTCAGAAATCGTGTCGCCGTCGTTCATCAGACCGAGCGCCCACTCGATTCTGCTGTCGCGTCCGCGCGCGGCTCCGCGGCGGTTGACGTATGTTGTGACACCTGCTGACAGGTTGTCAACGGCACCGTACGTCACGCTGGCGTTATCACCTGTGATCACTTCACTGATAATGTTGAACACAGCTTCTTTCGGATTCACCGTGCTGATGTAGTTCTCAACGTAAGTGACGGAGCTGTGGTCTTCAGCGACGATCAGCACGTGGTTAAACAATGCCGTGTCATTGCTTTCATGAACATAAACGGCCTGAACAGGCGTTTCCACCTGAACGTTTTTAGGAACATAAAGGAATGCCCCGCCGTTCATTAATGCCGCATGAAGCGCAGTCAATTTATGCTCGTCGACCTTTACGCCGTCTTTCATGAAATATTTCTCAACGAGGTCGCTGTGCTCACGGGCAGCCGTTAAGATGTCCGTGAAAATGACGCCTTTGTCTTTCAGCTCTTTAGACAGAGACAGGAAAGCAGGCGTTTGGTCACGCTGCACGTATAACGTTTTGTCTTCGTTTTCAATGTCGATCAGCGCTTTTGCTTCATCAGCTAAATCTTCTAAAGAAGCAAGCGGCGCATTTTCTACTGTATGCTTGTTGAACTTTGTAAAGTTCCAATTTGTGATTTTTGTTTTATCAGGCTTAGGCAGCGGCAGATCTTCAGCTTTTTCAAGAGCCTGTAAGCGCAGGTTTTTCAGCCAGGCAGGTTCTTGATGCTTTTCGGAAAAGCCTTTGACATATTCCTGATCTACGGATAGTTTCGTTTCCAATGTCATGTTTATCCCCCTAACGCTTACGCTTCTTGGCCTACAGTTTCGTCTTCAATGCCGAGTTCTTTTTTAATCCAGTCATAACCTTCCGCTTCAAGGCGCTGCGCAAGTTCCGCTCCGCCTGATTTCACTACGCGTCCCTGCATCATAACGTGAACGACATCAGGCGTGATGTAGTTCAGAAGGCGCTGATAGTGAGTGATCATTAAGCAGCCGAAGTTTTCGCTGCGCATTTTGTTGATTCCTTTAGAAACGACTTTAAGCGCATCGATATCAAGACCTGAATCGATTTCGTCAAGAATGGCGATTTTCGGCTCGATCATCATAAGCTGAAGGATTTCGTTGCGTTTTTTCTCTCCGCCGGAGAAGCCTTCGTTCAGGTAACGCTGCGCCATTTCAGGGTCCATTTCAAGGAACTCCATGTTTTCGTCCATTTTGCGGATGAATTTCATAAGCGAAATTTCATCGCCTTCTTCGCGGCGTGCGTTAATCGCAGAGCGAAGGAAATCGGCATTTGTCACACCGCTGATTTCACTTGGGTACTGCATCGCAAGGAAAAGACCCGCCTGAGCGCGCTCGTCCACTTCCATTTCCAGTACATCTTTGCCGTCAAGCGTGATGCTGCCTTTTGTAACTTCGTATTTCGGGTGTCCCATAATCGCTGCTGAAAGCGTGGATTTACCGGTACCGTTCGGGCCCATGACAGCGTGGAATTCGCCGCCTTTTATTTCAAGGTTTACACCTTTTAAGATCTCTTTTCCTTCGATTTCAACGTGAAGATCCTTGATCGTTAATGTTGAAGCAGCCATATCTATACCTCCAAAATATATAATCATTATTCTCAATTTATTCTCATTCTAATTTTATAACAAATGAAAAGTAAATACAACTTTTTATATTACCCGGAACATTCCTAAAGTTTATCAAAGATCCAGGCGTAATTAAAGCTGTTTGAAACAGAAAAAGGGCGGAATTCCGCCCTTTTTTACTGACCGATTTTCTCATTAAGCTGCGCTGCGAGGAACTTGCTTTTTTGGTATTCAAGCTCCCTCTGCCGTTCGACTTCCATCCTTTTTGAAAGACGCCGTCCATATTCCTCGTAGCCGATGCCGTGTGACTTCTGCATCGCTTTTTCCATTTCAGGCGTATAGTCAAGGTCCAGTCTTTCATGGCTGGTGCAGATAATGAATCAATCCCTTCATTTGTTTGTTTCCATTGTAACAATGATCCGCTGCTCCGGCCAAAGAGAGTGTGCCCCTGAATCCTTTCGAATGTGCCGGAAACCGGCGCTGGTTTTATGTGAAAAGCGGTATTCACACGATTGCTCTTTCTAATGCGTCGTATGTCCGAATTCCTGAATGCACTGCTGCACGAGGGTCACTCCCTGACTGAGCGCTGCGCCTCCTCCGAATGCCGCCGCGACGCTGATGACCTCAAGGATGTTTTCCTCTGTCGCGCCCTGGTCAAGGCAGCCCTTCGTATGATAAATCATGCAAAATTCATCTTGGGCACTGATGCTGATGCCGAGAGCGATTAATTGTTTCTCTTTTTCAGTTAATGAATCCGCTGAGAAACACTGTTCAGTAAATTCATTAAACTTCCGTCCCATCATCGGCATTTTCTGTTCGAATATGCCTAAACCTTCTTTGTATTGTTTTAATGCGTCATGCACGCTTTTGCCGTTATCCTGATATTGAGCCACTGCCATTCCCTCCAATCGTTAACCTTCCCTTTTATTATGGACAGTTCTCCGATTAATACCCGAAAAAAACCCCGGATGATTCATCCGGGGTTTTCGCTTTATTCAGATACAGGAAGTACGGCTCCGTCGTATTTTTTCTCAATAAAGTCTTTGATTTTCTTAGAATGAAGCACTTCCATAAGCGCTTTGATTTTCGCTGATTTTTCGTCACCTTTGCGAACGGCAATGATGTTGGCGTACGGGTTGTTTTTCGTTGATTCCACTTCAATCGCATCTTTTAACGGATTCAATTTGTTTTGAATCGCATAGTTAACGTTAATGAAGACTGCGTCGCCTTCTTCTTCATTATATGCTTTCGCCGTTAATTCAGGGGCGATTTTTTTGAATATCAGGTTTTTCGGGTTTTTCGTAATGTTTTTCGTAGTGGCGTCAATTGTTTTCACCTTCGGATCCAGTGTGATCAGTCCGGCTTTTTGAAGCATCGCCAGCATACGGCCTTGTTCTGCGACGTTGTTTGTCATGATGATGGTCGCGCCTTTAGGCAGGTCTTTCAGTGATTTGTATTTTTTCGTGTAAATTCCGAACGGCTCAAGGTGAACGGCTCCGGCATTTACGAGTTTGTAGTCTTTATTTTCTTTCATTTCCTGTTCAAGGTAAGGAACGTGCTGGAAGTAGTTCGCATCCACTTCTTTGTCAGCTAACGCTTTGTTGTACATTTTGTAATCGTTCAGCACTTTTACTGTTAATGTGTAGCCTTTTTCCTTCAGAAGCGGCTCCGCTTCTTTTAAGATTTCAGCATGCGGTGTTTTTGTCGCAGCGACGACGATTTCCTTTTTATTAGAGCCGTTTGATCCGCAGGCAGTCAAAACTCCCGCGAACACAAGCAGCAGCGCACTTAGTACAATCTTTTTCAATGTAAATCCTCCCTTATCTTTTGTCTATTATATTTGTAATCACATCACCGATAATTTGAATGATAAAGACGATGATGAGAATAAATACAGTTGCCACAAACGTTACATCCGTATTATTGGACTGGTATCCTTCTACATATGCAAGGTTTCCGAGTCCGCCCGAACCGATGGCGCCGGCAATGGCGGTAGATCCGATCAGGGCGATAGCCGTAACGGTGATGCCCGAGATTAACGCAGGCATTGATTCAGGAATCAGTACTTTGAAGATAATCGTCGATGTCTTTGCTCCCATTGATCTCGCAGCTTCGATGACTCCTTTATTAACTTCCCGGAGCGCGATTTCAACAAGGCGGGCATAAAACGGCGCGGAGCCGATAATCAGCGCGGGCAATGCCGCGTTCGGCCCTAAAATCGATCCGACCAAAAACTTAGTAAAGCCGAGAAGCAGAATAATTAAAATAAGAAACGGAATAGACCTGAAAATATTGACAACCGCCGCAATCACGGTGTTAATGATTTTATTTTCCCATAAGCTTCCCTTTCCCGTTAAAAAGAGCAGAAGGCCGAGAATCGCTCCGATGACAAATGAAAAGGCTAAAGCGATGACCGTCATATAAAGAGTCTCGTATGTGGCCGTCCACAGCTCGGTTATATCAACGTTCGGGAACCATTTTTCAAACATTTGTGATCACCTCTGCTTCTACCTGTTTGTCTTTGATGAACCGGATCACGTTTTCTACTTCTTTTTCCTGACCGTCAATATGGATGAATAAAGAACCGTAGGCTCCGTCTTTCGTCTGTGAAATTTTCCCCTGCAGAATATTGACGTCCACGTCAAAGTTTCGGATCATCTCCGTAATGAGCGGCTGTTCGGCAGCCTGCCCGACAAATGAAAGCTGAATCGTTTTTCCTGTGGCGGTTTCCTGCAGAAAATGCTGAATGGTTTCTTTCGTCTCCTCCGGTTCTGTCACCTGCTGAACGAAACGCTTTGTCATCGGCTCACGCGGGTTTCTGAAGACTTGGAGCACTTCGCCTTCTTCAACGACTTTCCCGTTTTCCATGACGGCGACTCTGTTGCAGATTTTTCGGATGACGTGCATTTCATGAGTAATGAGCACAATTGTCAGGCCGAGTTTGTCATTTATATCGGATAAAAGATCTAAAATTGAATCGGTCGTCTGCGGGTCTAGCGCTGATGTCGCTTCATCACATAGAAGGACTTTCGGATTATTGGCGAGCGCCCGGGCGATGCCGACACGCTGTTTTTGTCCGCCGCTCAGCTGCGACGGATAAGACTTTTCTTTTCCTTCTAATCCGACCAGTTTAATCAATTCATCGGCGCGGCGGACTCGTTCGCTTTTTTTCACGCCGGCGATTTCCAGCGGAAACATAATGTTCTCCCGGACGGTTCGCGACCAAAGAAGGTTAAAATGCTGGAAGATCATGCTGATTTCCTGACGCGCTTTTCTCAATGCGCGGCTGCTTACTTTATTTAATTCCGTCCCCGCGACTTCCACGGTGCCTGATGTCGGCTTTTCAAGGCCGTTCAGGAGACGGATTAAGGAACTTTTACCAGCTCCGCTATATCCTATAATTCCAAATATTTCGCCCTTTTTGATATCAAGAGTGACATCTTGGACAGCATTGACATCCCCATGCTTCGCTTTGTAAATTTTTGAAACATTTTGAAGATGGATCAAAGCAATCACCTGCCTTACACTATTCTAAGAAATCTTCCGGGTTTCTCTGCAAAAGAAAAGCCTTTCTGCAAAAATGAGCAGAAAGGCTTATTGAAAAAGGCCTTTCTCTCATCTTCCAAAGCAGATCGCTTTGAGTGAATTGGCACCATTTCAACATCGTTGATGGTTGCCGGGCTTCATAGGGCACTTCCCTCCACCTCTCTTGATAAGAGAAAACATATTGTATTTTCGTCCGGAAATTCTTACTGTAGAATAGCACGGCGAATGATAAAAAGTCAATAAAATAAATAATGGGAGCTATTGTCACATAGGTAGAATGGCAGTTACGGCCGCTTGCTGACCGCCTGAAAAAATCCGTTTGTCAGCCAGAGGATGGCCTCCAGCTTCAGCAGGGCCCGAAATGATCCCTTCACTTTGAGTTTTCCGCTTTGGATAAGTTTCTGCAAAGAGACATCACCGTGCAAGAGATGAATGATTTCCGTCTGGTTTCCGTAAAAGGTCAAATTAGATTTTTCCTTTGAAGCCGCCGTTTTTCTCATTTCTCCCTGTCCGTTAATTGAGACCGTTAAGGCTTCTGTTTCTCCTTGGAATGTAATCAGCAGCGTTGAGGCGTTTAATAGCGGTTTCAAAAACAGATGCTGTCCGTCATTCTCTAAAACTTCTATTTTCTCCACTCGTATAACCTCCCGTTTTAATGGCCATACATACACATTTCTCTTTTTAACGGACAGAACCCTTTATAAACCGCACGACATTTTCCTGTAAAAATTGTCACATCGGGAACGTTTGCGATGTTTTTTGTTTAATCAGCTCATATAAATAGGAAACGGAGCGGAAGGCGTATCCTTTCTCAACAAGCTCTCCGCCTTTAAACAGCAAAAAGCACGGAACGCTCTCAATCTGATAGGCTTTGGCGAATGCGGGGGAATAATTCACGTTGTTTTTATAGAAGGCGGCTTCTGGCAGCATTTCTTCGACGACGGAAAGCATTTTGGACGCCAGCTGGCATGTGCCGCAAAACGGGGTGTACAAATACAGGAGATAGACGTCATCCTGAATCGATTCGAGTTCATTTTCTTGGAGTTCTTTCATTTTGATTACCACCTCAGGTCGTTCTTTTTCAAAAATACAGGGTCTGCATCAAGGCCGGCTCTGATCAGCACAGATGCGAGATGATGGCCCGGGCACGATTCGACTTGCCTGTATGTTCTGTCTATGCAGATATGGCGCGCTTCGGGAAGCTCCCTTTTCAGCTGTTTTCTTAATTTTTCTCCGGAGTCGTCTGCGTCCGTTAAAATATACACGTCTCTGTCAAACAGGCGGTCCGCCAAGTCTTCCAGTTCGGTTTGGCCGATCGTTCCGTTTGTACAGATGATTTCCGCGGGTTCGATGAGCACTTCCCTGACTTTGATTTTATCTGATTTTCCTTCTACGATTATGACCTTTTCATCTCCGTTGAACATAAGCGCATCACCTGCCGATTGTTTTAGGCTCAATTGAAAAAGAAGGCAGTGAAATTCACCGCCAACAGTTAACACCAGCCGTTCTCATAATCGCAATCCACATATTTCGGATCGTTGCCGTTTATGACATCGGCTGTTTTATAAAATTTTTGATTTTCAAATAAAAAGCCCTGTTTGAGCTCGTACTGGTTCATGCCTGTCATCTCGCCGATGGCTTCATTTTCATGAAACAAGGAAAACCGGCCGTTTTGAAAGCGGCCCGTGATGTTCTCCGTGACATCGACCTTTTGTTTATCAAAAGCCATATTGGACACCTCCCGTTACAGATAGAATGTCCAAATGGCCCTTTTGCTATCCGATCAGTCTTCCTGTGTCATTTCGTCATATTGCTCGGAAGTCATGAGGTTTTCGATTTCTTCAGCATCAGCCGGTTCCACGACGATCATCCACGCTTTTTCATACGGAGACTCGTTTACGAATTCAGGACTGTCATCAAGGTCTTCGTTCACTTCCGTCACCGTTCCGTTAATCGGTGCGTATAGTTCGGATACGGTTTTGACAGATTCTACGCTGCCGAATGGCTCGTCCGCTTTAATTTCAGCGCCGACTTCAGGAAGCTCGACAAATACGATGTCGCCAAGTTCGGATTGCGCGAAGTGTGTAATCCCGATACGGGCTTTTCCGTCCTCAACTTTTACCCATTCGTGCTCTTTGGAATAACGCATATCTTTCGGTGTGCTCATCTAAATCCCTCCATTTTTTTCTTATAATAAGAAGATACCATAATTCTTTGAACCTGGCATTACATCCAATATTTTTCGAATTGGTCTTCTTTAAAGCCGACAGTGACTTTTTCGCCGTCTGTCGTAATCGGGCGCTTCAGGAGCATACCGTCTGATGCCAGGAGTTCAAGCTGTTCATCCTCTGACATGTGGTACAGTTTTTCCTTTAAGTTCAGCTCGCGGTATTTCATGCCGCTCGTGTTGAAAAACTTTCTGAGCTCAAGGCCGCTCTTTTCGTAGAGGTCTTTGATTTCTTCTTTCGCCGGTGTTTCTTCCACAATATGTATTTCGTTTATTTCCTTACCGCGGTCTTCCAGCCATTTTTTCGCATTACGGCACGTTCCGCATTTAGGGTACCAGTAAAAATTTAACGACATCTTCTTCACCCCTTGTAAATGATCGTCGTTATTTTAACACAATCACTGGTAAAAACCTATAACGTTGCTTCATGAAAAAGCGCTCCGGATGAAGGAGCGCTTACAGCATGTGATCAAACCGTATATTTTTCTTCACGGAAGACAGCGGCAGCCGCTTCACGTTTTTTCTGAATGAGATTTTTCGGTGTCAAACGCGTCAGTTTGCGCAGCACAGAAAGCATCATGCGGAGGGAATCTCCTTCCTCCATGGCGATGAGTGATTCTTTGGCGTGCGCTTCAATGTTCTGAAGGGCTTCCTGGGCAAAGATTTCCGTATATAACAGCTTCTGCGCGGCTTTTTCGGCACCGTCCGCCGCAATCGCTTTTTCCGTTCTGAGGACGGCAGATTCCAAAGCGTACAGCGCGCTGACGATATCGGCAATGTTCACCATGATTTCCTGCTCGCCTTCGATCTCTTTTCCGTATTTCTGCGCCGCGAGTCCCGCTGTCAGCAGGGCGATCTTTTTCGCCTGTCTGACAATGTATTTTTCCTGTTCAAGAGGTTCTGAGCCCGGCTCTTCAGGCATCAGCATCATGAGCTCTTCCTGGAGCGCTTTCGCTTTTTCAAAGAGCGGGAGCTGCCCTTTCAAGGCTTTTTTCAGGAACGTGCTCGTTACGATCAGGCGGTTGATTTCATTTGTGCCCTCGAAAATTCTGTTGATTCTGGAGTCACGATAAGCGCGCTCCACTTCATATTCCTGCATAAACCCGTAACCGCCGTGAATTTGAACGCCTTCGTCGGCAATGTAGTCAAGTGTTTCAGACCCGCACATTTTGTTGAGCGAGCATTCAATCGCGTACTCGGCGATTGACTTCGCGACTTCGCGTCCGTCTTTTTGCGCTTCTTCCGTCAGTCTGCTCATATTATCTTCGAACAGACCCACTGTTCTGTATACAGAGCTCTCCATGGCGTAAAGCCTTGCTGACATCGTCGCAAGCTTTTCCTGAGTGAGCGTGAAACTTGAGATCGGCGTTTTAAATTGCCGGCGCTGGTTTGCGTAAGCGGCAGACAGCTCAATCACCCGTTTAGAAGCCCCGATTGTGCCGACGGCAAGCTTGTAACGCCCGATATTCAGGATATTAAAGGCAATGACATGGCCTTTTCCGATTTCGCCGAGAAGGTTTTCTTTCGGCACTTCCGCCTGATCTAAAATCAGCGTTCTTGTCGATGAACCCTTAATCCCCATTTTTTTCTCTTCAGGGCCCGTTGACACACCCGGATAATTTTTTTCTACGATAAATGCGGAAAACTTATCTCCGTCCACTTTAGCATAGACGACAAAGACATCTGCAAAGGCGGAGTTTGTAATCCATTGCTTTTCTCCATTGAGAATATAGTGTGTGCCCGCTTCATTCAAAACGGCCGTTGTTTTCGCGCCGAGGGCATCTGAACCTGAACCCGGCTCAGTTAAGGCGTATGCCGCGATTCTTTGTCCTGAAGCCAAGTCCGGCAAATATGTTTTCTTCTGTTCTTCCGTGCCGAAGAACACGATCGGCAATGAACCGATACCGACGTGAGCGCCGTAAGAAAGCGAAAAGCTGCCGGCACGTGAAAACTTTTCCGTAATGAAGGCTGAACTGATTTTATCCAGGCCGATGCCGCCGTACTCTTCAGGCACATCTGCTCCGAGGAGACCGAGATCTCCGGCTTTTTTCAGCAGTCTGACTGAGTGCTCAAACTGATGGTTTTCAATTTCATCAATATAAGGAAGAACATCGTTTACGACATAGTCTTCTGTCGTTTTGCCGATCATTTTATGTTCGTCAGTAAAATCCTCCGGTGTGAATACTTGATCATATCCCGTTTCTTCAATCAGAAAGCTGCCGCCTTTTTTGACGTTGACCGTTTCCTGTTTCATGTTCGTTTCCCCCTTTTTTTAAATGAGCTCAAATACGCCGGCAGCGCCCATGCCGCCTCCGATGCACATCGTCACCACGCCGAATTGCTCGTTTCTCCGTTTCATTTCATGGATGAGTGAAAGGGTCAGCTTCGCCCCCGTGCATCCGAGCGGATGTCCGAGCGCGATGGCGCCTCCATTTACGTTCACCTTTTCTTCATCTATTCCGAGCGATCTGATAACTTGAATGGCCTGTGAAGCAAAGGCCTCATTCAATTCAAAAAGCCCGATATCCTGTAATTCGAGTCCTGCAAGCTTGAGCGCCCGCGGAATGGCTTCAATCGGTCCGATCCCCATTACCTCTGGCGGAACGCCGCCTACGGCAAAGGAACGGAATTTGACAAGCGGCGCCAATCCGAGCGACGAAGCTTTTTCGCGATCCATCAGCATGACAGCCGCCGCGCCGTCACTTGTTTGTGAAGAGTTCCCGGCCGTCACGGTTCCCGTTTTAGAAAACGCCGGACGGAGCTTCGCTAAAACGTCAGCCGATGTGCCCGGACGCACGCCTTCATCTTGAGAAAAGATAAATTGTTTTTTCCGGGGCTTATGGTCATCACCGATTTCTGTCAGCGACACTTCAACCGGTACGATTTCGTCATTGAATTTCCCTTCTTTAAGGGCTTTTGCGGCATTCTGATGGCTCCGGACGGCAAACGCATCCTGGTCTTCTCTGGATACACCGTACCTTTCGGCGACCTGCTCCGCTGTGTGTCCCATGCTCATGTAATACTCAGGCGCATGCTCCGCCAAAGCGATATTCGGGCGGGTCACATGCCCCATCATCGGTACTTGCGACATGGATTCCGCACCGCCCGCAATTACCGTGTCACCCGCGCCGATCATGATTTTTTCAGCTCCGTAAGCGATGGATTGGAGTCCGGAAGAGCAGTAGCGGTTCACCGTAATAGCCGGCACCGTATGAGGAAGCCCCGCCAGCGCACCGATATTCCGCGCCATATTTAATCCTTGTTCGGCTTCAGGTGTTGCACATCCGATAATTAAGTCATCGATATTCCCTTCATAGCCGCCTGCCCGTTTCAGCGTTTCTTTCACACAAAGCGCGCCTAAATCATCAGGACGAACGGCTGCAAGCGACCCTTTTTTCGCTTTACCGACCGGAGTTCTCGCACCGGCCACAATGACTGCTTCTCTCATAAACACCCTCCTAGTTCCGTAAAGGTTTGCCTTTGACCAGCATATGCTGCATTCTCGCTTGAGACTTCGCCTCGCCAGCGAGGCTTAAAAAGGCTTCTCTTTCAATCTCGAGTAAATATTCTTCTGAAACCTCCGTGCCGAACGGAACTCTTCCTCCGGCAATGACATGAGCCAGCTTCTTCGCAATCTTCATATCGTGATCTGATAAATAACCCGACCGTCTCATTTGGTCTGCTCCGAGCAGTAACGCCGCACAGCCGGTTTCCCCGGTGACTCTCACTTTTTTGCGGGCTGGCGGGCGGTATCCGCTGTCATATAAGGAAGCTGCCAGCTGTTTCGCATCGTGCAGCAGGTGATCCTGATTCATGCTGACACGGTCAGCCGCGGACAAAATCTGCATATCACGCGCTTCGTGCGCCGAACCGGACACCTTTGCAAGCGCAATTGTTTCAAAGGTTTTAATGGCCGCGTCCATCAGTTCACTTCCGCTGTTCAAGTAATTCATGTACAGCTCTTTATTTCCTCCGCCGCCCGGAATAAGACCGACGCCGGTTTCAACAAGACCCATATACGATTCGCTCGCCGCCTGAACGCGTGCCGCCGGGAGACAGACTTCCGTTCCCCCGCCGAGTGTCATCCCAAACGGCGCCGCCACAACAGGTTTGGCGCTGTATTTGATGTTCAGCATCGTCTGCTGAAAACGGCGGATGACAAAATCGACTTCCATGAAGTTATCATCCTGAGCTTCCATTAAAATCATCGCAAGGTTTGCCCCCGCGCAGAAATGTCTGCCTTGGTTTCCGATGACAAGTCCTTTATAATTCCGCTCTGTTTCCTCAAGCGCATTGTCAATCATCTGAATAATGTCTAAGCCGATCGCATTGCTTTTCGTATGAAATTCCAGAAGGGCGACATCATCGCCGAGATCAATCAGACTTGCTCCGCTGTTTTTGCTGATCACGCCTTTTGTTTCTTTTAACGTTTGCAGGCTGATCCGTTTCGGATTATCTTTTACTGCCCTGTATTGGCCGTCTGAATAGTAAAATTGTGTTCCGTTTTCCTTCATATAAAATGTTTCATGGCCTTGATCAAGCATTTCTTTCACCCAGCGGGGCAGTTTTGCGCCTTCTTGTTCAAGCCGCTCCGCTGATTTTCTGACACCGATGGCATCCCACACCTCAAACGGGCCGAGCTCCCATCCGAAGCCCCATTTCATGGCGTCGTCAATCGCTTTTATATCATCAGCGATCTCACCAAGAAGCTGAGCTGAGTATAAGAGGGTTTGCGACGTAATATTCCACAGCAGTCGTCCGGCGCGGTCATCAGCATAAATAAGCGCTTTCATTTTGCCTTTGGCACCCTTTGCCTGTTTGGCGGCTTCTAAAGCGGGCGTTTTCATTTTCGTGCGCTCGCCGTATGTCATGGTTAGCGGATCGAGCTCATATATTGTTTTACCTTCTTTTTTGTAAAAACCTTGACCTGATTTGCTGCCCAGCCAATTGTTTTTCAGCATGTCATTCATAAATTCCGGCAGCTTAAACATGTCTTTTTCAGCGCCGTCGGCTTTATCATAAACATTTTTTGCCACATGAGCGAATGTATCAAGCCCCACAACGTCAAGGGTTCTGAAGGTCGCGCTTTTCGGTCTGCCGATCAAAGGCCCGGTCACCGTATCCACCTCGCCAATGCCGCAGCCGGAAGAAAGCATTTCTCTTACCGTGACTAACAAGCCGTACGTACCGATGCGGTTGGCGATAAAGTTAGGCGTGTCTTTTGCGATAACAACACCTTTTCCGAGCGTGTTTTCTGCAAATGAAGTCATAAACTTCAGCACGTCAGGATCTGTTTCCTGAATCGGAATGATTTCCAGAAGCTTTAAGTAACGGGCCGGATTAAAGAAATGGGTTCCTAAGAAATGAGCTTTAAAATCGGCAGATCTGCCTTCCGCCATTTTTGTTACGGAAATACCGGACGTATTGCTGGATACGATGCTTCCAGGTTTCCGGTGTTCATCAACAAGTGAGAAAATCTGTTTTTTTACGTCAAGATTTTCTACAACGACTTCAATAATCCAATCGGCATCATTCAATTGAGCCGCGTCATCTTCCAAATTCCCCGCCGTTATATAGTCGAGATTGGAAGCTGAAGTCAGCGGCGCCGGTTTTTGCTTCAGCAGTTTTTTCATGGCCGATCGGCTCAGTCTGCTGCGGACCTCCGGGCTTTCTAATGTCAGCCCTTTTTTCACCTCATCCTTTGTCAGCTCGTTTGGCACAATATCAAGCAGCAGGACGGGAATTCCGATGTTAGCCAAGTGCGCGGCAATTCCGGACCCCATGACGCCTGATCCGAGAACGGCTGCCTTCTTTATAAACTTGTGCATGAGTCATCCCCCTTGAACTTTGAATGAATAGTCATTCATTTTTTCGGCAAAAAAAATGAAACCCTTTTCTTCTTTCATCTTAAAAGATTTTCCGGATGACTTCAATAGCAAATATGGAATTTTTTTAAATTTTTCGCCTTCCGCATGTTCTCTGCCGGGGACGGGAAAATTAAACCCGGAGGTGAAGGATATGGTGAGAGGGAGAAAAGATCCGTCTTCTGGCGCAGTGAGCGCGGCCAGCATGAAAGGAAATGCGGGACCGAAGCAAAAATACGGCGGCGGCAAACGGACGAGCCAAAATCAGCAATATAAAAAAGAAAACATGGAATAACATACTGCGGCTGCTTTTTGAAGCAGCCGTTATTTTTTGAAGATTCCTTTCAGCACGAACGCCGCATTTGCCGGGCGCTCAGCAATTCTTCTCATCAGGTAGCCGTACCAATCGGTTCCGTACGGGACGTACACCCTCATCCTGTATCCTTCTTCGGCAAGCTCCTTCTGCCGCTCCGTTCTGATGCCGTACAGCATTTGGAATTCGAACTGCCCGCGGGGAATTTGATGGTCGCTGACGAGTGTTTTCGTATAAGAAATGATGTCCTCGTCATGTGTCGCCACCGCTGTTTCATGGCCGCTCAAAAGCTGCAGCTTAATCAGCTGCTGGAAATGAAGATCGGTCCCTTTTTTATCGGGAAACGCGACGGCTGCCGCTTCTTTATAAGCGCCTTTTACAAGCCTGAGCCGCGGCTTGTATGGCATCAGGCTGCTGATATCTTCAGCGGCGCGGTACAAATAAGCCTGAATGACGGTTCCTAGCATCGGAAAATCCGGCTTGCACCGCTTATACAAATCAAGCGTACGGCCGCACCTAGAATAGTCCTCCATGTCAACCGTTACGGGGACACGGCATTCTTTTGCTTCCTTCAATATGTCTCTGACATGCTGTTCCGCGAGTTTCTCGGAAATATCCAGACCGATGGATGTTAATTTCAGAGACAGCTCACAGTCCAATTGATGATCGGCGATCGCCCTGATTGCTTTTTTACATTCTTCGGCCGTCATTCTTGCATCTTTCTCTGAACCTGCATATTCACCAAGGTAATCAATCGAAGCCGATAACCCGTTTTGGTTCAGCCGCTTTACCGTTTTCACGGCTTCTGTGAGCGTTTCCCCCGCAACGAATCTTCCCGCGCCGAAGCGGAGGCCGTAAGCCTGGGCGAATTTCGTAAGCATTTTATTTTTCGACAAAAATAAACATATACTCCGCAGCAAGGGTGACCCCCCTCCTTTTTCTTTTATTCGTGTATGAAATCCCGATCGCAGAGAAAAAACACGCTAAATGTACAAATTGGCAGAATATCAATCCAGCACATATATCCTTAAGACTCGTACGCCAAAGCAAGGATTTATATTATCAAGATATTCAAACGGTTTTTAAAGAGACACAAAAAAGTAAATAGGCTATTTATCCAGTTGATATTTGACTTATAATTCATTTCTTCTTTCCCAAAAATACTTATAATTACAATCCTTTATACCTTTATAATTTGAAAATATTCCTTAAAAGATAATTGATTTATATTTTACAATGGCTTATATTTAAAATTGATAATTCAGTTTAATGAACGTATCTATTAAAAAGGAAAAGCAGAATTTCAAAATCATTCTGCTGAATTTACCTATGCCTCACAAACATACCTCCAAAGCATTATTATTATTTTTTTCTAATAGCTTTACGGATCCTTCATCTTTAAGATGGCTTCTCTTACCTAACGGAATTTAAAGAAGGGACCGCATGAGTTATCCATTTACCTTATTTTTGAAGAATCACTATGCTCGAAACATACGAAAAGAGGGAACCTTCAAGTGGATTCAACAGGAAAATCTAAACGTACACTTTTATTAATCGGACTGATTATAGCTATGTTTTTTTCCGCCCTAGACGGAACGATCGTAGGGACGGTTATGCCTAAGATTGTAGGAGATCTCGGCGGACTGAGCATGATGACTTGGCTGACTACAGCGTACCTATTAACTTCTACATCCATTGTTCCAATTGCAGGAAAACTGGCGGACCTATTAGGCCGGCGGGCCGTATATATGGCCGGACTGATTATATTCATGATCGGGTCTTCACTGTGCGGTCTGGCTGATAATATGAAAGCATTAATTGTGTTCCGAGGATTACAAGGACTTGGCGGAGGCATTATGATGCCGATGGCCATGATTGTCATTGGAGATTTATTTACAGGCAAACAGCGTGCCAGATTTCAAGGTGTATTTGGCGGCATTTACGCCCTTGCCTCTGTAATCGGACCGCAAATTGGGGGGTGGATTGTAGATTCTTTCAGTTGGCATTGGGTATTTTTTATCAATTTGCCCGTGGGAATGGTAGCTGTGTTCTTTATTGCGATGGGGCTGCAAGCTAAGAAATACACGGGACCGATTCATTTTGATTTTACCGGAATGTTTACAATGATTACGGGCGTCGTCTGTTTGCTGCTTACTCTCAGTTTTGGCGGAAAAGAATTTGACTGGTTGTCCTGGCAGACATTTTGTCTACTAGCTTTGGCCACTATAAGTATTATAGGTTTTGTATTTGCAGAAAAAAAAGCTAAAGAACCAATCCTGCCTATGCAACTTTTAAAAAGCAGAACTTTTATCTTCCTAAATTTAATAGGGTTCTTTATGAGTATTGGGATGTTTGCAGCAATCACTTTTGTCCCATTCTTCATGCAAGGAATAATCGGTATGAGTGCATCAGAGTCCGGCACGATCATGACACCAATGATGATTGCAATGATTATCTCAAGTATTATAGGCGGACAGCTGGTCTTTAAAATCGGCATTAAAGCACAAATTATCATGGGGATGGCAATCATATCATGTGCTTATTTTTTATTATCTACATTAGAAGATGACACAAGCAAATTAACCGCAACTACTTATGTAGCAATCATTGGCTTTGGTATGGGGCTTGTTATGCCCATTATTACTCTGGCACTTCAAGAAAGTTTCTCTAAAGAAACGCTCGGCGTCGTTACTTCGTCAAGCCAATTTTTCCGCTCAATCGGAGGTACGTTTGGAATTACGATTCTGGGGGCAGTGATGAATGCCAAGTCAGGAAATATATTAACCGATAAATTAGTTCCTTTTTTGGACAATTTTCCAAAACAAGAAAACGCATTGGCAGCTCATCTCAAAGAGATGATCAGCAGCAATCCCCAAGTCCTGCTGCAGAGGCTGTTCAGTTCTGATTCATTCGAACAATTTCCGCATTCTATAGCAAATCACATCATACCGATAATGAAGACAGCGTTAATGGACTCTCTTCACAGTGTATTTTTCGCAGGGCTTATATTATTAATCGCCGGAGTATTTTCTGCTTTTCTTCTACCAAAAATTAAAATATCTGAAAGAAAAGCTGGCACCGATCTAGACACTAAGCCAGCAGCAGAAGCCCAATCCTAGTGCCTCTGCTGACAACTGCATCATATTGAAACGTTAACATAAACAGGCATTATCCGAAGGTTTTCTCTTCTGATAGTGCCTGTTTTATTGTAAATATTCATGTCTCTTACACAAATGGTGAGTTATTTTAATTTATCTGTATGAAATCCCGATCGCAGAGAAAGCTAAAAAGAACAGAATTGAAGGAGGCGTTTAAATGAACAACCAAGAGCAGCACGGAAACTTGCCGCCTGCCGTCATCTCAACGAAAGACCATTTGTACCTTGAGGACATGCTGAACTGGAATCTTCTTGCCATGAAAAAAGCTCATTTTATGGCGGAACACTGCCAGAATCAGACGTTAAAACAAGAGCTTGAACAAATCGGCCGGATGCATCAGAAGCATTATCAAAACATATTGGGCCACTTGAATCCTGCTCAAGGCGGACAGACAACAACAGGCTATATGCAATAGGAGGACAATACATGGAACAGCAAAATCAAAAAATCACTAACCCGCAAACGCCCGTGCCCAATACGGCGCAAATGAATGACAGAGACTTGGTGAATGAGCTGCTGACGACGGAAAAGTATATAACGGCTTCATATTGCACGGCCCTGCACGAGCTCAGCCATGAGTCTCTTTATCAAGATATTCAGGCCATTTTCGATGAGTCACAAAAAGCGCAAAGAAGATTATACGATGTGATGTTTCAGAATGGCTGGTATTCCATTGAAGCAGCCGATACCCAAAAGCTTCAGCAATCGTATCAGAAGTTCCAGCAGACGATTCAGCAGCAGTCACCCTACCAGCAGTAACACGAAGAAAAAGGATTTGATGTTTTCGCCAAACATCAATCCTTTTTTTATTTTTGCACAAAAGGATTGACTTAACATTAATCCTTATTTATATTTAACTAATGTTAATTATTTTTCAAAGGAACTGATGAGGAGGAATTATGAAAAACGCGGATCAATATGTGTCTGATATCCAAAAATCTCTTCAGACGCTGCTGCAAAACATACAGCCGGAAATGATGGAAAGCATGGCGATGCATGAGGTGACGCCTGCCCAATTATTTGTTTTAGCCAGCCTGAAAAAGCACGGGAGCTGCAAAGTTTCCGAAATCGCGGAACGCATGGAAGTAAAACCGAGCGCAGTGACGCTGATGGCCGACCGCCTCGAGCAAAAAGGGCTCATCGTCCGCAAACATAATCAGCAGGACAGACGTGTCATCGATATCAGCCTTACCAAAAAAGGCGAAAAAAAATTCGAAGATGTCGTGGAAGGAAGAAAAGCGATATTAGCGCGAAACCTGTCCGTTCTGACTGATGAGGAACTGCTTCAGTCCATGAACATCGTCCGCAAAGTAGCGGAAGCCGCCGAGAAATACGCGGCGGCTAAAAAAGAAAATGATAGAAAAGAGGAGCTGCCGAAACATGAGCATTGAACAAAAGGATCCAAAACGCGCATTATTAATAACCGGTTTAATTATCGCCATGTTTTTCTCAGCCCTTGACGGCACCATCGTAGGAACGGCGATTCCTAAAATCGTGGGTGACCTCGGGGGATTAAGCATGATGACGTGGCTGACCACGGCATATCTTTTAACTTCAACGACGATCGTTCCGATTGCGGGGAAACTTGCAGATTTATTGGGGCGCCGCGTCGTATATGTGTCAGGTTTATTGATTTTTATGGGAGCTTCCGCACTGTGCGGAATGGCCAGCAACATGACGGAACTGATTATTTTCCGCGGCCTTCAGGGAATCGGCGGCGGTGTCATGATGCCGATGGCCATGATCGTCATCGGGGATTTGTTCACAGGGAAACAGCGTGCCAAGTTCCAAGGGCTTTTCGGGGCGATTTACGGTCTTGCTTCCGTTATCGGCCCGCAAATCGGGGGCTGGATTGTTGACTCTTTAAATTGGAAATGGGTTTTCTATATCAACCTGCCTGTCGGAATCTTAGCCGTGATCTTTATCGCAAGAGGACTTCAGGGCAGAAAACAGACTGGGCCGATTAACTTTGACATCGCCGGCATTTTCACAATGATCGTCGGAATCGTCAGCCTCCTCCTCGCGCTCAGCTTCGGAGGAAAGGATTACGCATGGGGATCATGGCAGATTATCGGTCTCTTTGTACTTGCGCTTGCCGGAATTGTCGGATTCGTTTTCGCTGAAATCAAAGCAAAAGAGCCAATTCTTCCGATGTATCTGTTTAAAAACAGAACGTTTACTGTACTGAATCTGATCGGCTTTTTCATGAGTATCGGCATGTTCGGCGCCGTCACGTTTGTTCCTTTCTTTATGCAGGGAATTATCGGCGTCAGCGCCACCGCGTCCGGAACGATTATGACGCCGATGATGGTATCTATGATCATCACAAGTATTATCGGAGGCCAGCTGGTTTACAAAATCGGGATTAAACCGCAAATCATGATCGGCATGCTGATCATGGCCGTCGGCTTCTTCTTATTAACGACTTTGCAGCTGGATACCAGCAAACTCGCGGCTACGTGCTATATGGCCGTGATCGGTCTTGGAATGGGGCTCGTCATGCCGCTTCTCACGCTCGCTCTGCAAGAAACGTTTTCAAAAGAAGAGCTTGGCGTCGTGACTTCTTCAAGCCAATTTTTCCGGATGATCGGGGGAACGTTCGGCATTACGGTGCTAGGCGCTGTCATGAATGCCAGATCCGGAAGCCTTTTATCCGACAGACTGGTGCCTTACTTAGACTCACTCCCGAAACAGGCAAGTGCTTTTGCCGAGCAGTTTAAAGGTATGATTGACAAGAATCCTGAAGGACTGCTTCAATCCCTGTTCAGTCAGGAATCGATTAAGCAGATTCCTGCCGCGTTTTCTTCCCATATCGTGCCGGTTTTGAAAACGTCACTGATGGATTCGCTTCACAGCGTGTTTTTCACAGGGCTGGCCTTCATCGCAGCCGGATTGATCCTGACGCTGTTTGTTAAATCAATTAAACTGACAAACAAAAAAACAGGCAAAGAAGAAGAAAAAGCGAAAGCCGTTTAATAGAGAAAAAGCCCGCGATGGCCGCGGGCTTTTTTTTATATCATCTGGGCCTTCCCGTTTCCGAAAGACCAGTCTCCCGCCGCATTGCCCGAGAGGACGATAAACACATCTTCGGCTGGGCTCGGCATTACACTGCTTCCGAGAAGCGTAATCACACAGCACGCCGCACTGGGAGCGGTTCGGATTTGGACCATCCCTGAATCCTTCAGCCTGATGAAAACGGAATTTGTCACGCGGAAGGATTCGTATATGAGCAGTGCATTACGGGCCTTTATTGATTCGTTTTCAGCAAAAAAAGCTTCCGGCACCCCTCTTTGATGCCGAAAGCTTTTTTATTGTTTTTTTCTGTGATCTTCATTGAGCTGTTTAATGTGCTGTATCGCGGCTTTTATGCCCTCTTTGGCGTCCGGGTAGGATTCATTCCAATGTTTTACGAGGGGAGGCATGCTTTTTGCGATATGTGTATACAAAATCCACTGCCTGACTTCTTCCTTTAGATCCGGATTTGTTTCTCCAAGCAATAGTTCTGTGTATTTCTCAAGCAGGCCGTCCAGCTGCTGCTGTAGCTTCTCTTCCATACCGTTCCCTTCCCTTTTCCATGATTATGACAATCGGGCGGTGAGGGCCGCTTCCTGCACGATACATCTGCCGCGTCCGTGCGGAATGCAAAGCGGCGTGCCGAACAGCGGGTCCTGTGTTACCTGGCAGTTCATCGCAAATACCTTCTGCACAAGCTCACAAGTGATGACTTCTTCGGGACGCCCCTCTGCGTAAATCTGTTTATCCTTAATGGCGACCAGATAATGAGCATAACGGCATGCCAGATTGAGGTCGTGCAGCACCATGACGATCGTCCGTTTTTCTTTTTCATTTAATTCAAACAGCAAATCAAGTATTTCAATTTGATGCGTCATGTCGAGATAGGTTGTCGGCTCGTCAAGCAGAATGATATCCGTATCCTGAGCGAGTGTCATCGCAATCCATGCACGCTGTCGCTGTCCGCCTGACAAGGAATCCACCGGGCGGTCGGCCATTTCCTCAAGCTTCGTCGCTTTAAGCGCTTTTGCCACGGCGTCTTCGTCCTCTTTGGACCATTGCTTCAGCCAGCTTTGATAAGGGTATCTTCCCTGCTTCACAAGCTGATGCACCGTCAGGCCTTCGGGAGCTGACGGACTCTGCGGCAAGATAGCCAGTTCTCTTGCGACTTCCTTCGTTGGAAGCTTAGCGATGGCTTTTCCTTCTAAAAGCACAGAACCGCCCCTCGGTTTCATCAGCCGTGCCAATGAACGTAAAAGCGTCGATTTTCCGCAGCCGTTGCTTCCGATCAATACAGTTATTTCGCCTTTTGGAATCGCAACATCCAATTCGTCAATGATAACAGTCTCTCCGTACCCTAAGCTCAGCGTCTCTGTAGAAATTGCACTCATACCGCTAACCGCTCCTTTTTTGTGTTTCCCAACACTATGTATATAAACAAACTGCTTACACATTCAACGTGAGATAATGATTATATTGTAACAGAAATTAATGACTCTGAATATCATTATCAATTAGTTTTGGGCAAAAAAGCAGCGGACGGAGGTTATTTTTTTATTTCCGTCATTTCTCCGTCGCTTTTTTTCAGTTTCAAATAAAAATGGTCATAATGGCTGTCTAAATTAAAAGCCGAAAGCACCTGCCGGACGACTTCGCCTTCCTGCATCCGGCTGTTTACGGCAAGTTCCCCGAGGATCATCTTCATTTCATCGAGCGCTTCCTCGCCCTCTCTGTGAACCCCTGAGAGCTTATCCTGGATGTCTGCCTTTTCATGACCACCTTTTCTTTCATACAAACCCTCATAGCGGTTATGCTCTCCGGCTCCGTAGTTGACGCGCAGGGAAAAGCTGCTGTAAGGAACCGGCTTCGCGGATGACACGGGTGTGCTGTCTTGTTCCGCTTCCCGTTTTTCTTCATTCAATCGGCAGCCGGCAATCAGCATCAGCGTAAGACATAAAACGCCCACCGTCCTGATCCATTTCATGCGATTCACTCCCATTCAATTCCGATCGTTTTTAGGTATTTCCAAGGGAGGCCGCTGTCATTCATGGAACAAAAAAGAACCGGAGCGGTAACAGCTCCGGCCAGTTCAACTATTTATCATCATTCAGTCAGCTCTAAAAATTCCTGCACATCCCGTACCGCAAGGCGTATCGCATCTTCCCAAAACGCCCGTTCCGTCAGATCCGCTCCAAGGTGCTTCATCGCCAAATCCTCAACGGTCATCGAAGCCGTGTCACACAAAAGCGCGATATATTTTTCTTCAAAGTCCGTTTTCTCCCGAAGAGCTCTTGCATATATTCCAAGCGAAAATAAATAACCGAATGTATACGGAAAGTTGTAGAACGGCACTCCCGTAATATGAAAATGAAGCTTTGACGCCCAGAAATGAGGATGGTATTCCCCTAATGAATCGCAAAATGCTTCTTTCTGCGCCGCTTCCATCAGTTCATTCAGTTTCTCAGCCGGAACGACGCCCTGTTTCCGCTCTTCATAAAACCGCGTTTCAAATAAAAATCTCGCATGGATGTCCATTAACATATCTATGCTTTTTTGAATTTTATCTTCAAGCAAGAACAGCTTTTCATCCTTTGTCTCCGCTTGTTTCAAAGCGGCGTCGGCAACGATCATTTCCGCAAAAGTCGAGGCTGTTTCAGCGACATTCATGGCGTAAGCTCTGTTCAGCTGCCGCACTTGGAGCATGGCCTCCTGGTGAAACGCGTGCCCGAGTTCATGCGCAAGCGTCGATACATTTGAAGCGCTTCCTGAAAACGTCATGAAAATCCGGGATTCTCCGCTGTCGGGAAAGCTGGTGCAGAAACCGCCGACCCGTTTGCCGCTCCGGTCTTCCGCTTCAATCCACCGATCGCGGAACGCTTTTTCCGTAAATGCGGACAGCTTTTTGCCAAACGTCGAAAATTGGCTGACGATCAGATTGGCCGCTTCATCATATGTGTATTCTTTCGGTGCCTCACTGATCGGCGCATTCACATCATACCAATTCAACTGCTCCAGCCCTAAAAGAGACGCCTTTCGATTCAGATATTCGGCAAAAGGCTTTTTATGATCAGTAATTACCTGCCACATGACATCCAGCGTTTCTTTTTTCATCCGGTTGATCGCAAGCGGCTCTTTCAAGGCGCTTTCCCAGCCCCGTGCTTTATAGATTTCCGTTCGAAAGCCGGCCAGATGGTTCAGCGTGCTGCCGAACAGCTCCTCTTCTCCCTTCCACGCTTCGTTAAGCTCCTTAAACACTTGCCGCCTGATGCCGCGGTCCGGGTGCGCCATCATATTTTCCGCTTGGCCGACCGACAGCTCTTTATCCTCAAACGGAATCTTCATTCTGCCGACCGCCGCATTGTACAGGTCGCCCCATGCGTGATAGCCGTCAACGGCCAGACCTTCAATCAGTCTTTCTTCTGAAGCGCTGAGCTTCTCCCGGATCCGGTCTCTTCTTTCATTTAAAACGTATGTGAGTTCCTGAAGTTCCGGTTTTTGCAGCAGCTCCTCCCAAACCCGCTCGTCAATCCGGGCAAGTGTATCGTCAAGCGTAACCAGAGCGGATTTAAAATCACTGCTCAGCTGATTGATCCGCGCCCTCCACTCATTCGCTTTCTGATCATCAGTGTTCTGAGCCTGAAGACAGCTGACGAAAGCTCCCGCCTGCCTGATCATAATCGCTGACCGTTCAAACCTATCAATCAGATTGACCAGCTCCCCGCCTTCATCAGCATGCGACGGAACTGTAAACGCCTCTGCCGCTTTTTGAAAAGCACTAAGTTGCTTTTTAAGCTCTTGTATGTATTGCTGAAAATCTTCCGACCTGCTCCCGCCCTCAAAAATGGAGTTTAAATCCCACGTTTCCTTCAATCCCTCTAATGCCATCTTTTTCATTACCCCTTTCTAACGAAGCTGATTCCATTATAAAACAATTCTGACATATTTCCGAACGATTTCTTCTTCCTATCCGCAAGATGTTATACACTTAGAAATAGAACAAACGAGGGGGATAATAAGATGAACAGAAAAATTGCCGTTATAACCGGCGCGACGAGCGGATTCGGGCTGCTGACAGCGCTGAAGCTCGCCCGGTCTTACCACGTCATCGCAACAGCCAGACAGCCGGAGAAAGCTGAAGCACTGAAAGAAGCCGCCGCTCAAGCGGGAGCATCCGCCCATATTACGATCGTTGCTTTAGATGTGACGGATGAGCAATCAGTGTCTGACTTCGGTAAAACCGTCAGCGGTTTCGGGCCGGTTGACCTGCTCGTGAACAACGCCGGCACTGCGTACGGGGGATTTATTGAAGATGTGCCGATGGAACATTACAGACAGCAGTTTGAAACGAATGTATTCGGCCTGATTCATGTCACAAAAACCGTACTCCCTTCTATGAGAAAAAACGGCGGGGCGAAAATTGTCAATATCAGCAGCATCAGCGGACTGACCGGCTTTCCGGCGCTTTCGCCGTACGCCTCTTCCAAATTCGCGATTGAAGGGTTTACAGAGTGTCTGCGGCTTGAGCTCCTGCCTTTAGGGATTGATGCCGCTTTAATAGAACCCGGATCCTATAAAACTTCGATTTGGGAGACGTCTCTCTCCAATCAAATTACGGCACCCGGTCAAGACTCGCCCTATTACCGCTTTTATCAGCCCATTGAAGCTAACGTCAAAGCCAGTGCATCAAAAAGCGGCGATCCCGATGAGGTGGCGGAGCTGATTTATCAATTGGCACAAAAAAAGCGCCTGAAGAAACTGCGGTATCCGATCGGCAGAGGCATTAAGCTGACATTGGCTTTCCGTTCACTCTTCCCGTGGTCTGCCTGGGAATCTGTTATAAAGAAAAAGCTGTTTACTTAAACCTAAATTATAATTATTATAATTTAGTATTGATTTTTATTTGATACGTGATATAATTAAATTAACAGATCACAGGGAGGACGATGAATATGAACGCACAAAACGCGAAAAAAACTGAAACTCTGGTTGAGAAATCAATGAACACACAATTATCAAACTGGTTTATCCTTTACTCTAAATTGCACCGTTTTCATTGGTATGTAAAAGGCCCTCATTTCTTTACGCTGCATGAAAAGTTTGAAGAACTGTATAACGAAGCGGCAGAAACGGCGGATGCGATCGCGGAGCGACTTCTGGCCATCGGCGGACAGCCTGCAGCGACTTTACACAGCTACCTTGAACAGGCTTCCATTACAGATGAAGGTCAGGAAAAAACAGCCTCTGAAATGGTGGAATCACTGATTCAAGACTACAAACAAATCAGCCGCGAATCCAAATTTGTCATCGGCATCGCTGAGGAACAAAATGACCCGTCAACTGCCGACCTGTTTGTCGGATTGGCAGAAGAAGCGGACAAGCATGCGTGGATGCTGTCAGCCTACTTGGGAGCATGACGCGAAAAAAGCTGAACCTTCGATGAAGGTTCAGCTTTTTTTATGCGTTCAGCTCGCGCTTTCAGTTTGTTTCGTTAATGATATGTTCAGCGTCTTTTTGCTTCCGCTTCTGAGAACTTGAACAGTCGTCTTATCGCCGATTTTCAGCTGGTTATATAGGATCTGTCTGATATCGGCGCTGCTCTCAATATCTTTGCCGTTCAATTTTACAATGACGTCATTTGATTTGATGCCCGCTTTCGCAGCCGGTGAGCCTGACTGCACTTCTTTTACGTAAACGCCCTTAGACAGCTGGTCGCCGAACAGTCCGAGCGTGTTTTCCTGATAGGTTTCCGGCACTTGCGACATATCAATCATCTGCACACCTAAAAACGGGCGCTCGACTTTTCCTTTTGCAAGAAGCTGGTCGACAATCGGTTCTACATCGTTGCTCGGAATGGCGAAGCCGAGTGATTCCACGCCGTTTTCACTGACTTTCATGCTGTTGATGCCGATGACCTGGCCGCTGGAGTTGATTAACGGCCCGCCGCTGTTTCCGGGGTTAATCGCCGCATCCGTCTGAATCACGTTCATTTCCACCGTGCCTTGGGATGTATCGGCGTCTACCGTTCTGTTCAGCCCGCTGATGACGCCTTGTGTGACGGTGCCGGAGAACTGCTGGCCGAGCGGGTTGCCGATGGCAATCACTTTATCGGCAATGCGAAGCTGCGAAGAATCCCCGAAGCTGGCCGCTTTTTTGACATTGGACGAGCTGATTTCCAGTACGGCCAAGTCACTGATGGCATCCTTTCCGACAAGCTTTGCCGTTTCGGTTTTCCCGTTATAAAGGGTTACCGACAGTTTGTTTGCTCCTTCTACGACATGGTTGTTCGTGATGATGTACGCTTTTCCGCCGTCTTTTTTGAAGATGACGCCGGACCCCGTGCCGCTCTCCGTTTCAGAGCTTGAACCGCCGTCAAATCCGAACTGGCTGCTTTGCGAAGCCTGGTAGTTGGACACTCCGACAATCGCAGGCTCCAAATCTTCTACCATATCCGCTACGCTTGAAGTATTTTTTAATGGCGTTGACGTAAAATTCGATGACTGAACTTGTTTCGTATCAGAAACAGCTTCTGTCTTATGCTGCTCACCCGGCAGATTCGGCACAATGCCAAGCACGAGGCCGCCGCCGATGATGCCGCCCAAAACCGGGCTCAGCCAAGCGGCTCTCCGTTTTTTTTCTTTTTTCACAGCAGCCGTTTTTTCAAATTCCGTGCCGGCAGCCGTCTCTTTTTCTGCATCTTGCGAGACGGGGCCTTCGAGCAGCTCCGTCTCCTGATGGCTGATCTGCTGCTGGGCATTTCTGTTTTGCTCCGTATGTGAAAGATCTGACTGATCGCGGTTCATGCCGTCATCTCGCTGATCGTTCATATTCAAGCACACTCCTTTAGCATGTTTTCATTCTATTGTTTAAATATTCATCGCATGTACAAGTTCTATTGTCCCAATTATAAGGAGAAAAGCAAAGCTCCAAAACAAAATGTGTTTGAACATATTATCTTCCCCGCTTTTTTTCTTCCTTTCTTCCCTTATACACATCATAAACAAACATTGTGGGATAAAAATGAAAAGAATATGTGAAATTATGAAAATGCGGCTTGAGTGTGTTAAAACTAGTATAATGACGTTGAAAGGATGTGAAATGCCTTGTCATACACCATTTATCTAGTTGAAGATGAGGATAACCTGAATGAACTGCTCACAAAATATTTAGAGAATGAAGGCTGGAACATTACATCTTTCACAAAAGGCGAAGATGCCAGAAAGCAGATGCAGCCGTCTCCCCATCTTTGGATTCTTGACATCATGCTTCCGGATACGGACGGCTATACATTGATAAAAGAAATAAAAGAAAAAGATCCCGATGTCCCGGTCATTTTCATTTCCGCGCGGGATGCCGATATTGACAGAGTTCTCGGGTTAGAGCTTGGAAGCAATGATTATATCGCCAAGCCTTTTTTGCCGAGAGAGCTGATTATACGGGTGCAGAAACTTCTGGAGCTTGTGTATAAAGAACAGCCCGCCCCCCAAAAAACCGGGATCACCGTTTCCTCCTACAATGTGATCGAAGAGGCCAGAGAGGTTTATGATGAAAACGGCAGCCTTGTCAATTTGACGTCTAAGGAATTTGATCTGCTGCTTTTATTTCTTCATCACAAGGGACACCCCTTTTCCAGAGAAGATATTCTGCTGAAAATATGGGGCCATGATTATTTCGGCACTGACCGGGTGGTCGATGATCTTGTGCGGAGGCTGCGGAAAAAAATGCCCGGGTTAAAGGTTGAAACCATTTACGGATTCGGCTACAGGATGATGACGTCATGAAAAATAAGCCGCTTGCTTTTCAAATATGGGTGGTCATCTCAGGCATCCTTTTAGCCATCTCGATTCTGCTTCTCGTGCTGTTCTCAAATACGCTCCGTAATTTTTTCACGGATGAAACGTACACGACCATTGAAAATGAACAGCATGTGCTGACGGAGTATCGGCTGCCCGGGTCGATCGAGCGGGGATATTACAGCGAAGATGCGACCGCTCCGACGACTTTCCGATCCGTTCAGCACGTTCTTTTGCCGGAACGGGAAGAGTCGGCCAGCGACAAAGACTTGAACTATTTTTCTTCTTCTTTTATCCATAAGGTGTACAATCTCGCGGGCCGCCAGCACAGCGTCACGAAACGCTACAGCGCGGACATCAGCGGTGAAAAAGTGTTTTTCGTCATTAAAAAAGGCCTCACCATTAACGGCCAGAATGCCATGATGCTGTCATATGCGCTTGATTCTTATCGTGATGATCTGGCATACACCCTGTTCAAGCAGCTGCTCTTTATCATTGCCGGCGTGATTTTGCTGAGCTGGATTCCGGCGATTTGGCTTGCTAAATATCTTTCGCGCCCGCTCGTTTCCTTAGAAAAGCATGTCAAACGGATTTCGGAACAGGATTGGGATGATCCGGTCATCGTCGACAGAAAAGACGAAATCGGAAAATTAGGCCATACCATTGAAGACATGCGGAGCAAACTGGTGCAAAAGGATGAAACGGAAAGAACGCTCCTGCAAAATATCTCTCATGATTTAAAAACGCCTGTCATGGTAATAAGGGGCTATACTCAATCAATAAAGGACGGGATTTTTCCTAAGGGGGATCTGGAAAACACAATTGATGTAATTGAAGGCGAAGCAGAAAAGCTTGAGAAGAAAATTAAGGATCTATTATATTTAACGAAGCTTGATTATTTAATGAAGCAGCGGGTGCACCATGAGACATTTGACATTGTGAAGGTCACGGAAGAAGTCATTGAACGGCTCAAATGGGCCCGGAAGGAATTATCGTGGACCGTTGACACAGAAGATGTAATGATGATGCCCGGTGATCCGGAACAATGGAGCAAGCTCCTTGAAAACATTCTTGAAAATCAAATCCGCTACGCAGAAACGGCGATTCACATTCGGATCAGCCAAAATCAGCAGCAGATTGTCATGACGGTTAAAAATGACGGGCCTCCGATCGAGGATGAGATGCTATCCAGCTTGTACGAGCCTTTTAATAAAGGGAAGAAAGGCGAGTTCGGCATAGGACTCAGCATCGTAAAACGGATTTTAACCCTGCATAAAGCATCAATTTCAATTGAAAATGACCAATCGGGTGTAATCTACCGGATTATCGTACCAAAGTAGACTGTAGTGTTTCATTGCAGTCTTTTTTTATGTGAAGGAGTAGCCGTTAAAATCTCTGTAGTTTGTTTTCAGCGGTTTTTGGCATTGATGAACCCATTTCTTTTCACAAATTGTCTTTTTCGGATATTTCACCTTTTCGACTTTAATTCCTCTGTTTCGCAAGCGGCTGATCATTTCATCTAATTCTTTCATTTTCAGATTCACCCTTTCGCCAGAACTTTGACCATTCGGTCAGCTCACTTTATAATATAAATAAAACAAAACAAAAAAACAAGTTACAATCAGGTTAAATTTATGGAATATCAATATGACCATTTAGTCATACATGAGAAGCACAAGCCAGCCTCCTGGCTCCGAAAGGGTGGAACCATTGAAGGAAAAAGAAAAGCTGATTATTGAAGCAGCAATCAAATTGTTTGCCCGAAAAGGGTACAAATCAACCTCGGTTCAGGAAATTGCCGATGAATGTAAAATCTCAAAAGGGGCTTTTTATCTTTACTTTCCTTCCAAAGAAGCACTGCTTTTATCTATGCTGAATTACTACTACGATAAAACGTTTACCCGAATCACGACGATCCAAACGGAGGGCGACAGCCCGAGAGCCGCTTACCAAAAACAGCTTGCGGTATTTTTCGAATCGATTCTCGCGCATCAGGATTTTATTACCGTGCAGATGAAAGACGGTTCACTTCCTTATACTGAAGAAGTGGCGCAATGCGGAAAGAGAATCCGCCGGTCGATCCTGCAGTTTCATATCGACAGTCTTCTTGCTATTTACGGAGAAAAAGCCGAACCATACACAGCCGAACTTTGTTTTTTAATAGAAGGAATCAGTCAGATGTATCTTGAATATCTCATTCTGACCGGCCGGTCCGTACAGCCTGCACTTCTTGCAAATACCGTGATTCACAGAATTGATGACATCGTAAACGGAATGGCGGACAGACATGATGAACCGTTTATTTCTCTTGATGAGGCAAGCTCGCTGTTTGGGCCCCTTCATAACGGGCAGCCCGATCCTTTAAGTCAATCGATCTTTGAGACCCTCCGCGCGCGCATCAGCACGATGGACAAGCCGCAATCATCTGAATTCACCGAGAGCTTGGATATTCTGGAAGCGGAAATGAAGAAAAAGTCGCCGAAACCGGCAATCATCAAAGGAATGATACTGAATTTGAAGGAATCCGACCTGCTGGCTGAAGATGCAGAACAGCTCAGATTTTTACTGAAACAGCAGTTTATTTAGAAGAACGGCCGCAGTGACTGCAGCCGTTCTTTCTGTTTACGCTTTCGGATGCACCATATCTTCCGGACGCACCATTTCATTAAATTGTTCTTCTGTCAGAAGGTTCAGCTGTAATGCCGCTTCTTTCAGCGTCAAGCCTTCTTTGTGGGCGAGCTTGGCGATTTTTGCGGCGTTTTCATAACCGATGTGCGGGTTAAGCGCCGTAACAAGCATTAATGAGTTAGAGAGATTTTCCTGAATCGTCTCTTTGTTCGGCTCAATACCGACAGCGCATTTGTCATGGAAGGAATTCATTCCGTCACTGAGAAGCTGCACTGTCTGCAGGAAGTTATAAATAATAACCGGCTTGAAGACATTCAGCTCGAAGTTTCCTTGGCTGGCCGCAAATCCGATTGTCGCGTCATTTCCCATCACTTGTGCGGCGATCATTGTCAGCGCCTCACTTTGTGTCGGGTTGACTTTGCCCGGCATGATAGAGCTTCCCGGCTCATTTTCAGGAATGACGATTTCGCCGATTCCGCAGCGCGGGCCGCTTGCCAGCCATCTGACATCGTTGGCAATCTTCATCAGGTCGGCAGCCAATGCTTTTAACGCACCGTGGACGTGAGTGATTTCATCATGGCTAGTCAGCGCATGGAATTTATTAGGCGAGCTCTTGAATGTCTGCCCCGTTACTTTTGTGATTTCTTCAGCGACGAGTTCACCGAACTGCGGGTGGGCGTTGATTCCCGTGCCGACTGCCGTGCCGCCGATGGCAAGCGCGCGGATTTTTTCCGTTGACTCAAGAATCATTTCTTTAGAACGGTCAAGCATGTATACCCAGCCGCTGATTTCCTGTCCGAGCGTCAGCGGAGTCGCGTCCTGCAAATGCGTACGTCCGATTTTTACAATATCCTGATACGCTTTCGCTTTTTCATCAAGTGTCGTACGGAGCTGATCAAGCGCCGGAACGAGCTGTTCATATACGGCAAGAACCGCCGCAACGTGCATCGCCGTCGGGAATGTATCGTTTGAGCTTTGGCTGCGGTTAACGTCATCATTCGGATGAATCTTCAGCTCGGAATTTTGTTCTTTCAATAAAGCAGTCGCGCGGTTGGCCACCACTTCGTTCATATTCATGTTGCTTTGTGTGCCGCTTCCCGTCTGCCAGACAACGAGCGGAAAGTTATCGTCATATTTGCCGTTTAACACATCGTCACATACAGCGGCAATGGCCTGTGCTTTTTCAGACTCTAAGTTGCCGAGGCGTTCGTTAGCGATCGCCGTGCTTCTTTTTAAAATTGCAAACGCCTTCACAACACGCTGAGGCATTTTTTCTGAACCGATTTTGAAGTTCTCTTTGCTGCGCTGTGTCTGAGCGCCCCAAAATTTATCTGCCGGAACTTTAATTTCTCCCATGGTGTCTTTTTCAATTCTGTAGTCCATTTATGTATCCCTCCATAACAGTTGCTTCACCCTGAGTATTATTCGCCAGTAACAGATGAAACCCTTTTTATTTTTCGGCCTTGGCCGTTTTTAATTTCAGCTCAAGATAGACGCGCGAATCCTTAGAGTATTTGTACTTCGGATTTGTTTTACGGTATTCCTTCGACGTGTAAGCCACTTCATAATGCGCTTCAAATGATTTGATGAGCTGTTCTATTTCTTCGGCATTCCCTGCCAGTCTGACTTGTGCCACATCTCTCCTCCGCTTTCATAAAAAAACTTGTACCATTAAATACTTTATCATAGTATATCATTTTTTTAACAGGAAAAGATAACCTCAATTAAGGATTGGAAGGCGGGTGACTGTCGATGGCGCAATCGGAATTCAAGGAATACATACACATTAATCTGGCTATGGTGCTTCCCCATGTAGAGCAGAACGATGACCTGGTTCAAAATAAAAAAATGCTTCCGAACGGGCTTGTTTTTTATTATATGTATCTGAGTGAAATGAACGATGAAGACAAAATAAAAGAAGCGATTGAAACGCTGCTTCAGGAAGAAGACACCTTGACGCTGGAAACGGTGACGAAACGTCTTGATAAGATTGACGCCCGCCCCGTCTTTACGGCGAAGGAAGCCGTCATCTCCATTCTGCGCGGGAAATGTGCCATGTTCATTAACGGCCTTGACCATGTGTATATTCTGTCCACCGGAAAAAGAGAAAAAAGAAGCGTAACAGAGCCCACATCCGAAAAGGTCGTAAGAGGGCCTAAAATTGCCTTCATAGAAGATTCTGATACAAACGTCGCCATGATCAGGCAGCGGACGAACCATCCGAAGCTGAAAACGAAGAGGGTTCCGATCGGAGAAAGCAAGTTGAAATACGCCACTGTCATGTACATCGATGATGAGGCGGACCCATCTGTCGTCAATGATGTTTTAAAGCGTCTCAGCAAAGTGAAGATGGATGACATTCAGGATTCCGGAACGCTTGAGGAGCTTATTGAGGATAATAAGTATTCGCCGTTTCCGCAAATACAAAATACCGAACGGCCTGATAAAGTCTCTTCCGCCTTGTTTAACGGCCGCGTCGCTATCCTTGTCGACAACTCACCGTTTGCGCTGGTGGTTCCGGCTTCTTTAGGAATTTTAATGCAGTCTCCCGATGATTATTATGAACGGTGGATTTCCGCCTCGCTCATCCGGGCGCTGCGGTTTACATCTATTTTTATCACGCTGTTTTTTTCGTCCATTTATATCGCCCTCGTTTCGTTTCACCAAGGGCTTCTGCCGACGTCGCTTGCAGTCACCATCGCAGCGAACAGAGAAAACATCCCCTTCCCGCCTATCATCGAAGCGATGGTAATGGAAATTACGATAGAACTGCTGAGAGAGGCTGGCTTGAGACTTCCCAATCCGCTCGGCCAGACGATCGGATTGGTGGGCGGAGTCGTCATCGGTCAGGCGGCCGTTGAGGCGAATCTTGTCAGCTCTATCATGGTAATCGTGGTCAGTATTGTCGCGCTGGCTTCATTTACGGTGCCGCAGTACGGGATGGGGCTTTCATTCCGTGTGCTCCGTTTCATTTCGATGTTTACTGCCGCAGCTTTCGGGCTGTACGGCATGATTTTATTTATGCTGGCGATCTACACTCATTTATCGAGACAGCGAAGCTTCGGTTCCCCGTATTTCTCGCCGAATGGGTTTTTCAGCTTAAAAAATTCAAACGATTCTATTCTCCGTCTCCCTATTAAAAATCAACCAAAAGAGGCGAAAAACGTAAATGAGCCAGAAAACAACTCACAGTAAGCTTACAAGCTATCAAGGGACAGCATTGATTTCCAACACGATGCTCGGTGCGGGCCTCCTCACCATGCCGCGTGCGCTGTCATCAAAGGCGAATTCGCCGGACGGCTGGATCGCATTATGTCTGGAAGGCATCATCTTTATCCTATTGATTTATCTCAACACGCTCATTATGAAAAAGCATCAGTACGAATCATTTTTTGATTATATGAAAGAAGGTCTCGGCAAATGGGCGGGAAATATCGTCAATCTCATGATCTGCCTCTATTTTATAGGAGTCGCCAGCTTCGAAGCCCGGGCGATGGCGGAAATGGTCAAATTCTTTTTATTGGAAAGAACGCCCGTGCCGGTCACGCTGTTTATCTTTATCGCCTGTTCCATTTATTTGATTATCGGCGGCATAAATGATATCGGCAGGCTTTTTCCTTTTTATTTAACGATTACGATTATTATTTTGCTGGTGGTGTTTTCTTTCAGCTTTAAAATATTTGATATCGACAATCTGCGGCCGGTGCTCGGACAGGGGTTTTCTCCCGTTATGGCCTCTTTGACCGTCGTTTCTGTTTCCTTTTTGGGCATTGAGGTTATGCTGTTTCTCCCCGAGTACCTCAAAAATAAAAAGCACACGTTCCGTATGTCGGCCGCGGGTTTCGGCATCCCGATTATTTTATATATTATTACCTTCGTGCTCGTCGCCGGCGCCTTAACCATCCAGGATGTCAAAACAATGATCTGGCCTACAATCGCGCTCTTTCAATCATTTGAAATCAAAGGGCTTTTTATCGAAAGGTTTGAGTCCTTTTTGCTTGCTGTCTGGATTATTCAATTTTTCACCACCTATGTATCGTACGGATATTTCGCGACGTCCGGCCTTAATAAAATTTTCGGGCTGAAGCAGAAAAAGGGCGTCATCTTCGTAGGCATCGCGACATACTTCGGGTCCTTGATGCCAAAAGACGCTAACAAGCTGATGCTGTTCAGTGATATTCTCGGCTACATCTTCTTAGGTTTCTTTTTGCTGCCTTTACTGATGTTTGCAGTCGTCGCTGTGAAAAGGAAGGTGAAAAAAGCGCAATGAAGAAATATATCGTTATCATCCTTTGCACATTGCTTTTGGCCGGATGCTGGGACAGCCGGAATATAGAAGATTTGAGCCTTGTTATCGGAGTCGGGCTCGATAAACCTGAGGAAGAAAATGTGGAAGTGACGCAGCAGATTCTGATCCCGCAAAAAGCAAGTTCACAGCAGTCGTCATCAAGCAACACGACAAAGGTGACTTCCACTTCCGGGGAAACCGTCCATCAAGCCTTAAGAACGGCATCATTAAAAAATCACCCCGCTTTCTCCCAGCACTTGCGCATCATGCTGTTTTCCGAAACGCTGTTAAAGAACGGCATCCCGCTTGACGCATTGATGAACCAATTTGTCAGGGACAATGGAACGAGAAGAAGCTGCAATGTGATGACAGTGCCGGACAAAACGAAAGATATCTTCAATGTCAGTGATCAGGGGGAGCCTGCGTCAAATACGATCTATGACTTAACAGAAAATAACGCGGTCACCATCCGAATGATAAAACCCGTGACATTAGGAGAAATATCCGAGAAAATCGCCAAAGGCGAGACCTTCGTCCTTCCTCAAGTGCGCAAAGTAGGCAGCAGGCTGGAAATCTGGGGCGCATCCATTATAAAAAATAAATTCTGGTATGCGAATTTAACGCCTTTTCAAGTCCAGAATATGAACCTGTTCACAGGCACGGTAAAGGGAGGCGTCACATTTGCAAAGCATGATAATTATTATTTATCGTTCGAGGTATTCTCCAGCAAATATGATGTGAAAACACAATATAAAAACGGGAAATTCAAGTTTATCGTCACCCGGTTTGTTGAAGGCCGTCTGTCTGAGGATTGGAACCCGAAAGAAGATTCCTTTAAGGAGTCCTATATAAATGAAATCAAAAACACGGTAAAACGCAGCATCCATTCAGATGTTATGACATTCATTGATTATCTGCAGCATGATTTAAAAGTCGATATTACCGGTTTGGATAATCAGGTCCGGATTCATTATCCTGACAAGTGGAAAAAGGTGTCGTCAGACTGGGATCATCATTTCAGTGAAGCCGATATTGAATACAAAGTCAAAGTCGCCATCAGAGATTTCGGAACAAAGGGAATGTCCCAATAACCTGTCCCTTGGGAGAGTGTGCATAACGCCGCTCTCCTTTGTTTATGTCACGAGATGATTGCGGTGGGCATATACGGCTGCCTGCGTGCGGTCACTGACATCAAGCTTTGACAATATATTCGTGATGTGGGTTTTCACCGTTTTAATCGTTATGAACAGCTCTTCTCCAATCTCTTTATTCGTCTTGCCTTCCGCGACGAGACAGAGGATTTCCAGTTCTCTTTTTGTCAGTGTTTCATGCGGAAGCTGATTTTCTGAATGGCGCAGCCTTGACAGCACTTTTCCCGCCACCTTCGATTCAAGCTTCGGTTCGCCCTTGGCAGCCGCTCTGATGGCTTCGGCTATTTCTGCCGCTTTGGATGTTTTCAGCAAATAGCTGAGCGCTCCCGCTTCGATCACCGGATACACTTTGTCATCATCAATAAAGCTCGTCAGCACGATGATTTTCGGATCATTGAGTTTCGCGCAGATCTGTTTTGTCGCTTCGATGCCGTCCATGCCGTCCATGACAAGATCCATTAAAATCACATCCGGCAAAAGCTCTGCGGCCAGATCGACGCCCTGCTGTCCGTCTGACGCTTCACCGGCGACTTCAATGTCCGGCTGTGCTTCTAAAAATGCGGCCAGGCCCATCCTGACCATTTCGTGATCATCAATCAGTAACACTCGAATCACTGTCGTTCTCTCCTTTTGTTTTCTGATAAATCGGGACTTTCACGTCGATCTGCGTGCCTTTTCCCTTCACGGAGATAATTTCCGCTATGCCGCCGATTTCACTCGCTCTTTCCTTGATGGAATGCAGGCCGTAAGAGGATGCTTTGACTTGATCCATCGTAAAACCCGCCCCGTTATCAATGACTTTAAGCTGCAGCTTTTGATGTTTCGCGCCGAGCCTGACGGTGACCTTGGTCGCCTTTGAATGCCTGAAAACGTTGGAAAGCGCCTCCTGCACAATTCGGAACAGATGGTCTTCAACGCCTTTTGACACACCCGTGTCGCTGATATCCCACTCAATATCAAGCGGCTGCTTCGCTTTGAATTCTTTTAACAGCTCAATCAGCCCTTCTTTCAGACCTTTTCCTTCTAAAGTGACGGGCCGCAGATGCAATAGCAGCGCCCTCATTTCATTTTGCGCTTCGCCCGCCATATGTTCAACCATGCGGATCCGTTTAACGATTTTGTCATCCGCATCTTTTACCTGCTCTAGGACGGCGGATGTCATCATGGAAATGGCAAAGAGCTGCTGGCTGACGGCATCGTGCAGATCGCGCGCCAGCCGCTGGCGTTCTTCAGTGATGACTGATTTTTTCATTTGATCCTGCCATTCCGCCCGCTCATTGGAGAGCTTTTGGAGCGATGTGACCTGCAGCTCGACCCGCTTGGCCATTTCGTTGAGCTGGTCTGCCGCCAGGCCGATTTCATCATCGCCGAGCGGCGGCACCCGATAGGCGAAATTGCCGTTTTCAAATTTCAAAACCGCTTCAATCAATGTATCCATTCTTGTTTTCAGACGGCCGCCGTATACATAACCGGAGATCAGTCCGGCCGAAAGAGACGCCAAAAGCAGGATGACCACGAACGGAATACCGAACCAGCCGGAAGAAAACAAAAGCATCGGGTCAAGCCCGTAATATAACAGCATCAGCGTAATAAACACAGCGCAAAGGAGCAGACTGAGCCCCGCGGTCATCCTCATGGCGCGCCACTGAATATTGGCGAGTAATTTTTTCCTCATAAATACTTCACATCCACATCGCCGATGAATAACGAAATTGATATTTTAATCCTCCGCGGCGAGTCGCCGTACTCGGGAGACACTTTATACAGGTTCGTGCTCATGCCGCTTTTCTTAGAGCCGAGCAGATTCATATCGCCGATAAAAGCTGACGAACTGACGGATACTTCGATATCGGGCGGGACGTACACATCAACATTGCCGATGACACCGCTGATTGTCATCGTGCTTTCTCCTTCGGGAATCATCGCTTTTGACAGATCGATTTTCACATCGCCGATGAATCCGGAGACATTTAAATCATTCAGCTCAAACGGATCCTTCATCATGCGCAGCTCGCCGATAAAATAGCTGCGGAGATCCGGCTGTCTGCTTTCCGGCTGGACGGAAGGCTTTGGCTGCTCTTCTTTTTTAAGATTGATTTTCTTCTCTTTATGTTCAAACACGCGCTTTCCTTTAAGAAGCCTGTAGCCCGCGTAAATGAGAAAGGCGGCGAAGGCATAGCCGAACAGGTTGAAGGTGGCGCTGAACAGGTTTCTCAAAAACAAAAAAGCGGCGAAGATATACAGGACGGAGCCGAGCCAGCTGCGGGAATATTTATTAAAGATATAGCCTGTGATCAGAAAAAAGAGCGGCCAAAACAAGAAGTCGCCGATACCGATAATACGTAAAAACATGCTGACGCCAAATAAGGCGATGATAAGTCCGAGAATCTGTTTTTTTGCCATTTCAGCTGCCTGCCCCTCCTTTCCTTGTCTATTGCAGTGCAATATTGCCGCTCGTCACTTTTATATCAATCATTCTTGCACCGCTGCCTTTAATACCGGTAAAAGCCCCGCCTTCCTTACTCGTTTTCTCAAAGGAATAGGACGGCTGAATTCTCCCGCTTGCCGTTTCGGCGTTCACCGTAAAACTCCCGTCTTTCGGCAGGCTGATGGCTGCGCTGCCGCTCGCAAGCCTGACGGATACGGGGGCATTCGCCGTCTCAAGCGAGGCATCGACACTGCCGGAAGCGACCCGAACGTCAAGAGGGCCCGACACATGATGAAGACCCACATTGCCGGAGGATAAGCGGACATCCGCCGTTTTCGCCGCAAGATCGGCTGCTGTGAGATCGCCCGACAGCCCTTTCGCTTCAAACACATCCGTCTTTACATGCTTCAGCGACATGTTCCCGCTTACAGTACGGACGCTGAGATGTGAAAGAGACAGCCCCCTGTTTCCGTCAAAGGCAATGCTGCCGCTTGATGAACGGACGGCGATGTCCTGATGATAATCATACGGAATGCGGACAATCAGCAGAGGACGCTGAAAGAGATTCAGAAATTGGAACCCTTTATCCTTCGCTTTGAGATCAAGGGTTTTCCCCCGGCTGCGGACAAACATTTTTCCCGCCGGTCCCGTCACGTTTGCCGAGATATCATTCCGCGCTTCCGCGATAATTTTCACATCCGTCTGTTCAGATGAAACGGATAGGCTTTTAACGGCACGGGGCGGCACGCTTACGGATTCCGTTTCTGTTTCGTACAGCGGAAAAAAACGCCCGGCAACCACTTCTTTCACCAAAAACAGACAGCAGATCAGAACGGACGCCGCCATCAGCCCTTTGGCAATCTTACGCTTCATTACGCTCCATCCTTTTTCATTCATTTTATTATAAAGGAAAAGCCTGATAATTGATACGTGCGTATAGGGAAGAGGCGCAAAAGCGCCGATCTTCCCTTGTGCACATTATTCATGAGCCGCTTTTTGATGCTCCGTTCTTTCCAGAGAAAGCGAGCGCATTTTTTCAAGCTCAGCTTCGACCTCGTCCGAATATTGCGATCGGCTGACTTCTGTGTTCGCCTCAGCCGAAGTGCCGTATTTGACGCGGACTTCCATTTCTTCAATGCGGTTTTCCATTCGAAGGAACTCTCTGTAGGCGCTTTCGCTGTCAATTTTGTCAAAAGATGCGTTCATATGTTCCTTCGCTTTCGCGGCGTTGGCGCGGGCGATGAGCGCCTGTTTTTTATCCTTTACGTCGCGAAGACGCGTTTCCAAAGTCTCCAGCTGTTCTTTCAGCTCTGCCAGCTGTGTTTTCGCCTGCTCATACGCTTTTTCATGTTCGGCCGCTTTTCCCTCAAGGTATTTCATTTCAGTCAGAGCCTTTTTCGCAAGCTCCTCTTCCCCTGCGTCAAAGGCAAGCTGAGCTTGATTTTTCCGCTTAGCCGCCGTTTCTGAGGCGTCTTCTTGTTTTTTCTTAAACTGATGGACGATTGTGTGCTGTTTGACAATCGTTTGTTTCGCCTTGGCGATATCACTTTCCATGTCACGCACATATTGATTCAGCATGACTTTCGGATTTTCTAATTTATCAAGCCCTTCATTAACAGATGCGACGAACATATCTCTTATTCTTTTTAAGACCATTTTGTTTTCCTCCTTATTTTTTCTTCAAAAATTCTTCCCATTCAGAATCAAATCCGGATTGATAGCCCGGTGATGCCGCTTCCGGTTCATACTGCCGGGAATCAGTGTCTGAGCCGCCCTGCTTCATCATCTTCCACCCGAAATACACCATGGCGCCAGCCAGTCCGATGGCTACGATAAACGGAAGAGAGCCGACGAGAATCATAGCCCCGATGACGCCCGCGATGATACCGGATACGGCGCGGCCTTTTGAAAACCGTTTTATTCCCCAGTAAAGCATCAGGCCTCCGATCGCCAGCGGGATGATAAGTGCGAAGTGGCCCCCTCCGAAAAAGACAGAAAGTCCGAACACAATCAGCAGGAAGCCGCCTGCCGTTTTTACATTTATATTCATGCAGATCCTCCTTTCGTTTTCCTTGTCTTTACTATAAACAAATCCCGCGGACGGCAAAACGAGTCAGAGATTGATTTTCATATCAGACCGGAGTCGTATAAGCCCCCGGACCCTTACATAAAAAAAACGCCGCTGTGCCGGACGGCACAGGGCGTTTAACGGAAATGCTAGATTCTGACGCTCGCTTCTTTTTCCCTGATGAGATCGGAGCGTTCCGCTTTGGCCAGCTTCGTAAAAAACAATATTCCGAGACCGGACAGGACTTCGACGAGACCGCCGGCGGCGATGACTTTTCCGGAACCGAAAGCGTTAGCCGCGTATCCGCATAGAACCGCACCGAGCGGAATGGATATGTTTGAGATCATATGGATGACGGCATAAACTTGCGGCTGGTCATCTTTGTCCACAGACGTCTGAATAATGGTATATTCCGGCACATTAATGGCGCTGACGGCAGATCCGAATGCAAACGCGGCGAGGAAGACGAGCGGCAGAAAAGTGTTGATGCCCGTGATGAAAAATGCCGCCCCTTCTATGATTCCCGCCGACACAAACAGGAGACCGTATTTGTTCACCTTCACTTTTGCCAAAATAAAACCCATTAAAAAGGCTCCGCCCGTGCCTGTCGCTTTCAAAAGCGAGTAGATGATCGGCGGCATGTGTAAATCTTCAGCGACATAAACGGCAGAGAGCGCCTCCCACGGAGCGGCCGCAAAATTCATGAAGATACAGTAGATAGCGAGCGGGTATAAAATCTGGTGTTTTCTGACAAGCACAAAACCCCGTTTGAGTCTTCCGAAATACGTTCCGCGCTGTTTAACGGCGACGGTCTTCTGTTTGTCCTGATGAACTTGGTATGCAATAAAGAGTACGAGAAAACCTGATAGAAGATAGAATATAAGTGCGATAAACAAAGAATAGGCGGGACTGATAAATGTTAAAAACACCCCGCTCAGCGTAATGGCGGCAAGCCTGACGATCTGGCCTGATGACTGGATGACCGCATTCGCTTTCTGCAGGCTGTTTTCTCCGACAATATTGGGGATTAACGAGATGGATGCAGGATTATAAGCGGCTCCCGTGGCTGAATGCACGATCATGAGGAGCATGACAAACCATAAAGGAGAAAAACCGTTAAAATAACAGACCGGAATGATTAACACGACCGCCGCGCGCGTGAGGTCGGAAAAATACATCCAGAATTTCAGCGTATGCTGCTTCATAAAAGGCCCGGTAATCGGCGCCAGCATCGCCTCCGGAAGAAACGTGACCGCAATCAGCAGAGCCGTGCCGATCGCGCCTTCTCCGTCAAAAATCAAAAACCATAGAATGGAATTAAAGGCAAAACCGTCTCCCGACAATTTGACAAGCCTTGAGATAAACAGAAAGGTGAAATTTTTATTCCAGATGCTCTCGCTCTTATTATATGTATCCATCTATCAAATCCCCCATTATTTTACAGCGTTTCTTATAATATCTCATTTTTTAATTTTTCAGTCAATAATGCATAAGATACATTTTCCTACTGGCAATAAGGGTTCAATTGATGGGTATCTCCACAAAAAAACAGCCGGCATGCTGCCGCCGGCTGAATGAAACGTTATTCATCGTCACGGAATACTGCGGCGCTTCTCTCATACTCTACATCCTTAACGCCTTGTCTTGCGTTGACTGCTCTTGCCGCCGCAAAAAAATAATCAGACAGGCGGTTCAAGTAACGCAGCACCGTATCGTTTATCTCTTCTGTTTTGCTCAGTTTCACGGTGAGACGCTCCGCCCGTCTTGTAACGGTCCGCGCGATGTGAAGCTGGGCAGCCGCCTTATGCCCGCCCGGAAGAATAAATTTCTCAAGCGGGGGCGCTTCAGCCGTATAACGGTCTATGCAGTCTTCCAATACGGAAATAGATTGCTCTCTCAATTTATAGTTCTTATGCTCAGTGACAGTCGCCAAATCGCCGCCGCAGTCAAACAGCTCGTGCTGAATGTTTCGGAGTTCGGCTTTCAGATCACCGCAATTCTCACAATCAGCAAGCTCCGCAAGCGCAAGCCCGATAAAGCTGTTCAGCTCATCAATCGTCCCGTAGCTCTCAACCCGCAGACTGTCTTTATCCGTTCTGCCGCCGATCAGGCTTGTCTGTCCTTTATCGCCGGTTTTCGTATAGAGCTTCATCGATCTATTCCTCCTTCTTCCGCCGCTTTTACACATGCCGTGATCCCGCTTCTGACGGCTTTTTCCGCATGACGGGCGTCCACTGCCTCTCCCGTCTGAAAAGCGGCAATGACAATGTCACCATTTGCCTGTATTCCGGAAAGAGCCTGCATTCTCGCTTCTGCCGCTGCCGTTAACAGCCGTACAAATCCCTGTTCAGATAAACGTCCGCTGATAAGTGCCCAAACGGTGTGCTGCGCTGTCACGGCAATCGTAACCGAATCAAACGTCCGGCAGATCAAACCAGCGGCCGCTGAGCCGGAAAGCCGGCGGCTCCACGAAAAACCTGATCCGTCAGATGAGGTTGACAACATTCTAAACGGCCGGTCTGTATGAAGCGTTACGGTATTTCCGCTTTTGTTTATCAGAGAGGCAAACGGAACGGTGGCGGATTCTCTTTCTTCCCGCACTTCCGGCTTGAAGGCGATCAGCGGTTTCGACGACGTTTGTTGGTCAACAGCGCTGACGGTGATGCCGTAAATGTCTTCTATCGTCTCTTTTTTCAAAGCCTGCTCCGGCGGCTGCTTCGAAAAAGCGCGTCCGTCCTTCATCATCAGGAGCTGATCACAGTATTGTCCCGCGGCGTTGAGGTCGTGAAAAATACTGATGACCGTAAGGCCCCTTTCTCTCGTCAGCCGCTTCACCGTATCGAGCAGGTCTTTTTGATATTTGAGATCAAGAAATGTCGTCGGCTCATCCAGACACAGCACCTCGGGCTGCTGAGCCAGCGCCTGCGCCAAATAGACGCGCTGCCTTTCTCCGCCGCTCAGATTGCGGACGGATTGCTGCGCATAGCGGGCGATGCCCGCCATTTCCATCGCTTCCCGGATAATGTCTTCGTCGTTTTGATCCGTCTGTCTGAAGAGTCCTTTTTGAAACGGGTATCTGCCAAAGGACACCGTTTCCTTGACGGTAAATGTAAAGGCTTGTTCTGTATGCTGCGGCAAAACGGCCATGATTTTCGCAAGCTCCCGCGGCTTGTATCTGCCGATAGGCTTGCCTGCGACGAACACCTCGCCTTTTGAGGGAGGGAGCATCCCCGTCAGCAGTTTCATCAGTGTTGTTTTTCCTGAGCCGTTCGGACCGAGTATGCCGACAAATTCACCCTTTCCGGCAGTAAAGCTGACATCCTCTACAATCATCCGCCCTCCGTACCCGCCGGACAGGCTGCTCACCCTGATCATAAGCGTTTCCCTCCATGGTGCTGGCGAAGCAGAATCAAAGCAAATACAGGCGCTCCCGCCAATGCCGTCATAATGCCGATCGGCAATTCGACAGGTTCAATAACGGTGCGGGAAAACAAATCCGCCAAAATGAGAAAACCGGCGCCCGTCAGTGCTGACAGCGGCAGTAAATGGCGATGATCCGTTCCCCATAAAAGCCGCGTCACATGGGGAATGACAAGGCCGACAAACCCGATCGTCCCCGATACGGCAACCGCTCCTCCCGTCAGCAGAGATCCGGCGGTAATCATCAGCAGTTTTCTCTTTCCCGTACTGACGCCTAAAAGCCTTGCCTTTTCTTCTCCATAGGTCATAATGTTTAATTCTCTGCCGTTGATAAGCAGAAGCGCCGTCCCGGCCAGAAAAAAAGGCAGAAACAGCGCGACATAGCCCCAGCCCCTCATTGACACGCTGCCTAACAGCCAGCGGACAATCGGGAGCAGATCATTTCCCGTTAAAGCGATCACAAGCGAAATGAGGGCCCCGAGAAAAGAATTCATGATGATGCCTGTCAAAATGAGCGTCGAAACCGACATGGACGCATGAACGAGACGGCTGAAAAAAAGAACCGCCGCCATAACCGCAATGGCTGCGGCAATACTGACGACTGGAAGTGTGAACCGGCCGATGACGGGAATCTGAATGCCGAAAAACAAAGTGATAACGGCCCCCGCCGAGGCTCCTGAAGATACCCCGAGTGTATAAGGGTCGGCGAGCGGATTTTTCAGAAGCCCCTGAAACGCCGCTCCCGCAATTGATAACGCGGCACCGACAAGGGCTGCCAGAATGACTCTCGGCAGACGGATATTCATCATAATATTTACATTCATGGGATCAACAGAGGAGGTCCGGCCGATCCCGATCAAAAAAACGTCGGATAAAGGGATATGCAGACTGCCGATTGAAATGCCGAGTGCCGTACAAACGGCTAAAAACAGCAGGCTGATCGTGTAGGCCAGCGGGCGGTTACTTTTTAAACGTTTCAGGATAAACGCTTTCTGCAAGCTTCTCGACCCCTTTTACCAGACGCGGGCCAGAGCGTGTGACAAGGTCAGGATCAACAGAATAGACGTTATGGTGTTTGACCGCATTGACGGCACCCCAGCCGGCGCGTTTTTCCACTTCAGCTGCCTTTACGCCGTCTGTCGTAATGATGACATCCGGATTCATTTTGACAATCGCTTCATCCGTCAGCTGCACCCAGCCGGTCTGGCTGCCGGCCGCGTTTTTCGCATGTATATCTTCAAGCATTTCGTTCATAAACGTGCCTTTTCCCGTCGTGTAGCCGTCAGGAGAAACTTCGACGAATACTTTCTTTTCATCTTTTTCAGAGATGGCCGCCGCTTTCTTTTCTATGACGGAAAGGTCGGATTTCATCGATTTGATCAGCTTGTCCGCCTGTTTTTCTTTGCCGGCCGCTTTTCCGATCATGCTGATTGATTTGTACACTTCTTGGAACGATTGAGCGTCATTGACCGTTAATAAGGTGATGCCCGCATCTTTTAATTGCTTCATCGCATCGGCGGAAGCGGACATAGAGGACGCGTGGGCAAGCACGAGATCCGGCTTCAGCGCGATGACTTTCTCAGCGTTAACATTCATATCTCCGACTTTCGGTTTTTTTACCGCTTCTTTCGGATATGTATCATTTGTCGTGACGCCTGCGATCTTATCTCCTAGCCCCAGCGCGTATGTAATTTCCGTATTGCTCGGCATGAGGGAAACGATTTTTTCCGGTGCCTGCTTTATGGTTACTTTTTCGTTGGCGGCATCCTTAATGGTTACCGGGAATGCTTCGGTTGATACGGCTTTTTGTTTTGCCGCGCTTCCTTCTTCTTGTGCGCCGGAACAGCCGGCGATCACAAAGGCGGTGACAAAGAGCGCCGCCCAGACGGCAGTGATTTTCTTCATTCTTTTAACTCCCCCTGGTTATGGTAAACGATTGTCTCTTTGACATTCGTATCCTTTTTTCGCAGTAATTATACTATAAGTCTGTCAGGCTTGTATATCCGGCCTTTTTGCATGAAAGCAAATTGTTCGTAAACACTAAAATCCATCATGTATACTGTTACACAATCATGTTAAGAGGAGGATCATCATGGAATTACAGCTTAAACGAAAGCTCGTTTTGATTACAGGATCAACTTCAGGCATCGGAAAAGCCGCGGCAAAAAGCTTTTTAGCCGAAGGCGCCGAGGTGATTGTAAACGGAAGAAAAAAAGAAACCGTGGAACGGACGGTTGAGGAGCTTTCCGCTTACGGAACGGTTCACGGCATTGCCGCTGATTTATCGCGTCAGGATGAGGCGGATGACCTGATTAAGCGCGCCGGCGGAATCGGAGAAGTCGATATTCTCGTCAATAACCTCGGATTTTTTGAAGTAAAGGACTTCGCTGAGGTGACTGATGATGAATGGACCCGGTATTTTGAAGTAAATGTCATGAGCGCCGTGCGCCTGTGCCGGCGTTTTCTGCCGCAAATGCTTGAAAGAAACAGCGGACGGATTCTGAACATCTCCAGTGAGGCCGGTGTCAAACCGCTTGCGCAAATGATTCCGTATTCAATGACGAAAACGGCGTTAATCAGCTTGTCACGGGGAATGGCAGAAATGACAAAAGGCACAAATGTCACGGTAAACTCCGTGCTGCCCGGACCGACATGGACCGAAGGCGTCGCTGCTTACATGGAAGGAGCCGCTAAGGCTGCCGGAGAAGATACGGACAGCTTCGTCCGGGATTATTTTAAAGTGAATGAACCGACGTCCTTGATTCAGCGCTACGCGACGCCGGAAGAAGTCGCCAATACGATTGTATTTCTCGCTTCAGATGCGGCATCTGCCATTAACGGCACCGCACAGCGGGTTGAAGGCGGCATCATCCGCTCCATTTAACGAAAAAAAGCCCGGCACAATGGGAACTGTCCCCTATATGCCCGGGCTTTTTTTATATCATGCCTGCAAACGGAACCGGCTCCCACCCTCCCGTCTCAAGCTCTGCGGAAAACAGGCCGCCCGCATGCGGCTGCTCAAGTCTTTCGGCTTCCGTCAATTTTTCCGTCGCGGTCGTAATGTATAATGTGTTCAGCTCTCTGCCTCCGAACGCGCAGCAGGTGACGTATTTTGCGGGAACTTCAATAGATGCGATTTCTTTATGAGAAAACGGGTCAATCCGGACGGCACGGCCGCCTCCGAACAGAGCCACCCACAGCATTCCGTCCCGGTCAATGGTCATTCCGTCGGGAGATCCTTGCGACTTCGGAAATCGGTAAACCGTTTTCGGATCTGATACGGCTCCGGTTTCCGGATCGTATGAATAACGGACGATTTCCTGCGTCGGAGTATCGATATAATACATCAGGTTTCGGTCTCGATCCCAATCCAGACCGTTGGAAGTGGAGACCTGGTCTTTTATTTTGGCAAGGCTGCCGTCCGTATTCAGACGGTACAGCGAAGCCTCCTCTTCTTTGCCTTCCATGCTCGTCGTTCCCGCCCATAATCTTCCGGACGGGTCGCACTTGGCGTCATTGAAACGGATATCTTCCCGCATGTCTTTCGGCTGCTTCATCTTCGTCAACGTATCTTCCTGCAGATTGTACAGATAAAAACCGTCTTTCATCGTCATCACCAGCTCTTCCTTTGAATACAAAGCCAGAGCCGTTACGAATGATTTGAATTTAACGGAACGGTTGATTCCGTCAGCCGGAGTAAAGATATGGAGCTGGCTGCCCAGTATATCCACCCAGTACAGGCATTCCTTGTCCTTATCCCATAAGGGGCCTTCTCCGATCACCGCTCTCGTATCTGCTCGTAATGCTGCTTCCATGTGTGAACACCTCTTTTGCTTGTCAGTCTCCTATTGTTATTCCCGACAAAGCGGCGTCCAAACTCAATCTTTTTTAAAAAGAATCGTAATAACCGTTCCGGCGCTGATTCTGCTGTTAACATGAATGGTTCCGTTATGAAGATGAACCAGTTCCTTTGCGATGGCGAGTCCGAGTCCCGTTCCTTCCGACGGCCCCTTCGTATTCGTTCCCCGGTAATAACGGTTAAACAGCTGGTGAATCGTTTCTTCATCCATTCCTCTTCCGTTATCTTTCACCTTCAGAATCAGCTGTTCGGCTGATTCCTCGAGCACGACCCGAATGGCGGTCCCTTTCTTATTATGCTTTACGGCGTTTGCCAGCAAATTCTCCAGAATACGGCGGAACCATGCTTCATCAATGGCGAAAAGAATGTCTTCCTTTTTGGTTTCAAAGGCGATGTCATAGCCTTCCGAGAACGTGTTTTTCGTAAAATCGTTCGTGACGTTTCTGATAAACGGAACGACGTTGATCAGCCGCCGTTCAATCGGGAGGGCGGCGTTTTTCAGACGGTATGTCAAGTTTAAGTCCTCAATCAGTTTTGACATATATTCTGATTTTTCCCGGACGATCTGCCCCATTTCTTTGACTTCCTCCGGGGTCCAGTCGTATTGCTTCGATTCAAGCATCATGCTGTAGCCGTAAATCGTGCTCAGCGGCGTTTTTAAGTCATGGCTGAGTCCGGCGATCCACTCTTCCCTTGTCGCTTGGATTTTTTCTCTGTTTTTCTTATCCCGCTTCAGCGTATCGGTCAGCTGGTCCATCGATTCGAAAATCTCGGCGAAAAAGCGGAACGGCTGCTTTGTTTTGCCTTTTTTGTTTTTGCTGACCGGCTGTCCTTTGCGGTTCTTCGGCTCTTCAAGCCGGCCCTTTGATAAATTGACAAGCCATTTGATGGTATGAAACAGAGGCCATCCGAAACGGAAAGAGTACCAGATTGTCAGAATACAGATCATAAATACCAAGATTCCGATCAGCAAAAAGAGGGTTTTCATCACATTTCTCAAAAATGACTTGTTAAACTCATGATCGGGGATGTACACGGGGTTCGGCACCGACGCGACCATCCATTTCGTTTTATCGAGTCTTTTAAAAGAAATTTCCCGCTTATAATTCCACGGCTTGGAATTGTATTTCAGCAATTCAAGCTCATTGACGTTGTTCCGCTCTTTTTTGGTGCTGTTGATATCTCCGAGCAGTCTGCCGCTGTCCTCGAGAAGGTAGACCGCCCCTTTTTCCCGTTTAATATAATCAACCGTGCTTTTTTTATATTGAGAAAGGGAAGCGAGGGATGGCTCCTGTGATTCGATGTAAGTGAGAAGCTGCTCGCTGGCGGATTTCCAGCCGAACAGAATCAAATAGGTCTCATTATTAATCGTGACCGTCCAGTAGTTCAGCTTGTAGTTGTCAAAATTCCGGTACTGATAAATGGATAAGAGATCTTTTCTGCTGTAATGGCTCGGGACGTCTTTCGGCACTCTGTACGCGTAGTCCGTTTTTTCATTATCATTAATGATCTGCAGCCAGCCTTTCTGCTTTCTGACCGACATCTTTAAAAATTCATCAACATCCCATGTGCCGTCTTCATTTTTATCAAGCCACGCTTCAAACGAGTCAGCCGTCGCTTTGGTCAGTCCCGCATTGGCTTCCGCTTCGCTGAAACGCCAATCCAAATAGAAAAAAGAAGCGACGGCCAAAACAGAGATCAGCAGGATGACAAGCAGCAGCTGCCCAAAAAAGTGGAGCAGAAATTTTCCGCGCATTCTCATGACCGGGTTCCTTTTTCTCCTTGATCGGGAATAAACCGATAGCCGAGGCCGCGCACCGTTACAATATAGGACGGATCGCTTGGGTCTTTTTCAATCTTTTCTCTGAGCTTGCGGATGTGCACCATGACGGTGTTGTTGTCGCCGTAAGACGGATATCCCCACACTTTTTCATAGATCTGGTCTTTTGAGAGCACCACATCAGGGTGTTCGCAGAAATATTGCAGCAATTGCAGAAGCTGTGCGGAGCAGCTGACGGGCTCGCCCCCGACGATCAGCTCGGCGTTTTGCGGCGAATAGGAAAAATGGCTGTATGAATACGTCTTGACCGCCGTTTTCTCTTCGCGCTTATAGGTTCTTTTTAACGTCGCCCTGATCCGCGCCGCCAATTCGAGCGGATTAAACGGCTTTGTTATATAATCATCAGCCCCCAATGCAAATCCTGACAGCTTATCCGCATCAGAAGACCGGGCAGTCAGAAAAAAGATCGGAGCATCGGTATAGTTCCGGATTTCGGTGCATGCTTCAAAACCGGACATGCCTTCCATCATCACATCCAGCACGAGCAGATCCGCGGTTTCATGTTTAACAAATTCAATCGCTTCCTCGGCGCTGCCGGCTGTCTTAATGTTGTGATAGCCTTCTTTGACGAGAACGCGTTTGACCATATCAACGATCGCCTTCTCATCGTCTACAATTAAAATTGACGCATTTTCCACCTTGGACGTTCCTTTCTCTTTGTTTTTTTCATCATATCATTATATGGATAAGATTTGGCACTTTTTTAGTGCGGAGGTCTTGCGGGGAGCAGAAAAGAAAAACGAGACCGGATATCTTCTCTCGTTTTTCTCGCGGTGGCAGAGCGGTATATCAGTCATCCCGCCCTTTTGTCAGGAGTTTTCATTTATAAGATGTAGAATAAATTCCCAAAACCCAGGCACTTCCTGGCATAACAGCATGTCCGCTTTTTCAACTATTTTAATCTTTAATTCTTGTTCCAAATCCTCTCTTTCCTGGTAAGACGTATTGCTCAGTTTTTTTTTTATCATTGGCGAAAAACGCGATATCAAGAGTTCCATTTCGTCGATATCTGTTTTCTCTTTGTTGAAATCAAATGGCCCGTTCACTGCTTATTTTCCCCCTTTTTTTGCTTGTCCAGCTGCTTTCTCAGATTGTCGAGCCCTTTTTTATGAATATTGGAAATGTTCTGCCGGGATTCACCCAGCGACTCGGCAATCTCCTTCATCGTCGCTCCGTGAAGGTAAATATTCGTCAGCACACTTTTTTGTTTATCGGTTAACGTCTGGAGCGCTTCATATAAATCCCGGTTTTGGACATGCTGGCTCAAATCTCCCTGCCGCCGCAGAAACTCTTCATACGCGTCTTTTCCCATTTCATAGGGAAGCGTTTCACCTCCTTCCGGCTGATCCACCGTCAGCGGATAGCGCTTCTGATTTTTGCGGATGCGCTTGTCAAAGTCGATGGAGAAAATCCGGATCATAGAGTTCATATATTTTATGATCCGGATTTCCTTATAAAACTGCTTAAAATGTTCGTCCAGTGATTTTGCATCTTTCTCGTCTGAATGTTCCAGCACATTTTTAAATTTCTCGTAATGCTGTGGGTCACTTAAAAAATGTTTGACGATCGGATGTTTCATGATTTCCTTGCATTTTGACCGTAAAAGAACTTGATAGTCCATAAAACCGCCTCCTATTTAAATTAAATGAAAGAAAGCAAAAAAAAGTAAACTACTCCTTTCCGACTAAGGTTTTACACTCCTTATGTCCCGGTTTTTCCGGAACAAAAAAAGACTCTCAGCCCGGATATCAGGTTTACAAGAGACGCTCTTTCTTTCACTTATATACATGACTGCAGGTCAAGTCAGGAGGTGGCTGATAATGGATCAGGTTTTTATAGAAGAAGCAGTCAGACAGATCGGCAATCTCGGCTTTCCGGCTCTGATTGCCATGTACCTTCTCACCCGGTTTGAGAAGAAATTTGACGCCCTGATCGAGCTGATGACAGAACTGAAAGACCAGAAGATGAAAAATTAATTTTCAAACGAAGTTGACTTTTCAACGGAACGCATCACTTAACAAAGCAGAAGGGAAAACGAAAGGCCTTTCACATTCTCTTTCTGAAAAAAAACAAAGCTTGAGAGGAGACGATTCACATGTCAAAAGAAAACAACTGCAATATCCCGCAGCCGATCAGAGGAGACAAAGGGGCGACCGTCACGATTCCGCGCAACCTTGAAAGAGACCGCCAAAATCCGGATATGCTGGTGCCGCCGGAAACGGATCACGGCACAGTGGATAATATGAAATTCTCTTTCTCAGATGTGCACAACCGGCTGGAAAAGGGCGGATACGCGCGTGAGGTGACCGTTCGCGAGCTGCCGATTTCTAAAAATCTCGCATCTGTCAATATGCGTTTAAAACCGGGCGCCATCCGTGAGCTGCACTGGCATAAAGAAGCGGAATGGGCTTATATGCTGACGGGCAAAGCGCGGATTACGATTGTCGATGAACAGGGGCGCAGTTTTATCGATGACGTGAAGGAAGGAGATCTGTGGTACTTCCCGTCAGGTCTGCCGCACTCCATTCAGGCGCTGAAAGAAGGCTGTGAATTTCTCTTAGTCTTTGATGACGGCTCATTCTCAGAAAACAGCACATTCCAAGTGACTGACTGGCTTGCCCACACGCCGCTTGATGTCATCGCCAACAACTTCGGGGTTTCAGAAAAAGACCTTGCCGGCCTGCCTGGGAAAGAAAAATATATCTTTGAAGAGCCTGTTCCCGGAAAGCTGAAAGATGACATTGTGGAAGGGCCGAACGGCGAAGTGCCTTACCCGTTCACTTACCGTCTGCTGGATGAAGGCCCGACTGCTGAGACGGACGGCGGCAAAGTATATATCGCGGATTCCACAAACTTCAAAGTGTCCAAAACGATCGCTTCAGCGCTTGTCGTGGTCGAACCGGGCGCAATGAGAGAGCTGCACTGGCATCCGAATACGCATGAATGGCAGTATTATATTTCCGGTAAAGGCCGGATGACGGTTTTTGCTTCGGACGGCCATGCGAGAACATTTAACTATCAGGCCGGGGATGTCGGTTACGTCCCGTTCGCAATGGGCCACTATGTCGAGAACTTGGGAGATGAGCCGCTCGTCTTCTTGGAAATCTTCAAAGATGACCATTATGCCGATGTGTCTCTGAACCAATGGCTCGCCATGCTTCCTGAGAAATTCGTCCAGCAGCATCTTGAACTGGGCAAAGACTTTACCGACATTCTTTCGAAAGAGAAACATCCAGTCGTCAAAAAGAAATGCTGAAGACACATATCGACTTGCAGAGTTCATCTCTGCAAGTCTCCTCTGTGTGAAAAGGAGCTGAGCAGATGATCAATCAAAACAGGCCGAAATTGTTTTTTCTCCGGGTGCTCACGTATGCCTTGGCAGCGGCCGCTGTATTATTCGGGTATTTCATCGTGATGATGACCGTATTTTCATTAGCCGGGACGAGCTACGGATCGATGGCGTACGTCCTGCTTTTTTCTGTGCTTTTTATTCTTCTCGGATTATGTTTTGAACCGCTTGAGCGGCTGATGGTACATAGTTTTACCTTTTTCAGGACGGGCAGGCTGCCTTTTCTTCTTTTAGCCAGCACCGTTCAGCTGCTGTTTCTTTGGATGACCGCGTATACGACGGATAAACTGATTGAAAAGATTTGGCTGTCAACGACCGAGGAGCTGATTGTGGCGGGGGTTTTTTTCGTGTTGGATAAATGCGTCTCCGTGCAGAAACAAACCCGGGCGCAATAAAAAACGCAGGCCGAAATGGCTCTGCGTTTTTACCGTCATACCGAGGCGTTTTCATGCTGGATTAAATCGTAGGTTAAGCAGACGGGTTTGTTCGTGCGCGGATCTTTTACGATCTGTGCGTCAATCTGAAACACGTCTTCCAATATGCCGGGCGTCATGACTTCCTCCGCCGTCCCTTCCTTGATGACGCGTCCTTTTTTCAGCGCGATCATATAATGGGAAAAACGGGCGGCATGGTTCAGATCATGAATGACCATTAAAATGGTTCGTCCCTGCTCCTTGTTTAATTTGTCCAGCAGCTGCAGAATTTCCAGCTGATGGGCAAGATCTAAATAAGTAGTCGGTTCATCAAGAAGCAGCAGCTCCGTTTCTTGAGCGAGCGCCATTGCGATCCACACACGCTGCCGCTGCCCGCCGGAAAGCGCTTCGATCGGCCGGTCGTAAAATTCGGCCATCCCCGTCTCTTCAAGCGCCCATTTGATCATGTCACGGTCTTTATCACTCAAACGGCCCATTCCGGACTGATGCGGAAATCTGCCGTAAGAAACAAGTTCGTATACGGTCAGCCCGCTCGGCGCTTCAGGCGTCTGCGGAAGGATTGCCATTTCCTTGGCGATGTCCTTCGTTGATTTTTGCATGATCGCCTGTCCGTTTAAATAGACGGCGCCGGATTTCGGTTTCATGATTCTTGACATCGTCTTAAGAACCGTCGATTTTCCGCAGCCGTTCGGACCGATCAGCGTTGTAATTTTTCCTTTCGGTATGGCGATATCCAATTCTTTCGCTATCAGACGGTCACCATAACCGACAGTAAGCTGTTCCGCCGATAATGAGTTCATCGCGGCAGTCTCCCTCCTCTATTTCGTTTTCATCAGCAAATATATAAAATACGGCGCTCCGAGCACGGAAATCACCAAGCCGACGGGAACTTCGGACGTCACAAGCACATTTCTCGCCAGCGTATCGGCAAGCAGAAATAAAAATGCGCCGATCAAAGCTGAAACCGGAATAAGCGTCTGGTGGCGCGGCCCGGTAAGCCTTCTGGCCAAATGCGGCGCAATCAGTCCGAGAAAAGCGATTCCGCCGGCTGCCGCAACACATGACGCCGTCAGGGCGACAGCGGAAATCAGCAGAACGCGCCGCTCCTTTTCAACCCGGGTGCCAAGTCCCGCAGCCAGCTGGTCACCAAGCTGCAGCACATTTAAATACCTCGCTTTATACAGGCTGAACGGCAACAGAACCAGCAGCCACGGCAAAATCGACAGCACCATTTTCCAATTGGCGTTCCAAATCGAACCGGAAATCCATACAAGCGCCTGCATGAAGTCCCGCGGGTCCATTTTCAGCTGAAAAATCAAGAGCAGCGCATTAAACCCCGCATTGACGCCGATCCCGACCAAAATGAGCCGGACGGGTGAAACGCCTTTTTTCCAAGCCAGCACGTAGATGAGAAACGCAGCCAGAAAAGCCCCCGCCAAAGCGCTCACCGGAAGCAGCCATGTACTGAACATGCTTAAATCAACAGCGGCCCCTTGGAAAAAGAAGATAAACAGAACGACCGCCAAAGACGCTCCGGCGTTAATACCGAGAATGCCTGGCTCCGCCAAGTCATTTTGAGACACGCTTTGAAAAATCGCGCCTGCAACCGCGATCCCGGCGCCGGCCAGCAATGACAGCACCATGCGCGGGAGTCTGAATTCAAATAAAACAAGCTGATCCCGTGCATCCCCTTGTCCGAAAAAGACTCGTAACGTATCGAGAGGCGCAATCCGGATCACACCCATGTTTAAGCTGATAAAAAAGACGATGCATATGAGCAATAACGTAACAGCCGCGACCGCCAGCGGTTTTTTCGATTTCACATTCATTACAGCCCTCTCCTTTCCCTGCGCGCCAAATAAAAGAAAAAGGGAACGCCGATAAGGGCGGTTAAAGCGCCGACCGGTGTCTCAAACGGCGCATTGACGAGTCTTGCGGCAATATCACTGAAGACTAACAGGACGGCGCCGAATACCGCCGAACAAGGAATAATCCACCTGTAATCGACACCGACTAAAAATCGGGTGATATGCGGAATCACCAAGCCGATAAAAGAAATGGCTCCGGCAACTGAGACTGAAGCCCCCGTCAGCAGGACAACGACAAACATTCCGATTACTTTCACAAGCGCCGTATACTGCCCGAGCCCTTTGGCCAGCTCCTCACCCAAGCTCAGCACCGTCACTGAGCGCGCAATCAAAAAGGCAAGCAAAAGACCGATAACGCCGACTGCCAAAAGCAGCTGCACGCCCTCCCATTTCACGGATGCAACCCCTCCGGCATACCAGAACTTCACATCCTGGGCGACGTCAAACCGGATCGCAATCGCGCTTGAAAGCCCCGTCAAGAAATAGCCGACTGCCGTACCGGCCAGCGCGAGCTTCACAGGTGTCAGCCCGCCTTTTGAAAACAAGCCGATGCCAAAAACAATAAGCGCCCCGATTCCCGCTCCCGCAAAGGACCATAAGACAAGCCCCGCTGCAGACAGCCCCGGAAAAAAAGCAAATGCGCAAGCGATCGCAAAGCCGGACCCCGAAGTCACACCCATAATGGAAGGCTCAGCAAGCGGGTTCCGCGTCAGCCCCTGCATGATTGCCCCGGACACAGCTAAAAAAGCCCCGACGAGCGCGGCGGCGGCGGTTCTCGGCAGCCTCAGATCGCGTATGATTTGATGAGATGTATTTTGCGGCTGAAAGTGAAAGAGAGCGTTCCACACCGTCCGCAGATGAATATCGGCGGCTCCGATGGAAACAGACAAAACTGCGCCGATCAATAAAACCGCAATACCGGCAAAAAGCAGCACAGCCGCTCTGAATGAACGCGCCGTCCACTGGATTTCGCTCCCTGACGCCCCTTGAGCCGTCATTGTCTGTTTCTTTTTTAATAGACCCAACACTCGTTCTTCCTTTCTCCAAGACAAGAATGTTAATGATAATGATTATCAATGACTTGTTTCAGTATAGCACTATTTTCTTCTCTTTTAATAGACCTAATTTCATATAAAAAAAGAAAGTTTTTCTTAAAAAAGAGCGTGCTTCTCTATGAAAGCAGTGATATAATCACACTGATAATGATTCTCTTTATCACTATTTTTTTATGAAAGAAGGAATGCCAGATGTTCCATACATACAAGAAAATCGGCGCAGCGCTGATTGCCGTACTGCTCATCGCCGCTTTGGCCGCATGCGGAAATTCTTCAGACACGAAAGGTTCTTCTGAAAAAGAAGAAACCATCACGTATAAAGCCGAAAACGGCAATATTAAAATTCCGAAGCACCCGAAACGGGTTGTCGTCATGGCTGACGGCTACTACGGCGACTTCAAACAGCTCGGCATCAATGTTGTCGGCGCGCCGCAAAACGTATTTAAAAACCCTTATTACAAAGGGAAAACAAAAGGTGTGACAAACATCGGTGACGGCACGTCCGTTGAAAAAATCATTGACCTGAAGCCTGATTTAATCGTTGTTTGGACGACACAAGGGGCCGATATTGAAAAACTGGAGAAAATCGCGCCGACAATCGCCGTTAAATATGACAAACTCAGCAACATTGATCAATTCAAAGAGTTTGCGAAAATGACAGGCACTAAAGATAAAGCAGACAAATGGCTTGCCGAATGGGATAAGAAAACAGCTGCCGCTAAAACAAAAGTTCAAAAAGCGGTCGGTTCAAAAACCATCTCCATCATGCAGACTAACGGTAAAGACATCTATGTATTCGGTAAAGACTTCGGCCGCGGGGGAAGCATCATTTATGACAAACTCGGGCTGAAAGCCACAAAACTGACGCAGGAAAAAGCCATTAATCAAGGCCCGGGCTATGCCAGCATTTCACTTGAAAAACTGCCTGACTTCGCAGGAGACTATATCTTTATGGGACCATGGCAGGCCGGCGGTGACGACAAAGGCGTCCTTGACAGTTCAATCTGGAAAAACCTCGATGCCGTCAAGCAAAACCATGTCTACCGCATTGATCCGATCGGCTTCTATTTCTCAGACCCGATCTCACTTGAAGGCCAGCTGGACTATATTACAAAAAGCTTAACGAAGTAACCCTGAAGCCGCTGAAACAGCGGCTTTTATGTTACCTAAAACTTGACAAAAAAATTTATTTATGCTAAAATTTACAATTTTGGATTAGCGTGTATAATAAGATTCTCCCGGCCGGAGATTGATGTGAATGACGGAGGATTCTTAATATGAAAGAAAACAAGGCAAGTATGACTTCCCTGCTGTCCGCTTACGGAAGAGCGTACCACAGTAAATACGGCACACCGGTTATGTTTGATGATTTTCTGGCACAAGATCTTATTTCTGAAAAAGAGCATTCAGACATTTGTGATCATTTAATTCAAGGTATATCATTCTTCAGCAAAGACATGGCTCAGGAGCTTCAAGATAAACCGGATGATATCTTAAAATGGGTGATTCAAGTCCAGCTGTCTCCTACACCGTTAGCCCGCGCCGCGTATTGTGAAAAAGTGCTTCTGAATGAAATGAAGCTCGGGGTTAAACAATATGTCATCCTTGGGGCGGGGCTGGATACTTTCTGTTTCAGGCATCCTGAGGTAACAAATGGCTTAGATATCTTTGAAATCGATCATTACGCTTCACAGGAAGACAAAATAAACAGATTGAAACGTCTGGATTTCGATATTCCGAGTCATCTTCATTTTGTACCGATGGACTTTGCCGCTTCACTTTCTTTCACCCGTCTGTACCAAGAAGGTTTTTCCCGCCAAAAAACCTTTTTCAGTCTGCTCGGCGTTTCATACTATCTTACGAAAAAGCATCTGGCCCGCCTGCTTACTCAATTATTTGACCAAGTCCCTCCCGGAAGCTCTATCGTCTTTGATTATGCAGATCAGTCGCTCTTTGAAGAAAAAGGACTGTCAAACAGAGTGGAAAACATGGTGAAAATGGCTGCAGCCAGCGGAGAGCCGATGCTATCGTGTTTCAGCTATGAAGAAATTGAAAAGGTGTTAGAATCATCAGGTCTGCTTATTTATGAACACTTATCTCCAGCGGCCGTCAATGAGCGTTTTTTCAGCGGACGCACTGACTATTTAACCGCATTCGAGACCATTCATTTTATACACGCCGTCAAAAAGTAATCCGCTGCCGCAAACAAAAAAAGACATCTCACAGACATGAGATGTCTTTTTTTCAAACCGATTGTCTGTTGTTTGCAAATTTCTTTGAGACGAAAGGATATAACAGCAAACCGACGAAGAACAGCCCGATACCGAGAATAAAGGTCGTTAAATCGGCCGTTCCGGTAATAATGACGTAAAAAGAATAAATGCAGGCAAGGATGGCGATGAAACCGTCCCTCACTCTTGAACCCTTGATCTCGTCATATGTTTCTCCCGTCCAAACAAGCTTCAGGCTGTAAAACGCTGATACGAGATACGGAATCAGATAAGCGAGCGTCGCCGCTGTTGTTAAAAACGTAAACGCGTCACTGATCGTCCGGGAAATAACCGAAAAGATAAAGATCTGTGACATGACGTTCGTGACGATTAACGACACAACCGGACTGCCCTGTTTATTCGTTTTTGCAAAAGCAGCGGGAAAGTCCCCTGATTTCGCCGCTTGATACGGAACTTCAGAGCCGAGAAGAATCCAGCCGAGCATCGTTCCGAACAGACACAGGATCGCCAGAATTGCCATGATGATGCTTCCCGCATTGCCGACAATCGCGTACAAGACGTCAACAAACGGTTTCTCCGAGCCGACAAGCTTATCATGCGGAAGCACGCCCATCGTAATCAATGTCACGATAATATAAATGCTGAGCGCGATCAATAAGCCGGTAATGGTGGCGCGTTTCACATCGCGCTGCGAACGGGCGCGCCCGGATAAAATGACCGCCGATTCAATCCCGACGAACGCCCATAATGTTGAAATCGCCGCATTGTGGATCTGCCCGCCGATTCCCTCAACTGTGTGAGGGCCCGTTTGAACCGGAAAATAAAAATGATCGAAAAACGACGTTTGAAACACAAACAAACCTGCAATGATAAAAAAGATAAATCCTAATACTTTTGAAAACGTCGTGACGAAATTTAATTTACTCGCACCGTTAATGCTGGAGACGAGAATCGTGTGAGTGCCCCATAATAAAACCGTACATACGGCAAACGTCAGCAGCTGGCCGAGCGTAACCGCCTGACCGCCGATCGAAAACATTTCACGCTTATCCGTTAAAATCGGGAAAAATGATGTTAAATATCCGGCAAGGCTTGTGATGATCGCCACATTGCTGATCCAGCTCGCCACCCAGTAGCCCCACACCATCGTGAACCCGGCTGCATTCCCTTTTTTCCGATCGCTGAACAGCGCTCTCGCATAGCTTTGCGGCCCCGCCGTCAGCTCAGGCTTACGGATGGATAGGTGGCCGAAAACAAGCGCGATCATTAAAACACCGGCTCCCGTTAAAAGCCATGCCGATGTAGCGCCGAAAGGACTCGCGATTTTTGCGAGCGTGCTCGGAAGGGAAAAGATGCCCGATCCTACCATATTTCCTACGACAAATGCCGTCAGTAACCAAAAACCCCATTTTTTCGTCTGTTCCATTCCTGTACCTCCTGGTTGTTCATTCGTACGGACCAGACCCCGAGACCATATTTACACACAAAAAAAGCCTGAACAAAAGTCCATGCTTAAAGAAACACACACTCTTGATCTCCGGATAGCCCTCCGCGAAAAAGCACGCGGCAGTCCTGCACTTATTCAGATACAGTCCCAGCATAAAGAAGGATCGGCTTTCTTTACACTTCGGCGCTGATGCCTTTAACACATGTTTTGCGGCCCCTGTCAGCCTGGCATGTGCGACTCATCATCAAGCGCAACCTCTACCTCACCGAGAAAGAGTGAGGATTTTTATCATTCAATTCTACTCAGAGGTTATCAGAGATAAAAAGATCTGTCAAAGGGAAAAATTAGACGGAAAACGGATAGAGCATTCGCCCTACCCGTTTTATATGGTCAGCGGTTGTTTTTTTTCTTTTGAACAGCTTCTTGAAGCGGATCGTCTTTCAGAGCTGCACTGGCGTCGTCAAGCGCACCTTGAATGACGTTTTTGTTTTTATCGCTGTTTTTTCCTTTTTCTTTGTTAAAGAAAGCCATCTGTATCACCTCTTTATCAAATATAGGTACACCTATAATGTGTCTTTTTCCGTAGCAGAATATGCGGAATCCGCGTCTCCTTCCTTTTGGTGTTACAGGTAAAGTTTGTTGATCAAACATGCATTCTCTTGATATATTTGTAATTCAGGGGATTTTGGCAAAAATAAAAAGGAGAAGCGAAAAATGACAGGAAAAACACACATCATGGGAGGCATCGCTTCTTGTTCCGCAATTGCTTATTATTACGGGTATGATCCGGTTCTGATGACCTCAGCGGGTGCCCTCGGGGCGCTGATTCCCGATATATGCCATACGAAAAGCAAAATCGGCAGGACGCTGCCCGTTCTGTCCAAAATCGTAAGCACGGTGTTCGGACACAGAACATTTACACACAGCCTGCTGTTTATGCTTATTATGTTTTTCATCACGGCATCCTACATTCCGAATCCAAGCATTTCCGCCGGACTGATGATCGGAATGGCAAGCCATCTTGTGCTTGACGCATGGACCGTCAACGGGATTAAACTGCTGTTTCCGTCCGCGATCCGCTTCCGTCTTCCCCTTTATATGAGGACGGGGAGCTTTTCGGAGCAGCTTGTGCTGGCCGGCTTAACGATTGTATCCTGCTATTATTTATACGAACTGGTTCACGGCCGCATCTCTTAAACAAAAAGCGTCTTTCCGCTTTTAGGGTGAGGAGTCATACATATGAAGAAATCCTTTTTCAAAAATCATCGGTTTTTATGCTTGTCCATCCTGTTCATGTGGATAAAAACATATGTCGTTTATAAGCTCGGTTTTGATCTGCAGAACAATTCTGTTCTTGAGGAATGTCTGCTTCTCATTAATCCGCTGAGCTTCATTGTGCCGCTGTTCGGCATCGCCCTGCTCCTGACGGAAAAAAAACAGCGGATCTTTTTGCTTTCGGCCAATGTGATGCTGACGGGGATTTTAATCGCAAACACGGTGTTTTACGGGTTTTATATTGATTTTATCACCATACCGGTTTTATTTCAGGCGAGCAATATGGGCGATATGGGAAGCAGCGTCCAAGAGTTGTTTCACCCGCTTTATATCGCTTTATTCTTGGATATTGCGGTTCTGTTTTATCTTGCGAAAAGGGATACAGCCGGTAAGGGAAAAGCAGGCGCCCGGACCGTTAAAGCGTATGTGTGGGCATCAGCCGGCCTCATGCTGTGCAACCTTGCGCTGTCTGAGGCCGAGCAGCCGAAGCTGTTCAAGCATCCTTTTGATCGCGAAGCGCTCGTAAAAGGAATCGGCCTGTTCCACTTTCATTTGTATGACACCATTTCGCAGACGCTGAATGCAGGGGCTAAAGCGTTTGCAGATGAAGACAGCCTTGCGGCGGTGGCGAATTACACTCAAGCCGACTACAGCAGCCCGTCCGATTCAAAGTTCGGGCTTGCAAAGGGACGCAATGTGATTTTTGTGACGCTCGAGTCAACACAGCGTTTTGTGATGGATGAACGGGTTAACGGTCAGGAGATTACCCCGTTTATGAATAAGCTGCGGAAAAAAAGTTATGATTTCACTCATTTTTATCAGCAGACCGAACAGGGTAAAACCTCAGATTCAGAATTCATCACCGCGAATTCGCTGTACCCGTCTTCCAGCGGCGCCGTTTTTTTTACCAAAAGCGGCCACCGGTTCAATACGATGTACCATGCGTTAAAAGACCATCAATACTATTCAGCCGTTCTGCATGCCAACCATAAGGCCTTTTGGAACCGGGACGAGATGTACGGGGCCTTCGGAATCGACCGTTTTTTTGACGCGGATGAATTTCAGGTGACACAGGAAAATTCAACGGGCTGGGGCCTGAAGGACAAAGAGTTTCTCGAGCAGTCAGCGGAAAAATTAAAGAAGCTTCCGCAGCCGTTTTATGCAAGCCTGCTGACCTTGACCAACCATTTTCCTTTTGAAATTGAAAAACAAGATCAGCTCATTGATGAACCGGACACAAGCAGCGATTTATTAAACCGCTATGTGACAACGGTCCGCTATGAAGATGAGGCCTTAAAACACTTTTTCAAGAAGCTGAAAAAAGCAGGACTGTATGACAACTCGATGATCGTCCTGATGGGAGATCATTACGGCATATCCGAAGCTCATAATAAAGGACTTGCCGAATTCTTAGGAAAAGAGGAAATCACTCCGTTTGATACGGTTCAGCTTCAGCGCGTGCCGTTTATCATTCATATTCCCGGGGTGACCGACCGTGCGCCGGAAACGGTTGCTTCCGCTGCGGGACAGGTTGATGTAAAACCGACGCTGCTTCACCTTCTCGGCATTGAAACGAAAGGCAGCATTCAGTTCGGCAATGATCTGTTTTCCAAAGAGCGGACTCCGTTTGCTGTACTGAGAAACGGCAGCTTTATCACGGATGATCATATTTATACGAAAAATACGTGTTACAGCCGCAAAACGGGTGAACCGCTTTCTGACGTGAGCGCGTGCAGCGATGAAAAAGAAAAAGCGGAACAAGAGCTGATGCTTTCCGATAAAATATTAAACGGCGACCTGCTGCGGTTTTACAAGCAATAAAAAAATCCCTCCGTTTTATGGAGGGATTTTTTTATGTTTCATATATCAGCCGTCCGGTCATTTTCGTATCATATCCGGATAATTGAGAAAGCTGAGACTTGAATTCCTCGGAATTGAGAATGTCCCGCACGCTTTGAACAAGCTCCAGGTTTTGTTTTAAGACGACAACATCGTACTGCTCACTGATCACCGGGATAAAATCCGTGCCTGCCATATGCGCCGCATGCTGCGATCCGACTCCTATATCCGCTTTTCCGCCGGATACTTGTGAAGCCGCTGACAGATGATCCGTGACAATGTCATGGTAGCCGGCGACATCAGACGGCGTGATGCCGAATGATCTGAGCTGTTCATCCAGCAGCACTCTCGCGCCTGATCCTTTTTCGCGATTGACGATGCGGACGTCCTTTCTGCTCAAGTCCTGAAAGCCCTGAATGTTCAGCGGATTGCCTTTTTTCACATATAATCCGGCCTGCCGAAGCACGACATGAAAGAGCGCAAACGGCTCTCCTGAAAGAATGCGCTTCACATACGGAATGTTATACTGCCCCGTCTCCCCATCGTACAAATGAAGACTGACGATATCGCAAGCCCCCCGGTACATCTCGATCAGGCTGTTTAAACTGCCGCTGTACTTGCGGAGCGGAGCCGCCTGTATCGTTCGTTCCAGCTGTTTGCTGAGGAGGTCCATCGACACATCCTGCCCGCTGATGATAACGGACTCCCTTTTTTCCGGCTCCCGCCTGCGGGACGAGTCAGCCGCATCGGCTGCGGATGGCTTTTTTGACATCCTCATGTTTGCTTTATATTGTTTTAAGTCTTCTTCATCGACTCTCATCTGTCTCCCGACCTTGTACGCCGGAATGAGCCCTTTTTTTATCAAATCATATACCGTCAGTTTTGAGACCTTCAAAAGGCCCGCAACCTCTTCTATTGTATAGGAAGTGGCTTCTGCCATAATATCACGCTCCGTTTTTATTATAACTGTTCAGTTATTGAAAAAAAACCGCAACACAACGTACATTTACGTTATAATTAGTGTGATCTAATGATATTTAGCTATAAGGGGTGCACCATTTTGAAAAAGAAAGCGACACTAATCACAACTGCGGCTATGGCCGTTTTCCTGGCAGCTGCGGGCTGCTCATCCGGACAATCGTCCAAAGGCGGACAAAACGAAAAAGTGACGCTGACCGTTTCCGCGGCGGCCAGCGCCCAAGATGCGCTTGAAGAAATCCAAACCAACTATGAAAAGTCCCATTCAAATGTGACCATTCAAGACAACTTCGGATCATCGGGCACATTGCAAAAACAAATCTCACAAGGCGCGGGAGCTGATTTATTCTTCTCGGCAGCCGAAGATAAATTCCAAAAGCTCGTTGATGACGGAGATATCGACAAAAAAGACAGCACGGATCTTTTGAAAAACGACCTCGTCATGATCGTGCCTGAGAAAAACAGCGCACACCTTACACATCTGAATGACCTGAAAAAAGACAGTACGGATAAAATCGCGCTCGGCACGCCTGAATCCGTTCCGGCCGGACAATACGCCAAACAGTCATTGACGAAATTATCCCTATGGGACAAGGTAAAAGATAAAGTCGTCTATGCAAAAGACGTCCGCCAGGTGCTTTCTTATGTTGAAACCGGAAATGTTGATGCCGGGCTTGTCTATAAAACAGACGCGCTGATTTCAAAGAAGGTGAAAATCACCGATGAAGCGCCCGCGAAAACACACGATCCGATCGTGTATCCGCTCGGCATCGTCAAGGATACAAAGCACCGTAAAGAAGCAGAAGCGTTTTATCAGTATCTGCAGTCAGATGAAGCGATGAAAGTGTTTAAGAAATATGGATTTACTGCCAAGTAATATTACGGCTTCGGAATTTTTCACTCCCGTCGTACTGTCTTTTGAGGTGGCTTTGGCATCAGGCATCGCCGTCATCATTCTCGGGACGCTCGCCGGCGCCTGGATGGCGAAAGCGAAATTTCCCGGAAAAACGGCCGTGGAAACCCTGTTTATGCTCCCGCTCGTTCTTCCTCCTACCGTTGTCGGTTTCATTCTGATTATCATTTTCGGGAAACACAGCGTTATCGGCCGGGCGATTGAACAGATTTTTCACCAGTCCGTCATCTTCACGTGGTGGGCCGCGGTGATCGCTTCGGCCATCGTCGCTTTCCCGCTAATGTATCAGTCCGCCAAAACGGGTTTCGCCGCGGTTGATTCTGACATCGAAGGAGCGGCGAAAGTAGACGGAGCCGGCAGATGGCAGGTATTTACCCGCATTTCCGTCCCGCTTGCCTTTCCCTCCCTCTTGACCGGAAGCATTCTCAGTATCGCAAGAGCGCTCGGTGAATTCGGGGCGACCTTAATGTTTGCGGGAAACATCCCGGGCGTCACCCAAACGCTGCCGACAGCGATTTACGTCGCGATGGATTCCGGTAATGAAACACTTGCCTGGGTATGGGTGATCTGTATTATGATCATTTCTTTTCTGATGCTGTTTTTCATCCAATTGAAAAAACCCGCTTGACCATCCGCCTTCCGCGCAGATTTCGCCGGGAGGCTTTTTGATTTAAAATCGGATGGTATATAATGAAACAAAAACACACAAAGGATGCGGCCATGAAGATTAATGTCATTATCGCGGATGATAATTCTTTCATCAGAGAAGGAATGAAAATCATTTTGCATACATATGAGGAATTTACTGTATCGGCAACTTTGGAAAACGGACTGGAGGCGGCGGAGTATTGTAAAAACAATCCCGTCGATATCGCTTTATTGGACGTCCGCATGCCGGTAATGAACGGCGTCGAAGCCGCAAAGCGGATTGCTGAGGAAACGGATACGAAGCCGATGATCCTGACGACATTTGATGACGATGAGTATATTTTAGAAGCGATTAAAAACGGCGCGAAAGGATATTTATTAAAAAACACCGAACCGGAACGGATCCGCGATGCGATCAAAAGCGTCTTCAACGGACACAGCATCCTTCAGGACACCGTGCTGGATAAAATAAAAGACAGCCTTTTCCGTCCGGCGGAAACAGCGCATCAGATTGATGAAAGCCAGTTTACTGAAAGAGAGCTCAGCATCATGTCGCTCATTGCGAAAGGATTCTCGAACAGGGAAATTTCAAAACAGCTTTTCATTTCTGAAGGGACGACGGCCAATTATATTTCATCTATTTTAGGGAAAACGGGACTTGAGCACAGAACGCAGATCGCGATTTATTATATTACCGGGAAGGTGGATAACGGGCGTTGAACGGTATGCATTTTTGGATGCTGATGAGCAGACTGATCGTCATTTTTTACACGGCCTTTTTATTCGTATCGGCAGACCGCCTTTACACGCCGTACGCAGTCTTGTTTCTGCTGCTTTATCTGTCTTTGGGCATTGCGGTCTGCATGATCAGGCCGCCCGCTTGGAGACGCGGAATCACCCTGCTCGCGCTGGCATTGACCCTCTGGCTTTCCGTACGGGGCCATCCGGCGTTTCTGTTTCTTTTACCGCCCGCCATTTTCGCCGTCCTTGCCGAATACCCGGTTCACCGCTATGTGTTCTGCCTGTTTGTGTTTTTGCCATTTTTATTTATCCCGTACGGCGATCTTCCCGCCTATACCGTCATAACCCTGTTCTGTCTGGCGATTTTCGTATTGGCCGCCCGGTCAAACGCTCGGCTGAAGAAATATGAGGAGCAGTCAGACAGCATGCGGTCGAGCATCGAAAAGCTGACGAAACAGCTGCACAGCAGCACAGAATACATCAAACAATCGGAGTACACCGGCAAACTCGAAGAAAGAAACAGATTGTCCCAAGCCATCCATGACAAAATCGGCCACTCCATGACCGGCGCGCTCATTCAGATGGAAGCGGCAAAGCGGATGCTCAGCTCCCATCCTGAAAAAGCGGCAGGCCTGCTTCAAAACGCCATTACCATTTCTAAAGAGGGCATAGAGGATATCCGGATTACGCTGAAAAATATGAAACCGCCCGCTGAACAAATGGGCATTCACAGATTAAGAACATTTATTGATGAATTTTCGGCTAAAAACGGCCTGCCGGTTCCGTTTACGTACAGAGGCGATTTGGACAGGCTGACGCAAATGCATTGGAAAGTCATTCAGGAAAACGTAACCGAAGCCCTGACCAACACGATGAAATACGCCGATGCCACACAGGTTTCCATTGATATTCATGTACTGAATAAAGCCGTGAAAGCGGAAGTGAAAGATAACGGAAACGGCGCCGTCCGCTTTAAAAAAGGCCTCGGCATGCTCGGTATGGAAGAACGGGCCGCCGTTCTTCGCGGAACCGTCATTTTTGACGGCACGGCGGGTTTTTCCGTCACGACATTGCTGCCGATTGAATAAGTGAATGTTTTCATGCGAAAAATATGAAGATTCTCATGTCAAAGGAATGAACTGCTGCACTAACGGCCGTTCATTCTTTTTTTTATAATAAGAGCATCATAAGACATAGAGGTGGAAACATGAACATTTTGGAGCTCAAACAGCTGAGTAAGAAATTCGGCGATTACGCCGCCGTTGACCAAATGTCACTTGCCGTAAAAGAAGGTGAGATTTTCGGGTTTCTCGGCGCAAACGGAGCCGGAAAAAGCACAACCATCAACATGATTTCAGGCCTTTTAAAACCTTCCGGCGGAGACATCTTGTTTCTCGGCAAAGATATTTTCAAGCACAGCAAAGCAACGAAAATGAATATCGGCATCGTCCCGCAGGACCTCGCCATTTACGAAGAATTAAACGCCTATGAAAATGTGAAATTCTTCGCGGGGTTATACGGCCTGAGAGGGGCGGCTCTGAAAGAACGGGTCGAGGAAGCACTGACATTCGTCGGCTTGAGCGATAAACACAAATATCTGCCGAAGCATTTTTCCGGCGGAATGAAACGCCGGCTCAATATTGCCTGCGCCCTTGCCCACCGGCCGAAATTGATCATCATGGACGAACCGACGGTCGGCATTGACCCGCAATCAAGAAATTATATTCTGCAATCAGTGAAAAAGCTGAATGAAATGGGCTGCACGATCATCTATACGAGCCATTACATGGAGGAAGTTGAAGAAATATGCACGCGCATCGCCATCATTGACCACGGAAAAGTCATCGCGGAAGGCACAAAGGAACAGCTGACCTCCATCATTACCGACACAAAAGATGTCGTGATTGAGCTGTCATCCGGAAACGGCATCAGCCTCGGCGATATTCAGGAGATTCCCGGCGTCAGAGCCGCGGCACTGGAAGAAAACAGCGTAAAAATCAGCTCTGACACAGGGGTCAACAATTTAAACCGCCTGATCCGATACTTCATGGACAAAGGAATTGAAATCCGCTCCTTACAGGAACAGGCCCCTGACTTAGAAACGGTATTTCTCACTCTGACAGGCAGAAGCCTGCGCGACTGACCAAACTGAAAGGAGGATTGCAAATGCGTATACTGCACATCGCCGGGAAAGAAATCAAAATCAGTTTCCGTGACAGACGGACCTTTATTTTCATGCTTGCTTTTCCGATCGTCTTTATGCTGATTTTCAGTGCGGCATTATCAAACGCCTTTGACTCAGAGGTGACGGTCGGAAATATCAAGGTGGTTTATACGGACCAGTCAAACGGCCCTCTTTCTCATTATTTTACTGATTTTATGAAAGCAGCCAAAAAAGAGCATGTCTATTTTCAAAAAGCGGACACTGAAGCAAAAGGCAAAAACGATGTTCGTGAAAATCAGGCGGATGCTTTCGTCACTGTAAAAAACAGCGGTTTTCAAATCTATACAAATGACCGGAGCGGCATGAACGGCACGATCGTCCAAGGCATGCTGACCGCTTTTACCAACCAATACAAGGCTGGCGCCGCCGCTTACAAGGCACATAAGGCACCTGCCGCCGGCGAAATAAAAAGTGATTATATTAAGCAAACGTCTTTAAACAAAGCGAAAGAACCGAAAGCGAAAGATTTTTACGCGGTCTCCATGACGACAATGATCGGGCTGTACGCCTCAATTTTTGCAAGCACCTTGTTCCGCGGGGAAAGAATACGGCACACTGCGGATCGCCTGATCGCCGCGCCGCTTTCGAAAAGCGATATCTTTCTCGGAAAAATGCTCGGCATTTTGGCTGTGAACTTTCTGACGATCCTTGCCGTTGTCGCCTTCAGCAAATTTATCTTAAAAGCGAATTGGGGCAGCCATATGGGACTTGTGCTTTTGATTCTCGTCTCTGAAATTCTTTTGGCCGTCAGCTTCGGTCTCAGCATGAGCTATTTGACCAGAAAACCCGAAAGCGCCAGATTAATCACTGTCATCATCGTTCAGGTGATGTCCATTATCGGCGGCGCCTATTATAAATATGAAGACGGAGGAATTTCCGCCCTGTCGCCATTAACCTGGATCAATAAGGCGATTAATAAAATTATATACGCCAATGACGTATCAGCCGCCTGGCCTGCAATTGGTTTAAATACAGCATTAGCGGCGCTTTTTTTGCTGATCGCCGCGGTTACGTTTCATAGACGGGAGGGACTGTAATATGAAAAACTTCTGGTGGCTGTTTACACATACTCTCAAAGGGATTACAAAAAGCAAAAAACAGCTCATCCTTTATATCGGCGCACCGCTGATCGGCGTCTTTCTCTCCTTCATGACCAATGCCAATGGCGGAGCCGAAACGCTCAATATCGGCATTCTCAACCAAGACGGAGGAGAAGTGTCCCAGGATACGGTATCGTTTTTAAAAGGGCTGGATCATGTGAGGATTTCGGAGGAAACGGCTGCGTCTGCCTCATCAAAGATCGCGTCAGGGAAAATGGAGGCGCTGATTACGTTTGAAAAAGGATTTTCTCAAAGCGTAAAAGACGGGAGACCGTCTCACATCGGCATGACCTCGCTGAAAGGCGCCCAGGTCACCGGGTATGTCAGCTCTTATCTGTACAATTATATTAACAGCGCCGCCTCAATCGGCAAATCTTCCGGCGGAGACGCGAAAGCATTTCAGGCGATGTACGCCGATTTCAAGCATTCTCCCATTCAAACGGAATCAGCTGTTTTACAAGATACATCGAACCATAAAGAAATGACTTACTCAGTCATCGGGTATCTCATCATTATTATGCTCTATTCCGCCGGCAACCTGACAGAACTGATGATTAAAGAGAGAGAAAACAGAACGTACTACAGGCTGCTGTCAACGCCGATCACGTCAAAACAGTATGTATTGGCGAACGCGGCGGTGAATATGATCATCATGGCCGTCCAAATTATATTCGCCGTTCTCTTTATGGGCACAGCTTTTCATATTCAGCCGTCATTCCCGCTGTGGCAGCTGTTCGCCCTGATGATGCTGTTTGCCTTAAGCGCGATCGGGATCGCCTTTATTACCGTCGGTTTTTCCAACAGCAGCGCTTCGGCGTCGGCGCTTTTGAATTTAATCGTCGTACCGACATGTTTGCTGGCAGGCTGCTTCTTTCCCGGCAATATTATGCCGAAAACGGTGCAGACAATCGCCGAATTTCTGCCTCAGCACTGGGTGCTCGATACGGTGGATCAACTGCAGCACGGCCGTTCGCTCCAAAGCCTGACACTGAATATCACTATTTTAGGAGCCTTCGCCGCCGCCCTTTTATTAATTGCCGCATACAGGTTCAGCGTAAAACGGCAGACACAGACATTTATGTAAAACGAAAAACAGCCCCGTAAAGGGCTGTTTTTTCTTAGAACAGAAGCTCGTCCGGATTCGGGCCGACACGCTCGTTTTTGTTTAATGCGCTGATGTTTTCCATTTCTTCCTGTGACAGTTCGAAATCAAAAATAACGGCATTTTCTATAATGCGGTGCTCTTTAATGGATTTCGGAATGGTAACGACTTCGTTTTGAAGGTCCCAGCGCAAAATCACTTGAGCAACCGATTTGTTATGTTTTTCCGCAATTTGTGACAGCACATCGTTATCCAGGAGTTGTCCCTGCATCAATGGAGACCATGCTTCCACTTGAATGCCCTGCGCTTTGCAGAAATCTCTTACTTCTTTTTGAGTCAGGCGCGGATGGAATTCTATCTGGTTGACCATCGGCTTGATTTCAGCATCTTTCAGCAGTTCTTCTAAATGATGCACTTGGAAGTTGCTGACGCCGATTGCGCGGATTTTGCCGTCTTTGTACAGCTTTTCAAGAGCGCGCCATGTGTCTTTATATTTATCCTTGCCAGGCCAATGAATCAGATAAAGATCGAGGTAGTCGAGGCCGAGGCGCTCAAGGCTTTTCTCAAACGCGTCAAGTGTCGTTTCGTATCCTTGATCTTCATTCCACACTTTTGACGTGATGAACAGCTCTTCTCTGGCAACGCCTGCAGCTCTGATGCCTTCACCGACACCTTCTTCATTTTTGTAAATAGCCGCCGTATCAATGCTGCGGTAGCCGTTTCTGATAGCCGCTTCGACAGCGTTTGCCGCTACGCTTCCGTTTTCCACCTTGAACACGCCAAGGCCGAACCACGGCATTTCAACGCCATTATGAAGCTTTACAGTATCTTTTAAGCTTTTTGCCACGTTGAACCATCCTTTCTAGTCATTATGTAAACGGTTATTATTATCTCATATTTCTGCGGTAAGAAACCAATTATACGCTCATCGTTCTAACAGAAACCATTTTTAGTTCCCAAGAACCATTAACGTTATTATTTTCCTATTTTTGAATAATTAAGGTTAAAGAGGTAACTGTCCGGGTAAATCGCTACTGTAGCCACCAAACAATTGAAGGAGGAAATATTATGAAACGTATGCGTATCCCTATGTCCGTTGCCCTTGGCGCCGCTTTGTCTCTGACTCCTCTGTCCTTTGTATCCGCAAAAGAAAACCCGGTCCCTCAAAACATGGCACAGCAAACATCAGATGTCTCAGCAAAAGATGTAGGATTAAATATTGACGTTGACCTCCTCGGAATCGGCAATCAAATTGCAGACGCGATCAAGTCCGCAAAAAACCGTGACGGCTTCGTCAAAAATTTAATGGAATCTTCATTCTATTCTTCCGGACAAAAATATAACGTCATGGTGTTTAATTTAAGCCAGGAATATGAAGATCATTTTAACGGCGTTCAGTTTTACGGTTCGGCCGTTTATGACGGCATTACGTACGGCATTTGGGTGTTTGAAGACGGAAGCTTCACCAATAAAGGCGATGGCGGCTGGATCAACTGGGCCTTCAGAGGCTGGTTTGACCGCGACGGCAATCACGTCGAATTCCATCGCCCGTAATATAAAAAAGTCCGGCGCACATACGCCGGACTTTTTTCGTTTATTCATCTCCGTCAAGCATGGCCGCCTCAACATCATTAATGTATTGGCGAAGCTCATGCGACATGTCGCGGGAAATCTCCCGTTCTTCGAATAATGTTTGGATTTCGTTGCGGATGGCCTGCACGGCCCGCAGTTTGATTTCGAGTTTTTGATTTTCAAAACGGCGGCTCGGACTCTGTTCGTGATACGAGTGCCCCAGCCTGAAAATCAAGTGATTGTAAAAGGAAATGACGGCAAGCGTCACGTCTTTATTTTCTTCGGTCATGTGTTTTTTCAGGCTTTCAATAGCCGCTTTTGCCGTTTTAACCCTTGTGGCGCGAATAAGGCCTTCTTCATTTAAAATCGACATTTCCGGCTTTTTATGTTCGCCGAAAAAGATCCAGTACATCAGCCGTTTCAGCTTTTTCTTAGACAAGCCGACTTTAAACGGATTGGTATAAAGCACTTCCAGCTCATCGAACCGTTCCTGTAAACTGTCGGCCGTTTCTTCCGGTATGTCGCCCCGCTCAATCAGCCGCAGCAATTCTTCCTGTTCAGCCTGTATCCCTTGGGCGCGAACCTTCCGTTCATCTTTTTTCGTGCGGTTTTTTACATTGAACTGCTGGAACCTGAGATTTTTCATTTTCTCATTGTACTCGGCAATGACCGCAAAAGAAGCCGTTTTGTTTGTCTCATTCATATTTTCTTTAATGGCCGTTAAAGCAGCCTTTATCAGCTTCCGTCTCGCTGTCAGCAATTTGACTTTCTTTTCTTTCACATTGTCTTCCGGCTTTTCAGTCAGAATCGGCAGTACGATTGTCGCCAGCACCAATGTGCACAAAATAACGCCCGCGGCTAAAAAGAGAATCAAATTCCGTTCAGGAAACGGCGAGCCGTCGGAGATCACGTACGGTATGGAAAAGGAACCCGCAAGCGTGACCGCTCCCCTGACGCCTGAAACTGAAATCAGCAGGGTGGAGCGCAGGCCGGGCTTATAAATGCTCTGGTCCTTGTTAAAAAACCACTTCCCGTTCCAAAAAAACAGCACCCACAAAAACCTGAGAATCATTAACGTCAGCGTAATGACGATAATGTACCCGATGACCATCATATTGTTAAACGCGGTGTCATTAAAAATGACAGAAATCACATCCGGTATTTGCGTTCCTAAAATCACGAAAACAAGACCGTTAAGAATGAACAAAATAATATTCCACGTACTTGAAGAGACGATTTGCAGTTTGACCATCGTTGACTCAAGACGATCCTGCTCCACCGCATGCGTGATGCCGCCGGCCACAACCGCTAAAATGCCGGAAACGCCGATTTCTTCAGCCGCCAGATAGATGACAAACGGCGTCAGAATTTGAATGAGCATATGCATCGTGACATCCTGCATGCCGAGGCGGCGCAAAAATAACCGGAAACGGATAATCAAAAAAGAAATAACGACACCGCTGAGTAAACCGCCGGCTGAAATCAGAACGAAGCTGAACGCGGCCTGCGCGAGCGAAAATGCCCCCGTCACGGCTGCCGCAATCGCAAATTTAAAAGCGACCAGGCCGGATGCGTCATTCATCAGCCCTTCTCCTTCAAGGAGACGGAGAATGCCTTTTGGCATCTTCACACGTCCTGACAGAGCGCTGACCGCAACAACGTCAGTCGGTGACAGAATCGCCGCCAGGCCGAACGCGGCGGCCAGCGGAATACCCGGAATCATCCAATGAATGGTGTAACCGCCGACAATCACCGTGGCAAACACGAGCCCGAGCGCAAGAAGCAGAATCGGCGCTCTTAAATTCCAAAGTTCCGCACGCGGCGTTCGTTTTCCATCGTTAAAAAGCAGCGGAGCAATAAACAAAACAAAAAACAATTCGGTATTCAGTTCAAAATGAAGCCCCTGTGGAAATGACGCCGCAATGATACCGAGCGCCACCTGAATCAGAGGCACCGGGATAAAGGGGACAAACCGATTTATAATATTTGAGATCGCAATGATGGTTAAAAGTACGAGTACGACTAAAAATATGTCCAAAGCATGACCTCCTTCATCTGCTGCATTGTATCATCATTGCCTGTTCTCTTCCTTGATCAAAGGCCGGAGCCAATCATCGGGCAGGCCTGATATATTTTCCGCACACAACCAGTCTTCTTTTATTTTACCCGTTTTTATTTAAAATTTCTCATAACGTGCTCACGGCGAACTTTTTGCCTCCCACTTTATTTTTCCAGAAAAGAAAAAAGCTTGTTTTCAGTGAAAACAAGCTTTTCGCAGGCTGCGTTCTTGTCAGCAGCTCTGTTTTATTCGTGAAAATTCGTTCCGTCTGTTGTCGCTTTAATGATGCCCGCGCGGATGACGAAATCTCCGAAGTGTTCGCCTTCCTCCCGCTCTTTCGCGTAGCGCGGCAGAATGGTGCGAAGCTCACTCAAAATTTCCTCTTCATCGATATTTTCCCGGTACATTTTGCTTAAACGGCTGCCGTCAAACGCTGCTCCTAAATACATATTATATTTTCCCGGCGCCTTTCCGATAAAACCGATTTCGCCGAGCGCATGGCGGGCGCAGCCATTCGGGCATCCTGTCATACGGATGGTGATTTCTTCATCCCGCAGCCCGTTTTCGTCAACAATTTCTTCAATTTTATCAATCAGCTTCGGCAGATACCGCTCCGCTTCGGCCATGGCGAGCCCGCATGTCGGAAGCGCGACGCAAGCCATTGAACTGCGGCGCAGGGCGGAATGCTGCCGGCCGTCTGTCAGGCCGTATTGTTCGATTAATTCGCTGATTTGCTGCTTTTTCTGGCTCGAGACATTGCCGATAATCAGGTTTTGATTAGAGGTGAGACGGAAATCCCCCGTATGGACTTTGGCGATTTCACGCAATCCCGTCATCAGCTTGTAATCCTCATAGTCCGTGACACGGCCGCCTTCGATAAACATCGTAAAGTGCCATTTTCCTTTTACGCCCTTCACCCATCCGTAACGGTCGCCGTTATGGTCAAAATGATAAGGTTTCGCTTCATCCAGCTGCCAGCCAAGGCGGTTTTCCAGCTCGTTTTTTACGTTGTCCAGCCCGAGACGGTCAACGGTATATTTGAATCTGGCATTCTTTCTGACGGAACGGTTTCCATAATCACGCTGAATCGTAATAACTTTTTCCGCTATATCATAAAGCTGCTCCGGCTTGCAGAAGCCGATGACTTTTGAAAGCTGCGGATAAGTGGCCGTATCGCCGTGCGTCATTCCCATACCGCCGCCGATCGCTACATTAAAGCCGATAAGCCTGCCTTCTTCTACAATGGCAATGAAGCCAAGATCTTGAGAAAAGACATCGATATCATTGGACGGAGGCACGGCGATTCCGATTTTGAATTTCCGCGGCAGATACAGCGGCCCGTACATCGGTTCCGTTTCCGTGTCAGGAGTGCCCGCCACACGTTCTTCATCAAGCCAGATTTCATGATAGGCTCTCGTGCGCGGAAGAAGGTCGTCGCTCAGTTTTTTCGACCATTCGTATACTTCGGCATGAATTTCCGACTGATACGGATTTGAAGCGCACATGACGTTTCGGTTGACATCTCCGCAGGCCGCAATGGTATCAAGCAGCGCCGCATTGATTTTCTGAATCGTTTTTTTCATGTTCCATTTTAAAATTCCGTGCATTTGGAATGTTTCACGCGTTGTCAGCTTTAATGTATGATTTCCGTATTTTTGCGCCAGTTCATCCATGACAAGCCATTGTTCCGGAGTTGAAACGCCGCCGGGCATCCGGACGCGCAGCATGAACTGATACGCCGGTTCAAGCTTTTGTTTCTGACGTTCATTGCGGAGGTCGCGGTCATCCTGCAAGTAGCTTCCGTGATGCTTCATCAGCCGGTTGTCATCGTCCGGGATGCCGGCTGAAATCCGGTCTAGCATGACTTCTTTCAATGTGCCGCGCAAATAATCACTTTTTTCTTTAATATCCTCAACATCACTTGGAGGGCCTTCCGGCGCTTTTAAAATGTTGTTCACCATGCTGAATAAGCTCCTTTCAAACCAAAATCAATATACGTCACGCTGATAGCGTTTTTTCTGCTGCATGTCTGCCAGGAAGCTTTCCGCTTTTTCACGGCTCATGCCGCCTTCTTCCTGAATAATATCGAGAAGCGCCTGGTGCACGTCATGCGCCATATGCTGTTCATCACCGCAGATGTATACGGCTGCTCCCTGCTGCAGCCATTCATACAGCTCTTTGCTTCGTTCTTTCATGCGGTGCTGCACATATACTTTTTCCTCCGAATCCCGGGAAAAAGCGACGTCCATTTTTGTAAGTACACCGTTTTGCAGCCATTTTTGCCATTCCGTCTGATACAGAAAATCAGTGACAAAGTGCTGATCTCCGAAAAACAGCCATGTTTTCCCTTCGGCTCCGGTTTCTTCACGCTCCTGCATAAAGGAACGGAAAGGCGCGATGCCTGTCCCCGGCCCGACCATAATGATCGGTGTATCCGGATTTTCCGGCAGCTTGAAGTTTTGGTTATGCTGAATGTAAATCGGAAGCGTATCTCCCGGCTGGAGCCGTTCCGCACACAGAATGCTGCAGACGCCTTTTCGTTCCCTGCCGTGCGCGTCATATCTGACCGCTCCGATTGTCAGATGCACTTCTTCCGGATTCGCTTCTAAACTGCTTGCGATCGAATAGAGCCGGGCCGGCATTTTACGCAGGATTGAAAGAAAGTCTTCCGCGGACGCTTCCCACGGGCCGAAATCACGGACGAGATCAAGCAGGTCACGGCCGTTGATGTATGCTTTCACCTGCTCTTCGTTCCCTTCGGCCAGAAGTTCACTCAGCTTTTTGTCAGCCGTAAACTGTGCGGCCTTTTGCAGGAGCGGTTTTGTCAGGACGGTGATTTCAAAATGAGAAGTCAGCGCGTCTTTCAGCGGACGGAGCTCTCCTTGTTTATTCACCGCCACTTCCTGTTTCGGGTCCCATTTCAGCTCATGGATCAGCTCATCAACCAGCGCCGGGTCATTTTCCGGATAGATGCCGAGGCTGTCTCCGGGCTGATACGCGAGACCCGAGCCTTCAAGCGAAAGCTCGAGATGGCGCGTTTCTTTATTCGAACCGCGTCCGTTCAGATTGATGTTCTCAAGAACCTCCGCCCGAAACGGATTTGTTCTGGAATAAACGGATTCACCGAGACCGGGCGTTTCGGCAGGCGCTTCGGCTGTTTGGTTTCCCGCTCCTTCGTTCAAACCGCCGATGACCGCGTCAAGCCATTCCGAAAACGGCTCATCATAATCGAGATCGCAATCAACCCGGGGCGCAAGCTGCGTGCCGCCGAGCTCTTGAAGACGCTCATCAAATTCTTTGCCGGTTTGGCAGAAAAATTCATACGAGCTGTCACCGAGCGCCAAAACGGAAAAACGGAGCGCTTCAAGCTTCGGCGCGCGTCTGCCGTGAAGAAATTCATGAAAAGCCAGCGCATTATCCGGCGGATCTCCTTCTCCGTGCGTACTTACCACGATCAGTAAATTGTTTATTTTTTTCAGACTATTCGGCTTAAAATCATTCATCGACGCTATGGTGACCTGGAATCCCCGTTCCTCAAGCGTCTTTACCGTCTGTTTCGCAAGACCTTCCGCATTTCCCGTTTGCGACCCGTATAAGACGGTCACCTCTCTTGAGACTGCCGGGCTTTCTGCCGGAACCTGGGGAGCGGGTGCGGCTGTTTCACCGGACTCGGACCGGGCCGCAGCCAAGTAACCGCTCAGCCAGATTTTCTGTGATTCTGTCAAGGTCGGCAGAAGGCGGTTAAGGAGCTCTGCCTGCTCCTGATTAAACGGACTGTTCATGACCTGAAGTTGCAACGATATCCACCTCACAAGGAATTAAACGTAACGTACGTTATTTCTATAGGAATTGTCAAAATAATATTCTAATTGAAACTTTACCGAAAATTTGTATGTAAGTAAAATATATAATCATGATGATAATGATTAAGATTACTAATGATAAAAAGCCCTTTGCACTCGGCAAAGGGCTTACACGAATAAGCTGGCGGGCACTTCTTTTATAAAAGGAGAAGATTCTCCGGGTGACAGCACGGTCAGATGATGCATCGCCCGCGTGCAGGCCGTATATAACAGCTTGCGGTCATGCTGGCTTTTGTATTGAGTAACAGAGGCGTCAGCGACAATGACGGCGTCAAACTCAATGCCTTTTGCCAAATACACGGGAATGACGCATACCCCTTTTTGGAAAGGCTGATTTTCTTTATTGATCAAACGGACATCGCTTGCGACACTGACCGCCTGAAATACTTTTTTTGCTTCCGCGGCAGTTTTGCAGATGACGGCGATCGTCTCCCAGCCTTTTTGCCTGAGTTCCCGTATTGTTTCCGTCAATTGCTCCTGCCGCGCTTTTTCTGTATCCGCCCGCAGGACACGCGGTTTTTCCCCGTTCCGGTTAAAAGGCTCAATGTCATCGCCGTCATCGAGCAGCGCTTTCGTAAATTCAACAATCTGCCGCGTCGATCTGTAAGTCCGCTTCAGGCTGACATATTTTTCTGCGCCATTGCGAAAGCAGCCGGCAAGTGAAGAAGGGCCCGTGATGGTGTGGGCATAAATCGACTGGCTGATATCACCGAGCACCGTCATCTTCGCTGTTGGGAAGATGCTTTGAATATACGTCAGCTGAAATGGGGAATAATCCTGCGCTTCATCAATGAATACGTGCTTCATTTGTGTGTTTTTTCTTTTTCCTTCTATTAGGTCCTGTAAATAAAGATACGGAGCTGCATCTTCATAAGGGAGTGACTGCTCTGCGAACGCTTTCCGGGTCAAAGCGCCGATGCTCTGCCAATGATCAGGCTTTTCATAGGATCCCCAGTCTGAAAACAGCCGGAGATACATCCGTTTTATATCGAGAAAGCCAAGCTGTCTGACTGCCTGCTTAATCGGCTTAAAAGCTTTTCCCACAATGATGGCGCCAAGCAGCCGCTGTTCGCGCTGATGGTCGTCAAAAGCAGGTTCATCATCCGCCGCTTGCTTCTTGAGTTTTTGATAAACCTGAGCATAGTCTTCCTTATCAAGCAGCTCACTCTCCTGCAGAACCCATTCCTTCTTACGTTCCTTTTTTTCGAGTGCGCTGATTTCCCCGAGAAGCCATTCCGCCGTCAGCTCCGCTCTGTTCGGAATCGGCAGCTGCTGATCAAGTGAGTAAAAGTAATCTTCAATCCGCTCTTTTGAAATCAGTATTTCTCCTCGGAAGCTGATCTGTTTACACATCAGGCCGGAGACGGAAAGCGATCCGGCGTAACGGTCAATCATGGTCCGGAAAGCTGATGACGCTTTGTAGGCGATGGCTCCGAGCCTTACGGAAAGCGCCTCCTGATTTTGCTCAGTCAGGCAATATTCGAGCTGCTCGTACGGGCTTTCACAATCAAACTTTCGTCCGAGCCGGCGGGCGATATATTCCTGAAAGGTGGCCTGCTCCATATTCTCTTCTCCCAGTTCCGGCAATACGGCGGAAACGTAACTGTTGAACAAAATGTTCGGAGAAAACAGCACAATCTGACGGGCATCAAGGACACCGCGCCCTCGGTACAGCAAATAAGCGGCCCGCTGAAGCGCCGCGGATGTTTTCCCGCTTCCGGCGGCTCCCTGAACGATGAGAAATTTGCTTTTTTCATCCCGGATGATTTCATTCTGTTCTTTTTGTATGGTTGACACGATATTTTTCATATGCCGGCCGGAATGTTCGCTTAGCACCTCTTGCAGCATTTCGTCACCAATCGTCATATCCGTGTTGAACATCGCTTTAAGCGTCCCGTTTTTAATGATAAACTGCCGCTTCAGTGTGATGTCGCCTTCTATGGTTTCTTCCGGAACTTCGTAGCGGGCTTTTCCCGGGGAATATTGATAGTAAAGAGATGAGATGGGCGCCCGCCAATCGTAAATGAGAAATTGCTCATTGTTTTCGTCCATTAAAGAAGTCAGCCCGATATAAATCCGCTCGGAAGAAGATTCCCCTTTTTCCGTAAAATCGACACGGCCGAAGTAAGGAGAGGCTTTCAGCTTTTGGATTTTTTGAAGCTGCCGATATTGAAGCCGATGCGTCCGTTCACGCTCTGAAAGCATTTCCGCCTGCTGTTTGATGCTTGAAAATGTTTCCGCCGCTTCATGGGCGTCATCCAAATTAACGGTGACATCATCCCAGAACGTTTTTCTCAGGCCGACAATATCCTGCTTCAATCCGCCCGATGATGCTTCAATCCGCGTTTCTTTCTGATTCAGTTCTTTCATTACAAAATTGATTCGTCCCTGCTCTTCTTTCCATTCTTCATCACGTTTTGCCATCAGCGGCACCTCCGACATCAAGCTGACAAATTCGGCTCATCACACAAACATATATGCAACATAATATTCAGCATTATAGTCAAATACTCTTTTTCTTATCTTATCGGGCGTCTTTTTTTTCAGAAGCCGTTACGCAAAAAAACCGATTTCTATTGTGAAATCGGTTTTTTACTGATCTATATGATAGGAACGATTCGGCAGGCGCCACCTGAAAACATAACTGCAGATACGGCATGCCACAAGCACAAGGAACAGCAAATACAAACCGGCCGCATTCCCGGCCCAGCCGAGGCCCACGATTAATCCTCCGAGCGCGGCCCAGACTGCATAAATTTCCGCCTTTAGTACAAGCGGCTTCCTGCCCGCGAGCAAATCCCGTATGATGCCGCCCCCGCTTCCGGTCAGCACCGCAGCCGCAACCACCGCACTGAGCGGATGGCCCATTTTCACGGCATATAAAGCGCCTTGGATGGCAAACGCGGAAAGCCCGATGGCATCGGATACGTTTCCCCATTTACTCCAATGTCTTAACAGCAGCTTCGGAAACAAAAAGACTATCGTAACTGATGCGAGAGCGATTTGAAAAAACGCGCCTTGCTCCCACAAGGCGGAGACCGGAACACCGATCAGCAGATTTCGGATGGCTCCTCCGCCAAACGCCGTTACAATCCCCAAGATATACACGCCTAAAATATCATACTCCTCTTCCATCGCAACAATCGCTCCGCTGACCGCAAACGCAATGATGCCGATTACACTAAGCAGCTCCCAGGCCATTCCATATGCTCCTTTTTATTTGTTAAATTTTCTGACGACCATTAGATTTTATAATCGCTTTCTCTTAAAATCAACCTTATTTTTGAAAGATTCTGATTCCGAAACCGGGACAATCGCCTCCGTAACTGCCGGAAGCGAGAATTTTTTCCTATTTTATACTATATTAGGAGGTTTATTGGAAGTTTCATTGAATACCTACTCTAACATAAAGGGGGTTATAAGATGAAAATCAGTTCACTTGTTTTTCCTGTTTTATTGGCCGCCGGATTAATTCCCGGCCTGCCGTCAGCCGAAAGCCATACGCATTCGCACACTCATGCGGAGCCGGCCAAAACGGTGTATACGGACCCGCTTCCGAAAGCCGATCATTTTAAAGATCTGAAAGGCCCGGTTCAGATTGAACAGACGGTTGATACAAAAATTTTGGATGAAAACGGTAAGCAGGTCGGCACGAAACGATTCAACGCCAATGTCAACCAGGAGAAAGCCTCGACTAAAGCAAGCACGGGCAGCCAGAAGGTCAGGGTGCTGGCGGTGGCGGACGCTGAATACCGCGCCAAATACAGCGACTGGCAAACAAGAATCGTCCAGATCGTGGAGCAGGCTGATGTCGCCTTCAACCGTGATCACAACATTGATTTCGTCGTACAGGCCGTGCAGGCTTGGAATTCCTACGGATCAAACAGTTCTCAGATTTTATCGAATCTCCAAAGCAGCTTCAGTAATCAAAATTATCATTTTGTCGTCGGTTTTACCGCAAAATCAAGTTTTGACGCCGGCGGCATCGCATATGTATATAACGGCAAACCGAGCGGCCCTGCTTTCAGCGTGAACCTTGACCAAGGTACGGCCAACACGGCAAAAGCGGCCCAGCACGAGTTTTCCCATAATTTCGGACTTCAGCATGACGCCCAAGGCAGCGGCATCCGCTGCGTCATGAATTATGACTATGCCTACTCCGTGGATATTTGGGACAGCTCCCACAACAGACAGATTGAGACAAACAAAGCTTGGTACAAATAATAGAAAAAGAGCCGCTCCCATGGAGCAGGCTCTTTATTTTGCCGTGCGTTCCGTTTTGACAAAACACATGCAGATAATGATGAGAATAAATGCCGTCAATGCTAAAAAAGGAATGGTAATGAAACCGAACCAGTTAATATATTCAGATGAGCAAGGAACGCCGTAGACGCACGGCTTGATGCCGCTGAAACCGGGCACCTTCTGCTCAAGGTAATGCATTGTCGATATAAACGCGCCGATGACGGCCATCGGCAGGACATATTTTTTCACGCGCGTGTCACCCTGGAAGGTGGCGATTCCTAAAATCAGGACAAGCGGGTACATGAGAATTCTTTGATACCAGCACAGCTCGCACGGTATGAATTTTCTGATCTCGCTGAAATAAAGGCTGCCGAGCATGGCAACAAGAGCTATTACCCAAGAAGCATATAAAAATACGATTCTATTTTTCATTTTTCAGCTCTTTCTTAATCGTTTTTGAAATCTCCTTATAATCAGAGAAGTCTTTAATCAATTTGTCATTTACGTAAATCGTCGGTGTCGCCGTAATGTTTAATTTATCATTCAGATCAGTGTCAGCTTTCAGCTCTTTTGAGAAGGTTTCTTTATCAAGGTTTTCCTTCAGCTTGTCAGGATCAACCTTTTTGGCGGTGCTTTTGACCGTTTTTTCAAGCAATGCAGGCGTGACCCATTCCTGTTCGCTTGACGGCTGCTGTTCAAACAGCTTCTCATGGAATGCCCAGAATGATGCCGGGTCTTCTTTCCACACCTCTTCTGAAGCAAGAGCCGCCAGACGCGATCCGCTTCCGTGGAACATCACGTTCACAAAAGAAAATTTCACGTCGCCTTTATCGATAAAATCTTTTTTGATTTTCGGAAAAATATCGCTGTTAAATACTTTGCATGAAGGACATTTGTAATCTCCGAATTCAACTACCGTAACAGGCGCGCTGTCTTTGCCGAGCACAGGCTGTCCTTTAATGGAAGGCTGTTCGGCGACTGTTTCGCCCGCTTTTTCCGATTGGTTGTTAATAATTACGATGGCCGCAAATAAAACGACAACGATTAACGTCAGGATCACCGCAAATTTCGCAGACGATTGTTTCTTTTTCACTCAGACACCTCATTGTTTTTAAAATAAAAAAGAAGCGAATGCCGGATGGCCCGCTTCTCTATTTTACCAAGACAACCTTCTTTAAGAAAACCCTGAAAAACGAATTATCTTTGACAATTATTCCGCTTTCACCCTCATGACACGCATTGCGTTGGCCACGGCAATCAGCGTGACGCCGACATCTGAGAAGACCGCTTCCCACATGGTGGCGAATCCGAGTGCGCCAAGCAGGAGAAAAATTATTTTTACGCCTAATGCAAAACCGATGTTCTGCCAGACGATCCGGCGTGTGCGGCGTGCAATCCGGATGGCTTCGGCTGCTTTTGACGGCTGGTCTGTCATCAGGACGACATCGGCCGCTTCGACGGCGGCATCAGAGCCGAGAGCCCCCATGGCAGCTCCGATGTCAGCTCTGGCAAGCACAGGCGTATCATTTATCCCGTCACCGACAAACATCAATTTTTCATTCGGTGAAAGCGCCGCTTCGAGTTCTTCAACGCGGTCTACTTTGTCACCCGGCAAAAGCTCTGTATACACGTCATCAATACCGAGCTCGCGGCCGACCGCTTCACCGGTCTGCTTTGAATCACCCGTCAGCATAATTGTCCGTTTGACACCGAGCGCTTTTAAAGAGGCAATGGCCTGTTTGGCGTCCTCTTTGATTTCATCAGCGATCACGATTGCCCCCGCATATTGCTGATCGACGGCCGCATAGACGATGGTTCCCTTGTTTTCAGCTGTGCCGAAAGCGATTTGTTCTTTTTCCATCAGTTTTTGATTTCCGGCCAAAATCGTTGATCCGCCGGTTTTCACCCGAATACCGTGTCCGGGTATTTCTTCATATTCTTCAATTTCCTGAGCCGCAAGCGGTTTATTGTAAGCCTCACGGATGGATGCAGCAATCGGATGATTGGAATGGACTTCTGCAAGCGCGGCCGCATGAAGCAGGCTGTCTTTCGTAAACCCTGCCGCCGGTTTGATATCAGTAACGGCGAAATTGCCTTTCGTCAAGGTTCCCGTTTTATCAAACACCGCGTATGCCACATGATTAAGCGCTTCTAAATAGTTGCTTCCTTTCACGAGCACTCCCGCTTTTGACGCGGCACCGATACCGCCGAAAAAACCAAGCGGAATGGAGACGACGAGTGCGCACGGACAAGAAATCACAAGGAAAATCAGCGCCCGGTACACCCAGTCAGAAAGCGCGGCTGACGGTACGAGAAGCGGCGGCAAAAAGGCGAGAAGCACCGCAACAATCACAACGGCCGGCGTATAATATTTAGCAAACTTTGTAATAAAATTTTCCGTTTTCGCTTTACGGCCGGCCGCATTTTCGACGAGATCCAATATTTTTGATACGGCCGAGTCTTCATATCCTTTAGCGGTTTCAATATGAAGCACGCCGTTCTGGTTCATAAATCCCGCCATTACATCTTGCCCCGGCTCCGCTTTTCTCGGCACGGATTCACCCGTTAAAGCGGATGTATCAACCATTGATGAGCCGCTCAGCACCTTTCCGTCCAACGGAATCCGTTCTCCGGGATTAACGACGATGACCTGTCCGACTTGGACGTCCTGCGGCGGAACTGCTGTCATGCCGCCTTCTGTTTTTACATTGGCGTACTCAGGACGAATGTCCAATAACGCGCTGATCGATTTTCTGGATCGGCTGACGGCCGCTCCCTGAAATAATTCACCGATTTGATAGAACAGCATGACTGCGACGCCTTCCGGATACTGATGAATAATAAATGCGCCGATTGTGGCAAGCGCCATGAGAAAATGCTCATCAAATACCTGTCCGCGGACAATATTTTTTCCCGCTCTGGCTACGATATCGCCGCCGATGATCAAATACGAAGCAAAAAAGAGCAGAAACTCAAGGACGGTCCCCGCGTGCGCGAAATAAGCGATGACGCCCAAAACGGCACCCGCCGCCAGCCTTCCTAACATCAGCCGCAGCTTTTTGCGGTATTCATCCCCGCCGGGTTTATCTTCATGCTTTGAACGGACGTTCACATGAGGATCAATGGACTTTACCTTTTTCGCAACTTCGTCTTTCATCCACTGTTCGTCTTTGCCCCCGGCAGAAACCGTGATGGTGCTTGCCGCAAAATTGACAGCACAGCCGTCTATGCCGTCAATGGCTTTTACGCCGTTTTCTATTTTTTTTGCACAGTTGCTGCAATCAAGTCCGTCTAACACAAATTCACCTTTGGCTGCTTTCATTTCGACTCACCCTACCTTCCGTAATAGGATTCCCATAACATCAATACAGCTAAACAAATTATATATATGAGCATATGTTCATATAAGTGTTTTCTATATTATATGCAGGTTTTGAATAAAGTGTCAATAAAAAAACAAAACAGGCATCAGCCTATTTTGTCTTTTTTTACCTTCTGTAAACGCAAAGCATTAAGGACGACCGATACCGAGCTGAACGCCATGGCGGCGCCTGCCACCCACGGTGCCAAAAAGCCGGATGCCGCAATCGGAATGCCGATGCTGTTGTAGCCCAATGCCCAGCCTAAATTCTGCTTGATGTTTCTCATGGTGAGCCTGCTCATGCCGATGGCGTCGGCAATGCCGTTCAAGTCTCCGCGGATCAGCGTAATATCAGCTGCTTCCATCGCGATATCGGTGCCGGTGCCGATGGCCATTCCTATATCGGCCGTGGCCAGCGCCGGAGCATCATTGATGCCGTCGCCGACCATCGCCACACGCCGGCCTTCTTTTTGCAGCCGGGAAATCTCTTCTGCCTTTTGTTCGGGAAGCACTTCGGCAATCACGCTGCTGATGCCTGCTGCTTTTGCAATGGCTTCCGCCGTCTTTTGGTTGTCACCGGTCATCATCATGACGTCCAGACCCATATCCTTCAGGCGTTTCACTGCGGCGCGGGATGTTTCTTTAATGGTATCGGCGACTGCGATAAGCCCCGCCGCTTTGCCGTCAGCTGCAATAAGCATGACCGTTTTTCCCTCCGCCTCTAATCGGGACATTTGCGGAAGCAGTGACTCATGTTCAATGTGTTCTGATTCCATCAGCCGTCTTGATCCGGCAAGAATTGTTCTGCCGTCGGCCTCGGCGTATATTCCCGAGCCGACCCTGGCTTGGAAACGGGTTATTTTCGGTATGGAAATCCCCCGTTTTTCGGCTCCTGAAACGATGGCTTCTCCAAGCGGGTGCTCCGATCCCGTTTCGGCGGCAGCCGCCAGCCGCAGGAGTTCCTCTTCGTTCATTCCCGCTGCCGGTACGGCGTCTGTCAGCACCGGTCTGCCGTTTGTCACCGTTCCTGTTTTATCAAGTACGATTGTTGTCAGGCGCTGTGTCTTTTCTAAATGCTCTCCGCCTTTAAAGAGAATGCCGAATTCAGCGGCGCGGCCCGACCCCGCCATAATGCTCGTCGGAGTGGCGAGCCCGAGGGCGCACGGACAGGCAATGACAAGCACGGCGATGAATTTGCCGATCGCTTCAGAAAACTGGCCCGGCGCCGCCCATACATACCAAATGAGAAAAGTCAGCACGGCCAGCCCCAGCACGATCGGGACGAAAATGCCGGAAATGTGATCCGCGAGCCGCTGAATGGGTGCTTTTGATCCTTGGGCTACTTCCACGATTTTAATAATGTGGGCAAGCGCGGTATCCTTCCCGACATTAACCGCTCTGATTTTGAGAAAGCCGTTTGCATTGATCGTCGCCCCGGTGACGGTGCTTCCCGGCGACTTATCGACAGGCATGCTTTCTCCCGTAATCATCGATTCATCAATCGCGGAATGGCCTTCAATCACCTCGCCGTCCACAGGGACGCGTTCTCCCGGTTTCACATATATGATGTCCCCAGCCAGGACCTCATCAATCGGAATCACTTGTACTTTGCCGTCCCGCTCAACCGCCGCCGTCTTCGCCTGAAGCTTCATTAGCTTTTTAATCGCTTCTGATGAGCGGCCTTTCGCCTTCATCTCCAAAAACTTTCCAAGCAAAATCAAAGTCAGCAAAATGGCGCTCGTTTCATAATAAAGCCCCTCAACATGGCCGTTTCGTCCGAGAGATGCAATCGTCATATACAGACTGTACGCGTAAGCGGCCGTCGTTCCGAGTGCAACGAGAACATCCATATTGGCGCTTTTATTTCTAAGCGCCTTGTACGCCCCTGTATAAAAAGGCCAGCCGATGATGAGTTGCACCGGAGTGGCGAGCGCGAATTGCAGCCATGGATTCATCAGGATATCCGGCATCCAGATAAAAGAAGTAAAGGAAAAATGGCTGACCATCGACCATAAAAGCGGAAATGAGAGCACGGCAGAAAACACCAGCCTGATCAGCAGTTTACGCTGTTCTTTCTCCTTTTGAGACAATCCGCCGTCTTGGCCGCCCGCTTCCTTATCTTCTAACCGGTAGCCGAGCTTTGCCACGGTCTCTTTCAGCTCTTTCGGTGTCACCTCTTTCGGATTGTATTCAACGGTGACCGTTTCCAGGGCGAAATTCACCGGCGCGCTCACAACGCCCTCTATTTTGTTCAGGCGCTTTTCAATCCGATTGGCGCAGGCGGCGCACGTCATGCCTTCAATCTGGAAATCGGCTTTTTCCGTCACGACGTGATAGCCTAGTTTTTCAATTTTATCTTTTATGGCGCTTGCTTCGATTTTGTCAGGCTGATAGGAAATGTTTGAGGTTTCAAGCGCAAGATTGACGGAAGCTTCATTGACGCCGTCCATCCGTTTCAGCCCTTTTTCAATTCTTGAAGCGCAGGCGGCGCATGTCATGCCCCCCACTTGAATGGTCATCTCTTTCTGTTCACTCAATGCCCTCACCTCTTCTCACAAACCCCAGGGGGGTATAAATATGATAAAAGAAAACCGCGCCCGTTCCCGAAGCGCGATAACCCCTATACGACGTCATAACCCTGATCTTCAATCGCGTCTTTTATATCTGATACGGAGACTTTCTTCTCATCAAACGTCACATCCACCTGTCCGGCTTCCAAATTCACCTGAACCGCCGTCACTCCGTTCAGTTCTCCTACTCCGCTCTCTACTGCTTTGACGCAATGCTGACAGGACATGCCTTCCACTTGCAGCGTTTTTTGTTCCATGATAAATCCCTCCATATCTTGTTTTTTCTTTTTTATGTTACCATACCCCTGTAGGGTATTTCAAAACATTTATTTCATTTTTTTCACGACATCAAGCAGCTCGGCAATCGCCTGCTCCCCGTTTCCGCTCTCGATGGCGCCGGCTACGCAGTGATGGGCGTGATCTTCCAGCAGATGAAACGCGACCTTCTGCATGGCGGCCTGTACGGCTGAAATCTGCACGAGAATATCCACGCAATATCGTTCATTCTCCACCATATTCTGAATGCCCCTGACTTGACCTTCAATCCGTTTCAGCCGGTTCAGAATCTGGTCTTTTTCCTTGGCACTTTTATGATTTAACGATTGATGTTCGGTATGTTTGTCCATTTTTCACCTCGGTTTTTTCTTTGTTATCTTCATTATACAGTCTTGAAAAACCGGTGTAAAAAAATTTCAACACACAAGTTTTACCAGTAGGTATATAGGGTACATAAGGTTATCACATATCAAGAGGGGGCAATTCATTGAAAACGATAAAGGTTGGCATATTGGGATATGGTTTGTCAGGGAAAGTCTTTCACGCACCGCTTTTGGACGTCCTTGATGATTATCAGATCAAAAAAGTCATGACCTCCAGAACCGATGAGGTCAAACGTGATCTGCCGGAGACTGAAGCCGTACGCACGATTGAAGACATTACCGGTGATCCTGACATTGATCTTGTCATCGTCACGACACCGAGCGGAATGCATTATGAATCAGCGATGAAATGTCTTCTTGCGGGAAAACACACCGTCGTGGAAAAACCGATGACGGCGACTTTGGCTGAAGCTGAGGAGCTGAGAAGAACGGCTGAAGATAAGGGCGTCTTACTGAGCGTGTATCACAACCGCCGCTGGGACAATGACTTTTTAACGATTCAAAAGCTGATACAGGACGGAGCGCTTCAAGACATTCATACATATCAAGTCAGCTATGACCTATACAACCCGGTTGTTCAGGAAAAATGGCGCGAAAAAAGCGGACCCGCCACGGGCACGCTTTACGATCTCGGTTCACATATCATTGACCAGACACTTTTGCTTTTCGGAATGCCGGAATCCGTCACGGCACATGTGATGAAACAACGTGACAACAGTGAAACCGCCGACTGCTTTCTAGCCGTGCTTCATTACGGCAAGCTTCAGGTCATTCTTCAATCCGGTTCCATGAATGCGACCAGCGGTCCGCGCTATCAGATTCACGGACGGAATGCAAGCTTTATCAAATACGGAATAGACGGACAGGAAGATGCGCTCTTAGCCGGCAAAAAGCCGGTTGACGACAGCTGGGGCGCTGATGATCCTGACAACTTCGGAGAGCTGACAACCGCAACGGATGAGAAAAGACATACAGAAACAATCCCCTCTCAGAACGGTTCTTACCTTACGTACTACAAACTGCTGGCAGACAGCATCTTAAACGGAAAACCGCTTCCCGTTACCGCAAAAGAAGGCATCGATGTCATCCGCGTCATTGAAGCGGCGATGAGAAGCAGCGAACAAAAAAGAACGATTGCACTTTAACATAAAAAACCTCCCGGCCGTACAGCGGGGAGGTTTTTTTAAGATCAGAATGATTTTCCGGCTTCTTTCGCGCGGGCAATCGCATCTTCTTTAATTTGCTGTGCTTTATTCGGTTCAGCATTATGACCTTCAACGATTAAGCCGTCAAAAGAAGGAACGCCGAAGAAGTTCATCATGATGCCGATGTAACGGTGGCCCATTTCCATGTCAGCCGCCGGACCTTCGGAGTAATAGCCTCCGCGCGCCTGAATGTGGAGCGCTTTTTTGTCTGTCAAAAGACCGATCGGACCTTGCTCTGTATATTTGAATGATTTTCCGGCTACAGCCACAGAATCAAGGTACGCTTTCATGACAGGCGGGAATGAGAAGTTCCAAAGCGGTGTGACAAATACGTATTTATCAGCTGCCGCGAATTGATCACTCAACTCGTTAAGACGGCCGACTTTCGCTTTTTCGTTTTCGGAAAGCTCTTCAAAACCTGTTCCGGATTGAAGTTTCCCCCAGCCGCTGAATACATCCGCGTCGATATGAGGAATGTTCTCTTTGTAAAGGTCGATATGTACAACCTCATCATTCGGATTGGATTCTTTATAAGAATCAATAAATGCTTTTCCTGCCGCCATGCTGTAAGATGTCTTTTCATCATGGGGATGAGCAGTGATATAAAGTACTTTTGCCATTGTAAACAGCCCTTTCGTATTCAAATTACACACATATTTATTATGAAATATGAATGTTTTTTTATACTGATCAACTCTGTAATAATTATAGTTACAAAAAAATCATTTAGCAACAATAATATCTTGAAATCAGTATATTTTTTTAGAAAGGCGTTAATGACGAGATTCCAAGCAGCAGAAAAAGCAGAAACCTCAGCTTCTGCTCAAAATCGGATTGGGTTTGCAGACGGGAATATCCAATCCAAGATTCCCCCGCAGTGTATCCGCCGGATAGCTTTTACGGTACAGCCCCTTTTCCTGAAGGATCGGTATGACACGATCCACAAAGGCTTCAAGTGTGCCCGGGATGTCAGATTGAATGATAAAGCCGTCCGCGGCCTCTGCCTGAAACCATGTTTCAATTAACGACGCCACACGTTCCGGTGTGCCGATAAAGAGGGTTCGCGGAAACGCTGCTTCACGCGCCACTTGACGCAGTGTAAGATTCCGGGCTTTCGCATCTCTTTTGATGCGGTCTGTCGTGCTTTGAAACGCGTTTTTCCCGATGTCGCCCAAATCAGGGAACGGCTCATCCAGCGGAAAACGGCTCAGATCATAATCGTCAAAGAATCGGGCCACATATTTAACGGCATTCTCTATCGGGATCAGCTCGGCGAATTCCTGGTATTTCGCCTCCGCTTCTTCTTGTGAGCCGGCTATAATCGGACTGATTCCCGGAAAGATCCGCAGCTTCGAAACATCCCGGCCGTAATCCGCCGCCCGCTTTTTCACATCATCATAAAAGGCTTTCGTTTCTTCAAGTGAACTGGAATGTGTAAAAATTGCATCGGCATTCCGAGCGGCAAACGCCCGGCCGTTTTCTGAAGATCCCGCTTGGAAAACGACCGGCTCCCCCTGTTTAGAACGGCCGATATTCAGCGGGCCCTCCACTTGAAAATATTCGCCTTTGTGATACAGACGATGCAGTTTGTCAGGATCAAAAAACTGCCCGGTTTCTTTGTTGCGGACAAACGCGTCTTCTTCCCAGGAATTCCACAGACCGCGCACCACATCCACATGTTCCTGGGCGATGGCGTAGCGCCGGCTGTGGTCGGGAAGGCTTTCTTTGCTGTGATTGCGCGCCGCTCCCGCCTGCGGAGAGGTGACGAGATTCCAGCCCGCCCGGCCGCCGCTGATATGGTCAAGAGACATCAGCTGTCTGGCGATGGTGAACGGCTCAGTGAATGATGTGGAAAAAGTGCCGATTAAACCAAGATGGGTTGTAGAAGCGGCAAGCGCCGATAAAATAGTGATCGGCTCAAACCGATTTAAGAAATGCGGGATGGATTTTTCAGAAATGAACAAGCCGTCTGCAATAAAAGCGAAGCTGAACAGCCCTTTTTCAGCAGTCTGCGCTTTTTGTTTGTAAAAGGCCACATTCGTGCTTGCTGACGGATCAGCGTCGGGATGACGCCAGCCGTCCGTTGTGCCGCCGACACCATGAATCATGGCTCCGAATTGAATGAGATCCGTCCGGCTCATTTTCTCTCCCCCTTTATTTCCTTATAATCGGCAAGCGCCCGTTCTACATATTCAATGCCGACTTGTGTAACGGCCTGATACATACGGCTGTCACCGCTGCCGATTTCAACGACGGGGACGTGGCGGATGCCGTACTTAGTCTGAAGCACGTCACGTAATTCGTCCCGCTCTGTCACATCAATTGTTTCGTAAGCAATGGCTTTTTCCCGAAAATATCCTTTCACTTCATCGCAATAGGTGCAGCCCTTTTTGCTCCAGACCACTACGTTTACTTCATGACTCATGCTCCATACCTCCTATAATTGTGCGGCCGGCTGGACCGCTTCGCTTAACAGCCGGTAAGACAATCGTTTTTCTTCGGCGTTTTTGATAGGCGACAAAATCACAAAATCGGTAATGCTGTATTGAACCGATAATCGTCTCAGCGCGGCGGCGTTTTCTTCTTTTGTTCCTGCGAAGACACCGGTTTTTTGTGTGATCAGCTTATAAGGCTGTGTGACTTTTTCAAGAAACGCATCCGCTTGTTCTCTGGAACTCACATTCACCTTTTTGCCGTCCTTGAGAACGATTTTGACCGATTCACGCGATACCACGTGTTTTTCCGCTTCTGCTTTCGTATGTGCGGTAAATACCATCGGCGCGAGATGGAATTCCGCTTTCGCCCCTTTCGGCAGATGCTCGTCAAAGGCTTGGCGCGCTTTTTCTAAGGCGGTCTCTTCACCATTTATGAAATAGGCGAAAACGAAGGAAATGCCGAGTTTGGCCGCTGAAACCGCGCTTTCTGTGCTGCCGCCGAGCAAAAAGATGTCCGGCGCATACTCGGTATGCGGAGTCGGCCGCAATGACGCGTATCGATGCGTGGCTGGAAAATCATTATGGATGAAATGAGTCAGCTCTTCAAGCTTTTCTTCAAATAAACGGGCAGGCTGCGCAAGCTCCCGCTGCAACGCATCGGTTGACAGCTGAAATCCGCCGGGCGCTTTGCCGACACCGAGCGCCACACGGCCGGGGGCAAGGGCGGACAAAACCCGAAACTGCTCCGCCACTTTATAAGGGCTGTAATGCTGCAGCATCACCCCGCCGGACGCGAGGCGGATTTTTTTCGTGCTTGCGGCAAGATACCCCAGGACAATTTCCGGCGCCGAGCCTGCTATCTCTTCATTGTTATGATGCTCCGCCGCCCAGAAACGGTCATACCCGTATTGTTCGGCCTCCTGGGCCAATTTCACCGTTTGCCGCAAGGCTTCTTCTGCGGTTTGATTTTCCGCAGTGACACTTTGGTCTAAAATGCTTAAACGAATCATACGACAGGCTCCTTTATGTGTTCTTTTATGTCATAACCGTAATCGGGAAGAACGCGGCGGAGGAATTTCTTCGTTCTTTCTTTTTTCGTCTTATAAAAGACTTCCTCAGGCGTTCCTTGTTCCACGATTGCCCCTTCATCCATAAACACAATTTGGTCGGAAACTCTTCTGGCGAATTCCATTTCATGTGTGACAATGATCATGGTGGCGCCGGTCCGCACAATGTTAAGCATCACCTCAAGCACTTCGCCGACAAGCTCCGGATCGAGGGCAGCGGTCGGTTCGTCAAACAGCATCACGTCAGGATGAATGGCAAGCGCCCTGGCAATTCCGACCCGCTGCTTCTGGCCTCCTGACAGCTGATTCGGATAGGCGTGCAATTTATCCTGAAGCCCAACCTTAGCCAGTTCCCGCTCCGCAATGGCGTACGCATCTGTTTTTTTCATTTTCCTTGCGACCGTCAAACCTTCCATGACATTTTGAATCGCCGTTTTATGCGAAAACAAATGATATTGCTGAAATACCATCGCCGTCTGTTTCCTCAGTCGGAGAATGTCTTTTTTGGCGGGCTTTTTGCAGTTAATGACTTCGCCGTGTACAGAAATGGCGCCCTCATCCGGCCTCTCAAGTAAATTAAGACAGCGCAGAAACGTGGTTTTCCCGGAACCGCTCGGGCCGATGATGGTCACGACTTCTCCTTTTTGCACACTTAAATTGATCCCTTTTAACACATGATGATTGCCAAAATGTTTCTGAATGTTTCTTATTTCGATCATACTGCGCCTCCTTGATATCTGGCTGCCCTTTTTTCCGCCAGACTGTTTACGGCCTCGAGAATCAGCGTTAACCCCCAATAAATCACGGCCGCCCCGATAAATGCTTCCAGAAACGCATAGTTATCGGATGCGGCAATCGTCGCCGTTCCAGTAATTTCAGGCACTGCAACGATTGCCGCGATTGAAGTGGTATGCAAAAAACCGATGCCTATGTTGGTGAAGTTCGGCAGTGATATCATAAACGCCTGCGGCAGAATCACGCGCCGGATCATCTGGCCCCGCGTCAGACCGATTGAATAGGCCGCCTCCGCCTGCCCCGTATCGACAGCCATGATCCCCGACCTGAGAATTTCCGTCATATAAGCGCCTGCCGTTAATGACAGTGCCATGATGACAAACACGGCGACCGGAATCTGATTGGCCGTCCAGCCGAGATGGAACTCACTGCTGAAGTGGTCGGCAATAAGCGGAACCCCTAAATAAATCAGCATAATATGGAGAATCGCCGGGGTGCTTCGGAAAAAAGACACGTAAAACGCTGAGCAGGCAAACAGCCATTTGATGCGGAACATACGCACCGTTATATTGCCAAGAGCTATAAAGAACCCGGCGATAATCGGAATGACCGTCATCGCCAATGTAAGCGGAACGGTTTTCATCATTTCTTTTATCGCAGTGCCGATAAACGGAATGTCCAGCTCCAATGTTCTCCCTCCTTTCTAACCGTGCGCGCTCATGTCAAAAACCGTCACAAGCCGCGTCTCATCTTTCTTGATTCGTTTTTCGGCCCATCTGAAGACACATTCAAATAAAAGGGCGGCTGCATAATACAGAACAGAAAGCGAGATATACACTTCAAGAGAATGATTGCTCGATGTAATCAAGGTCTGTCCTCTGCCCGACATATCCATCACCCCTATCGAAAAAGCGAGTGACGTATCTTTTAAGAAACCGATCACCATATTCCCGATGTTGGGAAAGGCCTGCAAAAGCGCCTGGGGAAGAATGATGCGCCGGAATGTCTGCCCCCTGTTCAGCCCGATGCTTAAAGCCGCCTCCGTCTGCCCGCCGTCGATGCTGTTCACACCTCCCCTGATGATTTCCGCCGCTCTTGCCGCACTGCTCAGCGCGTACGTGGCAATAGCCGCATACAAAGGATCCATTTTGGAGGTATCAATTCCGGCGAGCGCCGTGAGCGCCGGAATGCCGTAAAATACAATGAAGAGCTGCACCATAATGGGCGTTCCTCTGAAAAAAGAGATATACAGCTTTGCGAGCGGATTCAAAACGGGAATGCGATAGATGCGGGGCAGAGCCAAAAGCAGCCCCAATAGAAAGCCGAACAGCAAAGACACCGCCAATATATACAGCGTGACGGGCAGATACCCGAGCAATGTCGGCACAAAGGATGCGATCATACTGACATCAAACGCTTTTTCCATTGCCGATCCCTCTCTTTTTTACTTAATATTGTTCCTTTGAATAATCCGCGCCGAGCCACTTTTCACTCAGCTTTTTGAGCGTGCCGTCATCAATGATTTCCTTAAGGGCTTTATCAATGTCATCACTCAGCGTTTGTTCATTTTTGTTAAACATGAAGAACACTTTGGCATTTGACAGCACCCCGCCGACCGTTTTTTCTTTGACCGCGCTCGTTTTGTTTTGAAAATCGACGGCAAACGGCGTAGAAATCGTCGCATCGGCGCGGCCGGATTTCAGCTGATTGGCCGCGTCGTTGGAGCCTTGGCCCGCATAGGCGATTTCAAACGGACTGCCGTGTTTTTCATTCCATTTCTTCAGCACAAGCGCTCCGTTTGACGTCGGACTTGTAATGACCCGCTTTCCTTTCAAGTCATCAATGCCGTTAATGTTCCCGTTATCTTGGAGCACCGTGATTTTCAGCGGGAAGTTGTTATAGGCGACTTGATTGAACAGAAATTTTTTCTCCCGTTCGGCGCTTTTCTCCATTTGATGGGCCACGATATCGACTTTATGCTGGCCGAGGCTGACAAGCAGGTTGGAGAAATCCATCGTTTTAAAGGTGAAGTGATGGTCCGGCAGGCGCCTGTCAAGCTCTTTCACCAGCTCGACGTCATAGCCCGTTAAATTGCCTTTATTATCAATAAAGCAAATATTCGGGAATTGAGTGCCGGTGCCGACCGTGATGTTCTTCACGTTTTTCTCATTGCCTGATGCCGCTTCCCCGCCTGCGCTGCAAGCTGATAACGCTGCCGTTGCGGCAATTGTTAATGACATGACCGCCAGTCTTATTTTCATGTGATCGCCCCGTTTTCCGCTTCAATTATTTAGTGAAACTTGATTTTGAATAATCAGCGCCGAGCCATTTTTTGCTCAGCTTTTTCAATGTGCCGTCCTTCTCCAGCTTTTGAATCGCGCGGTCCGTGTCGTCCGCCAAGGTTTGGCTGTTTTTATTGAACATAAAATACACCTCGGTATCCAGCAGCACATCACCGACCGTCTTTTGTTTGAACGCGTGTGTCTTATTTTGAAAATCGACGGCAAACGGCGTGGCTACGGTGGCGTCAGCGCGTCCCGTCTCAATTTGGTTCGCTGTATCATTGCTGCCCTGCCCTGCGTATTTCAAACGGATCGGACTGCCGTGGGTTTTGTTGTATGCCGTCATATAATCCGCCGCATTTGACGTCGCGCCGACGATGACGGTTTTGCCTTTTAAATCCCGGAGTGTGTGTATCGTGTTATTATCCGCCTTTACCGTGATGTACATCGGCGAGTAGTTATACGGGATTTTGTGATATAAAAAGCGTTTTTCCCGTTCCTTGTTTTTCGCCATATTGTGTGCGATCACATCAATTTTCCGGTTTCCGAGACTTGTGAGCAGATTCGAAAAATCCATCGTCTTAAAGACAAATTTGTATTGCGGCAGCTGTTTATCAATGGCTTTCATCACTTCAATGTCATAGCCGGTCAGCTCGCCTTTTTCATTCATAAAAGCAATGTTCGGGAAATCAGTTCCCGTGCCGACAACGACGGTCTTTACGCCGCTCCCGGCTTTTGTGCTTTCTCCTTGTCCGCACCCGGCCAGCGCGCTAAGCAGCAGGAGCAGACAGCCGGCTCTGATTCGTTTTTTCATGATTTCGTCCAGCTCGGTGTGCCTAACAGCGAGGCGTCAAACCTCTCCGGTATGAGCACCTTTCTCATCATGACCCCGATATCTCCGTCTTTCTCCTGCTCAAAATACACTTCATAGCCCCTCCGTCTGTACATATCAACAAGCCAGGGATGCTTGCGCGCCGAGGTGCCGAGCGTTAATGCCGGGGCCTTCAGCGTATCCCGCAGCACGTGTTCCTCCACATAAGTCAAAAGTTTGCTGCCGATGCCCTGCCCTTTCAGTTCAGGGAGTGTCGCAAACCACCAGACAAACGGATATTTTGACGGAGGCGTGTCACTTTCCCACGGAAAACAGATCGTAATTGTTGAAAGAAGCCGACCGTCCCGTTCCAGCACGACGGCTGAATGATTTTCAATATTTTCTATTACCATATCAATGTCCGCCTGCGCTGACGGCCAATCAATCTCCAAATTGCGGATCGGCTGAAACGCGCTGTACAGCAGCTCTAAAAACTCCGGCGCATCCTTTTTCTCAGCCAATCGAAAAATGTCTTCACTCATTCCGGTCACTCTCCCCCGTAAATATATAATTCCAATTTGTTTACTGAGCTTTGATTGTTTATACTATAAAGCAAACTGATTCTTTTGACTAATCAAAAAAAGTAAAGTGAAGATTCAAGAAAAATAATGAACAGCCGGGAGGGGATGTCGTTGGAGTTACGCACCATTAAAACGTTTCATACCATCGTACAGTCAGGCAGCTTTTATAAAGCCGCCGAAATTCTGAACTATTCACAGCCGACGATTTCAATGCGGATTAAACAGCTGGAGCAGGATGTAGGCGCGCAGCTGTTTGAACGGGGAAAGAAGCTGAAGCTGACAAGAGCGGGGCGGCTGTTTCACGAGCGCGCCGGGCAGCTTCTCGCGCAATACGAAGTGCTTGACCACACTCTGGCCGATATCAGACAGGGGCAGGCAGGCCTTATTCAAATCGGCATATCCGAACCGACGGCAAGCCTGATCTTCCCTGCCGTGCTGCGGGGCTTTTTAGATGATTATCCGGACATGTCGGTCAATGTCAGTGTGGACGATGCCAATACATGCAGCCGCAAACTGCTGGAAGGCGCCATTGATTTTGCCGTTTGCGGCGAGCCCGAGCTGATTCTGGAAAATTATTTCGATCCGTTTTTCCATGACTCGCTCAATGTCATCGTGTCCGACAGACATCCTCTTGCCGCCAAAACAAGCGTCAATCTTGAAGATTTAGAAAATGAATGTCTGATCTTCACGCCTGCTAACTGCCCGATTCGGATTCAAATTGAACAGCACCTGCAGCGGGCCATCGGCAGCCGCTACCGAAAAATGGAGCTGACCAGCAGCATGGCTCATCAATACTATGTCAGGGAAAATATCGGAGTCTCGATCTTTACGGCGACGGCGCACTCGGAGCCGATCAGGGGCACGAAGGTCATTCCAATCGATAACTTAACGATTTCACCGCCGGTCGGGCTTTTGACAAACCAAAAAGAAGAGCATTTTGACTGCGCCACAAAAGATTTAATCAGCAGAGTGATCAGCCGGTTTCACCAGTGTGATCCGCATTAAAAAAACCCCGCTTCACTTTGCGGGGGTTTTTTTATGTTCATCTTATATAATGCTCCGCACCAATCCGCCGTCGATCCGCAATGCAGATCCGTTAATGGCTGACGACAGCGGGCTGCTTAAAAAGGCGACAAAGTGGGCGATCTCTTCCGGGCGGATCAATCGCTGAATGATGGACGTCGGACGATTTTCCTTCATAAATCGTTTTTCCGCCTCCTCCGCGGTCAGATTTTCACCTGGATAAAGCGACTCCAGCATCGTTTCGACGCCCTCTGTTTTCGTGGAGCCGGGCATAACCGTATTCACCGTCACATTCGTCCCTTCCGTGAGTTCGGCCAGACTGCGTGACAGCGACAGCTGCGTCGTTTTCGTGGCGCTGTAATGGGCCATTTCCTGAGAAGGCATGACAGCCGCTTCACTTGCGATAAAAATCACCCGCCCTTCCTTCCGTTCAATCATCCGCTTGGCATACCGGCGTGTCAGACGTACGCCGCTCATGATATTCACCTCGAAAAACCGGAGCCATTCTTCATCTGGAATATCAAAGTATTCCGCAGGTTCAAAGATTCCTAAATTGTTGATGAGAATATCCACATCCGGGTACTGCTGAAAAATCGCGCCGCATCCTTCCGCCGTGCCTAAATCGAAGGCAGCCGGATAGAGACGGGCATCCGGCGTCTGCTTCTCCAATTCCCGGATCGTTTCGTTTACCTTTTCTTCACGGCGGCCGTTAATGATCACCGCCGCCCCTTCCGCAATCAGTGAAGCCGCAATCGCCTTTCCGATTCCTGACGTAGATCCCGTCACAAGCGCCGTCTTCCCTTTCAACTGCAAATCCATCATCCATTCCTCCCAATCACAAGTCTCTTCTTTTATATGGAACGAAATCGAAAGCATGAAACCTTCCGTCCCTATTATCGGATAGAAAAATGGATGAGAGGAAGTACGCACTTTTTAGTGCCTGTCCGTTGTCCCGGCTGACGGCTGCTCAATTTGAATGAAAAATTCACCATCTAACTCTTCCTGAGCCTTTTTTAATATCCTTAATACATCATCAGCATCCGAACCCAATTCCTTCTGACTGATCTCAAAATTCTTCCACACCAAAGTCAGCGGAAATTCTATCCAGCCTGTCAGACAATCCCATAAGGCATTCAGATTTTCACCATAATAGTCCGGGAAATCTAATTTATCTTTTAAGATACGGTGTAAAGCTTCTGTGCTTGTAACATCTTTTCCGTCTATGATGACAACTATCATTCAAATGGACTCCTTTATTTTTCGGCATTATATTTAGCAAGATACACCTTCATCCGTTACCATCAACCCGTTATTATAACTCACCTCTCACTTGTTAAGGAGAAATTAATATTCTAGTCATTTACTGTATTGTGTATTATTGTTAGAATTTAATTAAATCTTATAAGGAGGGTTATAGATAGATGAAAAAATCTTTTGTTTTTCTATTATCGCTAGTGCTTTTATTTAGCATTTTTCCTATCAGCACTTTAGCCATCACAAAAACGTCAGAAAATGACACGATAACTGTATCAGGAAAAGATGTAAAAAACACCGCAGTATTAGTTGATGCTATCAATGAATTAGATGAGAAATTGGATATGAAAAATCTATCATCTAATTCTCCAGAAGAAATTAGTCAACTAAGTTTAGCAGCAAAAACCCTGTATGATACTATTGTAAATTATGAAAATCAAACATCTGCTTCTTTGACAGGCAATGACGCTTTGGTTATATTTAAAGAGTATGTTGACGAATTAAATAGAAGTGAAGTTATTAAACCTGTCGAACACATGGTAACAACAATGGGAGTTATAAACTATAAAGAATATAAAATTAGCAACTCACAAATAAGACAATTGAGTGCTGCTATTGGAATTAATAGTGGATTTTGGGGTACAGCTACAGCTATAGCTAAAATTTTTGCTAAAAGCCCAACTGCACTTACATTAATGTTAGGTGCGGTACCGCTTTTAGGTATGGGTACTATAAATGCCTGTAATTCTAAAGGAAAAGGCATTATTATTACAAAAATGGGTTCAGGAGCAACTAATACATATAGTTGTAGATCTCAATAAAAAAGTGTGAGCGAAAGCTCACACTTTTTTATTTTTCATTTTTCTGATACATTTTGATATAAATTCACTAACAAAAAAAACTATTAAGCCTGTTATTAATAACAAAAGTGAATTTATCTTTAAGCCCTTGTTAAAAAAATCAAGGATACTATTTATCAATAAAAAACCTGCCCAATAGATGAATGAAGAATAGAAAGCTATATTAGTGCTCTTTTCATCTGTATTTCTACTAGTCTTAAAAAACAATTATCTGCCCTCCCTATTCTTGAAGTAAAATAATTACTCTTTTCAATCCTTACTATAAATTTTTTCCTCGCTCATCAAAAATGCTTATTAGTGGTTAAGTGCTTAATCTTTCGTTTAGGTTGGTACATTGAGTCTTCTTCATCTTACTCATGTCGTCACCTCCCATAAAACAATGATAACATGAATTAATCCTAGTTTATATTGTATGTAATTCCCGAAATAGCTAATACTCTTCACTAACTTCGAGTATAAACCGAAAATTTTTCTATGCAGAAAACAATTTCATTTAAAATCTAAACAGAAGAACCATGTATGAGACTGAAGAAACTACTCCGAATTCAATCCCTATCTTTCATTTCATTCTGAAAACAGATAGACCCAGAGCATAGTAATTCTGTTGGCTCTATCTCTACTCTTTACTTTATTTCATGGACAACTCAATATTTGTCAAAATATAAGAAATTGAAGATTGATAAATACAGAATGGATAATACAAAATGATAAGAAAATCACCTTTTAGATTATCCTTTTAATTATTATTGAATGAGTAGTAAGGGAAATAAAATATACCGACAGGAATTTAGATATGGAGGTATGGCATTAACACGAAGCCATCTTCCCTTCAGCACAAAGGGAGAAAACGAAGAATTTTAAAAAATGTTGCCAAAATGTTGCCACGCTGTTACCGAGGGCGTTGAAACCCTTGATAACAGCGTGGTTTTGGCGTTATGTATGGAGACGGTGGGAGTCGAACCCACGTCCAGAAACATCGATTACTTAAGCGTCTACGAGCGTAGCCTGCATATTTCGTGTTTCACTCGTCTTCGTGCCTGCGGGCGGGCCTTCCGAGAGCTAGTCTGTCAGTCTCTTCTTACGTTCTCAGACGGGAACGTAAGCGTAGCCTACTTAGATGTGCTCTTCACGGACACATAGGCAATGTCAGGAAGAGCTCGCTGCGTTTATTAGGCAGCTAGTGCTAAGTTTTGGTTAAAACTTTTAGTTTTGCCAGTTATATTTAGGTGCGTGTTAACGAGATCGCCTCTCGGCTCGCAGCTCAAGCTCGATCCATCCCTGTCGAATCCGTAACGTCCCCTTGTTAAGGGTATACGGGAGATCTATCAAGCTCTTGCGCAACTGGCTGTACTGTTATTATATCATGACCACAGACAAATTCAATTGGGAATTACTTCAATAAACAGCCTGTGAATCTGATGTGTGAACAGTATAGCATAGGGCAGTCATCACATCAAGGCTCACGCATCAGAAGCCTTTTTGTCTGTCTCTGAACGCTCTTTCGATTTCTCTTTTAGCGTCTTTTCGTTTTAAATCTTCGCGTTTATCATATGTTTTCTTCCCTTTACCGAGGCCGATTAATACTTTGGCAAAGCCGTTTTTCAAGTACAGCTTCAGCGGCACGAGGGAATAGCCCTTCTCTTTTGTCAGGCCGATCAGCTTATTGATTTCTTTCCGGTGCATCAAAAGCTTTCTCGTCCGGAGCGGGTCGTGGTTATAGCGGTTTCCCTGCTCGTACGGGCTGATGTGCATGTTGTGGAGGAACACTTCGCCGCGCTCGATTTTCGCAAAGGAATCCTTCATGTTTACGCGGCCGGCGCGGATGGACTTAATCTCCGTTCCCTGCAGCACGATGCCTGTTTCATAGGTTTCTTCTATAAAGTAATCATGATTTGCTTTTTTGTTTTGTGATAATACTTTGCCTGATCCTTTTGGCATGCCTTATCCTCCTCTCTCCGCAAAAACCGTTCTGTGTGCGATACGCTTTATTTTAGCAAATGGAGCGTTCCGCGACAATGAAAATGCGGCTTGCGAAAGAAAGCAAACAGAGCATTTTGCCCCATTTGCTTTTCGCATTTACTTCTTCTTTTTGCGTTTTTGTTTCGGCGCGTTTTGGAAACCGCGTTTTTTCTTTTTCTTCTTCGGTTTTGTAAACCATTCCCCTTTTTCCTCCGATTTTGGCGGTGAAGCCGGGGTATTGCTGTTTAATACACGTTTCCGCGCCGGTCTGCCGCGTTTTCTGCGGTCGCCTGTTGTTTCTCTCGGACGGCGGGTGCCTTTCATGCCGACAATTTCAAAGTCGATGTTTCTCTCATCTTTATTGACGTCCACGACCTTGACCGTGATTTCATCCCCGATCCGGTAAACGTTGCCCGTGCGTTCGCCGATCATGGCGAAATGCTGCTCGTCAAAACGGTAATAATCATCCGTCATAAAGCTGACGTGCACAAGCCCTTCAATCGTATTCGGCAGCTCGACGAACATTCCGAAATTCGTGACGGAACTGATCATGCCGTCAAACTCCTCGCCGATTTTATCAAGCATATATTCCGCTTTTTTCAGATCGTCCGTTTCCCGCTCTGCATCAACGGCGCGACGTTCCATCGTTGACGTATGGTCAGCGATTTCCGGAAGGCGTTCGGCCCATTTTTCTTGAGTTGCTTCGTCCGATTGTCCGTTGATCAAATACGTTCTGATCAGTCTGTGAACGATTAAGTCAGGATAACGGCGGATCGGCGATGTGAAGTGTGTATAAAATTCAGTCGCCAGCCCGAAATGGCCCAAGCTTTGCGGGTCGTATTTCGCCTGCTTCATGGAACGGAGCATGACTGTTGAGATCACTGTTTCTTCCGGACGGTCCCGCACTTCGTCAAGAATGCTTTGCAATGCGCGCGGATGAATGTCTCCGGCTGTCCCTTTGACGATATAACCGAATGTCGTGACGAACTCCAGAAACTTTTGCAGTTTTTCAGCGTTCGGCTCTTCGTGAATCCGGTAAATAAACGGCACGTTCATCCAATGGAAGTGTTCGGCCACCGTTTCGTTTGCGACAAGCATGAATTCCTCAATCAGCTTTTCCGCTACTGAGCGCTCTCTGATGACGACGTCTTTTACGGCGCCTTCCTCATCGACGAGCACCTTCGCTTCTTTAAAATCAAAATCCACGGCTCCGCGGTTCATCCGTTTCGCCCGGAGAATTTCCGCCAGGCGTTCCATGTCTTTAAACATCGGGACGAGCGGCTCATATCTTTCTTTCAGCTCAGCGTCGTCTTCTGTGAGGATTCGGTTGACATCTGAATAGGTCATTCTTTCCGTCGTTTTGATGACGCTTTGGAAAATCTCGTGCTCCGTCACCTGTCCCTGCTGGTTGATTGTCATTTCGCAGGAAAGCGTCAGGCGGTCGACCTTCGGATTTAAAGAACAGATTCCGTTAGACAGCCTGTGCGGGATCATCGGAATGACCCGGTCTACCAAGTACACGCTTGTCCCTCTTTCCAGCGCTTCTTTATCAATCGGGGAATTCTCCGTGACGTAATGGCTGACGTCGGCAATATGGACGCCGAGCTTGTAGCTGCCGTTATCAAGCTTTGTCACGGTGACGGCGTCATCGAGGTCCTTCGCATCCGCGCCGTCAATGGTGACAATGACCTGATCACGGAGATCACGGCGGTCTTTTATGTCTTTTTCATCGATGGTGTCGGGCGTACTTGTTGCCTGTTCCATCGCTTCGGCCGGAAAGTCTCCCGGCAGGCCGTGCTTATGGATGATTGATAAAATATCAATGCCCGGATCATTTTTATGGCCGAGTATTTCAACGATTTCTCCTTCGGCGTTCATTCTGCCTTCAGGGTAGCTTGTCAGTTTCACAACGACTTTATGGCCTTCCGCAGCGCCGTTTTTGGCGTGTTTCGGAATAAAAATATCGCTCGTGATTTTTTTATCATCCGGAATGACAAAGCCGAAGCTTTTCGTTTCTGTGTATGTGCCCACGACGCGGTCTATGCTTCTTTCCAGAATTCGGATGACCGTGCCTTCCTGTCTCGATCCGCTTGACTGGGAGTTGAGCCGCACCATGACGATATCGCCGTTCATAGCCGTATTCAGCTCATTCGGCGGAATAAACACGTCGCTTAATGAGGTATCTTCCGGCAGCAGAAACGCGAAGCCCTTCGCATGCGCGGAAATTTTTCCTTTTACTAAATTCATTTTTTCCGGAAGCCCGTAGCGGTTGCTTCTGGTGCGGACGATCTGTCCCGTCTCCTCGAGCGCCACCAGCGCTTTTACCAGCTCTTTAAATTCTTCGGCTTCCGTGATGTTCAGCATCTCCTCGAGTTCCTGAACGGTAAGGGGCTTGTACGCCTCTTCCTTCATGAACGAGAGAAGGCGATCCATAAACGCTTCTTTTTCCATTATCCGACCTCCTGTTTGTTACCAATCGAGTTTCTCTAAAAATTCGTACACATCCTGATGAACGAGGTCCCGTTCTTTATCCAGCGTAATGACATGTCCAGATTCTTCATACCATTTCAGCTGTTTGTCGTCCGTTTCCACCTCGTTGTAAATGATGTTTGCACTTTCTGTATTAATCATATGGTCATGCCGTGCCTGAACCACAAATGTCGGGGAATAGATCATGTCGACGTTTTTGCGCACATCGGCAATCAGCTCCTGAAGCGATTTGAGCGTATTCATCGGCGTTTTTTCAAACTCCTTCATTTCTTTTTCAATCTGCTCCGGCTGTTTTCCTTCGAATTTCTTATAATTGCGCGCGTAGGAGAGAACCCCTTCGTACATAACCTCTTCACTTTTAATGTGCATCGGCGCACACATAGGTACAATTCCCTTTATGGGTACAGTGTAACCCAATTTCAATGAAAAAACCCCGCCAAGCGACAGTCCGCAGGCAGCAATGTTTTCATAGCCTTCAGACCGTAAATACTCATAACCGTCCATGACGTCTTTCCACCAATCTTTTGGTCCCGTATGTACCAGCTCTTCCGGCGGAACGCCGTGCCCTTTATATTGAGGCGCGTGGCAAGTGTAGCCGCGCTCATTCAAGTAGCGGCCAAGCATTCTGACATCTGCCGTATTTCCCGTAAATCCGTGCAGCAGAAGCACCGCTTTGTCTCCGCCTTTAAATGTAAATGGTTTTGGTGTCACAATTTTCATGCTCATAACCCCTTTTTTGCACATTCAATTTAGTTTTCCACAGTTTTGCGAGAAACAAACGCGGTCTCTCAACAAGAAAAAGGCCTGATATTAATCAGACCTTATACAAACATTGCCTTATACGATATACGCAAGCGAAATCGTTAACACGAAAAACAAGACTGCCAGCACAACGGTTGTGCGGTGAAGAATCAGATCAAGGCCCCTTGCTTTCTGTTTTCCGAAAAGCTGCTCCGCCCCGCCTGAAATCGCACCCGATAAACCGGCGCTTTTGCTGGATTGAAGCAATACGACAATAATAAGTGCAATACTGACGATAACCAATAAAGTAATCAATAATGTGTGCATCCCATACACCTCCAGACTGACTGGCCTACATTGCTTCTATTTTACATGAAAAGCAAGGGCATGTCACGCCGTATCGGTACACATCATGTCAGAAAAAACGGAAATGTGTTTGTCTTTCAATTGTTATTGACTTTTGTCAACAAAGTCGTAGTAAAAAAGATCTTCAAATTTCATGTCAAAGTAATAGAGCATTTTTCCGATGACCAGCTGGCCCGGCCTCCGCTCTCCATTCAGTACACGGCTCAGTGTGGCGGGAGATATTCCGATCTCCAGGGCGAGCTGGTTTAACGAGTAGTCATTATTGACCATATATTGCAGCACATAATCTCTTCTGATCTGTATCTTTTCGACCACTTTCTTCACCTTCCGTTCTGTCAAATACTTTCTTTCTTATACATAACCATACGGCTTTTGTTAACTTTTGTCAATACTTTTCCAGCCTGCCTATTCCCTTTAGTCAATAAACATACTAGAATATAAATAGACCGCGGGAGGGGGAAGAACTGTGGAAAGCTTCGGGAAACAATTACGGACATTGCGGGAGAAACGGCATCTGACAGTGAACCAGCTGGCAACGTATTCAGGCGTCAGTGCCGCGGGAATCTCGCGGATTGAAAACGGCAAACGCGGGGTGCCGAAACCTGCAACCATTAAAAAGCTCGCAGATGCGTTAAAAATCCCGTACGAGGAACTGATGCAGACGGCGGGATACATAGAGACCGTTCAGGAAACGGGAGTCTCGTACGACACGGGCTGCACCTTGCTGGAAAAAGCCGAAACGTATGAGCTGCATGATTTATCCCTTTTGGAGCGGGAGAACTGGCGGCACCTGTCGAAAGAAGACTTGGTTCTGCTTGATAAATACTTTGCGTTCTTATCCGCGGAAGCCAAAAAAAGAACAAATGAAGACTCATGACTTTGCACATGTGAGGCGATCCTAATGAACACATTCGGAAAGCAATTAAGAGAGCTGCGCCGCGCCCGGAAGCTTACCGTTAATCAGCTTGCCGTCTATTCCGGCGTCAGCTCGGCGACCATTTCCAGAATTGAAAACGGGCACCGCGGCATTCCTAAACCCGCGACCATTAAAAAATTGGCGGACACATTAAAAATTCCGTACGAGGAGTTAATGGCGCGGGCCGGACACATCAAGTCATTTCAGGAGGAAATCCGCGAGGCCCCTGAGAGCTATCAATCCATATACGCTATCTATCAGACAGCCGTTGCCAGAGGCGCGGAGCATCTGCCGCTGTTTGACAGCAAAAAATGGCAGCACTTCACAAAAGAAGATATTGAAAGCGTCAGCAAATACTTTGATTTTATCGCGGCTGAAGCGAAAAAGCGCTCCCCGGATTCCTCATCCTCTTTTTGAAACCCTCCCCAACTTAACAAACGCCAGACATACGTTCCCTCGGATTTTGCGGTATAATAGCAGAAGACGAGGTGAAAAAGCATGAAGCAATCAGAAATGTGTCCCAGATTTGAAAAGGCAGTCGACATCTTGAGTAAACGCTGGGTCGCTCTTATCGTCTTTCAGCTATTGAACGGACAGCAGCGCTTCAGTGAGATTGAGGCAGCGCTTCCGAATTTAAGCGGCAGAGTTCTGTCAGAAAGGCTGAAAGAACTTGAAACAGAAGGTGTGATCAAACGGGAAGTCATTCCGGAAACGCCTGTCCGCATTGAGTATTCTTTAACGGAAAAAGGCTGCGCATTAGCCCCTATTTTAGAGGAGATATCCAAGTGGTCTTCACAATGGATTGATCCTTCCTGATAAACTCTTTTCCGCATAAGCGGCTGATCTCTCAAACGGACAGCCGTTTTTATTTTTTCCTTTCTTAAACAGGAAAACAAGCCCTCATGCGTGCAGGGCTTGTTTTTGTCTGATGCCTTCCAGCGGAATTTGAATTTCCGCCCGGGCACCTCCAGACTTCTTATTTTCAAGTATCAATTCCCCGTGATGAAGATGTACGACATGATGGGCGAATGTAAGTCCCATGCCGTGATGCCCCGCCGAATGTCTGCTTTTATCTTCCGTGTAAAAAAGCTGTGTCGCTCTTTTCAGCGCTTCCTGCGAGAACCCGCTGCCGCTGTCAGATACGGCAATACTGAGGGCGGTATCGGTGCATAGGACGTCCACACGGATTTCTCCTCCTTCCGGCGTATAGTCGGCGGCATTCGCCGCGATATTCATGACCGCCCTGCGGAGCAGTTCGTGATCGATCGGCGCTTCTTTTCGGTCAATTCCCTGTTCGCTGAGGACGAGATCAATCTGCTTCGGCCCCGCAAGCGCCGCTGCGTCACGATATATGTTCTGAAGCCACTCTCTGAGATCGGTATATTCCAGATGAACGGCAACTGCCTCCTCCGCTTTAGAAAGCTGAATCAGCTGCCCGACATATTGCTCGATTTTGTTTCCGGCATCAAGGATATACTGCGTGTATTCCGTCTGCTCCTCATCAGGTTCTGTTAACTGCAGCAGCTCGGCATTTCCTTTAATGATCGTTGCCGGAATTTTAATATCATGCGCAAGCGCGCCGATCTGTTCCTTTTTTATCCGCTCCGCCTCCCATTGCGCCGCCAGAGATGCCTGAAGCGCGTCTTTCATTTTCAGCAGAGAATCAATGACATCGTCAAATTCCTTTATACGTGACCTTTCCGGATTGATATTTAAATTCTGTTTTTGAATGCTTGCCGTAATGGAACTGAGTGTGCTGAAATGCCGTCTCAGCTGATTCGCGAAACGCGTCGTCACGATAAACACGGTTAAAAGAAGCAAAGTGATCAGAATAGCAAGACCCGTCCATTCATAATTCGGCAGATAGCGCCTTAACAGCGGTGACTGAAATTCCGACCTGAGCGAATATTGGAGAACGCCATACTCATCTTTCCGATCAACTACCATAAACCCTTTTTGGGCATAATTAAAATACGGCTGATGCTGAATCTTTTTTCTGGCGTTGGCCGCGTCTTTTTCTGTCATCGTTCCTTTCGTCATCCGCTTTGTTTTTTTATCAAAAACGGCGTATGTCATACCGTCGGGAATCATGTCTTCTGTTATCTTTTCCGCCGATTTCAGGCGGGGCTTGATCTGTTCCGCCTCATGCTCGCTGTAATTTGCCGGCAGGATCGCTCCGGCATTCAGAGCGACAGCATTTAAGGCGACGCATAATGCTGCCACTCCCATCGTGCTCAGACACAGCGTGATGGTAAACTTGACAAGCTCTTTGCGGATGCTGGATTTTCCTTTTGCTATTCCCATTTGTATCCGACACCCCACACCGTTTTGATCGGATCAGCCCCGTGTTCTTTACATTTTTTCCGGATGGTTCTGATAAACTCCGTAATGGTTGAATAGAGCGCATCGCCGTCCAAGCCGTACACTTCCTCGTAAATCTGTTCACGTGAGAATGTTCTGTTTTTATGCTGTGCCAGAAATTCTACGATTTTATATTCATTTTTCGTAAGAGGCAGTTTCCGGTCATCCAACCATACTTCTTTATTGTCAAAATCAAACATGAAGCCTGATATCAGACGTTTCGTCTGACGCTTTTCCCGACTTTCCCTTCTGACATGCGCATTTACCCTTGCCATCAATTCTTTTACGCCGAACGGCTTTGTGATGTAATCATCAGCGCCTGTCATGAGTCCTTTCACAATGGATTCTTCGTCAGACTTTGCCGTTAAAAACAGGATCGGGCTGTCCACCAGCGGCCGGATCCGCCGGCAGAGTTCAATCCCGTCCGTTCCGGGCATCATGACATCAAGAAGAATCAAATCATAGCCTTGAAAAAAATCCAATGACTGATCCTCCGCTTTTTCCAGAATCGTTACTGTATGCTGATCACGCTGTAAAATGTTTCTGATCAGAACGAGAATATCTTTTTCATCATCTACCGCTAAAATGTTTGCCACCGGCCGAATCGCTCCTTGCCTTTATTCATATGAACGCCGCCCTTCCCATCTTTTGCACCAATAGAGGCCGGCCAGACATAATATCATTATAGAAAAATATAACATTATTTCTCCGAATCTCATATCGTATCTCACATAAGGGAGGAAGTCTTTTTTGACTTTGTCAAAATGCAGCAGTCCTTCAAGGCCAGGCAGCCGCACGCTCCATGCCCACGGGAAAAAACGCCAGATGATATCGCCCAATCCCGTATTCATCAGCGAAGCCATTAATAAACCCGCTCCCCCTAAGAGACAGACCGGCCCCATGCCGTACTTCATGCCGACAAAAAAAGAAATCATATAAAGCGGAATACTGCCTGCAATCAGCCATGCCCCTCCTATTAAATAAAGAAGGTACGGGAGATCATTGATGTGAAGAACAAACTTCATCCCCGCCAAATAAAGACAGATGGCGAGACCTATCGATAACACATTCAACAGCAGCAACAGCAGCAGCTTGCCCGCAAAACTGACGATTTTAGAATGAGGCACCGCCAGCATCATCTGAAAATGCCCCGCCTGCTCCTCAACAGAGGCAGACATGCCGCAGACAATACCGATTAATAAAGGGTATAAAACAGCAATTGCGCTGAAAAAGACGCTGTACAGTATATAAGAATCCTGAACCCTTCCATACATATACAAAAGGAAAAATCCTGCGCATACGGCCGGCGCCGCAGCATGCATCCATATGAGCGGCGTGCGCTTCATTTTTAATACATCGGCCCACATAGATCTCAAAAGCACGGTCATGACCGGTTTCCCCCTTTTGCAAAAGACACGGCGGAAATCAAACTTATTGCGATAAAAGAAAGGATAGAAAGAATAATAGCCGGAAAAATCACGTTTCCGTTTAATAAGCCGCTGTCTGCGGGAAGTTGAATTCCGTTCGGATGGATCCCGAGAATCGGTGACATCACCCGGACTGACCAGCTCCACGGACTCAGCCACCACAATGAACCGGACGCCGGCACAATACCCAAAGCAAAGGCGGCGATCATATTCACGAGGATGACTGCCGTAAACCCGAACTGTCTGGCAATCCATAAGCACAATGGGATTTCCCAAAGCGTCGTCAGCCATAAAAGGGAGCCTGCTTCAACGCCTTTCAGCTGCAGCGCAGCAATTCCCGGAAACACAAGGCCAAGTAAAAACATGATGATGAAAAAGACGATTTGCGACAGGAGTGAATACAGCGCGATCATGCTTATTTTTGAGAGCCATATGCTTTTTAAATCTGCCGGCAATGAGTACACAGCACGGTCATGCGCAGATTTTTTCTCTTTTTCAACAGATAAACCGCACATTAGAGCAATCATGAGCGGCATGAAAATAACCGCCCACCAATTGAACGTGCCCGTCATAAAATAAGCCGTATTCAGCAGAAAAGAAAAAGCCGTGTTCAGAAGCGGAATCAAAATGATCAGCTTTCTGATAAATGTTCTTTTAGATGTAAGGTGTTCCGCTTGCATGTACTGAATCATTTTCCTGTCCCCGCTTTCTCCCGTGTTGATTTGACAACCTCGAGAAACAGCTGCTCCAGATCGTCTTCCCGGCTGATTTCTCCCTGGTATCCCAAAACGCCGTCACTGATGATTCCGATATGGTCTGCGATCTGCTCGACTTCAGATAACAGGTGGCTTGATAAAATCACCGTCATTCCCTGTGCGGGCAGGGAGCGGATAAATTCCCGCAAATCCTGAATACCCATCGGATCCAATCCGTTTGTCGGCTCGTCAAGAATTAAGAGCGACGGACGGTTTACTAATGCTAACGCAATGCCTAGCCGCTGTTTCATTCCCATGGAAAATTGGCCGGCGCGCTTTTTTCCGGTCCCCGTTAATCCCGTGATTTCCAGCACTTCAGCAATTCTTGACTCAGGCAGTCCGAGCATAACGCAGCGGACTCTCAGATTTTCAGCGGCTGTCAGGTTGCTGTAAAGCGGCGGCGCTTCAATCAGGGAACCGATGTTTTTCAAATCTTCGCGCTTCCATGGATGCCCGTCGAACAGAACCTCGCCGGATGTTTGCCGCAAGATGCCGGTCAATATTTTAAGAGTCGTTGATTTTCCGGCGCCGTTCGGACCGAGCAGCCCGTATATACTGTTGCGCTTAACCGATAGAGACACATCAGCCACTGCCTGTTGTCTGCCGAATGATTTTTGCAGCTGTCTCGTTTCTAAGATGTTGCTCATATGATTACCCCTCTGCTTTGTTATTTGATATGTCATACGTTACAGCGCAGATATCAAAATTTAATCAAGAAATAAAAAAAGCATTCTTCACGCGGAAGAATGCTTTTTTTCATGAGGCTGAGCGCACAAGCAGCTTTCTTTTTTGTTTTTTCACAGGGCTGAGCGCGCGTTCCAGCCACGCCATCAACAGATCTGCGGCCACCGCCATCAGCGCGGTCGGAATGGCGCCCGCCAGAATAATGGCGGTTCCGTTTGTCGCGTTCGATCCTCTGACGATCATATCGCCGAGGCCGCCTGCGCCGACGAAGGTGCCGATCGCCGTGATGCCGATGGCAATGACGAGCGCCGTTCGGAGACCCGCCATAATGACTGAAAGCGCAAGCGGCAGCTCCACCATGCGAAGCACTTGGTATTTCGTCATGCCCATCGCTTTTCCCGACTCAAGATAAGCGTGCTCAATATTGATAATGCCCGTGTGCGTATTTCTGAGAATCGGCAGAAGGGAATACAAAAACAAGGCCGTAATGACCGTATTGGCACCGAGTCCCATGACAAGCATCAGGACGGCGAGCATCGCCAGCGCCGGAACAGTTTGAATCACATTCGCCACAGCAAACACCCAGCCGGAGAGACGCTTGTGCCTGGCTGTCACAATTCCCGCCGGAATGGCGAAAACGGCGGCGAAAACGACGCCGTACGCTGACATGAGAAAATGCCTCCAGCACTCATACAGAACATAGCTGCCGTTTTGAACGTAATACGTAAACAGCTCTCTCAGCGTGTCCATCCGAACATCTCCTTTCCGTTATTCAAAGTAATGATGTTTTTCTAAATATTCCTTGGCCACGACTGACGGCTCTTTTAATTGTCCGTCAACTTCGTAATTCATTTTCTGCATCATCTTTGTATCAATCGCGCCGATCATTTTATTGATCACGCCTTCCAGTTCGGGATTCTCTTTTAATACACGATCCGGTACGACGGGTGAACAGTCGTACGGAGGAAAGAACCGCTTATCATCCTTCAGCGTTTTCAGTCCGTAAGCAATGATTCTTCCGTCGGTGGAATAAGCGAGCGCGATATCCATTTTCCTGCTTTTCAGCGCGTCATACACAAGGCCGATCTGCATCGGATACGTGCCTTCAAATGCCATTCCGTATGTTTTCATGAAATCCTGGTATCCATTGCCTCTCAGCTTCATCCAATAGTTGTCAACGCCGAATTTAAGTTGAGACGCTTCTTTTTTGACATCGGATACCGTTTCTAAATGGTATTTGCGGGCAAGCTGTTTGGAAACGGTAAAGACGTATGTATTATCAAAGCCGTAGGAATCAAACCATTTCATATCATATCTGCTTTGAAATTGATCCTGAACCAGCCGCAGCGCTTTGTCCGGGTCTTTTTCCGGCTCCATGCGCAGCGTGCCCGTCAGCGCGTCTCCTGTATAGCGCGTAGCGGCGATATCAATATCACCGTTCTCCAAAGATTGCTGCTGTACGGCATTTGAGCCGAGGTTTTTAATAACGGATGTCTTCAAGCCGCTGTGATGTTCAATCATCTGTCCGAGCATGCTCGCGATGATTTCTGATTCGGTCATGCTTTGCGCACCGATTTTAATGGTATCCTCCGATGCGGCGCTCAATCCCGGGAGCGAGCATCCGCCAAGGAGCAGCATGCCGATACAGGCGAATGCAAGCAGCCGTTTTTTGCATCTTTTCCCCATGAGAGACCTCCTCCTTATGAAGCGTTCTTTAAGTCCTTCAGCCCGTCAGGCGTAACTTTCCGTTCCGTCAGCCCCAGCGCGTAATCGACGGCGGCCGCCAAAATCGTGACCGGAACGGCGCCTGCGATAATATACTCCGGCTGGTAAAGGTTCAAGCCGATAAAAATGTAATCTCCAAGTCCGCCTCCGCCGATAAAGGAGGCGAGCGTCGCCCAGCCGATTAAATAAATCGAGGATGTCCGGATGCCCGCCATGATGACCGGGGCGGCAAGCGGGAGCTCTACAAGCCTGATCTGCTCCCATGCGGTCATGCCGATCCCTTTTCCTGATTCAAGAAGATGCCGGTTGACGCCGATAATCCCCGTATACGTGTTTCTGAGAATCGGCAGCACTGAATAGAAAAACAGCGCCGCAATCGCCGGAACCTTTCCTACCCCTAAAAGCGGAATAAAAAACGCGAGAATGGCCAGGCTCGGCAAGGTTTGAATGATATTGACGATGCCGATGACGGCACCGGCACCTTTTTTCATCCTTGTCAGCACGATGCCGAGCGGCACGGCAGCGAGAATGCCCGCCATGACGGCAATTAATGAGATGTACAGGTGCTCCCATGTTTTATAAAGCAGCTCTCCGCCGTTTGCCTGTAAAAATTGCACGGTCTCATTCATATAAAATTAATCCTCCTCATGACATTACCGCAAGCTGATTCTCTTCTCCCCAAATGGAGTCATAGACGATGTCAACGAGGCTGGCCCTTGTCACGATTCCCGTTAAACAGCCGGCGTCATCAATGACGGGCACAAATTTCATGCCTCTTTTTAAAATTTTATGAACGGCGTCGCGAAGCAGGGTTCCGCTTCTGACCGTGTACAGGTCCCGCTCAAGCACTTCCGCGACGAGTGCCGCCTGTCTTCGTTTGCGGTCAATCATTTCCACATCGACATAACCTTGGAGAACGTTCTTCTCATCAATGACGAGCAGCGAGTCCACCCGCTCGGCGCGCATCAGCTGAATGGCGGATGACAGCGTTTTCTCCGGTGTTATCGTTACAGGATCGGGATTCATGATCTGCTCCACGCGCTCAATATCAGGGCTGGATGATTGGATCAGCCGTTCCTTGCCGATAAACTCCTCTACAAATTCATTCGCCGGAAATCTGAGAATTTCATCGGGCGTTCCGGCCTGGACGATTTCTCCCGCTTTCAAAATGACGATTCTGTCCGCAAGCTTGATGGCTTCGTCCATATCATGGGTAACAAATACGATGGTTTTATGTAAGGTTTTTTGCAGTTTTTTAAATTCTTCTTGAAGGGAATCCCTCGTAATCGGGTCAAGCGCCCCGAACGGTTCATCCATTAAGATAAGCGGCGGCTCTGCGGCAAGTGCCCGTAATACACCTATTCGCTGCTGCTGTCCTCCGCTCAGTTCATGAGGGTAACGGTCTAAATATTCAGGTCCCATATCAACGAGCTTTAGAAGCTCCCGCGCCCGTTCCTTCCGTTTTTCGACAGGATGCTTTAAAAGCTTCGGAACGAGAGTAATGTTCTGCTGAATGGTCATATGCGGAAACAGCCCGATCTGCTGAATGACATAGCCGATGCTTCTCCTGAGTTCCACCGGGTCTTGTTCCATAATATTCCGGCCTTCAATCAAGATTCTGCCTTCGGACGGTTCAATTAAGCGGTTGATCATTTTCATCGTCGTCGTTTTGCCGCAGCCGCTCGGTCCGATAAAACAAATAAATTCGCCCTTAGCGATATTCAGATTGATGCTGTTAACTGCTTTTTTTCCGCCTTTATACGTTTTGGAGACATTTTCTAATGTCAGCAAATACCCACACCTCCACAATTAAGTTTATTCAATTTGTTAAATTCGTATTTAACTTTTCAGACAATTGAACGTTTCCCATTATAAATTAAACTTTATAAAATAAAAAGTTTACAATTTGTCCATATTATATATAAAGTATGTGTAAGCGCTGATTTACCCGTATTGACCGGCAAAGTTCTTCTTATTGCTTCGAATTACTGCCAAATTCTCTCGTAAGAGCATTTCCGCCGGTTTAAAAATATGGTATATTGACATCGGAATTGCTGACTGAAAGGATTGAAACTGTTGGAGAAAGATCCGTTACACGTAATCGAACAAGCTGAAGATCATTTGATAGAACGAATCGCTGAAAATATGCATACATTCGGGATGCCCGCAACAGTGGGGCGCATTTTAGGCATTATTTATATGAACCGCAAGCCGATGACCTTAACTGAATTATCAGAAGCGACCGGCATGAGCAAAACGAGAATGAGCCAGGCCGTCCGTGAAATGCTTGATGTCAATCTGGCGGAAAAAGTGTTTGAAAAAGGCGTCCGCAAAGATTTATACGATGTCGAGCAGGATTATTACCAAACCTTTATTACGCTGTTTACGGCCACATGGAGCAAGGTCGTCAGCAAAAATAAAATGATGCATAAAAAGCTGAGCCGCGAACTGACAGCCGCCCTTGAAAACGGCGTGACAGAAGAAGCTGAAGAAAAAATCAACGAACTGCTGAAAGAATTAAAGGATTGGCTTGATTACTACAATTGGATCAGCCGCCTGATCGAGTTTTTCGAAAGCGAAGAAATTTTCAAGCATGTTCCGAAGCCATAAGAAAAAACGCCCTGACCCGCAAGGCGTTTTTTTCTTATGCCGCATTCGGCGCTTTGGTTCGTTTTTTCTTCTTCACCGGGCTGAGCGACCGCTCCAGCCACGCCATCACAAGATCTGCGATAACGGCCATCAGCGCCGTAGGAATGGCGCCGGCTAAAATAATCGCGGTGCCGTTCGTGGCGTTTGATCCCCTGACAATGATGTCACCGAGTCCGCCCGCGCCGACAAACGTTCCGATTGCCGTAATGCCGATTGCGATCACAAGCGCCGTCCGCAGCCCCGCCATGATGACGGCGAGCGCAAGCGGCAGCTCCACCATGCGGAGCACTTGAAATTTGGTCATGCCCATCGCTTTACCCGATTCAAGATAAGCGTGTTCAATGCTTGCGATTCCCGTGTACGTGTTCCGGATGATCGGAAGAAGCGAATATAAAAACAGCGACAAAATCACCGTATTGGCGCCGAGCCCCATGACGAGCATCAGCACCGCAAGCATCGCAAGCGCCGGCACGGTCTGAATCACGTTTGTCACCGCGAATACCCAGCCGCTTAATTTTCTGTATCTGGCAATGAAGATGCCGAGCGGAATCCCAACGATCGCCGCAAATAAAACGCCGTATACCGACATGAGAAAATGGCGGTAAAACTCCTGAAGCACATAGGCGCCGTTTTGAGAATAATAAGTGCCGAGCTGCTGCAGCACTTCCATTTGCCCCACCTCATTTCTTATTCAAAATAATGATGTTTCTCCAAAAATTCTTTAGCGACGACGGACGGTTCTTTCAGCTTGCCGTCCACCTCGTAATTCAATTCCTGCATCGTTTCCGTATCGATTTTGCCGATCAGTTTATTCACAATGCCCTTCAGTTCCGGATGCTGTTTCAGCACGCTGTCGGGAATGACCGGCGAACAGTCATACGGCGGGAAAAATTGCTTGTCGTCTTTTAAAATTTTCAGATCGTACGCTTTAATCCGTCCGTCCGTTGAATAGGCGAGGACGGCGTCCATTTTTTCGTTTTTCACGGCATCGTATACAAGTCCGATCTGCATCGGATAGGTTGTGCCGAATTCAAAGCCGTACGTGTCGGTAAAGCCCTTATAGCCGTCGCCCTTCCGTTTCAGCCACGCATTGTCTACGCCGAGCTTAAATTGATCCGCATGCTTCTTAATGTCAGACACTTTGTCTAAATGGTCCTTTTCCGCAAGCTCTTTCGAGACGGTAAAAGCGTACGTGTTTTCAAATCCGTAAGAATCAAACCATTTGTAATGGAAGCGTTTCTCAAATTCTTTCTGAACGATGGATAGCGCTTTTTCCGGGTCTTTTTCCGCTTCCATGCCGAGGGTGCTTGTCAAATCAGTTCCTGAGTAGCGCGTCGCGGCGATATCGATTTCACCGCCGAGCATCGCCTGCTGCTGGACATAGTTCGATCCGAGGTTTTTAATTAATGCCGTATTCAAGTCTGTATTATGCTCAATCATCTGTGCGAGCATATTGGCGATAATTTCGGATTCCGTTATGCTTTGCGCCCCGATTTTGATCGTATCATCGGAGGCTCCGCTAAGCCCCGGCAGGGAACAGCCGCCTAAAAGCAGAGCAGCCGAAAGCGCCAGCGCGCACATCCATCTCGTTTGTTTTCTTTTCAAAACAGCCAACTCCTTATGATACTTCCTTCAGTCCTTTCAGCCCTTTCGGCGTCACCTTCCGTTCCGTCACCGCAAGCAGATAATCAATGATAATGGCTAAAATGGTGACAGGCACGGCGCCGCCTATAATATATTCAGGCTGATAGAGGTTCAGGCCGATAAAAATATAGTCTCCGAGTCCGCCGCCTCCGATAAAAGAAGCAAGCGTCGCCCAGCCGATCAGATAAATGGTGGATGTGCGGATGCCCGCCATGATCACCGGAATGGCAAGCGGCAGTTCCACAAGCCTGATCTGCTCCCAGACGGTCATCCCGATGCCCTTTCCCGATTCTAATAGATTTTTGTTTACGCCTTGAATGCCGGTATACGTATTTCGAAGAATCGGCAGCACCGAATAGAAAAACAGCGCGACGATCGCCGGCATCTTTCCCACCCCTAACAGCGGGATAAAAAACGCCAGTATCGCAAGACTCGGCAAGGTCTGCACAATGTTGACGGCGCCGATGACGGCGCCTGCGCCCTTTTTCATTCTCGTCAGCGCCACTCCGAGCGGTACGGCGACGAGAATGCCTAATATAACGGCGATGATCGAAATGTATAAATGCTCCCACGTTTTATATAACAGTTCTCCGCCGTTCGTCTGCAAAAACTTGATCATTTCATTCATTGTAAGAGTTCCTCCCCTGTCAGCCTGTCACCAGCTGGTCTTCCTCGCCCCAGATTGAATCGTAAACGATGTCGACAAGGCTCGCTCTCGTGACAATCCCGACTAAATGCCTTTGTTCATCAACGACGGGTACATATTTCATTCCCCGCTTTAAAATTTTGCGTACGGTATCGCGAAGCAGTGTACCCTGCTCGACCGTATACAGATCAGAGCGGAGCACGTCGCCGACGAGGCTCGCTTTTTTCCGGTTCTGATCAATGATTTCGACATCGACATATCCTTGCAGCACATTCAGGTCATCAACGACAAGCAGGGAATCGACACGGTGTTCCCGCATCACCTGTATCGCGTGCGAAAGTGTTTTGTCCGCCGTAACGGTGACAGGCTTTTTGTTCATCATCTGCTCGACGCGTTCAATGTCCGGTCTTGATTGCAATAACCGTTCTTTGCCGATAAATTCTTCGACAAACTCATTAGCCGGATTTCTGAGGATGTCATCAGGCGTGCCGGCCTGAACGATCTCTCCCCCTTTTAAAATGACAATCCGGTCAGCCAGCTTAATGGCTTCATCCATATCGTGGGTCACAAATACGATCGTTTTATTCAACGTTCTTTGCAGTTTTTTGAATTCTTCCTGAAGCGAATCACGCGTAATCGGATCAAGCGCTCCGAACGGTTCATCCATGAGAATAAGAGGGGGTTCCGCCGCCAGGGCGCGCAGCACGCCGATTCTCTGCTGCTGTCCGCCGCTCAGTTCGTGAGGATAGCGGTCTAAATATTCCGGGCCCATATCGACGAGCTTCAATAGCTCACGCGCCCGTTCCTTCCGCTTTTGTTCCGGCCATTTCAGCAGTTTCGGCACGAGGGAAATGTTCTGCTGAATGGTCATATGGGGGAAAAGTCCGATCTGCTGAATGACGTAGCCGATTTTCCGTCTCAGCTCCACAGGGTCCTGCTCCATGATATTCTCGCCATCAATGAAAATCTTTCCTGATGACGGCTCAATCAGTCTGTTAATCATTTTCATCGTCGTTGTTTTACCGCAGCCGCTCGGCCCGATAAAACAAATAAACTCGCCTTTTTCGATAGTTAAATCAATGCTGTTGACAGCTTTTTTACCGCCTTTATAGACTTTTGAAACATTTTCTAATCTCAGCAATCCGTGCACCTCCGAAGGGTTCCGTTATTTTTCTGAAAAGTATAATCTTTATTATAAGATGAAATTTATAAAATAAAAAGTTTACAATGTGTTGAAATTATATATAATATACGTATTATTTCATGTTATCCCGCTGATAATGCGGAGGTTCTTACAATCTCTCCCGATAGCTCGCATATCCTGCCGCATTGTCTTTTTCAACAACTGTAAAAAATATGATATATTGTCTCCATGAAAAGCCAGTGAAGGGATGATCAGCTGTGGAAAAAAACGCTCTTGATATCATCAGTCATGCTGAAGAGCATCTCATTGAGAGAATCGCCGAGAATATGCATACATTCGGAATGCCGGCCACCCTCGGGCGTGTGCTCGGTATTATTTATATGAACCGAAAGCCGATGACGTTAAATGAGCTGTCAGAGGCGACCGGAATGAGCAAAACGAGAATGAGCCAGGTAGTCCGTGAGATGACCGATGCCAATCTGGCTGAAAAAGTGTTTGAAAAAGGCGTTCGGAAAGATCTTTACGACGTGGAGCGTGATTATTACCAGACGTTTATCTCCCTGTTTACGGCAAATTGGACAAAGACGGTCAGCAAAAACAAAATGCTGTATAAAAAGCTGAACCGCGAACTGACTGAGCTTCTGGAATCGGAAAACCTCAGTCCCGGCATTGAAGAAAAAGCCCGTCAGCTGTTGGACGAACTGACGGACTGGCTCCATTATTATGACTGGCTGAGCCGTTTGATAGAATTTTTTGAGAGTGAAGAAGTGTTTCAGCATGTGCCGAAAATAGAAAAAAGCAGCACTCGAACATAACCGGGCGCTGCTTTTTTTCAGTTCAGGAAACCAATATCGGAAACATGCCTTTCAGGCCGGCGCCGATCATGCCGATCGCCACCACCGCCAAAATCAGTCCCATCAGCCGGGTAATGACATTCATTTCGGTTTTCCCAAGCTTGTTGCTGATGAAGGATGAATAGTGAAAGAATATGAACGTCATCGCGATGACGGCCGCAATGCCGATAAGCACGCTGATGTAATGGAAGATGCCGCCATGGCCGGCCGACAGGCTCATGACCGTTGCGATCGTACCGGGACCGGCAATAATCGGAATCGACAATGGCGTCACGGAAATATCGGCTTTCTCCTTGCTTTCCCCTTTCTCTTCATGGTGAAGGGACTGTACGTGGGATTGTTTCGCGTTCAGAAGATTATAAGCGATGCCGAAAATAAAAATGCCTCCCGCGATACGTAAAGCATGAATGTTAATGTCGAACAGTTTAAAAATCAGATGGCCGAAGATTAAAAAGGCCGCCAAGATGATAAACGACAGCACGGAAGCCTTGCGTGCGATCGCTGTCCGTTCTTTCTCCGGGTACCCCTCTGTCAGCGAAAGAAAGATCGGCACGTTTCCGATGGGATTGGACACTGCAAACAGGGAAATGAAGACATGAATGATAAATGAAAACATGCGTACCTCCTTATGGCTTGCCGTTATTGGTTTATGTTTTGTTTTCCGCTGTTTCTTATGCATGATTCTTACCCGGAGGTCTGTTTTTTGTAACCTGAGCCGGCCGATCCGGAAAAAGAAAAAAAACCGCCCTTTTCAGGACGGTTTTTTTCCATGTGCTATCTCCATAAGTGTTTGCCGAATTTCAGCAGCCGATAAAGCATTTTTAATTTTTTAAGCATCTGTTAATTTCCTCTATCACTCCGAATCAATAGTTCCATTAAAATTCTACCATAACGGGTACTTTTTCTCTAATATCAAATAATAGAGATATTGAATTGTATATCTTTAGAAATCTCCGTTACATCCGCCCTTTTTTCTTTTATAATGTAAATATTGAACAAAATCCCTATATTTCATGTAAAAGGAGTTTTATAATGTATTGTCCTCAATGCGGCCATCAAACGGATGGCGGAAAGTTTTGTGAAAAGTGCGGGGCGCCCCAGCCCGGACAGGGAGGCGCAGGCCAAATGCAGGGCCAGGCAGCGCAAGCCGGGGCCGCCGCTAAACAGGCTTCAAAGCAATTTGCCTTATTCGTGCTTGATGTTTTAAAGAAACCGTATCAGACATGTAAAACGACAGGCGGCGAACAGCTTGTCAGCAGTATTATCAACATGGTGCTTTTCTGCCTGGTGACGCCGATTATGCTGTATATTCTTTTATCAGACGGCTTTCGTGACGTCAGTTTTACCGCGGTTGTGATCAAACCGGCGCTTACCTTTGCATTATGCGTTTTCTGCTTATATCTTTTGATTTTTATCGCTTTAAAAGCAGGCGGCGCGCAGGTGCCGTTTAAAGATTCGCTGTCCAGATTCGGAGCATTTTTGATTCCGTTTACAGCTATTTTGCTTCTCGCACTCATTTTTATGCTGCTGCACACAACCGTTTGCTTTACCATTCTGGCCGTCGGTCTTTTAGGAGCGGCGTTTGCCGTGCCCCCGCTCATGCTGGCGAGCTATCAGCATCAGCTTACGGCTAAGGCGGATATCACTTATTTTGTTATCATCATCTATTTGATCATTTGCGTAACCTTTCAATTCACGATCAAGCATTATATAAAAGAACTCATGAATTATTTTTTCTTTTAAAAACGGAAACCCCCGCTGCCTGAGTGGCGCGGGGATTTTTTTATTGAATGGATGATAAATAAATTCTTCCGTCTTTCACAACGCCGCCATACGTCCAATTATATGTTCTGAGCTTTGGACTGCCGCCGGCTTTCGTAATATAAAACTCCTCGTACGTATGAATCGTCAGACGGGAACCGTTCTGCGAAAAGCTTTTTACATTTACTTCATTAAATACTTCTGTCGTTCCCTCGCTGTACAGTTTTTTGACCAGTTTCTGCTGATCAGCATACAAAGGGCTTCCCTCTTCTAAATTACCCGCCATGATGGCAAAATTGTTAAGACTGACAGCACTTGATTGGTTTGTCAGATAATCAACCATAAACGATGTGACTTGTTCATTTGTAAGGCTGCCTGAAGCTGTGTTTCCTTTGGATGATGCCCATGCGGATGTGTAGGTCTTCGGCTGGTCGTTTTTTATTTTTTTTACATTTGTCCCAGAAGAATCTGAGGCTGGATCAGCTTTTTCAAAAACCCATTTTTTATGTTTTGTATCATATGAGAGTACATAATGATAGCTCGGTTCCGACTCTTCCATATCTGGTTTCGTATTCCCGTCGAAATACGCCGACTGATGGAGCTCTTTACCTGTAACGGTTACTTGCCAGCGGCCGTTCTCTTGAGAAATCGCAAATGAATCAAGATCAAAGCTTGTCTCTTTATACTGATCTTTCAAAAAAGTGCCGGAACTCTTCATGCCGGAAACTACTTCTTTCGTCTGCTCTTTCCACGCTGAACCGGCCTCGGTCATCTGATCAGTATTCCCGTCTGCCATGGCTTTCGTATACTGCTTCGTTGTTTTGACAATCGTGTCCATGATTGTTTTTTGTGTATCTTGACCCGGGATAAGCGTTAATTCCATATCAGTACTGTTGATCGGAACATCGGCGGTTTTCGTTTCCCCCCAAGGAAAATCAGCCTCCACGGCTGCCGTCATGGAACCGTCAGTTAAGAGCGGGCCGTATGTAACCGATGTAAAAGGATCTTTATGAACGGACTTGCCGTTTATCAGCAGATCGCCTTTCACGTTTTTGAAGCTGTCTGCCGGAGTAAACGTCACATCCTCGGCATCCAGCGGCAGGTTAAACTCAACATTCCGGCTGCCGGCTGCCTCCGCCTCTCGCTTTTTGACAACGTCAACCGTATCATTTTTCAGCTTGGCTTCCGCCGTATAGACACCCGGTGCGTACGGGCCGAATGTTTGGGTTTCATCGGCTTTTTTGACCGTGCCTGTTTTCTCGCTGTTGATATAAAGATCGGCGCCTTTATAATTGCTTGTGATGCGGAAATAAACCGGATCTACTTTCAGCTCGTAATGGTCAAACAAGAGAAGGGTTTTTCCCTCCTTTTTGACGTATACGGCATCTTTTTCCGACGAATCGCCGCGAAGCGATGCCAGCAGTTCATCGTGTTTCTTTGCGTATGCAAGGAGCGGTTTGACATTGGTCTCATTCAGCTTCAGTTTTTTGTCTGAAGGAGTGAGAAGGGCAGCGAGCTTTTTCGTGTCCCCGTCATGAACCGCCTGTTCGAATTGATCCGTGAGCCTTTTTTCCGATGTCAGCCAGGCTCCGGTTTTATATGCGGCAATCAATAAGATCAGCGCTGCAGCGATGCCTCCCCATAGGAAGAGCGTTTTTTTAGGGATGGGCTTTCTCGGCTGTGATGCAGGTTCAGCCGCTTTTTCAGCCGCCTGTCGGCTTCCTTTCCCGATCGGCTTTCCGCATTCTTTACAGAAACGCGCCTCTTCATTGTTCTGCTGGCCGCAATACTTACAAAAAAACATGACTTTCCTCCTATTCAATCTGCAAAACTTGTATAACTTTTCCTATGTTTCATATTTTATAATAAAGTAGAATGATTTTGGAGTTATTTTGAAAAAATAGCTGTCGATCACAATGAAGGAGGAGAAACAGACATGCAAAAATTGAGCATCCGAAAAGCCGCAGAGCCGGATGAAGCGCTGTATGAATTATTACTGCTGGCCGATCCGTCGAGGGAGATTGTCGATGATTATCTTACAAGAGGCGAATGCTATACGGCTTGGGCATCAGACGAGCTTGCAGGGGTTTATGTCTTATTGCAAACAAGGCCTAAGACTATAGAAATCGTAAACATCGCAGTAAAAGAATCGCTGCAGAACAGGGGATTTGGAAAGCTTCTGGTGCGGGATGCCATTGAAAAAGCAAGACAATCGGGAGCTGACACGATTGAAATCGGCACTGGAAATTCGAGTATTCATCAGCTGTCACTCTATCAAAAATGCGGATTCCGCATTCAGGCTGTCGACCATGATTTTTTTATCAGGCATTATGATGAAGACATTTTTGAAAACGGCATTCAATGCCGGGATATGATAAGGCTTTATTTGGACTTATGATAAAAAGGGGCGCCGGCTGATATCGGCGCCCCTTCGTATAAAGTTCAGACAGATTGATCCGCTTGTTTCTCTGTATTTCTTTGACTCCCTTGCCTGACTGATAAAATAGCAAAAACGAGCATAAGGGTCAGTCCGACCGCTGCGTAAACATAGTCCGCATTCATCAACAGCAGAAGCCCTGTGTAGACAGCGGCCGACAGCGGTTCTCCCATTTTTACAATTGAAAAAATCAGTGCAAAGACTCTTCCGAAATATGCGGTCGGAACCGTCTTTTGGAAATACAGCACCGTTTGCACATCAATATACGAGATAATGATGCCAAGCACCAGGAAGATGATGCACTCAAACCCATGAAGGGGAAAAAACAGCAGCATAATGAGCAGCCCCGATGCCGTTAACGTCCGCGGGTACAGCCGGTTCAAGCGTTTTGTATTCCATTTGAAAAATACGGCCAGATTGCCCAAAAGCATTCCCGCCTGAAACATTGAATACATGACGGCAAACCATACAGAATAGTTCTGCTGAAAACGCTCCACAGCAAGAATCGGCCCCATTACTGAAATGAAACCGGCAATGACGAGGTTCACGACGAAAAAGTATCCGACCGATGTCATCCATGCCGTATTTCCTTTCAGCATTCTGTATCCGGCTTTTAGATCTTCAGCGCCGTTGCTTTTTTCACCGGGCTGTTCTGAAATACGAATGAATGTGATCAATACCGCGGAGATAAAAAAAGCAGTTCCGTTTATGGCAAACAGAAGTCCGAACGGAATAGCCGCAATCATGATACCGCTGATCAATTTTCCGACAATGAGTCCGATCAAGTCACTCGTATTGATCAGAGATGTCGCCTGATCAAGATGCTGTTTGCGGACGAGCAGCGGAATGATGGCGACTTTCGCCGGAGCAAACAGCATTGATTGCAGTGATAAACAAAATGCGCACACCCCGGCAATCCACACGGTTAATAAATCGTTCGCGCTGAGCACCGCCAAGAGGATCATAATGACGGCCCGGCCCGTGTTGCACAAATACAAGATCGACTTTTTTCGGAATAAATCAATCAGCGGTCCCGCCAGCACTCCGAATGTCAAGGGCACTAGTTCGATAAAAGAGATAACACCGACAAGAATTTTGCTGCCGGTCAATTCTAATACTAACAGCGGCAGGGCAATGAGCCAGACACCGTCCGCTGCTGAAGAAAACACCTGGGCACACCAAAGCTTTGCATAGTTCGGTGTTCGATACGTCATATCAGGCCCTTTTTTCATCCTCATCAGAAACACCGCCGAACCATTCCAGCGTTCTCCATGATTCACGTCTTTTTGTATAATCCTTTTCCATCACCTCAAATACAATGCCGGTATCTTGATTCCGATAAAGCTCCTGCAAAGTATCGGCAGCCCGTCTGAGCAGCTCTTCAGCGATTGTCCCTTCACTCGGATGGCGGCCCTCAAAGCAGCGGACATCGCCATGCGGGAACGCCAGCTGGCGAAATGAGCTGAAGTGATAATGCTTAATGCTCTCTTTTATCGAAAGAAACTGAAAGAAATCCGGGTATCTCAGCTGGTCATTTCTGAACATAAGCGCTGAAGATAAGTGAGTCTGATAGGTAATCGCCCAGTGGCACAGATCCCACGTAATACCGACATGCTTCAGATCCAGCTGAACCAGTTCTGTAAAATCTTCAGGGTAGATGAAAATCGGATCAAAATCCTCTCCCAGATTCCCGATGATCGGAAGGTTTTCCACACCGATCCAAATGTCCGTTCCTTTCAGCTGCTCATCAAACTCTGCGAAAAATTCAACGATTTTTTTACGGTTGCCCTCCAGGTCATAGACTTGAAATTCTTCAACCGTCATAAATTGATTCGCATGGACTGTTATGCCTTTGGCGCCGTATTTAACAGCAAGCTCCGCAAAGTGATAAAGCTGTTTTTTAATTTGTTCTTCATGCACATAATCGGCGTGATCTGTCGGGAAATGCAGCGTCAATAATGAAGGATCAAGCTGTTTTGCATATTCCAGCGTCTGATTGAATGTTTTGCTGTAATCCGCTTCCTCAAAGGAACGGCCGTCAAAAATATTCGCTTCCAGACCGTATCCCGCTTCCACCCATTTTTCATCGATTTGCTTCGGATCAAGTCCGAAAAACGGAATTTGAGCAATCATAATACAGTCACCATGTCCCTCTCACAAGCATAAACGCTTCCGCAGCGGAAAAACCCGATTTTGCTCCCCACACATGGGCATTATGTTCTATCGCCTGCAAAGAACGGGGATGAGGGAAGTCTCTGAGCTCCGAGCCGTAACACGCCATTGATTTCAATTTCGTTTCAAGCTCGTCTTCAATATTAACGAAGAAATTGGCATGAAACTGATCCTTCTGACAATAATTCCATTCCGTCGAAGACAATGTTTCATAGGCAAAAACCCGTTTTACCGTATGGCCGGGAAGCGGACGGGTTGCCGTCATGACCGCTCTGAATACGACGGAGTGGTCAATATTAATATCACCCCCGTACTGGGTATACACAATGTCAGGCTGAAAACGGCTGATTTGTTTCTCCGCTTCCTTCACGACATCCAGCAAATCCATTGAATCCATTCTGTTATCAGGAAGGTTCAATCTGACAAAATCATGGATGCCCAGAGTGCTGAGCGCCTGTTCCGTTTCTTGATGAGAATGCTCCATAACGGACTCTTCCGGCTTTTCATAATCGGTTTTTCTTGATGACTTGCCTTCCGCCATAATGACCGCCGACACGCTGTCACCCTGGCGGACATGTTTGGCGAGCGTGCCGCCGACGCCGATAATTTCATCGTCGGGATGCGCTGCAAATACCATTACTTTCATCATATTGCCCTCCTTTGACTAACATTTCGGCTGTATCCGCACCGCAGTTCATCAGCATATCAAGCACGGAGAGGTGAGGGATATGCTCCCCGAATAATTGAGGATAGCCAAAATGTCTGATCTGCTGATACTCAATGACAATTCCGTTTCTTTCAAAATCGCTTTCTATTAAATAGTCGGAACCCTGACTGCCTGAATAATAACGGTCCGCCCCAAGCTCCTGACAAAGCGCTAAAACAAAATCGCTTTTTTTCCCCTTCCGGCATTCAAGCTCTGAAACATAACACATCGGCGTTTCAATACGGAGCTCTTTTCGGAAAAATTCAATAATGTGCATATTCAAATCATGGAGATATTCCCACTCCCGCTGATAGACATCCTGAAAAAAATGCTGGTAGCGCTCAAAATAGGGGGCTTTCGCATAGTTCATTTTAATTGCCATCCAATGTTTTTTCTGCCAATCCTGTGTCTGATCGATTTTCATATTCCGAAGCTCTATGTCTTTATACTGTTTCATCTGCAAAGGCACCGTCAGCCATCTGGGGCCTTGCGGCGTTTTGATTCTGTTGCGGTTGAGAAATCCTTTTTTTTCAAATTGAGCTGTGTCATGAATGGCAAACAGATCCGACTTATACATTTTTTCAAAAAAACCGTACCATGGCAGATAACTGGATTGATGGCCGCTTATTGTTTTCATTCCGTTTTCGCAAAAAGTCGGCATTGTTTTTCTTCAGCTCCCCAATATCGTTTCGGTCTCGCGATTTCTTTACTGTGTGAATAGCCAAAATCAGCCCATTGAAGCTTGCGGCAAATGGCGAATTGCAGGGCGTCACGCATCAATAAGTAAGAGGCCTGCGCTTTTTTTCCCGCCGGGCTGTTTACATTCTGCCAATAATAGAAATGGGAGCGGTCATAGAGAAAAATACTGCTGCTGATCAGCGTTTCCTCCTGATATGCCCCTATCCAAAACATCCGGTCCGCAAATAGGTCAAGCAGCTTTTGGAAAAAACCTTCACTCAGGACATAAGCCGCGCCGATTGCCGCCGTATGTTCTTTGTAGAGTTCATAAAACGCTCCAAGTTCTTTTCGCCCGATCAGACGGGTGACCGTGTTCTCTTTTTCAGCGTATCTGACTGCCGTCCGGGCTTTTCCGGAAATGCCCGTCCAAAGTTCGTCAAACGTGTCCGGAAGCGTAAGGATCTGTGTCGCCTTCTCCGTCCACACTTCTCCGCTTTCTTCTGTAAAAGAAGTCTGACCGTACGGAATCAGCATCCGGGATATGTTCCGGCCGAATATGGCCTTGATTTCACTTTGAAGCCATGCAAATGAGATGGGGCGATCTGAAATAACGCCGCCGTATCCGATCATATTGCCGGATAATACGCCCTTCTGTTCAAAAAGCGGAAGATAGATTACTTGTCCTCCGTCCGTTGTCAGTCTGACAGGGTGAAATGACGTGCCGGGAAGCTCTTCCATGAGGATTCCCCAATCATAGCTTTGAAACAATCCCGCCTGATACATGTCAGCGGCCCGATCCCATGCCTCGCGGGTCGTGCATACTGCTGTTTTTTGCATAGTTATCACCACTATTCAGTCTTATTCTTTTGTTCACAATATGATAAAACGGATTCGGCTATATATCTGATTTGCTCTTGGCGCAGAGGCGGTTTAAACGGCAGAGAAAGAACTCTTTTCCAAAGCGGATCTTCCTCTCCATCTCCCGCATATGTTTCATAAATCGGAATACGTTCGAGAGGAAGATAGTTCCAGCATGTTTGGATGCCTCTTTCAGCTAAATAAACGGAACACCCGTACCGCTCTTCATCCCGGGGAAATACGATCGTTAAATAATTCAGATGTTCCCCTTCTTGAGGCTGGATCATTCTTATGCCGTATGTCTCTTCCGCCTTTGCAAAGATTTCTCCTGCCGCCTCCACGTTTTGGAATGAAGCTGTTACAAGCTGATCCATACGTGAAAGCTGATCGTCAATTATGGCTTCCCTTGCCGGATGCATGCGCAGCACCGGTACAACAGCCGGTTTATCCGGCAGAGCTTCGAGCTTTGTGGCTTTCATGGAAGGCATCACGCCCGCTTTTCTATAAATATATGAAACGGGATGATGCCGTTTCCGCTTCATAACAGCTTGTATTCTTTGATTTCTGATATAGAAGCGATAGTCAGCCGTCACTTGGCTGCGCCGTTCCATCGGGGGATTTGCGTTTTGCCGCAGCAATTCTTTCGGCGCAATTAACGCACCGCCTCCGATACTCGCAAGCGGCTTTGACGGACCAAAGCTTAAAACGCCGAAATCACCCAGACCGCCAGCAAATGTATCCGCTTGTTTTGTAAACATGGCTTGAGCGGCATCATCAATGACAACAATTCCATTTTCCTTCGCCCAGTCAATGATTGCGGTGTTTTCTCTCCGGCCGTATACATGCGTGAGGATAATCGCACACGTCTGCCGCGTCGCTTTTTTTTTGACATCCTCGAACGATAAGGAAAGGTGCTTATCCAGCTGCGCAAAAACAGGCGTCGCACCGGATTGCAGCACGGCATCAATGACATTCGGGCAGCTGAAGGATGAGAAAATCACTTCTTTTCCCCGCCCGGCTCCCGAATAAGTTAATGCGAGCACCAGTGCCGCACTCCCGCTGGAGGTCAGCACAACCCCTTTTTCGTAACGTTTTTCCAGTTTTTCAGTCAGTCCGCTTTGTTCAGCCGTAAGCAAGTGTTTCACTGCGCGCAGACGGCTCCTGACTGACAACTGACCCGGATAAATTGGATATTTGACCTCTTCCGGGTTTTTAGGAAAGTGAAAGTTTGTGCTTTTGTCTTTCATTTTTAATGATCTCCAGGCCTTCATTCAGACTTACTTTCGGAGAATATCCGAGCAGACGTTTCGCCTTCTCGATTGATGGCGCCCGTTTAAAAATCTCGATGTCTTTTCCTCTTACGCCGTCTTCACCGAGCTTCTTAAACAGATAGTTATCCTTCTCTCTGCCTGAGAGCACATTGACTTTCTCAGCCAGTTCTTTTATCGTGATCGGCTGGTCGTTCCCGATATTGAAGTCTTCAAAGACGGCTCCTTCATGAACGAGCGCGAGATAAGTTCCGTTGACGATATCACTGATATAGCTGAAGCAGCGTATTTGTCCGCCGTCTCCGTAAAGAGGCAGCTCTGACCCATTCTCGGCCAGGCTGAAAAACTTGTTTATGACAAAATCCTCGCGCTGTTTCGGCCCGTATACGTTAAAGTACCGGACGACCCGAATATGAAGTTTATCGGAAGCTTGTTCTCTTAAATATTCCTCTGATTGCAGTTTGGCTTTTCCGTAAGCCGATTTCGGAAGCTTTCTGCTCGTCTCGGTATAAGGAAAATCAGGTGAATCTCCGAATACTTCTGAGCTCGATGAGAAAAGAAGCGTGCTGATTCCCAATTCACCGCATACCTCAGCGACGTTTTTCGTTCCTTCAAAATTGACCCGTATGACGTCTTCTTCATTGCTTCGGCAGCTGTCCACTCCGACCATTGCCGCCAAATGGACAACCGCATCCGCTCCCCGCAGTGATTCGCGCAGCGACGTCCGGTCAAGGATATCCGTGTGGCGGTATTCAGTGTCAAAAGCCGGCTTCTTTTGGTCTGCAATAATGGTGTGATACCCTTTGGTCTGTAATAATGCCGCCAGTTCGCTTCCGATAAAACCGGCCCCTCCGATAATCGCAATATTCTTCATGATCCAACCTCCTGGCTGATAGTCAAAACTTCTTTTATAGACTTGACAATATAGCTGCAATCCTCATCTGATAATTGGCTGTAAAGAGGCAGTGATACGATCTCCCGGAAAACACGTTCAGTTACCGGAAGCTCAGCAGGAAAATGTTTTTTATAGTAAGGATGCATATGCACGGGAATAAAGTGCACGCTCAGCCCGATTTGTTTTTCTTTCATTTTCTCAATAAACAGATCTCTGTCCATGCCGCCGTTTTCTCGAATCCGTAAAATAAATAAATGCCATGAGTGCGCTATGCCGTTTGGAATGTCAGAAAGCGGAAGCGCCGCTTTGTCAGATTGGCCTGACAGTTCACGTACATAAAATTGAGCGATCTGTTCCCGTTTTTCTTGAATTTCGTTTGCGCGTTTCAATTGAACCAGACCGAGTGCGGCCTGAATATCCGTCATATTATATTTAAAACCCGGCAGTAAAACGTCGTATCTCCAGCTGCCTTTTTCACCGTACCGGTTCCAGGCATTTTTTGTGATGCCGTGCCAGCCGTACAGCCTCGCTCTTTCTGCGGCCTGTTCGTCTTTCATGACGAGGGCTCCGCCTTCCCCCGTTGTAATATTTTTGGTAGCGTAAAAGCTGAAGCACACCGCATCGCCGTGGGTGCCGATCATACTTCCGTTATATTTTGTACCGAGCGCATGAGCGGCGTCTTCAATCAGGTATAAACCGTGTTCTTTACAAATGGACTGCAAGTTTTCCAGACCAGCCGGATAGCCGGCAAAATGAACCGCAATTACCGCTTTTGTGCGCGGCGTTATTTTCTTCCTGACATCTTCAGGATCTGCACACAGATTTTTCTCGCATATATCCGCAAACACAGGAACGGCTCCGGCGTGCAGGATGACATTGACACTGGAACAGAACGTGAAGCTCGGCACGATGACTTCATCGCCTTCTCCCACACTGAGCGCCAATAAAGCCATGTGTAATGCAGCGGTTCCTGAATTACAGCTGATGACGTGTTCGGCTCCTATAAACTCTCCCAGCTTTTTTTCAAAATCTATTACCTTCGGGCCTTTCGAAATCCATCCCGATTGAATTGTTTCGGTGACGCTTGCGATTTCTTCGTTTGTCATATCAGGTCTGTGAAAAGAGATAAATCGATTACTAATGACCGTTCCCTCCTATAAAGTGACAACTCTGCAATTGTCGGCTGATTTTTCCCTGCATACATTTCTTGTGTCAAAGATAATCGGTGAGGCATCCTTCAAAATACTGTAGTCAATCACATCGTGATCTGTATGAATGATGATGACGTCGTATTGATTGATTTGTTCTTTTGTGAAAGGGACAGATTGTTTGCGGCTTCCGTCATTCAAGCTGATCTTGCTGATAAACGGATCATGATAATCAATCGCGCATCCCTTGTCCATCAATTCTTCCATTATCGTAAACACTGAGGATTCACGCGGATCATTTGTATTTTTTTTATAGGCGGCTCCTATTATTAAAATGCTGCATTTGTCTTTGCCCGCCAGTTTCAGGGCATATTCAGAGACAGAAATCGGCATGTTAGAATTGATTTCGTCCGCCAGATCAATTAATTTTGTCTGCAGCCCTTTTTCATTCGCAATCCATTTGAAGTAAAAAGGATCAATCGGGATACAATGGCCCCCGACTCCGGGGCCCGGGATAAATTTTTGAAAGCCGAACGGCTTCGTGTCCGCCGCGCAGATGACTTCCCATATATCAATGTCGAGTTCACGGCAATTAAGCGCCATTTCATTGATGAGAGCTATATTGACATAACGATAGGTATTCTCTAGGAGTTTAGCTGTTTCAGCTACTTCGGGTGAGGTGACCGGGTGAATGCTGGTAACGATGGTGCTGTAAAACGCTGAGGCGAGTTCTGTGCAAGTCTGTGTAATCCCGCCGACTACTTTAGGAATATCTGATACTTCATATTGACTGTTGCCCGGATCGATTCTTTCCGGTGAATAAGCCGTAAAAAAGTCTGTTCCTATTTCCATGCGGCGGCTTGATGTCATTCTTTCGGCAATCTTTTTTTTAGTTGTTCCAGGGTAGGTGGTGCTTTCTAAAATTAAAAGCTGATGCTGTCTTCCATAAGCGATCATGCTGTCAACTGCACTGTCGATGTAGGATAAATCGGGGATCTTGTCTTTTTTGTTCAGGGGTGTCGGCACACATATCACAATGATGTCACATTTTTGGATAAGCGACATGTCGGCACTGACTTGAAATCGTTTTGTTTGTAAAGCAGAGTTCAGTCTGTCGTCCTCTATATCTTGAATATGGCTGCTTCCGGCGGCTAACAAGGAAACCTTTTCACTGTTTTTGTCGAATCCGATAACATTGTATCCTTTATCAACACATTCCAGTGCAAGAGGAAATCCCACATATCCCATGCCTAACACGCCTACAATCGCCTGCTTCGTTTCAATCAGATGTAACAGCCGTTTTTGACCAAGGTTGCTGGCTTCTTTTGTGACAGTATTCATTTTTCGCCCCCTAATAGATAGAAAAGAGTATCGTTTTTTACAATTTAATACAAATATCGATCGATATCGCAATTATAACAAAAGTTAAAATTTGTTGAATGGGTTTTATATCCTTTTATAAATTAGGTATTATATATTTATTTTTCTTTTATTCATAAAATAAAATCCTGTTAAATGGTACATATTTGGTAACAAGTGAGAAAATCTCCCCTAATTGAAAGAATAAACAGAAAACAATAAAAAAAACAGGCCGCAGCCTGTTTTTTTTATTCTTTCATAGCCTCCGTTACAGCTCCGGTAACGAGTGCTCCCGCTTTCTCTAATCGTTCTTTGCTGATATGTTTCATATTATCATTCTCGGTGTGATACCAGGGCCCCGGCTCATGTGTATCTGGGCTGAGCCAAATCCAGTTAGCCGACGGAATTCCCGCTTCATAAAAAGAGACGTGGTCTGAGTAACCGAGCTGAATCAGGCTTGGCTTGACCAGCCGGGATTGTTCAGCCGCTTTTTCAGCATACCGGACACTCGGATTTTCCCTGCCGTCAGGAGTGGTGACACACATTTGGCTCGCTTCTTTCCAGTCAGTCGCAATCATATCGGCATTAAAATTGGCCTGGCTGTGCTTTCTTTCCTCTTTCGTGAGTGTACTGACGTAATAAGATGAACCCGCAGACCATAATTCTTCTGCACCGAACAGGATAAAACGGATTTCTTTATCTTTCGGTATGTGTGTAAACTGCTTGCTTATTTCCAGAACGGCAGATGTGCCTGAGGCGTTATCGTCCGCTCCGGGCGCTCCTTTTACGCTGTCATAATGCGCTGTGACATAAATAATATCAGCATCAGAAGGATTGGCCTGTGCCGATTTGCGAGTTCCTATGATATTTTGTGAGGTTCGGTTTTTATAATTTTTAAACTGAATGACTGCCTGCTTTTCCTGCAGCAATGCTTCACCGTCTTCTTTTTTCATACCCGCCGCTGGTATTGTTATTCCTTTCCCGCTGTGCGGGCGGACAGCAAGCGGTTTTGTTGCCTGATTATAAATAATGACTGCTTTGGCTCCCGCTTGTTCGGCATGCTTTATCTTTTGCGAAACGGGGATCTTCCCCTCACGGATTACTGCAATCTTTCCTTTGGCTCCCGTTACGTCATCGCGTAATCCGAGGCCGCCGTCAAAGATCCCGCCCTCTATTCTCAGCTCTTTTTCAACAGCGGATTGATCAGCGGAGCGGAGCGGGAATTCATGGTCTCCTGCTGTGACTGAACCTGAAAAATACTTTTTCAATTGAAATGTCTGTACTTGGACAGCGGCGCCTTGAGCCCTCAGGCGATTCGATATGTATTCAGCCGCTTCCTTTTCTTTCGCAGTTCCCGTTTCCCTCGGTCCGATGGTTTCACTCAGAGCATGCATGGTGTCCAATGCCTCGTCAGCATCAAAAACCGGCGCCTTCACTGTTGAATGAGCATCGGTTTCGGACAGCGGTCCGGCAGACGCGCCCCATATAACACTTGCTGCCACCGCGGCTGACATAAATGAAAATTTCATCAAAATCCCTCCTCTTATTACACCTCTTCCTTTCGATTGATGGACAATGATTCCTTTAAAAAGGAAAAAAATGAACATTATTGACCAAATGAAAATGATGAAAAAGGAGGGAAAAGTGCGAAGGCATAAAAAAAAGCCGGGAGAATATCTCCCGGCATTCTTTCATTACTTATTCAAGTTATAGAAAGAGTTGATACCGTGGTATTGAGCAGTTTCAGCCAACTGATCTTCGATGCGAAGAAGCTGGTTGTATTTCGCAACACGGTCCGTACGTGACGGAGCACCTGTTTTGATTTGTCCTGCGTTTGTTGCCACAGCGATGTCAGCGATTGTGCTGTCTTCAGTTTCACCAGAACGGTGAGAGATAACGGCAGTGTAGCCCGCGCGTTTCGCCATTTCGATCGCATCGAATGTTTCAGTCAATGTACCGATTTGGTTTACTTTGATCAGGATAGAGTTGCCTACGCCGTTTTTGATACCTTCAGCAAGCTTTTTCGTGTTTGTAACGAAAAGGTCGTCACCGACAAGCTGAACTTTTTTGCCAAGACGCTCTGTAAGAAGTTTATGTCCTTCCCAGTCATTTTCGTCAAGTCCGTCTTCGATAGAGATGATTGGGTATTTAGAAACCATTTCTTCATACCAGTCAACCATTTCAGCAGATGTTTTCACAACGCCTTCGCCAGACAGATGGTATTTGCCGTCTTCTTTGTTGTAGAACTCAGAAGATGCAGCATCCATAGCAAGTTTCACTTCTTCGCCAGGTTTGAAGCCGGCTTTTTCGATTGCTTCAACGATTGTTTGAAGCGCTTCTTCGTTAGAACCAAGGTTCGGAGCGAATCCGCCTTCGTCACCTACAGCTGTGTTCATTCCTTTAGCAGAAAGAACTGATTTCAGGCTGTGGAAGATTTGAGCGCCCATGCGAAGCGCTTCACGGAAGTTAGGCGCACCTACAGGCATAATCATGAATTCTTGAATGTCTACGTTGTTGTCAGCATGCTCTCCGCCGTTTACGATGTTCATCATCGGTACAGGAAGCGTTTTTGAGTTGAAGCCTCCAAGGTACTGATAAAGAGGAATCTGTAAGAAATCAGCAGCAGCGCGCGCACAAGCCATAGATACGCCAAGGATTGCGTTCGCACCGAGTTTGCCTTTGTTTTCAGTTCCGTCAAGCTCGATTAAAAGCTGATCGATTGCGTTTTGTTCTGTTACGTCAAAGCCGAGAAGCTCTGGAGAAATGATTTCGTTTACGTTGTTAACAGCAGTTAACACGCCTTTTCCAAGGTAACGGTCTTTGTCGCCGTCACGAAGCTCAACCGCTTCGTATTCACCTGTAGAAGCTCCGCTTGGCACTAATGCGCGGCCAAAAGCTCCTGTTTCTGTATATACTTCAACTTCAACTGTCGGGTTGCCGCGGGAGTCAAGGACTTCGCGTGCATAAACATCAACAATGTATGGCATGAGTTTGTCTCTCCTTTTGATTTACGCTTATTTTTGAATTAGAGATGTTCCGGTCATTTCTTTCGGTTTTTCAACACCGAGAAGGTCTAATAACGTTGGTGCGAGGTCGCCTAGGATTCCGCCTTCGCGCAGCGTCACGCCTTCTTTCGTCACAATGACAGGGACTGGGTTTGTCGTATGGGCAGTGTGCGGTTCGCCTGTTTCTGTAATCAGAATGTCTGCATTACCGTGATCAGCGGTAATGATGGCGTGGCCGCCTTTAGCGATGATGGCGTCAACCACTTCGCCTAAGCATTCGTCCACTGCTTCAATTGCTTTAATTGTCGGTTCGACCATTCCGGAGTGGCCGACCATGTCAGGGTTTGCAAAGTTCAGGATGATCGCGTCGTGCTTGTCAGCCGCGATTTCTTTTACAAGAGCATCCTTCACTTCATACGCGCTCATTTCAGGCTTCAGGTCATATGTCGCGACCTTCGGCGAGTTAATGAGGATGCGCTCTTCGCCCGGGAATTCTTCTTCGCGGCCGCCGCTCATAAAGAACGTAACGTGCGGATACTTTTCAGTTTCCGCAATACGAAGCTGTTTTAACCCGTGCTGTGCTAATACTTCACCGACCGTATTATCAAGGTTTACCGGTTTAAAAGCCACATATCCGTCAACAGATTCACTGAAGTGAGTCAGGCAGACGAAATACAGGTTTTTCGGATGATTTTCACCGCGGTCGAAATCGCGGAAATCTTTGTTGGTAAACGTGTTCGAAATCTGAATGGCGCGGTCAGGTCTGAAATTATAGAAAATCACAGAATCGCCGTCATGAATTTTCGCAACAGGTTCGCCGTTTTCTTTTGTGATGACGGACGGAATGACGAATTCATCATGAATGCCGTTCGCATAAGAATCATCCACTACATCCATCGCGCTCTTGTAAGACGGGCCTTCGCCGTAAGCCATTGCGCGGTACGCTTTTTCCACACGGTCCCAGCGTTTGTCGCGGTCCATGGAGTAGTAGCGTCCGGAAATGCTGGCGATTTCGCCGACACCGATTTCTTCGATTTGCTCATTCAGCTGCTGAATGTAAGTTTTCGCTGTTTGCGGACCTACATCGCGGCCGTCGAGGAAACCGTGAATATACACCTTCGTCAGCCCTTCACTTTTCGCAAGCTTTAACAGCGCGAATAAATGATTGATATGACTGTGTACGCCTCCGTCAGAAAGAAGACCGAACAGGTGCAGCGCTTTGTCGTTGTCCTTCGCGTTTTTGATGGCGTCAAGGAACGTTTGATTGCGTTCGAATTCACCTTCGCGGATGGCAACGTTCACGCGTGTTAAGCTTTGGTACACAATACGTCCGGCGCCGATATTCAAATGTCCGACTTCAGAGTTCCCCATCTGTCCTTCAGGCAGTCCGACTGCTTCGCCTGATGCCGTCAGCGTCTGATGAGGGTATTGGTTCCAATAACGGTCGAAATTCGGTTTTTTCGCTTGTGCGACTGCGTTTCCGACTGTTTCATTGCGTAATCCGAACCCATCAAGAATGATGAGTGCAGCTGGTTTTTTACTCATATTGACCTTCCTCCAATAATTGAACGAATGACTGCGGTTCAAGGCTTGCGCCGCCGACCAAAGCACCGTCAATATCGGACTCTGCCATATATTCTTTAATATTTGCAGGTTTTACGCTGCCGCCGTATTGAATGCGGAGCTTGTCAGCAGCTTCTTGGCTGAAGCTTTCAGCAACAACTTTGCGGATATGCGCGCAGACGTCGTTTGCATCTTTCGCTGTAGAAGATTTGCCTGTTCCGATTGCCCAGATTGGCTCGTACGCAATAACGGAAGCTGCAACTTGCTCTTCAGAAAGACCCGCAAGACCTTTTTTCACTTGATCGGCAACAAGATCATTTGTTTTTCCGGCTTCGCGCTCTTCAAGCGTTTCACCTACGCAAATGATCGGCACAATGCCGTGTTTGAAAGCGGCATGCGCTTTTTTGTTAACTGTTTCATCAGTTTCAGCGAACATTTCACGGCGCTCAGAGTGGCCGATGACGCAGTAATCCACGCCAAGGTCTTTCAGAGCGACCGGGCTGATTTCGCCTGTGAACGCACCGTTTTCTTCAAAATGCATGTTTTGGGCGCCGACTTTTAAGTCAGTTCCTTTAACAGCAGAAGTCAGCTTTTCTAAGAAAAGAGCTGGTGCGCAAACAACGGCTTCCGCTTTGTCTGCTGCTGGAATGGAATTTTTCACTTCTTCAACGAAGCTGACAGCCTCGCCGAGTGTTTTGTTCATTTTCCAGTTACCGGCTATAATTGGTTTTCTCATCTGTTCCACTTCCTTATAGCAGTTTTTATTTATCGTTCAGCGCAGCTACACCAGGAAGCTCTTTGCCTTCCATGAATTCAAGAGATGCGCCGCCGCCTGTAGAGATATGGCTCATTTTATCAGCAAGGCCGAATTTTTCAACGGCTGCCGCAGAGTCTCCTCCGCCGATGACAGAGTATGTATCTTTCGCCTCTGCCAATGCTTCCGCAACCGCTTTTGTTCCTTGAGCGAACAAGTCGATTTCGAATACGCCCATCGGACCGTTCCACACGACAAGTTTGCTGTTTTTGATAACGTCAGCATACGTTTCGCGTGTTTTCGTACCAATGTCGATTGCTTCTAAATCACTAGGGATTTCAGAGATCGGCACCATTTTTACGTTTGCATCGTTAGAGAAATCGTCTGCAACGAGCACATCTTCAGGCATATAGAATTTCACGCCTTTTTCTTTCGCGCGGTCCATGAATGATTTTGCAAGCTCGATTTTATCTTCTTCAAGCAAAGATTTACCGATTTCGTATCCAAGGGCTTTTACGAATGTGTAAGCAAGACCTCCGCCGATAATCAGGTTGTCCACTTTATCAAGCAGGCTTTCGATTACGCCGATTTTGTCTTTTACTTTCGCACCGCCGATGATCGCCGTAAACGGGCGCTCAGGATTTGTCACGGCTTTGCCGAGAACGTCAAGCTCTTTTTCCATCAGGAATCCTGCAACCGCCGGCAGATGCTCGGCAATTCCGGCTGTAGATGCGTGAGCACGGTGGGCAGCACCGAATGCGTCATTGACATATACATCCGCAAGCTCAGCAAATGCTTTTGCAAGCTCAGGATCATTTTTCTCTTCACCAGGGTAGAAACGTACGTTTTCCAATACAAGAACGTCTCCGTCCTTCATATCGGAAATTTGTGCTTTTACAGCATCTCCGTAAGCTTCATCCGCTTTTTTCACTTCTTTGTCAAGCAGTTCGCCTAAGCGTGCAGCGACAGGAGTTAAACGAAGCTCCTCAACCACTTCACCTTTCGGGCGGCCTAAGTGGCTCGCAAGAAGGACTTTCGCGCCTTGGTCTGCAAGGTGTTTGATTGTTGGAAGCGCAGCACGGATACGAGTATCGTCTGTTACTTCCCCGTCTTTCATTGGAACGTTAAAGTCAACGCGGCAGAATACGACTTTGCCTTTTACGTCGATGTCTTTTACTGTTTTCTTATTCATGCCTTAGGAGATCCTCCTTCAAAATGGTTTACATAGCACGAAAAACGTGAAACGTGAAACCGCCTCATGATGCTTCCGCCGCGGGGCAGATTGCAGCTTCTCGGCACGGGGCAGATCGTCTTCTGAGCCAGGGCAGGCGGCCCCGAAAACGAAAGTGCCGCGGAAACTGCAAAACGCGGACGTCCTGCAGCAATCCGGCGCTTTCTGAAAGCCGGTCCTCATGGAAAAAGGGAAAGGGAGTCCGTCCCCTTCCCTTGTCCGCTTTCATTATAGCGTTTCTGTCCGAAAGAACCAAGTCCGGCCCTTTCCGGGAGCTATGAATTAAAGACCTTGTTTTGCGATGTAAGCTGCAAGGTCAACAACGCGGTTAGAGTAGCCGCTTTCGTTATCGTACCAAGAGATTACTTTTACCATGCTGCCTTCCATAACCATTGTAGAAAGAGCATCGATTGTAGAAGAGTTAGCATTGCCGTTGTAGTCTCCGGATACTAATGGCTCTTCGCTGTAGCCAAGGATTCCTTTAAGGTCGCCTTCAGCCGCTTCTTTAAGAGCTGCGTTTACGTCTTCAGCCGTTACGTCTTTGTTCAGTTCAGCAACTAAGTCAACAAGAGAAACGTTTGGAGTCGGCACACGCATAGCTCCGCCGTTCAGTTTGCCTTTCAGTTCAGGAAGAACGAGGGAAACTGCTTTAGCAGCACCAGTTGATGTAGGAATGATGTTTTCAGCTGCTGCACGCGCACGACGGTAGTCTTTGTGCGGAAGATCAAGAATTTGCTGATCGTTTGTGTAAGAGTGAACAGTTGTCATCATACCGCGTTTGATGCCGAATTTGTCGTTAAGTACTTTTGCAAACGGCGCAAGGCAGTTTGTTGTGCAAGATGCGTTAGAGATAACATGGTGGTTAGCCGCATCGTATTTGTCTTCGTTAACACCCATAACGATTGTGATATCTTCTTCGTTAGCAGGTGCAGAGATGATAACTTTTTTCGCGCCAGCTTCTAAATGTTTCGCAGCGTCTGCGCGTTTTGTGAAGAAACCAGTAGATTCAACTACGATTTCAACGCCTTGTTTGCCCCAGCTGAGTTTCGCAGGATCGCGCTCAGCAGAAACTTCGATTGTTTTGCCGTTAACAACAAGGTTGCTGCCGTCAACTTTAACTTCTGCGTCTAATTTTCCGTGTACGGAATCATATTGTAAAAGATGAGCAAGCATGTTAGCGTCTGTTAAATCGTTAACCGCTACTACCTCAACTTCAGGATTGTTTAATGCTGCGCGGAATACGTTGCGTCCAATACGACCAAAACCGTTAATACCGACTTTTACTGCCATGATTGTTTCCTCCTTTAAATAAGTGAGAGATATTTATATTGAGGGACTGTTATCCCTTAATAACTTCTTTGCGGCTCCTTCGTCCGTGACGAGAACCGTGTTTCGCTGCTTTTTAAAATAAGCTTCAATTGCTTCCGCTTTTGATGATCCGCCCGCTACCGCGATAATGTCGGGAATGGCGCCGAGGTCATCGAGCTGCATTCCGACTGAATGCACCTTGTGAACGACTTCTCCGTCCGCATTAAAGTAGTAGCCGAATGCCTCTGTCACCGCGTGATTGTCATCTATTTTCTTCAAATCTTCCAAAGGCGTGTTTCTTCGCTCCGCCATTGTTCTAGCTTCGCCGATTCCGTGAATGAGCATACTCGCTGATTTAATCGTGTGAAGCACCTCTTTTACGGAAGGCTCTTCAATAATAGATGAGTAGGCGCCTTGTGACAGCTGTCCGGGAACAAACAAAAGCCGGTAAGTGCCTGAAGCTTTTTCCGCCATATGCGCGCATATGGTGTTCGCCTGATTTTTGACGTTTTCGCCTAAACCGCCTCTTGCAGGCACAAACAGGAGCTCGCGGTTTTTTGAATCCGGCGTCATCATATCGGCGACAGCTTCAATTGTCGTACCGCCGGTTACAGCGACGATATTTTTGCCTGAAAATCTCTTTTTCATACATGCGACGGCCGCTCTCCCTAATTCTTTTTTGACCCAAGGAGATTGGTCGCTGTCTCCGGAAACGATAATGGCGTCTTTCAGATTAAGACGTTCCTTTAATGTCTTTTCCAAAAGCGTCAATCCTAAAACATCCTTCATCGTATCTTCCAGAATCGAAAGCAGTGAATAGCCCTCTTCCGTCAGTGTCATGCCGTTTGTTTTTATATCGATGAGATTCTGTTCTTTCAAAAACTGAACCTCGCTTCTGAGAACGCGCTCGGTCAATCCGAGACTGGCTGCAAGGCTTCTGCGGCCGATCGGTTCAGTAAGCCTGATATACTGCAAGATTTCAAATCTTTTCTGCATCACAAGCAAAAGATCAGGCAATAATTTTTTTTGAGCTTGTATTAACTGGTTCATGACTCAAACGTTCCTTCCTATTCATACTGGACAGAAAATGTCCCGCTATGACAAAAAACGTCCCATCATAGCCAAAAAAAATTATGTCTGCTTTCTTTAATTATTTTAACAGGGTGACATTGTTAATTCAACTGTTAAAGGTCAATTCCTCGACATTCTTCGCAACATTTACCAGTATCTCCTTGATACAGTCATTATATACAGAAACGGAATGAAGGTGACAGACAAAAGCCCGCCGGAGCGGGCTTTTGTCGTAAAACGCTTTCATTTTATCCAGAGTTGTTCTATTTCTTCTAGTGATTTATTTTTCGTCTCAGGACAGATCGTCACGACGAACAAGAAACAGAGAACATTAATGACGGCGAATATCCAGAAGGTGTACGCGAGACCTAAGCCGCTGATCATCATCGGCACAAACTGGCCGATCGCCCAATTCGCCCCCCATAAGAATATTGTCGCAATACCGGCGGCGCGTGCACGGAGGTGATTCGGGAAGATTTCTGAAATCATGATCCACGTAATCGGCCCCACTGAAACGCAGAAAGCGGCGACGAATCCCAATATAATGACGACTAAAGCCGTCCCGCTCGCCAGATGAAAATAAAAGGATGCCCCGATTAAGATCATGAACAGCGCCATAAAGGCAGATCCGACCCCCATCAGCTTTTTCCGGCCTACTTTATCGACTAAAAGAACCGCGATAACGGTGAAAATCACTTCGACGACACCGACGATGCATGTGGTGACAAACCCCGCATTCTGCCCGAAGCCCATCATTTTAAAGATTTCCGGCCCGTAATACGTAATCGCGTTCATACCGATGACCTGATTGAATAAAGCCAGCAGAATCCCGATCACAAGCGCTTTTCTCAGCCCCGGTTTAAACAGCTGAGATAATGAACCCATTTTTTCTAATTGTAAAGACGTTTCGATTTGTTTGATTTCTTCTTTCGCGGTCTGTTCGCCGTTAATACGCGTCAGCACGGCGAGGGCTTCATTCCGGCGCCCCGCTTTTGCAAGCCAGCGCGGACTTTCCGGCACGAGAAACAGCACGATAAAAAAGATGACGGACGGAATCATTCCGTAAGCGAGCATCCACCGCCAGCCGGTATGCACTCCCCATTCATATGAACCGGATTGCTGGACGGCAAGGTTAATAAAATAAGTGCCGGAGATCCCCAATATCGTAAACAGCTGATACAGTGAAGACAGACTGCCGCGGATGGCCGGCGGAGCGGCTTCGGTAATATAGGTGACAGAAAGCGAGGAGCCCATTCCGATTCCCAGGCCGCCGATAATTCTGGCGATAATTAAGGAAGACACGCTTTGAGAAAGCGCAGAGACAACCGCTGACACCGCAAACAAAAGCGCTGCTGCCATCAGGATCTTTCTCCGTCCGAAACGGTCGCTCAAAAATCCGGAAATACCGACACCGAAAACACCGCCGATCATAATGCTTGAAATCACGAGCCCTTCCATAAAAGGACTTAAGCGGTACAAGTCTTTCAGAAAACCGATCGCGCCGGAAATCACCGCCGTGTCATAACCGTACAAAAGCCCTCCAAGTCCGGCCGCACATGAGATGAGAATGACAAACCACATGGAATGCTGCCGAGTGACTGGTACATGTGAACCAATTGGTGCCGGGTGATTCTTCATGAATTTTACCCTCCCGCGTATAATAGAATAAAAACGCTTACAAATCAGAGTGCCGGCGTTTGGTGTGGCTTTGTTATCTTCGCCGTCACATTTGTACGTACTTATAAAGAATTTTATCTAAAAATAAGGAAAATTAGTACGTACAAATAAAGAATAAGCAGTTTTTCATAATCTGTCAATTATTTTTGACGCTTGATGAAAGGGCTTACTATGTTATACTTGAATTTGTCCGTATACATTTTGGAGGAATTGATATGCTACCGAAATATGCTCAAGTAAAAGAAGAAATTTGTTCTTGGCTGAATCAAGGGAAAATACAGCCGGATCAAAAACTGCCTACGGAAAATGAGCTGATGCAGCAGTTCGGCGTCAGCCGCCATACCATCAGAAAAGCGATCGGGGATTTGGTCTCGCAAGGACTGCTGTACAGCGTTCAGGGCGGAGGCACCTTTGTCGCTTCACGCACGGCGAAATCAGCCATGCATTCAAACAAAACGATCGGCGTTATTACAACGTACATATCAGACTATATTTTCCCGAGCATCATCAGGGGAATCGAATCTTATTTAAGCGAACAGGGCTATTCCATGCTTCTGACGAGCACCAACAACAATACAGAAAGTGAACGACGGGGCCTTGAAAACCTGCTGTCCAAAAATATAGACGGGCTGATTGTCGAGCCCACAAAAAGCGCGCTTCAGACGCCCAACATCGGCTACTATCTCAATCTGGAGAAAAACGGCATTCCGTTTGCCATGATTAACGCCTCTTATGCGGAGCTGGCCGCACCGAGCTTTTCCGTCAATGATGTCAAAGGCGGCATGATGGCTTGCGAATACGTTATGTCCCTCGGCCACACGCACATTATGGGAATCTTTAAAGCAGATGACACGCAGGGCGTCAAACGGATGAACGGCTATCTGCAGGCACATCGGGAGCGCGGGATTTTTCCATCGCCGGACATGATCGTGACTTACACAACTGAGGAAAAAGAAACCGTGCTTCTCCAAAAAATGAAGCTTACCCTTGAGCAGAACAGCGGGTCACATCCGACGGCCATTCTTTGTTACAATGACGAAATTGCGCTGAAGACGATTAATCTTCTCAGAGAATTCGGTTTAAAGGTGCCTGATGACGTGTCAGTCATGGGCTATGATGATTCACATTTCGCCCAGATTTCCGAGGTGAAGCTTACCTCTGTCAAGCATCCGAAATCAATTATGGGGAAAGCGGCGGCAAAATACGTCATCGACAGCTTAGAACATAAAAAACCGAAGCAGGATAACGTCGTGTACGAACCGGAACTCGTTATCCGGAATTCCGTAAAGCGGATCAGCGAATAAAAAAAGCAATGTGCACGCACATTGCTTTTTTGCTCAGCTGTTTTTTAATTCGGCAATAATTTCAAACGACCGCATTCTGTCGGCATGCTCAAAGCTTTCCGAATTCACCATGATTTCATCCGCCTGTGTTGTCCGGATGAAGCTTTCCAGCTTTTCCTTCACACGATCAGGTCCGCCGACGATCGTTGAACTGAGCTGTTCATTGACCATCGCTTTTTCATACGGCGACCAGATTTGATCCATGTCTTCAACAGGAGGTTTCAGCTGATTCGGCGTACCGCGTACGAGGTCTAAAAATCTTTGATAATGCGATGTCGCCAGATGCTCCGCCTTTTCATCCGTATCCGCGGCAATGACGGTGACGCCGACCATCGCGTATGGTTTATCCAGTACGTCTGACGGGCGGAAGGAGCTTCGGTACAGCTCAAGAGCGGGCACGGTGTTTTTCGGTGAGAAGTGAGCTGCAAAGGCGAACGGAAGTCCGAGCTCACCCGCAAGACGCGCGCTGAAGCCGCTTGAGCCCAAAAGCCAGATCGGCACGTCCAGCCCTTCGCCCGGAATGGCGCGGACTTGGTTGCGCACATTGCCTGACGGTTTGAAGTAATTTCTCAATTCTTCAAGCTGCTCCGGAAAATCTTCTCCGCTGTTTATATTCCTTCTTAAGGCTCTCGCCGTTAATTGGTCGGTTCCAGGAGCGCGTCCGAGCCCGAGGTCAATCCGCCCCGGATATAACGTTTCAAGGGTTCCGAATTGCTCCGCGATCACAAGCGACGAGTGGTTCGGCAGCATAATGCCGCCTGAACCGACGCGGATTTTTTTCGTGCCGCCGGCGATGTGGCCGATCAGCACTGACGTTGCCGAACTGGCAACTCCTTCTATATTATGATGCTCCGCCAGCCAGTAGCGGTTATAGCCCCACTCCTCGGCGCGGCGCGCTAAATCCATGCTGTTGCGGAACGATTCTGCAACCGTCCCCCCCTGTACGACCGGCGATAAATTCAATACGGAAAACGCAGTATCTTTCAATGTATGTTCAGCCATCGTTTTCTCCTTTATGGTTTAGTGTAAGCAGATCTTAAACAAGGTCTCTACCACACACCTTACCACAGCTGTTCCCGTGAGTTAAACAATTTGATTCGATGATCTTCGAACAATCAGTCAGCGGCGGTTTTCTTACGGATGAACAGCTCCTCGGCGATTTCAATAAAAAGCTTGGCGGCAAGTGAGGCGTCTTTTATAGAAGGAACCGCCAGCTGCACCTCCCTGAATACATCCGGGGTAAACTCTTTAATCACCACTTCTTCCGGAAGAGGATTGCCGGCCATAGACATTTCCGATAAGATTGCCATGCCTAACCCCTCCCGCACCATATTAATGGATGTGCTGACATTAAAAACGGTAAAGGCGGCGCAAAGTTCGGCACCGGCTTGTTTAAACAGGCCGGAAAAAGGCGACGTGTAACCGCCGTCGCAGACCACCATCGGTTCGCCGTCCAGATCCTTTATTGTTACGGCTGGGCGTGCGGCGAGAGGGTGATCCCTATGCATAACCGCTGCCATTTTGTCTTTTTTCAGCAGGAAATAATCCATATCCTCTGTCGGAAAAAGCAAAATGCCCGCATCAATCATCCGGGATTGCAGCCACTCCTTCACTTCGTCCGCCGTTCCTTCATGCAGCACCAGTTCAAGCTTCGGATACCTTTTTTTAAACACGCTGATCAGCTTTGGAATGAAATAAGCGGAAGCGGCCGGAAATGTGCCAATGTGAATCGTTCCCTGTTCAAGCCCTCTTTCCGCGGCAGCCAGCTGCTCGGCTTTTTCTATGCCTTTGAGCACCTCTCTGATATGTACGAGAATTTTTTTGCCCGTGTCCGTGAGCCTTAAGCCGTTGCGGCGTTCCCGGATGATCAGCTTGATGCCGAGCTCCGTCTCAAGCGCCGATACGGCATGGCTGACGGCGGGCTGCGTCATATTCAGCGCCTGCCCTGCTTTTGTAAAACTTCCCGTTTCAGCTATTTGAACAAAAACCCGCAGTTGTGTAATCGTCATAACGTTTTACTTATGCTCCTTATAAAAAAGATTCATTTTATTTATCTTACTGATTACCGTATCATATGATGGAATTGTTCTACAAGGAGTGAACGACGTGAAACAGCTTTCGAGAATACAGACGGCTCTCATGCTGGCGTTTTTAGTCACGGTATGGGGGATTAACTGGCCGCTGACAAAGGCCGCGCTCGCCTATTCGCCGCCCCTTCTGTTTGCCGGAATCCGCACGCTGATCGGCGGACTGCTGCTGTTAATGGTTGCGGTGCCCCGTTTTAAAAAGCTGCGTTTTAAAGAAACGTGGCCGATCTATCTTATTTCTGCTATTTTAAATATCACTTTATTTTACGGCCTGCAAACGGTCGGCTTGAATTACCTGCCCGCCGGCTTATTTTCAGCCATTGTGTTTTTCCAGCCGGTCTTAATGGGCGTTTTTTCTTGGCTGTGGCTCGGGGAACCGATGTTTCCTTTAAAAATAGCCGGTCTTATTCTGGGCTTCGCCGGTGTCGCCGTCATCAGCGCAGCCGGTTTCGGAGGCCATATTTCCATCGCCGGCATTCTTCTGGCATTAGGCTCTGCGGTCAGCTGGGCGCTCGGCACGGTATTTATGAAAAGAACGGGAGGACGCGTGGACTCCATCTGGATGGTCGCTCTTCAGCTTCTGATCGGCGGCGGGCTGCTTGTCAGCTCCGGCAGTTTTTCGGAAAGCTTTTCAGCGATTCAATGGAAAGCTCCGTTCATTCTCAGCCTTCTATTCATTTCGGTGTTTGTTATCGCGCTCGGCTGGCTCGTCTTTTTTACGCTTGTCGGTTCAGGGGAAGCAAGCAAGGTTGCCTCTTACACCTTCCTGATCCCGCTCATTTCCATTATCGTCAGCTCGATTTTCCTGCATGAGCCGCTGACCGTCAGCCTTTTGGCCGGACTGCTTCTGATCGTCACAAGCATCTGTTTGGTGAATATGACACCGAAGAAGCTGAAAACACCTGCTTTGGCCCCAGAAAAAAAGGCCGTTCATTAAAAAAACTCTTGCCGCGGGGCAAGAGTTTTTTATTTATTGGCGTCTCCCTTTTACAAGATACGCAGCCGTAATGAGCAGATAGATGGCCGCCGTGATGCAGGTGATGACGATGGAAGTCGTGGCAATCACGCCAATCAGGATGGCCAAAAGCGCAAGCACCGCGAACCATGTCGTGTACGGGAACCATTTTACGTAATAAGCGGGCTGTTCCGCTGCATGTTTTCTTGATTTCAGATGGGCGAACCCGATAATCAGCCAAATGAACAGCACGGTATAGCCGAGTGAACCCATCAAATAATTAAACGTCTGGCTTCCCGCAAATAAAGAAATCAGAACGCCTACATATAAAAACGACGTACATGTCAGAATCGCATAGACAGGAACCTTTTTCTTCGATAGTTTTGAAAAGACTTTCGGCACCCGGCCGTCAGAAGCCTGCGTAAACAAGACGCGGGATGATCCGTACAGTCCCGAGTTCATGGACGAGATGATCGCAAGAAGAATGACGGCATTCATAATATGGTCGGCACCCGGAATTCCGATCATCTTAAATACGATAACAAACGGGCTTTCCGGAACGCTGTTGACTTGATTCCAAGGAATCAGACTGACAATGATGAAAAACGGCAGCAAGTAAAAAGCGACAATCCGCGTTAACGTGCTGCGGACAGCTTTCGGAATCACCTTTTCAGGATTTTTTGTCTCCGCCAGCGTGACGCCGATGATTTCCGTTCCGCCGTATGAGTAGATCACAACGAGCATCGCCGTAATGACGCCCCCCGCTCCATGCGGGAAAAATCCGCCGTGGTCCGTTAAATGAGACAGCCCCGGCGCCGTGTGATTGCCGAATGAGAAAAATAACAGCAGAATACCGCATAAAATAAAGATGACAATCACCGTAATTTTAATAAGCGCGAGCCAGTACTCTGTCTCGGCAAACAGCTTCACCGAAAGCATGTTAACAACCGTAACCACGATGGAAATGATCAAAGCCAGGATCCATATCGGACATTCCGGCAGCCAATATTGAATAAAAATCGCGGCTACTACCGCTTCTGCGGCAATATTGAGCACCCACATTTTCCAATAAATCCAGTCTAAAAAGTATGCGGCGTACGATCCGAGAGACTGCTGAACTAAATCACGGAACGTTCTTGCATTTTTATTTCGGACAGCCATTTCAGCCAGCCCCTGCATAATAAACAGCAGAATAATTCCGCCGAGGAGATAGGCCAATAATACGGACGGCCCGGCTTCATCAATCGCCGTGCTGCTGCCTTTAAAAAGCCCGGCTCCGATCGCGCCTCCAAGCGCCATCATCATAATGTGTCTGGACGACATCGTCCGTTTTAACGTTTGCTTGTCCTTTTCCATCTATCACACGCCCTCTCGCAAAAAATCGTTCATCACATAAAAAAGCACGCCGCCTCTTTTTAGAAAAGAGACGGCGTGCCTCAGGCAGCCGCGGTACCACTCTTGTTGATCCCGAATATCCGGAATCCAGCTTTTAAACCTTTTAACGAAGGTCAGCCGTTAGGACATAGGGAATATTCCGACAATTCCGTTCCGCCCTGCCACTTCCGGGCGAGTTCAAAGAACAATCAGTCCGCGTTGCACCACCCCGCGGCTCTCTTTTTCTGACTGGATTCTTTTACTGCTCCCGTTCACAGTGTTTTATGTTAAATGAATCTCTTGAGTTTTTATTTTCTGAATATAGTAACATAATATACAGTCTTCTATTTTCAAAGTCAATACATAATTTTTGCCGCTTATTGCCCTTCCAAGTCATTCAAAAATCTCAGCAGAAATTCGGAAACCGGGCTTTGCTTTCCGGGTGCCGCGCTTTCCGCTTTTACCTTTGTATTTGCGTATAAAAACAGGGCAAGCGCAATGCCGAATGAAATGACGAGAATCCATGCTTTTTTCATCCAGATTCCTCCTCACTTTCTATCATCGGCGGCCTTTCTCTTTTTTTTATATTTTAAATCGAAAAAACAATTTTAAAATTCTGTTTTCCTTATATTGAAACTTGCTTTATCATAAAAGTATGCGTTTACATTCGAGTAAGGAGGTTATAGCATGACCCCTGTCAATTCTAGCAGCATCGGGAAGATTCAAGCTGCCAGTAAAGGCTTGTCGCCAAAATTAAGAGCGATTGCAGACCATATCGTGAAGGAACCGAAAGACGTGGTTCACCTCTCCATCATTCAGCTGGCGGAAAAAACGAAAAGCTCTGAAGCGACGATTTTCAGGCTGTGCAAGCGTCTCGGTTTTTCCGGCTATCAGGATTTAAAAATCACGCTTGCTCAGGAGATCGTTCAGGAGCCGGTACAGCACATTCATGAAGAAATGAGCCCCGATGACGATATCGAAGTCATCATTCAGAAAGTTTTCCGCGCAAATATTTCCGGCCTGACCGATACCTTTCATTTATTGGATCCGGCCGATGTTGAAAAAGCGGTAGAGATGATTCACGGTGCAGACAGAATCGAATTTTACGGAAACGGCGGCTCCGGGCTGATCGCCACTGACGCGTATCATAAGTTTATGCGTACGGGCATAAACTGCATCGCGCATACGGATTCTCACTTTCAGGCGATGTCAGCGGGTCTTCTCGGTCCCGGAAGCGCGGTCATCGGCATTTCTCATTCGGGGAGCAACAAAGATGTGCTCGACGCGGTGAAAACGGCCAAATCGCTCGGCGCAGGAACGATCGGCATTACAAGCTATCAAAAATCGCCTCTCACCCAGATTTCCGACGTTGTGCTGTATACATCAACAAGGGAGACGGCCTTCAGAACGGAAGCGATGTCCGCAAGACTCGCCCAGCTGACAGTCATTGATACACTGTATTTCGCAACGGCCCGTCTGCGGCAGGAGAAAACGCTCGCCAACTTGCAGAAAATCAGAAAAATGATCGCGCACAAACGTTTGTAATCGCTTTCTGAATATTTATTTTTCAAAAGAAAAATGCCGATACAGCGGGAAATGAGACAATTTTATGAAAAAATTTTTCTTCTTCATCGTTGATTTATAAAAAAATTATTCCTATAATTGACTTTGTAAGGGCATACATTATCAATCTATCTTATTATTCAATTAGATTAGGCGGGATATATATGAAGGAAACCCAAGCTGTTATCGGTCTGGATATCGGCACGACCAGTACGAAAGCCGTTCTGTTCGGACCAAGAGGCAAAGTGTTAGCCAAGCATTCGGTTCACTATGATTTAATACAGCCAAAGCCGGCATGGGCCGAGCAGGATCCTGAGCACATTTTGGAAGCGGTTATCGGAAGCATCAGGGGCGCCGTCACAAAGGCCGGACTGAGTCCTGACAAACTGCTTGCAATCGGTATCAGCACCGCCATGCACTCTTTGATTGCTGTCGATCAACACGGCGGCCTGCTGACCAAAAGCATCATTTGGGCGGACAACCGCAGCGCTGAGCAATCAAAACGGATTATAAAAGAGATGAACGGTTTCGATATTTATAAAAGGACGGGTACACCGATTCACCCGATGTCCCCGCTTTCCAAAATTGTGTGGATGAGAGAGCAGGATAAGGAGACATTCGCGAAAACCGCCAAATTCATCAGTATTAAGGAATATATTCTGCACGAGTTTTTCGGGACATATGTCGTCGATTATTCCATCGCTTCGGCAACAGGGCTGTTCCGTTTAGAGACGCTTTCCTGGGATGAAGAAGCGCTCCGGATTGCCGGAATCCGGGAAGATCAGCTGTCGGACATCGTGCCGACCACTCATCAGCTGCGCGGCCTTCCGCCGGAAATCGCGGCACGGATGGGCATTCATGCGGATACCCCGTTTATCATCGGCGCAAATGACGGCGTGCTCGCGAACCTGGGAGTAGGCGCGATCGGCAAAGGCGAAGTAGCCGTTACGATCGGAACAAGCGGTGCCGTGCGTTCGGTGACGGATACACCGATTACGGATGAAAAAGCGCGGACGTTCTGTTACGCGCTGACTGACAAGCATTGGGTCATCGGCGGCCCGACGAATAACGGAGGCATTATGCTGCGCTGGCTTCGTGATGAATTCGCTTCTCCGGAAGTCGAAACGGCGAAGCGGCTGGGCATTGATCCGTACGATTTAATGATTGATATCGCGGATAAAGTGCCCGCAGGTTCTGAGGGATTGCTGTTTCTGCCGTTTTTATCAGGAGAGCGCGCGCCGTTTTGGAATCCGAATGCCCGCGGAACGTTTTTCGGCATCAGCCTCCGTCATAAACGGGAGCATTTTATCAGAGCGGTGCTGGAAGGCGTCATCATGAGCGTCTTTTCAATCGGGGTCGCACTGAGAGATTTGGCGGGTCCCGCAAAAGACGTGCGGGCTTCGGGAGGATTTGCGAGGTCGCCGCTGTGGAGACAGATTTTGTCCGATACGATGGGGCGGGAAGTTCTCGTACCGGAAAGTTATGAAGCCTCGGCGCTCGGAGCTGCCGTCCTCGCTCTACACAGCCTTGGCGAAATGGAACAGATTGAGGATGTTCAGGACTGGATCAGAATTTCTCACCGCCATGAACCGAATGTCAAAAACAGCGAAACATATATTGAGCTGTTTTACTTATACGAGCGGCTGTATGACAAGCTCAAAGATGAATTTGACGTCATCAGTGAATTTCAGCTCAAACAAAGCCGTTAATTCTTCTTTGAAAGGGTGAAAAGGTCATGTTACTGTTTATTGTCATTGCCGCTATTATCGTTTTACTCTTATTGATTACAGTCGCTAAGTTAAATCCTTTTATCAGTCTTTTGATTACATCCATTCTTGTCGGTTTCGCAACGGGCATGCATCTTCCGGACATTATCACTTCGATGAAAACCGGGCTCGGCAATACGCTGTCTCTGCTTGCGATCGTGCTGGCTCTCGGTACGATGCTCGGTAAAATGATGGCTGAATCAGGGGGTGCGGAGCGGATCGCTCACACCCTGATCGGCCGCTTCGGCAAAAAGAAAGTGCATTGGGCGATGATGGCCGTCGCTTTTATCGTCGGCATCCCGGTGTTTTTCCAGGTCGGCTTCGTCCTGCTTGTGCCGCTTTTGTTTACGATTGCGATTGAAACCGGCGTTTCATTAGTGACGATCGGGATTCCGCTCCTTGCGGGACTTTCCGTCGTGCACGGATTGGTACCGCCCCACCCGGCGGCGATGGCGGCTGTCGGCATTTATCACGCAAATGTCGGAAAAACGATTTTGTATTCTTTAATCGTCGGCATTCCGACTGCCATCATCGCGGGGCCGCTTTACGGAAAATGGATTGGTAAGCGCATTCATAAACCCGTTCCCGACCTTTTGAAAAAACAATTTATTGAACGAAATGAGAAACGCAAGCTTCCTGGATTCGCAAATACATTGTTTACGATATTGGTACCGGTGATCCTGATGCTTATGGCAACGCTTGCCGAAATTGCGCTTCCGGAAAAAAGCACGCTCTATGAAACTTTTAAATTTATCGGCGATCCTGTCACAGCACTTTTGATCGCCACGGTTTACTCCTTTTTCAGCCTTGGTTTTTATCAGGGCTTTAACAGAGAAAGCATTTTAAAATTCAGCAATGACTGTCTGGGGCCGATCGCTTCCATTCTGCTTGTGATCGGAGCCGGCGGCGCTTTTAACAACGTCCTGATTGATTCAGGCGTCGGCACTTATATCGCTGATCTGGCGAAGCATTCAAGCTTCTCTCCCGTTCTTTTAAGCTGGACAATCGCGGCGGTCATCCGCGTCGCCACAGGTTCAGCGACTGTTGCCATGATGACGGCGGCCGGCATTGTCGCACCGATTGCATCTGTCATGCCGGGCGTCAGCAGCGAGCTTCTTGTATTAGCAACAGGAGCGGGTTCTTTGATTCTGTCTCATGTCAACGACTCCGGTTTCTGGCTCATTAAAGAGTATTTCGGAATGACGGTGAAAGAAACATTCCTGACATGGACGGCGATGGAAACAATTATTTCTGTCAGTGCGATTTGTTTTATCATGATCATTAACGCGTTTATATAAAAACAACCCCCGGTCTGAACCGGGGGTTGTTTTTGTTATCGGTCATTCACAAGGATATAAGCAGCTTTAATGGGTCCGTGGACGCCGACAACCAAATCCATTTCGATATCGGCCGAGTTGCTCGGTCCTGTAATATAGTTGATGCAGGAAGGAACAGTGACGCCGTCTCTGATCTGCTGTTTCAATATATCACTGGCCTGCGTCATTCTCGGCACAATGGAAGATTTCGGGATGATTGCGATATAGGTCGTCGGAAGCAGGCTGACAGAACGGCCGGCATGCTCTGACGCATACAAAACGACGGTGGCTGATTCCGCAAGCGTGATCTCGCTGAATGTGATGCCTACATTCGCCTGTTCCGCTTTTTCAATATTTTTCGCTCCTTGTTCCGCATCCCATTCCCATACCGGAATCCCTTCATCCGGCCACTCTTCTGTCATAAGGTTCTGCAGGCCGTACGTTTCAAACCGGCTGTCTTTCGGGATGATGACAGGCCCCCCTTCAAAGCGTTCCACCTGCGTGCGCAAAGCGGCGTAAAGCCCGGCGGCATCCGTTTCGATCAGCTCCGTATGAATGTTGACGCAGTGGTCTTTCAGCATCGTGACAAGGTCATCTTCCGTACAGCCCGCGTGCGTTTCATATTGAGGCTGATACTTCCATTCAGGCAGGGACACGCCTGATTTTCTGCGCTCTCTGCCCAGGCTTTCAGCGATCCGGTTTAAAAAGGATTCCTGATGTTTAACCGTCCCTTTCATCATCATTCTTCCTCCTTTTGTGTTTCCCGATCTTTAAACCAATCTCGGAATCTTGATTTATGCGGCGCCGGGAAGTCCCGGACTGTTGTCCATCCCTTTAACGGTCCCGGTCCTTTTGATATTTTGTCATCTTCCGTAAACGGCATCATGGCGGCTGGCGCCCATTTTGATCCCATTTTATAAAGGGACGGGGATGATGAGCCGAGCCCAAAAGCTTTCATGGCCAATTTTTCGCTGAACGGCGCTTTGCCCTCTTTTTCCACGATGTTCTGCCGGTGCTTGAGCAGCAGTTCGTGCAGCGGAATTTTAACGGGGCACGCTTCCGTACAGGCCGCGCATAAGGAGGAGGCGTACGGAAGCTCCTTATACTCGTCATATCCGCCGAGAAGCGGCGATAAGACGGCGCCGATCGGGCCCGAATAGATGGACCCGTACGAATGTCCGCCGACATGCCGGTACACGGGACAGACATTAATGCAGGCGGCGCAGCGGATACATTGCAGCACCGATTGAAATTCCGTGCCGAGTATGCGGGAACGCCCGTTGTCCACGACCACTAGATGGAATTCCTCCGGTCCGTCAGCTTCTCCCTCCCGCCGGGGACCCGTCAGCGCCGTAATGTAACTTGTAAGCCGCTGGCCGACGGCGCTTCTCGTCAGCATGCTGACAAGCACTTCAAACTCAGAAAATGAAGGAACGATCCGCTCCATTCCCATTACGGTAATCTGCGTCTTCGGCAACGCGGACACAAGGCGGCCGTTTCCTTCGTTTGTCACGAGACTGACCGAACCGGTATCCGCGATTGCAAAGTTGCAGCCCGTGATGCCGACGTCCGCTTCGAGAAATTTTTTCCGGAGAACGCTGCGTGCGTGCATAACGAGCTCTTCCGGTTTTTCCGTCTGCTTGTATCCGAGTCTTTCTTTAAACACGTCACGGATCTGCTCTTTGTTTTTGTGAAGAGCGGGAGCAACGATGTGTGACGGCGGATCGTGATCGTCAATCTGGAGAATGTATTCGCCGAGATCCGTTTCTACGACTTCACAGCCCTCTTCTTCAAGCACTTCGTTCATATTGATTTCTTCTGTCACCATGGATTTGGATTTAACGATTTTTTTGGCGCTTTTCTGCCGAATGACATCGCGGATATATGAGGACGCTTCTTCCGCCGTTTCGGCGAAAAAGACGTGTCCGCCTCTTTTGGCGACATTTTCGGCGAGCTGTTCCAAATAGAAATCAAGATTGTCCAGCACATGCTGCCTGATTTCTTCCGCATGCGAACGCCAATCCTCCCAGTTTCCCAATTCCTCTGCCGCCTGAAGCCTTCTTGTCCTGAGCCGTTCCTGCGCTCCGGAGACGGCTCCTCTCATAAACTCATTATCTATTCCTTCTGATACCCGCTCTTTAAAAGCGGCGGTACCGATTTTCATCGCCATGATTTTACCCCCCTGTTGTTTCTCGTTATCTGCTGTTCAGCACTTCGGCGATGTGCATGACTCTGACGTTTTTTTCTTTCCGGTCAAGACGCCCGCCGATATTCATCAGACAGCCGCAATCCGCACCGATCAGCACCTCGGCCTCCGTGTCTTCCACACAGGCGACCTTCTCATCCACCATTTGTTCGGAGATTTGCGCCATTTTCACAGAAAACGTTCCGCCGAATCCGCAGCATTGATGTTTTCCGGGAAGCGGAGTAAACTCAAGCCCCTTTACATGGCGCAAAAGCTTCATCGGCTCCTCCGACACGCCGAGCAGCCTTGTCATGTGGCACGATGTATGTAATGTCGCTTTTTTATGCAGCACTGCCCCGACATCCTCCACCCCGAGAACATTGACAATAAAATCTGTTAACTCATATGTTTTGTCTGCAAGCTGCTGCGCTTTTACCGCCCACTTCGGATCGTCCTGAAACAGATGCGGATAGTCACGGAACATCGTCGTACAGGAACCTGACGGACTGACGACGTACTCCGCTTCCTCAAACGCGGCAATCATCCGCTTCATCGCTTTTTTCGCATCCGTCACATACCCGCTGTTGTATGCCGGCTGACCGCAGCAAATCTGCCCTTCGGGAAAATCCACCTCACACCCGAGCCGTTCCAGCAATTCAACCGTCGCCTTTCCGACATTAGTCTGAAACATATCCACAAGGCACGTGACAAATAATGAGACTTTCATGATGAACCCCTCTTTCATCCTCAATATGTGATCTGGTCATCTGATGACCTGTTTTTGGGAAAGCTCTATAAATATCCTACACTATTCTGAATATGGATTGGAAGGTTTTTCTGAAAAATCCTGTGCCCGATGCGCTAGAGGCACAAAAAAAGAGAAGCCCGAAAGCTTCACATGCTGCTTTACATCTCGTTTTCCAGCAGGCGCCCCAGCTTTTGCACGCCCTCTTTTATCGCAGCTTTACCTGCATAACTGAACGACAGGCGGAGATATTCCGCACCGTCTTCCTGGTTCAGAAAAAAATATTTTCCGGGTACATAAGAAACGCCTGAAGAAAGAGCCCGCGCCAGCAGTGCGGACGTATCCGCACCCGGCACTCTCACCCAAACAAAATAACCGCCGTCCGGCACGTTCCAAGATGCGGATTCCGGAAGATATTGTTTTAATGCGGCGAGCAAAACGTCACGTTTGCTCCGGTATGCTTCCCGCAAGGCGGCGAGCCGCTCTTCAACATCCGTTTGCTCCAGGTAGACGGCGGTCACCGCTTGAGAAAATGGGTGGTCCAAGTCTTTTTTAAACCATGACAAAGCCTTGATGAAAGCAGCATTCCCTGTAATCCAGCCGATCCTCATACCCGGGGCGATGACTTTTGATAATGAACCGGCGTACAGTACCCGGCCCTTCTGATCCATGGCCTTTAAAGGCGGCGGGATATCGGTGAATCCGAGCTCTCCGTATGCATCATCCTCCAAGATGAGAAAATCATACGTTTCGGCCAGCTGAAGCAAGCGGGTTCTCCGCTTTGCTGACATCACGGTTCCCGCAGGATTCTGAAAAGCGGGTATCGTGTACAGAAGACGGGGAAGCACAAGCCCTTTGCGTTTTCTTTCCTCAAGCATGAGGGCTAATGTTTCTGTTTGCAGGCCCTCTTGATCTGCCGGAACGCTCATCATATGCGGTGTGTAATTTTTTAAAATCTCGAGCGCCTCCATGTAGGCAGGAGCTTCAACGGCAGCGGGGGTTTGTTCATCAAGAAAAACCCGGGCAGCCAGATCTATCGCCTGACAGGCGCCTGAAGTCACGATCAGCTCATCGTCCAGGCAGTGAATGCCGCGGACGGCTAATCGTTTTTGAATCTGCTTTTTTAAAACAGCCGGCCTCGGACTTCCCATATAATGCAGCGGCAGATCGCGCTCCTCATCCAGAAGGCGGGATGCGGCTTCTTTCAGCTCCTTATCAGGAACGAGTGCGGGATCGGGATAGCCGGAATGCAGAGGGATGCACGCTTTCGGAGCATCCGGCATCCATTCCCCGGGAGGATCGTTTGTAAGGGCTTTCCTTGCATGGTCAGAAAAAAAAGATTCGGCCTGCATGTGATCTTATCCCCTTTCACAAGTCAGCTTTTATACATTTTCTTCAAAGTAAGCCCCCAGCACTTCTTCCACATTCGTCAGGTGCGCCGTCATCGCGGCTTCCGCTTCATCCGCGTCTCCGGCGGCGACGGCGCTGTAAATGCGTTCATGCTCTTCATATAATCTTTTCACGCTCGTTTGTTTAGAAAACAGCCAAATCTTTCTCGTTTCTCTCATCGTTTCCAAAAGCAGCGCGGAGACATGATTCATGAGATGCTTGAGCAGGCCGTTTTGTGATGCTTCAGCCAGCGCCATGTGAAAGGAGAAATCTGCTTTTTCCCCCAATTCTTCGTCTCCGTCGATGTCTTTCATCTCCATGAGAGCTTGGCGGATTTTTTGTAAATCTTCTTCGGTTCGTTTTTCAGCGGCCATTGCGGCGACGCCCAGTTCAAGCAGCTTTCTGACTTCGAGCAGCTGTTTGACGTCCTCTTTTTTCATTAAGAGGGCGGAAGAAAGCGGCTGGGAAATATGGGCCGGCTCAAATTCTTTTATGTATGTGCCTTCTCCCTGTTTCATGTCGACGAGCCCCATCGCTTTCAAAGCTGACAGCGCTTCTCTGACTGCCGAGCGGCTGACCTGAAAACTCTCAGAAAGCGCCTGAACGGAATCAAGCTTTTCACCCGGCTTAAGCTCGCCCGCTTTTATCTTCTCAAGCAATGCATCAGCGACTTCTTCGTAGATTTTTTTCGTTTTAATTTGTTTATATTTCAACGTGATCACCCCGTCACTTGTGAATCTTGATGTTTATCGTCTATTATACTTCTTTTTTCGTGCCGCCGACAGGTTCAGACAATTTGTTTCAGAAAAGTATTGTATTTTCAAAACCTTCAAAATATAATGCTAATTAACCCGGTCATCAGATGACCTTATCATAAAAAGTAATCGTTTACATGTCATAAGGAGGGGTTTTTAGGGATGCAATGGACACAGGGGTACGCTCCTTTAGGGGGAAATTTGCTTTTATCGGCGGCTTGCGCGCTCGTGCCGATTATCTTCTTTTTTTGGGCGCTGGCGGTGAAACGGATGAAGGGGTACATAGCGGGGCTTTTGACATTAGCCGTTTCACTTTTAATCGCTGTATTTGTTTACGGAATGCCGGCCGAAAAAGCGGTGCTGTCCGCTTCGCAGGGAGCGGTGTACGGGCTGCTTCCGATCGGCTGGATTATCATCACATCCGTCTTTTTGTATAAAATCACCGTAAAAACAGGACAATTTGAGATTATCCGGAGTTCGGTGCTGTCGATTACAGATGACCGGCGTTTGCAGGCGCTGCTCATCGCCTTTTCATTCGGGGCGTTTTTAGAAGGCGCCGCCGGTTTCGGCGCTCCCGTCGCGATCTCGGCCGCTTTGCTCGTCGGACTTGGTTTTCAGCCGCTTTATGCGGCGGGGATCTGCCTGATTGCCAATACTGCGCCTGTTGCCTTTGGCGCGATCGGCATTCCGATTACCGCCGTCGAAGGTCCGACCGGAATACCGGCTATGGAAATTTCTCAAATGGTCGGCCGGCAGCTGCCGTTTTTATCCGTATTTATTCCGCTTTATTTAATCATTTTGATGAGCGGGTTTAAAAAGGCTTTTGAAGTATGGCCGGCCATTCTTGTTTCCGGCGTCTCCTTTGCGGCCGTGCAGTACGCAAGCTCAAACTTTTTAGGGCCTGAGCTGCCTGATGTGCTGTCGGCGCTTGTGTCCATGGCCGCGCTCACCGTGTTTTTGAAATTTTGGAAACCGAAAACGGCCTTTCGGTTCGCGGCAGAACGGGAATCAGCAGCAGCCGCTGACGGCACGCCGGCCGTGTACGCGGGGGCTGCGGTTTTTAAAGCATGGTCTCCTTTCCTTCTTCTGACGGCCATGATATCCGTTTGGGGGATTCCCGGCGTGAAGGCCGCCTTGACTGGTCATTACGAAGGAACGTCACTATGGCTTTCCTGGCTGAATGCAGCCGGGAGCGCATTGACCTTCACCCCTCCCGTCCCATTTGTAAATCAGCAAATTCTTCAGGCTGACGGCACGCCGATTGAAGCCGTGTACAAGCTTGAATTTTTCGGTTCAGCGGGCACGGCGATTCTGATTGCTGCCGTCATCTCCAAGTTCGCACTCGGCATGCCTTGGAAGTCATGGGGCGGAGCGCTTATAGAAACCATAAAAGAACTAACGCTTCCGATTGTCACCATCGTATCTGTTGTCGGCTTTGCTTATGTGACGAATGCTTCCGGCATGAGCGCGACACTCGGTCTTGCGCTTGCCATGACGGGCGCGATGTTTACCTTTTTTTCGCCGGTGCTCGGCTGGCTCGGCGTGTTTATTACCGGCTCTGATACGTCGGCCAATTTATTGTTCGGCGGATTGCAAAAGGTGACGGCGCTCTCTGTCGGAATGGATCCGGTTCTCTCTGTCGCCGCCAATTCATCAGGCGGCGTCACCGGAAAAATGATTTCTCCGCAATCCATTGCGGTGGCCTGTGCCGCTGTCGGTCTGGCGGGCAAGGAAGCAGAGCTTTTCCGCTTCACGATTAAGCACAGTCTGTTTTTGCTTTTGCTCGTCTGTCTCATTACATTTTTACAGCATCATCTGTTTTCATGGATGATCCCGTAACAAAGAGAACCTCCCCGGGATTTGGCTCGGGGAGGTTTCAGCTGTATCGTTTTCTCGCCGATGACGGCGGGATATTTAATTGGTCACGGTATTTGGCGACGGTGCGTCTTGAAATTCGGATGTCATATTGTTCAAGCAGCAGATCGGCAAGCTTTTGGTCTGAAAAAGGTTTCTTTTTGTCTTCTTTACGGACCAATGCTTCCAGGTGTGCTTTTACGGCATAATTTGAGGCGCTGCCTTCTCCCGATGATTCAGCTTTCGCCGAAAAAAATGTTTTCATATCGTACAGTCCGTACGGCGTCTGCACGTACTTTCCTTTTATGGCCCGGCTGATCGTTGATTCGTGGAGCTCCAGCGTTTCCGCCACCTCTCTTAGAGTCAGCGGCTGCATGCCGCTTTTTCCTGTGAGAAAAAAGGATGCCTGCCGTTCAGTCAGGACGCCGATAATTCTCGTGATCGTTTGTTTTCTTTGCGATAAAGCCCGGTTCAGCCAGCGCCATTCCTGATATTTTGCCGAGAGATAATCTTTCGTGTCTCGGCATCCAACGGCTGACAGCATCGGCCGATAATGGGCATGAAGCTGGATATCCGGGAACGAACGGCTGTTGAGCCGCGCTTGAATGATGCCGTTTTTCACCGTAATGAAAATATCCGGTTCAATGTAAAAACCCGGCTCCTCATGCGCATAACATAGCCCCGGCCTCGGGTCAAGCGCGCTGATCATGTCAAAGATGTCCTGAATGTCTTTGAGCGGAATGCCCGTTTTCAATGTAAGCGCTTTCCAGTTCTTCCTTGCAAAAAGCTCAAAATAGGCGCCGGCAATCCATTCCGCCTGTTCGTTCCGCTTGGGCAGACGGCGGAGCTGAAGAAGAATGCATTCCTGTAAAGACCGGGCGCCGATTCCCGCAGGCTCAAGCGATTGAAGCTTTGCCAGAACGGCTTCCGTCTCCTCTAGTGAAGCGGATACATGGTCCGCAGCAGCTTGTATGTCCTCTTTTAAATATCCGTTTGAATCCAAGGAATATATCAGATAATTAAAAATTTTCTTTTCGGCATCGGACAGCTTTATGTCTAAGGCCTGCTGTTTGAGCGAATCCTGCAGCGATTTGCGCGTAAGCCTGATCTGCTGGCTTCCGTCCTGTTCTTTCATCCTGTTTTTATTTGTTTTATGGTAAGATAGTGGCGGCGTGTCTGTTTCCTTTCGTTCAATCAGAGGGTTTTCCAGAGAGAGCTCATCAATATACCCGGCCAGTTCCGCGGAATTGTATCCGAGCAAAGTGATGGCCTGTTTAAGCTCTTGAGTCAATTGAGGCTTTAAAATTTGTGTTTGCTGAAGTTTGATATCCATCATGCTCACTCCCCTTTTTTCATTGTACATGATTGGTTTCATACCGTATATACTTATTAAAAGGAGTTGCTTTATAGATGTCAGAACTTTTTTCTGTTCCTTATTTTATTGAAAACTTTACACAGCATATTGAAATGAATCCGAATGAAGACCGAATTCATGCGATGAACAGCTATTACCGCTCCGTCGTCTCAACCCTTGTACAGGATCAGCTGACGAAAAACTCGGTTGTGCTCAAAAGAATTCAGCATTTGGATGAGGCGTATAACAAAGTAAAACGGGGAGAAACAAAATAAACCTTCCGCTCATTCAAAGCGGAAGGTTTTCCTTCTTGTCGGCGGTTTCACCGATCAGACGGACGTCCGGCGCTTCGTGCGTCCAGGTGTGATAATAGTTGGCATTTTTCCCGTATGAATTATCAATGACAGTATTCGGTTTCCCAAGAAGCGAGGACAGGATGTGGCCGTGAAGCCTTGACGTTTCCGCCGATTCGTACCTGCTGAAAAACCGGACCGCTTTTTTCGTCAGGAAATCCGAATAGATTTTCCAAAACCGCGCAATCGGCAGCGGGTTTCCCGCTTTTTTATTCAGGACATTCAGCGTCTGGAAAAAAGCGATTCCCCGGCGGTCACTTGCTGACAGCACATGCTGCCAGTCGCAGCTTTTAACGGAATGATTATTTTGCAGTTTCGGATTGATTTCCCCATCCGTGCGGATAAAATGAAGCCTGCCGCGTGACGGAGCCGCTGCCGTCTTGATCGGATACAGCTGATGGGCCATATCAGGCAGAAGCCCGATGTGATTCGCCGAAAAAAAGCGTTTCGCAGTTTCGTATGACACATGATCTCTCGTAAACAGGTGCAGATCCTTGTGCTCCGCAAAAAGCGCCGCTGTCTTTCGCAGCCGTGTTTCATCCTGATAATAGATGGATTGGGGCAGAATGACGATCCTGTTTTCGGGAAAGGCTTTGACGATTTTTTCTCTGAACGTCTGATAGTACGGATAGAGATCCCCGAAATTCCCGCCTCCCTGACAGACGATGATCGTCTTTTTGTCCGCCCTGCGTCCGAACGGAAAATTGTCAGGATTCCAGCGCTGTTTCACGCGGATGCCGTGCGCTTTAAAAAACGCCTCCGTCCCTTTCATAATCAATAAATCCCCTACATTTCCGTAGAGGGGATAGTCGGCATAAATGATGTCAGACTGGGGCGGTATGACGCTGAGCAGACCTGTCAGCGTTTCTTTTAATCGGCTCATGACATGGCGGCTGTCCATGTTTTCTCCCCTTTCATTTCAAACAGTTGTGCAAGTGCGTCAATGACACGCTGCTGCTCTTCAATAGACAAATCAGACCCGGACGGCAGACAAATGCCCCGGCTGAAAAGGTTCTCAGAGACCCGTTCATGATCGCTGTGAGGATAAAAAACGGAAGATGAGAAAAGCGGCTGCGTATGCAGCGGTTTCCACAGCGGCCGGGCCTCAATATTCTGTTCGGCAAGACAGGCGACAGCTTCCTCAGGCGTCACGCCGTTATCAAGCGTCAGAGCCGTCAGCCATCGGTTTGAAACCGTACCTTCAAGCTCCGGCATCATGCGGATGCCCGGATACGTTTCCAGCGCTTCCTTATACCTGTGAAAGATTTCTCTCCTCGCCCGGACGCGTTCTTCGAGCACTTCAAGCTGCGATATACCGACGCCTGCGAGAATGTTGCTGAGCCTGTAGTTATAACCGAGCTCACTGTGCTGGTAATGAACGGCGGCATCTCTCGCCTGTGACGCAAGAAACTTCGCTTTTTCAATAGCGGCTTCATCGTCAGACACGAGCATGCCGCCTCCCGATGTTGTAATGATTTTGTTGCCGTTAAAGGAATAAATGCCGAAACGGCCGAACGTGCCGCTCTGCCTGCCTTTATATGTTGATCCTAAGGACTCGGCGGCGTCTTCAATCAGACAGACTCCGTATGCGTCGCAAAGGCTTAACAATTCATCCATTTTTGCGCTTTGGCCGTAAAGATTGACGGCGATCACCGCTTTTGGGAGCCTGCCGCACCGTTTTGCATCCCGGAGCGCCCGCTCAAGCGCGGCGGGCGACATGTTCCACGTCTCCCATTCCGAATCAATGAAAACGGGCTCTGCCTGCTCATACACAATCGGATTCGCCGTGGCGACAAACGTAAAGGAAGGACAAAATACAGCGTCTCCTTTTTTCACACCCGCAAGCCGCAGGGCAAGATGGATGGCGGCCGTTCCCGAGCTTACCGCCGCCGCGCTTTTCACCCCCGCATATTCCGCGAGCCGCGCTTCAAACGAATTGACGAGCGGACCGAGCGGCGCAATCCAATTGGAACGGAAAGCTTCCGCGATGTATTCCTGTTCTTTTCCGCTCATATGAGGCGGAGACAAATAAATCCGTTTGTTTGTTTGCATGAAATCATCCTTTTTCATTATGAATAGAGGAGATGACGCGGGCCGGAACGCCGACCGCCGTCACATGAGCGGGAATCCGGCTGATGACGGCAGCCCCCGCGCCGATAACCGACCAAGGACCGATGTCTATCCGCGGTATGACGGAAGCGCCGATTCCGATGTGCGCTCCTTCCCCGACTTTCACTCCGCCGGCAAGCGCAGCGCGCGGGGAAAGATGAACGTAATCTCCGATTGCATTGTCATGATCGGCAACCGCACCCGTATTGATGATGCAATGCGAGCCGATGTCTGCGCCCGCCTGAATGACGGCGCCCGCCATCACAACCGTTCCGTGTCCGACGGAAGCCGTTTCACTGACGATCGCCCCGGGGTGAATGAGTGCGGCGTAATCATCATGTTCAAGCCCAAGCGTTTCAGCGAGCTGCTTTCTTACACCATTGTGACCGATGCATATCGTAAACACGGCTCCGGGGACGAGTTTCCGAAGCATGTGCACGTCTTTCGTTCGGCCCGTATACAAACCGCCCCGAACGGCAAAACCGCTGAATCCGTCGTCCAATATGCCCGCAAGCTCCATATCGGACCGGGCCTTCACGATTTCCTTTACAACTTTTCCGTGTCCGCCGTGTCCGATCAGCACGACCTTTTTCACGATGAGATATCTCCGCTGCCTGTGAAGCGCTTTGCCGTCGCATGGCCGGATTGATGTATCCCCTCTGACACGAGAACCTTTTTCACTGTTAACAGCAGTATTTTCAAGTCGAGAAGGAATGTGCGGTTATCGACATACCACACGTCGAGCTTGAATTTTTCTTCCCAGGAAATCGCATTTCTCCCATTAATCTGCGCCCAGCCCGTAATGCCCGGTTTCACCTCATGCCGCCGCGCCTGCTCCGCCGTGTAAAGCGGCAGATAATCCATCAGCAAAGGGCGGGGGCCGACCAGACTGATATCGCCTTTGATCACATTAAAAAGCTGGGGAAGCTCATCGATGCTCAGTTTTCTGATCAGCATTCCCGCTCGGGTCAGACGCAGATGATCCGGAAGCGGCGCACCGTTTTCGTCACGCGCATCCGTCATCGTCCTGAGTTTATACAAAGTAAACGGACGTCCGTTATACCCGGGTCTCGTCTGTTTAAAGAACACCGGCGACCCGATGGCGCATCTGACGGCGGCCATGGCGAAGAGAAGAATGACACTTGCGCCGCACAATAACAACATCGCGGCCGCTATATCAAATACACGTTTCGCCTTCAAATCTGAACAGCTCCTTTCACTTTTCGGCATTTCTGTAAAGCAAGCCGCCTTTCTTCCTTCGTACAAATGAAGAAAAAAGCGAATGCGGTATAGCTCATGCATACGGCAAGCCCTGCGGCGATTAGGCCGGTCCAGCTGTCAAGCGGTGAAAACAGCCGGATTCCCCGGCAGACAGCCCAGGCAAATACAGCCGCCGCCAACGGACCGAACATGCCTTTGTAAAACGCGGTTTTCTGAAAACCGGTAATATGTGAAACATACAGCGGCGTGAAGACGGCATTTTTCAAAATGAGAGAGACAGCTCCGGCAATGGTGATGCCGTACAGACCGAGATGAGCCGGCCCGCTGAGAACAACGGCTAATAGGACATTCAGTCCGCCTAAGCATAAAGTAACGACGGCGGGCGTTTTTTGTTTATTAAAAGCCGTCCATACGTAAAATAGCGGCATGACGGAGAGACTGACCGCCAAATACGCGGCGTGAATGTATAAAATCGGCGCCGTCCTCACAAACGACGGGCCCAGCCAAATCGACAGAAACGGTTCGGCAAGCCCTCCTAATAGGGCGGCGGGAAGCGCGAGCAGAAGCCCGTTGAGCCGCACGGCCTTATTGGCGTAAGACAGGAGACCTTCCATATCACCTTTTGAATAGAAGGAAGTCAAAACCGGCGCAAACAGCGAAGCAAGCGTCCCGGCAAGACTTCTGAGCAGAAGCGGAAATTGAATAATCGCCGCATAAACGCCCGCTTCCGACGGCCCCAGCACGAGGTTTGCCGTCATGAGGTCAATCTGCAGAAACAGCAGCACGCCGATCTGGTTGACAGAGCTCCAGGCACCGGCTGAAAACAGCACTTTGCTCGTCTGTAATGACAAGGCTTTCCGCCTGAAAGAAAACCACGGAATCAATTTCTTAAAAAAGAAAAACGTCAGCACGGCTGCGCAGATAGCGCCGGCTAAAGCCGAGAGCTGGATCTGCCAGATCTTCGGCGGAAGGAACGTAAACAGAGCAAGCACACACAGCACCCTGACCAGCATTTGCACGGCCTGAATGGAACTTGTGATATAAAGCTTGTTGGCAAAAAACGGCCCCGTCGCGAAACCCGCCATAAAAAACGTCAGCATAAACAGCACACTGCCGATCACGATAGAGAGCCTCACATCCGTTAACAGCCCGGCCGGAACATTCATGATCCGGTCAATAAAAAAAGCCGTCCCGGCGAGCGGCACAGCGAGCAATAGCGAGATCACGACAGACGCGGCTAAATAATTGCTTACATACGCATTGGCCTCATCCCTGTTCCCCCTGTGGGCGGCGACGGTGAAAAATCTCACAACGACAGAGCTCAGCGCAACGGTAATAATAGAGAAATAGTTAATAATATTCTGTGTCAGATGGACAAACCCAAAAGCCTCCACACCTAATGTCTTCACAATAAAGGGGGTCATCCATACTGATAAAAACACCGATAGTAAAAACGCCGTCACATTGGCGCCGAAATTAATGGCAAATTTCATGCTCCTTCCGCACTGCCTTTCTCTTTCGTTTTCCGATCGAAAAATGCATGCAGAAGCAGCGGAAGGCGCATTTTGCACAGGCCGAGCACCACACGTTCCCCGGCCAGCAGCTGTTTATGCCGGCACGGCGTGCTGCGCACCGCCGCTTTTACCATGTCATACGTTAAAATTCTGCCGATGTGCGCCGTAATCTCATGTGACGGCTGCGGGGCGGCGCATGCATTGGCGATCAGCATCGGGATCTGATGCTTGCACAAATACGTATTGATATCGCTCCGGCAGGCGTCCGTCAGCCCGTTCGCCTCATAAAAAGCCATTTTCGCTTCATATTGCTTTTGCAGTTCGTCATCTAAGTGCGGCTTAAATGGAGTTTCTGTAAGGCTTTTTGGGTTTTCCCGATAAATATAAAGCCCCTCCTCTATCACTTTGACACGTGCTGCATGGCGGAACGCTGCCAAGTTGAACGGAGAGTCCTCGGCAAATCGGATATCTTCATGAAACAACAGCCCTTGCAATGCTTCTCTCCGGTATATATAGCGCCATACGTACCAAATAAACCGATGTTCGTGCGCGCGAATCAGCAGATCAGTCATCTCAGCCGCTGTGAAGACGCGGCCCGGCGGAATGGACGGCGGCATATACGCTCTTTCCTTAGACGGCGTTTCCTTATAATAGCCGCATCCGGCGATATCCAGCCGGTTCTTTTCCGCTTCTTCATAAAGCCGCTCGAACATCGTTTCCGTCACGTAGTCATCGCCGTCCACAAAGCCGATATAACGGCCGCGGGCGGCTTTAATTCCGGCATTGCGGGCCGAGCTCAGACCGCCGTTTTCTTGATGAATCACCCGGATTCTCGCATCTGCTGCGGCGAATTGTTCAGCCATCCGGCCGGACTGATCCGGTGAGCCGTCATTGACGAAAATAATTTCGATGTCTCTCAGCGTCTGTTTTGTTAAAGATACCGCGCATGCTTTAATAAAAGGCTCTGTCTTATACATCGGGACGATCACGCTTACCAGCGGCGCGTTCATTGGGCATCACCGCTGATTTTCGAGCGCAGCCCGGCAAAATAAACACTGCGCAAAGAACCGCCTTCCTCATACTTGCCGCTCAGCAGCCGGTTTACAGCGGCCGTCACGGCTTCAGGCTCCGGACGTTCAAGCAATGTCATATTTGGTATATGTTTCAGCCATTGAAAGCCTTCCATCACTTTATGATCAAAAGAACGAATGACGACACAAGGCGTTTTCGTCAGCGCACAAAAAATCATCCCGTGAAGCCTGTCAGTTACGACGGCTTCAGCGCCTTTCAGTGTATTCCACAGCGCCTCCAGCTCTTCTTCGCGTGTATGGCGGCTGACCCTCCGGCCGACCGTCGTGGTAAATGAATGCAGTTCTCCGTACTCTTCAGCCAAAGCTTCTTTTACCATCGTTCTTTCCTCAGCGGTCAGCGCGCTCTCCCGGTCCTCGCGTAAACAGAGGTAGATCCCTTCCCGCGGGAGGCGCCGTTCGCTTTTATCCAAATATAAGACCATGTCAGGCTGTTTGAGCACTGTTTTTCCGGGAAAATGACGCTTCATCCATTGATACGTCGTCTCGTCTCTCGCCATTAACAAAAGGTCGGGATGCGCATTATACACTTTTTGGGCGCGCTTCAGTTCCTTCCGCCCCTTTTTTGAATCAGAAAAGTGAGCCGTCGCCGGAAGCTGAACGATCCGATACTGATGGAATGTTTTTATAATGAAACGGCGCGTCCATTCCTCATAACGGTACAAATCACCCATGTTCCCTCCGCCGATGATGAATACCATATCATCGGGGTGACGTTTTTTGATCAGCGCTTTTGCGGATCTGTATATATCCTTCATATCTACCTCAATGATGTCAAAATCGGGATACTCCCGTTCAAGAAACGTTTTGCTTGCGTAGGCGATGGCGTGATCGCCGAGATTATCGTGGGACGGAAGCAGAGTCAGAATGATCTTTTTTCTTGCCGCTGTATGCCCCGCCCCGTCCGCTGCCGTTCCGAAATGAAATTGAGACGGGTATTTAACCTTAAGCAAAAGCCATTCCGCGAGATTGATTTTTAAAGATTGTATCGACATGTCTTCACCCTCTGATTTTCATTTTGTACTCGATTGCCCGCTGATACGCAGCTGATGCCAGCGATACGAACGGAATCAGCTTCAGCTTCGCCAAAAGCAGAAGGCATGAGCGTTTAGCGTCAAACGGCGCCGTTCCTGTTTTGGAAAGACTCAGGCGGAACACTGGATCAGCGCATATCCGGCTGATATTCTGCCATTTCTCAGAAAAACGTCCGCCGTTATTCCGCTTCCATTCATTAAGCAGGCAGACTGTTCCGTGCTGGACGATAAAAAAGTCCAGCTCCTGCCGGTACTCCTGTAAGCAGCCGTTTTCACGCAAAAAAGCCTCGTTCAGCCGATAGAGAACGAGACCTGAGTCAAACAGCTTTTTCTGATAGCTTTGCACAATGGAAGTCAAGTGAATCCGATAATGATAGAGCGGCTGATCCACGTACGAGACCGCACCTGCGTAAACATGCGCCCGGAGGCTGAAGTACTGATCCTCCACGTGCTCCAGCTCATCACGAAGCGGAAAGCGCAGCCGATGCTGTTCGATCATGGTTCTGTTGTACAGCTTGTTCCATGAAAATCCGCTGACTCTTCCCTCAAATAAATCTTTCAGGTACAGTTGTTTCGGACGGCCCTCATATGCTGAAGCGATCGTTGATACGACGGTTTTCCCCGTATCCGCAAATTCGGCCGCATATTCGCAAATGACGAGATCAGCCTGATCAGCCTTCGCTTTTTCATACATGCGCAGGCAATAATCCGGTTCAACCCAGTCGTCCGCATCAATAAAAGCGATAAATTCGCCGCGCGCCGCCTCAATGCCTTTGTTGCGGACCGCGCCGAGCCCCCGGTTTTTCTGATGAATGACCCGTATTCTCTCATCCCGCTTTTGATAGGTTTCAAGAATGGCCGGGCTTTGATCGGTTGACCCGTCATTGACGGCGATGATTTCGATATTGGCGAGCGACTGATTGAGCAATGAATCTAAACATCTTTCTAAATAGGTTTCCGTATTATACACAGCAATTAATAAACTGACCTCGGGTGTTTCCATATAAACCTCCAGTATCCATTACCGGGAAAAAATCGTTCTGTACGGAAGCACAGACGAATCGACCGGCATAAGCAAATAGCTGTAAAGAAAATAACAGACAATAATGGCGATATAAATCAGGGCATTCGATTTTTCATCAAAAATCCTCACAAAATAAGGTATCAGGATCATTTGGTACAGGCCGAAATATATATTAAACCGGGCAAAAATAACATCCTTTGTCGCCAGCAGACCGAACAGCAGGCCGAGCAGACAGAAATTCACGATGACATCAATGCCAGGCCAGAGCTTCCGCAGCCGCTCCCGGTAGCAGAAAGCCAAAAACAGCGGCAGAAGCAGCACCGCGATTTTTACGACGTTCATCCCGTTCGTATTGGTCATCAGCCATTTCTCATAATGGCCGTACGAGCTGTTTTCCAGTACGACGACAAACAGCGAAATGAACTTCTGATACAGAAACGTCATGAGAAGAAACAATGCCGACAGCCCGAAAATCGCGGGCGACCATGCCCTTCTTCTGACGATAAAATAAACCGGAATCATGATCAGGGCCGAGGAATGAAAGAGCGAGCACAGGACAACGATTGACATATAACGCTTCCAGCTTCCGCTGATCACGTAGCGGACGGCCCAAAACAGCACGGCCGCCACCATATACTGCCTGATGCCGTTAAAAGAAGCGTAATAATGATACGTGCCTAAAAACAAAAACACACTCAGCTCAAACGGACGGCCGAACTCGGCGAGCCCTTTTAAAATAAAGCTGCACGTCACGACCGCCACGGTGAAATACATGATTTGCGGATCTTTCGTGATAAAATTCATGAGCCAGATGAGAGCGGTAAACCCCGGGTCAACGGCGGCTTTTTTCGCTCCGAACCCGAAAATCTCCCATATGCTGCCGTAATTGCCCGCCAGTTTGTACATCAGCGCGTACGTCTGAAAATCCGTTCCGACTCTGTAGCGTAACCCGGAGACCAATACCAGCGATAGCAGCGGAACCAGCATGACGAGCTGATTCGGGCGGTACCCGGTCGAAAGCGATTGATCACGCCCGCCGCACATTTTCGCGAACCATGACCAAATATAAACAATTCCCATATTGACTACATATACAATCATTCGTTACTGTTCCTTTTCACAATTCATATTGTAAAGCTTCATAACAGCCCCCGCATTTTCTCCCGCATCATATCCCAGCCGTCCAAGGGTTTCTTTAATGCGGGCCTTGTCAGGCACCGGTGTCTCCGCTGCCCGTAAAATCGCGGCTGCCCATAGTTCGGGCGGCTCTTTGAGGCTGAGCCTGCTGACCAGTCCGAGCCCGGCATCGGCTTCTTCTGTTATGCCGTCTGATATCACGCACGGCACCCCGGAGGCCTGCGCTTCAACGAGCGTGACAGGCAGCCCCTCATATAGAGAAGGCATGACAAATACATCCAGCGTTTTCAGCAGATCATGGACGCGCTCCTCTACACCGATAAAACGCACATCATCATCAAGCCCCAGCTTCTCCGCCAGTTTTTCCATATCAGTGCGAAGCGGACCGTCTCCAGCGAGAATCAGCTGAAAGCCGATGCCCCGCTCTTTCATATCAGCGGCCAGCCGGAGCAGAAATTGGTGGTTTTTCTCCTCTGTAAAGCGGCCGATATGGCCGATTGCCAAACGGCCGCCGGCAATGCCCCGCTTCCTTTTTTCCGATTCTGTATCCGCACGCCCGCCTGCAAATAAATCGAGATCAATGCCGTTCGGCAAAAGATGCACATCTTTTTCTTTACCGAATAAGAAACGTCCCGCCTCTTCCCCGCAGGCGCACAGCGCGGTGGCGTTTGCCGTGATCATCCGTCTGAATACAAACAGCTGCATCCCGGCAAGCCGCGACGACCGCCCCCGCCACGACGTGCTGTGAGAATGGCAGATCCGCACCGGGACACCGGCTAAACGCGCAGCCAGCGCGATAAATCCCGATTGAAAATCGGTATGGGCGTGCACGGCGGCAAACGGGCCTTTTTCCTGAATCACCCGTTTGACCTGTTTCACAAATGTTATCGGATTTGTGCTGCCGATGCTCGGCACATAAAAAAGCCGTCCGCCGAGAATAAGAATTTCCTCATCATAAGCGCACGGATCGTTCCTATGGGTTAAAAAATCAAACTGCACCTTCGTTCTGTCCATCTTCCGGTACAAATTCATCATCATCGTTTCTGCGCCGCCTCTGTTCATCCCGCTGAAGATGTGCAGCACCCGAACAGGTGTGTCAGTCATGTTCGGCAAGCCCTTCTTTTTGGCGGATGTCCCTGTTTTTATGATAACGGTTCATGACCGCGGGCGGCGTAATAGCGCGGATGAGCGGCTTTGCGATATACACGTAATGAGAAAGCGGCAGCTTCAGCCGTCTGCACGCCTGAAAAACGAGCACAGCATTATCAATGGAATACGTGAACGATCTCCGTTTAAACGCATCGCTGTCCTCTCTCACTTTATACAGCGTTTCCTGGAGATTGTACCCCCTGAAGCCCTCTTCAAAAAAGCGCAGCCACAAATCGATATCCTCCATCCGCCTCGTCCGCCTGACTGACCGGTAGCCGCCGAGCGCTTTGTACGCTTCGGCCCGCATCATAATGGTGCCGTGGCAGAACGGTGTGCCTTTCGCCATGATTTCCGGTTTCGGCACCGGCGGCAAAAGCCGGGCGCCCCTCACGCCGAATTCGTCAAATACGAGCATACCCGTGCCTACGACTTGATAGTGGGCGTGCTTGTTTAAGAAAGCGGCCTGTTTTTCCAGTCTCCTCGGGGCGGAGATATCGTCTCCGTCCTGTCTGGCGATATAATCGCCCGATGCGTATGTCAGACAGCGGTTCAGCGAAGCGGCAAGCCGTTGATTTGTCTTATTTTGAATCAGCGTGATCCGGTCGCTGTAATGATCCGCGTAACGGCGCGCAATCTGATACGTTCCGTCAGTTGACGCGTCATCACACATAATCAGCTCCCAATTCTTATAAGATTGGCTCAGGATGGATTCAATACTCTCCGCCAATGTCTGTTCGCAATTATAAATTCCCATGATGACGGAAATTTTCGGTTGTGCTCCTGCATTCATACGCTTTTCTCCTTTTTATCCATATAACCGGCGTAAATATGCGCCATTTCCTTTACCGTGCGTGTTTCTGAAAAACATTCCGCCGTACGGCGCCCTTTTTGCCCCATTGCTTTTCGCAGGCCGGGGGAGCGGTACAGCTTTTCAATCCGATCGGCAAACGCCGCGCTGTCTCCGGCCGGCACGAGAAAACCATTCACGCCGTCTTCGATGATCTCACGGTGCCCCCTGTTATCTGCAGCAACGGCGGGCTTTTCGGCAGCCATTCCCTCAAGGACATTCATGCCGAGCCCTTCGCGGATACTTGAGGCGACAGACAGATCAGCAAGCTGAATGAGTTCATGAATGTCCCGGCAAAAACCGTAAAACCGCACAATGTCGGATACACCGAGTGATTCAGCCTTTTTTCTGTACGACTCTTCCATCGCGCCTTCCCCCGCAAATACAAGCTTCAGCTCAGGGATGCTGTTCTTCAGCAATGCCGCAGCCTCAATGAGGATACCCTGGTTTTTATTGCCGTTTAATTCAGCGGGATAAACGAGGATAAATTCTCCGGCAGTGAAGCCGTGTTTTTCTCTCAGACGTTCACTCTCCGCCCGGCTCACAGGCCGAAACCTGTCCGTATCAACGCCGATGCCGTGTATTTTTTTCGCGTCGCAATCCGTTTTTTTCATTTGCTTGGCCCGTTCGTAATCCTCTTCATTAATGGTAATCAGGCAATCCGTATAAGAAGAAAGAAATTTTTCGATCGGGTAATAAAGAAGCCAATTTTTCAGAGGCGCTCCCTCACAGAAGTGAAAACCGTGCGCGGTGTAGAGCACCTTTGTCCCTTTTTGGCGCGCTTGTCTCGCGGCAAGGCGGGCGAGCACGCCGCCGACCGGCGTATGGCAGTGAATCATGTCATAGCCGTTATCCTGAATGAGCCGTTTCAGCTGTCTGTAAACAGAAAGATTTTCGGGATGAAACGGTGAGCGCCGGATCGGAACGGAAAACTTTTCATTCACGAACGGCAGATTCATATCACCGCCTGCCGCGACGTGCACCTCCCAGCCCATATCCTGAAACCATTGAAAATACGGAAGATGAAAGGCTTTAAAATGATAATCGACAGTGGCACAGAATAATACTTTTTTCGTCATCTTTCTGACCTCCCATCACACGCCTGCGGCCGCTTCTTCATGTACTGATTCGATTGCCTCAAACAGCCGTTTTCTCAGCTCTTCCTCAGGCAGACGGCTGAATTCTTCCATAAAGCGGATGAGCACGGCCCAATCCCCGTCCACCGCTTTCCCGATATGGATTTTCGGAAAAATCTGTTCCGTATGTACTTCATTATGATTCAGCAGTTCTTCATACATCTTTTCTCCCGGTCGGATGCCGGAGAATTCAATGGGAATCTGTTCTGTCGTATAGCCTGATAAATGAATCAGGTTTTTTGCCAGATCGACGATTTTGACGGGTTCTCCCATATCCAGAACGAAAATCTGCCGCCCTTTTGCAAGCGCCCCCGCCTGAATGACGAGTCTTGACGCTTCGGGGATCGTCATAAAATATCTTGTCATCGCCGGATGCGTGACGGTGACGGGTCCGCCTTTTGCAATTTGCTTTTTGAAAATCGGAATGACGCTGCCGCGGCTTCCGAGCACATTTCCGAAACGGACGGCGGCGAATTTGGTGCGGCTGATTTTTCCGAGGTTCATGATGACCATTTCCGCAAACCGCTTCGTCGCCCCCATAACATTGGCCGGATTGACCGCTTTATCAGAAGAAATCAGCACGAACGTTTCCGTTCCGCACATATCGGCGGCCTCGGCGACATTTTTTGTGCCGATGATGTTGTTTTTGACAGCTTCCTCCGGGTTATGTTCCATTAACGGCACATGTTTATGGGCAGCCGCATGATAGACGACGTGCGGCTCGTATTTTTTCATCAAAGTAAAGATTTTATCTCTGTCCTGAATATCAGCGATCTCAGCGTGAAAAAGCACCTCTTTCCCAAAGCGTGCTGACAGTTCGGAATGCACGGAATAAATGCTGTTTTCCCCGTGGCCGAGAAGGACGATTTCACGCGGAAGAAACGAGCTGATCTGGCGGCAGATCTCAGAACCGATAGAGCCGCCGGCACCCGTGACCAGAATCGTTTTTCCCTTTATGCTGTCAGAAATTTTGCTCGTATCCAGGGTGACCGGTTTTCTGCCGAGCAGATCTTCGGCGTTTACATCTCTGATGTGTCCGGCAGCCTGTGTTCCCAGCAGGATCTCATCAAATTGCGGCATGATTTTAATATGGGCGCCCGTCTGCACACATTCTTTGTATAAAGTCTGAAGCTCATGGGTGCAAAGAGACGGAATGGCGATGATGATATGGTGAATTCTCAGCCTCTGCACCGCCGGCATAATGCTTTCTTTTCCGCCGATGACGGGCAGCCCCATAATCTCGAGCTTATGCTTCGTCTGGTCATCATCAATAAAAGCCACAGGCATGATTCCGAGATCATTTTTCTGCGTAAGCTGACGGGCGAGCAGCGTCCCCCCCGCGCCGGCGCCGATAATCAGCGCCCGGGAAGAGTCATTTTGCTTCTTGCCGATCGTTTCTTTCAGCACGCGTGAAATCATCCGGCTGCCTCCGATAAACAATAGCTGAACCATCCAGCTGACAGCTAAAAGCCGGAACAAAATCGTGTGGAACACCCCATATTGAACGGCGGCCGTCACCGCTGCGGACAGAGTGATCCCCTTCAGCAGGGCAAGCAGCTCCCCTATTCCCGTATACGTCCATACCTGCTTATACTGGTGAAACATAAAAGCGCATACATGGTGGCTGATCAGCATGCTCACCGCGGTCAGCAAGAGCGCTCCGGAGTCATAAAAGTGATAAGAATCCTCAAAAAATTGATATCCTATAACAACGGAAAGTAAAACGAGATACGTATCCAATGCAAATATCATTGAAAGTCTTCTCCGGTAAGTCAATCTTTCCCCTCCTCATTTATCGGTTTAGCTGATACGGTTTTCGCAAAAAAAAAACAGGCATAACAGCTAAGCCGATAAAAATGCGGCATTTTAAGATAAATTGGGCATTTAACCCGTCCTCACACCCCGCCACCGACGACCAGCATCTAAGGCAGCGAAAACCGCTGCCCACAGCAGAGCCGAGTGCCTCCTTTGATAAAGGTAAGGAGACATCACCTTCACCGCTCAATACGAGTAGTGTTCTGTTTTTTTGATTTTCTTTTTATTCAGCAGCGCGCCCAAAAGCTTCGCCTTCGACTGCTGAAGCGCGTCTTTCGCCTTTTGGACGGTATCCATTTTTGTTTTTCCGCTCAAGACGACGAGAACGCTTCCATCCGTCTGGTTCGCTAAAATCTGTCCGTCCGCCACCGCCAAAAGCGGAGGTGAATCGAAAATGACCAGACTGTACCGGCTGTACATCTCCTGAATCAGCTCTCCCATCGCTTTAGAGGACAAAAGCTCAGCCGGATTCGGCGGCGTCGGACCGCTTGTTAAGATATAAAGATTATCTATCAGTGTTTTTTGCACCGTTTCGCTGAGGGAAGCGTTTCCGACTAACACATTCGTAAGACCTTGTACATTTTCAAGCTGATAAGTCTCATGTATCGTCGGTTTTCGTAAATCCGCATCGACGAGCAGCACCTTTTTTTCCTGCTGCGCAAATACCGCGGCAAGGTTGGCGGCGCTGAATGATTTTCCTTCTCCCGGAACGGAAGAAGTGACGAGAATGGAGCGCAAATGGGTCTGTACAGAGGAAAACTCAATATTTGTCCGAATGGTGCGGTATTGTTCAGCTACCAATGATTTGTGGTGTAAAACGGATATTTGAGCCAATCCCCGTCTTGACTTCTTTTTTCTGAATCCCAAATGCCTCACTCCCCGAAATGTTTTTCATCAGACCGTGTCTTCTGATTTTTGATATCATACACAACCCCTAAAACAGGCAAATCTGTTTTTTCGCTGAGCTGCCGCTCGCTTTTAACGGTTTCATCAAGAAAGTGGAGAAAAAACGCAAGCGTCACACCGGCCATAAGGGCCGCACCGAATGCCATCAGGATATTCCGGATGCGCGAAGGCTTGACCATCGGGCTTTCCGATGCTTTTGCCTCAGACAAAACGATGACGCCTTTTATATTCATCCTGTCGCGGACTTCTTTTTTAAATGTTTTCATCAGCGTGTTCGCTATTGCGGCGGCCTGTTTCGGATTCTCATCCTGCACCGCTGCGGTGATGATTTCTGAATCGGTTTCGCTGCTTGTCGTGATCTTTGCTTTCAAAGCGGATGCCGTCTCAGAAAGATGGAGCTTCCGCTTCACTTTCTCAAGCACAACCGGGCTTTTCATTATCGTTTGAAACGTGTTGTTGTAATGGAGATTCAGCTGGATGTCGCTGAGATTTGATTTTTTTTCACCGCTTGTTTCATGAATGAGCACCTGGGTCGATGCCTGATAAACGGGCGAAATCACTCGAAATTGGATGTATCCCGTCACCAGCGTCACCACTGCTGTCATGATAAAAATCAGTAAAAATCTGTGCTTAATAATGTCAAATAATTCTTTAAAACTCATATTCTCATTCATGTAATATACAGCCTCATCCTTGTTGCATCAGGCTTAAACGCCCCCTTCTGTTAATGATTGGATTATAAAAGAAAAGCCCGAAATTTGAAAATTTCAAATTAAGCCATTTAGTTCTTTTTAGAGAACATTATCATGATTTTCCTCTTATTTACTGCACTTACCTTATAATTTTAAATTTTATAAAGAACAAAAAATTTCTTATAATGAACAAAAAATGCCAGTATACAGGGGAGAATTCAGCATAATGATTGGAAGAATAATACGTTTATACCGCAGAAGAAAAGGCTACTCCATTAATCAGCTAGCAGTCGAAGCAGGTGTCTCTAAATCTTATTTAAGCAAGATAGAACGGGGGGTTCATTCAAATCCGTCTATTCAATTTCTAAAAAAAGTGTCCGCCACCCTGCAGGTCGATCTGACGGAGCTTTTTGATGCCGAAACGATGCTGCATCACATGGGAGACACGGAAGATGAGTGGCGTATCCATCTTGTGCAGGCCGTGCAGTCAGGCATGCCGAAAGAAGAACTGTTCACCTTTACGAACAAACTGACTGAAAAACGGCCGGAGCCCGCACCCTACCGCAACAGAAAACTGACTGAATCCAATATTGAGGAATGGAAAGCGCTGATGCAGGAAGCAAAAGAACTCGGCTTGTCCGTTCAGGAAGTCAGATCATTTTTAGAACGGAAACGTTACTGATCATATGCTGATGAAAGGGCTTTTATTCGCTTCTTGTCATCATCTCTGTTTATAATGAAATGAAAAAGGGGGATGAAATAATGACAGAACTTACCGTTCAAACCCGCTGCGGCGCATTGAAGGGAACTGCCGGTCACGGTGTCCGCACATGGAAGGGTATACCGTATGCAAAACCGCCCGTTGGAGAACTGAGATTTAAAGCGCCGAAGCCGCCCGCACCTTGGGACGGCGTAAAAAATGCCGATTCGTTCGGACCGGTTTGCCCGCAGCCGGCTGATTTGCTGTCGATGTCATTTTCCGGAGATGTACCGCCTCAATCTGAAGATTGCCTTTACCTCAATGTGTTCGCTCCCGATTCAGAGGGCGGGAAACGTCCTGTCATGGTATGGATTCATGGCGGCGCATTTTTCCTAGGTGCCGGAAGCGAACCGACTTACGACGCATCTGCTCTTGCCGCTGACGGCGATGTTATTGTGGTGACACTTAATTACAGGCTCGGGCCGTTCGGTTTTTTACATTTGTTTTCTATTAATGACACATATCCCGGCAATATCGGCATGCTCGATCAGATCGCCGCGCTGCGCTGGGTGAAGGACAATATCTCCGCATTCGGAGGAGACCCTGATAATGTCACGGTATTCGGTGAATCGGCAGGCGGCATGAGCATCGCCTCACTTATGGCCATGCCTGACGCAAAAGGCCTGTTTCATAAAGCCATACTGGAAAGCGGCGCCTCTCAGACGATGCCGGCGGACGTGGCAAAAGAGATCACAACAGCATTTATTCAAGAGGCGGGCACTGATCAATTGCAGGAGCTTTCCGTTAATGACATTCTCAAGACTGCGGATAAGTTGCGGAACACAATAGATCAAAGCATTTTTCATCTTTTGTTTCAGCCCGCCATCGATCCGGCCACATTGCCTGCGGAACCGGCCAAAGCCATAGCAGACGGGGCCGCGGAAGGCATACCAATGATCATCGGAACCAATCGTGATGAAGCATATTTGTTTTTCACCCCTGATACAGAAATTCATTCCGAGAAAAAACAGCAAGAATATTTGCTTTATCATCTCGGAGAGAACTGCGCCAAGCAAGCGGCAGATTTATATCCGCATTCTTTAACAGGACAAATTGATATGATGACAGATCTGAAATTCTGGCGGCCTGCCGTTGCCTTTGCACAAGAACAATCGCAATACGCGCCCGTCTGGATGTACCGCTTTGACTGGCATGGCGAAACACCGCCGTTTCATAAAGCGGTTCACGCTCTGGAATTGCCGTTTGTGTTCGGAAACTTTGATTCTTTGAAAAAGACCCTGCAGGAACCGCTCGGCGAAGATGCAAAACAGCTCTCCAAGCTGATTCAATCCGCATGGATCGCTTTTGCAAAAACCGGAAAACCGGACACTGATCAGCTCCATTGGCCTCAGTATGAAACAGGTTCGCGTGAGACGATCATTTTCAACACATCCGTCTCGACGGAAAGCGATCCCGATTCAGCCAAACGCCGCATTCTGTTTCAAGCATAAAAAAACCCCAAGGGAACCGCTCCCTTGGGGTTTCGTTTTCATCTCACTTCAGACATCAGTCAGCTTCAGCCTAGTCATTCGGTTTCGCAGAATACCCATTTCCATATTAAATGGTTGCAGGATTTTCATACGGACCGGCCCACACAATATCAAAAAATAAAAACAAACATGAAAAAAGAAACCCGGTAACCTTACTGGGTTTCTTTCATATTTCATTCTATCTTACTTCATAACGCAATTCCGCAAATTGCTTGTAGCGCCGGACATCCGTAAGCTTCAATGCGGTCTCCGTCTCTCCCGGTCTGAATAACGGAATACCCCGGCCAAGCAGAACGGGAGCGATCTGAATGATAAACTCATCGACAAGCTCTTCTTTCAATATCGGCTGCAGCAGATCACCACCGCCGACAATCCAAATCCGCTTGCCATCTTGGCGTTTCAACGCTTGTATAAAATCGGCAGGTTCTTCATGAATAAACCGCACATCTTCAGTACACCCGGTCAATGTCCGTGAAAACACAAAGCATTCTTTCCCCTTATATGGAAATTCATCAGGCAATAAAACCAATATTTCCTCATATGTTTTTCTGCCCATGACGATCGTATCGACAGATTCATAGAAGTCTGCATAATCGGTGTCTTCTTCACCTTCAGTTCCGATCAGCCAATCCAAAGAATGATTTTCCCGCGCAAGATAGCCATCTGCGCTGACAGCTCCGTAAAAAACGAGCTTTCTTTGACCGCTCATGAAAACCCCTCCCCTTTTTTACAAGTTCATATTGAGTTCATACAAACCTATTATACTGCAAGAAGCCGGATAAACCGGCAGTTAAAAAATTGAGGTGAGTATAAATATGAACAGCCAAGAAAAACGAATTGCGATTATCGGTGCAGGGCCCGGCGGTCTGACACTGGCGCGCATTCTGCAGCAGGGAGGGCTCGCCCCGGTCATTTATGAGCAGGAAACATCACCGGCTGAGCGGCAGCAGGGCGGAACGCTTGATTTAGATGAACAAACCGGACAAAAAGCGCTGCAGGCGGCCGGCCTTCTCGGCTCCTTCCGGTCGATCTGCCGTTATGAAGGGCAGGCGCTGAAAATCACAGATAAAAAAGGAACCGTTTTTGCTGAGACCGGACCTGAAAAACTGACGGATCATGGGCGGCCTGAAATTGACCGAACCGAACTTCGCAGACTGCTGCTGCAATCGCTGAAGCCGGACACGATCAAATGGGGGCATAAGCTTTCTCATGCCGTTCCGCTTGAGAAAGGACGTCATAAGCTCGAATTTGAAAACGGACATACAGACGTCTTTGATCTTATCATTGCGGCGGACGGCGCCTTTTCCCGGGTTCGTCCCCTTCTCAGCGATGCGCCTGTTGAATACTCCGGAATCAGCATGATTGAGCTTCATATTATGAATGCGGCGGCTTACTTCCCTGACCTCGCCTGCTTTCACGGCACGGGGAGCATGTATGCCCTTGATGACCGGAAAGCGATTATGGCTCAGCTCAATGGAGACGGCAAAATCCGGGTCTATTTATGCTTTGCCGCCGGCAGGAATTGGATAGATGAAAACGACATAGATTATGATCAGCCCGAGGAGGCGAAGCAGAAACTTCTGGAGCTTTTTGAGGACTGGAGCGATGACCTGAAACATTACATCCAATACGCAGGAGAAACCATTCTGCCGCGAAGACTGTACAGCTTGCCCGTGCAGCATAAGTGGCAGCACAAACAAGGCGTCACGCTGATCGGTGATGCCGCCCATCTCATGACGCCGTTTGCCGGGGCGGGAGCCAATCTGGCTATGCTGGATGCGGCGGAACTCGGGCTTTCTATCTTACACAATGCTGATATAGACAAAGCGGTAAAACAATATGAAGAAAAAATGTTTGCTTATGCGGAAGAAACGGCAGCTGAGACCGACTCACACATGAAAACATTCTTTTCAGAGAGCGCCGCACAGAAGATAGGCGCCCTGATGAATGCATTTTAAATCTGATATATGAACTGGAGGTGCGCTGAAAGTAAAGCTTTCGGCAAACAAATGACAGAAAAAGCGAAATGTATCCCTATTCATTTACACATCCCGATCCCGGCAATGCCGGATGGACAATTCACTATGACACCGACAATATTTCATACAGAAGACGATTTGATTCTCGTTGACACGGGAATGCCCGGTATGGTGAAAGACATCGCAATGCAGCTGGAAACCGCGGGATTTTCACCCGGGGAATTAACCGGCATCTTGCTCACCCACCAGGACATTGATCACATCGGAAGCGCCGCACAGCTGAAAACGGAATTTCCGGACATTGAAATTTATGCCCATGACGCTGATAAACCTTATATACAGGGAGAACTTCCCCTCCTTAAAACACTTCCAAAGCCGCTCGCTGCGCAAATGTCTTCAAACGGCAAGCAGACGTTCGGACTGACCGTCACTCATACCGTCACAGACGGAGATCAACTGGCCGGCGGGCTGACCGTGATCCATACACCCGGGCATACACCGGGGCATATCAGCCTGTATCATTCGGCCTCGAAACCGCTTATCGCCGGAGACGCTCTGATCGTCAGAGGCGGGGAGCTTCAAGGACCGAATCCGCCTCAAACTCCTGACATGGAAGAAGCCTATCGATCCGTGGCAAAACTGGCATCCTATGATATCGAAAAGGTCATCTGCTATCACGGCGGACTATACGATAGAGACGTTAACCGCAAAATCGCACAGATTGCCGCAGCAGGGCCTCCTCTTAAAAATAAGGAATAACGCACATTAAGCAAAAAACCCGGCCGTCACCGGGTTTTAGTTTCTTCCTGCTTTTGAGATGCTGTTAAGATGCTGTCTATCCACCTTCCGGTAATCGGCATAAAGAAATGAAGGATAATTCCTCCTAAACAAGCGGTAAAAAACGTACCAACGCCTACCGGTCCTTTTAAGATCAATGCCAGTATAAAAAATACGAAGTAAATGACCGTTCTTGAAAAAAAGATGCTTCTCCCGGTTAATTCGCGGATAATTAACGTTAACCGGTCAACAGGGATCGGTGCGAAATTTGTGTGCAGATAAGTCGCGGTGCCTATCCCTATCACAACCAAACCGATTGCAAAGCACCCCGCTTTTCCGTACCATAGTTCAGGCGTTATGATTCGATGCAGGAAAAAAAGCCACAAATCAATCCCAATTCCCGTTATAAACGCGGTAATCATTCCTGAAAATTCCGGTCTTTGTCTTTTTAACATTGAATTACAGCAAATTAGCAGGAAAGCTATAATGACTTCCCAGCTTCCCACGGTAAGGCCCGCATTTACAGACAGTCCCACGATAAGCGCATCAAAAGGCGACGTTCCAAGATCGGATTGAATGGTGACAGAAATACCAAAGGTCAATATGATGATTCCCAAAACATAAAAAACATATCTCACTTGATCAGCCTCATTTTATAATTTTAAGTTGTAAATACAACAAAATTACGATATGTTTAATATACGGTATTTTCGTTGCAAATACAACAGAAAATTAACTGAAGAAAGGAGATGTATGAATATGAATATCAAAATAAAAAAGTGCGGCCTTAACGATATAGCGGCACTCCGAGAGATAAGCATTGAAACATTCAATGATACATTTAAAGATCAAAATTCATCTGAAAATATGAAAGCTTATTTGGAAACTGCATTTCGCTCTGAACAGCTGAAAACGGAATTATCCAATCTCTCTTCGCAATTCTATTTTGCTTATTATGATGATGACCTTGCCGGATATGTAAAAGTCAACATGAACGAAGCTCAATCAGAAAAAATGAGTGAAGATTCTCTAGAAATTGAGAGAATTTATATAAGAAAGAACTATCAGAAACACGGACTTGGAAAATTTCTGCTGAATCAGGCTGTAAAAATCGCAACTGAACACAATAAAAAGAAAATCTGGCTGGGCGTATGGGAAAAAAACGAAAATGCAATTGCGTTTTATCAAAAAATGGGGTTTATTCACACCGGAGAACACTCTTTTTATATGGGGGATGATAAACAAATCGACTTTATCATGACCAAAACCCTGTCGTAAAAGCCGCCGGATTTACTGATACAAAAAAACCCGGCCAAGCTGCCGGGTTTTTTCTATTATTTTAATTTTCCCGCGCGAATATCATCAGTCATTCCTTCGTACGGCGCTTCTGAAATCAATGCTTCGTTATTGATTCCCGCATTGTTGAGATACGTAATATCCGCAAACTCGGGAACAACATATTTCGGGTATGTGTCGTATTTCTCACGTGACTCTTTCATCACATCAATGTAATCATTTTGGTAGCACACCGTGATTTCCGGATGCTCATGAACCCATTTCGGGAAGAAAATAATCCCGTGCATCCGTTTTTCATTCGGCATAAAGTTTAATGAAACGTCTGTGCCTGTCGGTTCAGTCCATGACACTTTATATACGCCTTCTGTCAGCTTTACGATATTCACTTCTTGGTCGCGCACCCAGCGGCCGCCTACCATTCCGCTATGAATCCGATAGTCGATCGTATGATCATTTTTAATATAAATTTCATACTCCCAGCCGTTTTCATATGTGTAAATCATATGGCTTCCGATAAAGTTTTCCATGTTAACTCACTCTCCATATTATTATTATTGAACTTCATAAATATCTAACCGAATTTCATCCGGCAACCTGACCGCAGCCCCGATAAACATCCGGTCCTGCAGATGCTAATATGCCTTACTGCTTGTTTCAAACACAGGCACAGTGCGGAAATACACGTGCTCGGGATCAATGATGCGCCCCTCTGCAGCCTGCCGGCGGAACGGTTCACTGACTTGGCGGAGGCCGTTGTTCTCAACATAAATGACTTCATGCTCTTCGGTTTCCAGCGCATACCTGGCAGAAAGATCGACCCGGCCGTTCGGACGGATGATCTGGGCGTCTGCCCCGCCCGGAAGAACACGCCCCTTTATAGCGCCGCTGACCGTTCCGCCCCGAATCGGGATCAGCTGCCTTTTCCCTAATCCAGTCTGCCCAGCAACGATCGGTTCATCCACTTCAATTTGCAGAGACATCACTTTTTTAAAGAAGGTTCATTCAAGACGTATCACCTCCCCCGATACATTATGTTTATATATACATGTAACTATTTACATGATTAATTGTAACGCTGTTAAAATGGACTGTCAAATGATGAGATGCTTCACCCGGTAAAAAGGTGTTTAATAAAAAAAGACAAGGACGGCAAATGCCGAAACCCTTGTCTTTTTCATTTACTGTATTGTTCATTACCGCTTCATGTTCACATGCGGCTCGCGAACTAGAAAGGAATCATAAAAAGGTTTTCTCTATTCTAGCGCCTTTTAGTATTCACATTCTTTTTCTTGACACTCAGGTTTCTCTTCCGCATCGACTGATGATACTCCTATTTCATCATTCGTTTTGTCATAAAGTCCAAAAAATTCTTTTTCCTTATTACCATTCAAGTACCCCTTCACGGAAATACCACCCATAGGATTTATTTTGTAATCGTTAATGTATGTAATTTGCTTTATATTTTTGTAATTAGCTTTTATATAGCTTTCCATTTTGTTCTTCGCTTGGATAAAAAGTTCTTGTTCTGCTTCTTTTTTATCATGTTGGGACTTCAAGTAGGTACCTCCTGACGCTATAACCATTACAAAAATCAGGATAATTATGTATTTATTCACAAACTCATCCTTTCTTATATTAAATTTACATCAACCTTTGGGGTGTTGTATATGTCTACAAAACATCAATGTATCAGAAGTCGAGAATACTTTTATATAAGCGTTAGTTACACTTGCCTAAAGGGTGTGTGAATTTCTAAAAAATCTTATAGTTAGATCTAGGTTAAATGAAGTTATGAAGAGGAAGGGAATTCAAAGCCAGAAGGAATTGGCTGAGTTAGGTTGGCTCTATGAGAGCTACGATAGATTTAAAACAAATACAAGACATGATATCACAACACTATTCATTATTAACAGAGGATTAAATGTGCCTATGGAAGATTTGTTTTATGTCGAGGAGATAGAGGATAGGCAATAAAACAAAATTAGCCCAGCTCGATTTGGGCGGGCTAATTTATCTTGTACAAAGCTTATCTTTACATTCTTCTTTGGGTTCGGCATCAACAGTATATGACAATATTTCTTTATTACTTGGATCATATAGACCTTCAAACTCTTTTTTTCCGTTAGTATAACCCTTAACACTAATACCACCCATTGGATTAATATAGTAATCATCAGAAAAATGGATATCATCTACATTTTTATAGTTCGTTGCTAAAAACTTTTCCATATGATTCTGGGCTTCTTCGAATAACGCAATCTCTTTTTTCTTTTGATCATACTGATGCTTCTTAAAAAGACCCCCAACTGCTACAATTATTAAAATAAGAATCATTATGTACCTGTTCTTTTTCAATTAGAAACCACCCCCTTCTATGTTAATTTTAACTATGAGGTTCGTGCATTGATTGTCGAAAAAGATGCATACATAGCATATCTCTCGGCCTTGAAAAGCGGTAAATTATATCAGACATTATGAAGAAAAATAGACACCTTCGTTGGCGTCTATTTTTAGTATTCGCAATCTTTGTCTCTGCACTCTTTTTTCATAACTGCATCAACACTATGGCTCATTATCTTATTATTTGTCGGATCGTAGATACCATCAAATTTGTTGGTTTTGTCTTGATTATAATATCCAAACACTTGCATACCGCCCATTGGATCCGTTTCATATCTATCCTCGAACTGAACGCTGTCTATCCCTTCATAATTTGCCTTCAAAAATTTTTCCATATGTATTTTCGCAGTTTTAAATTCTTCAATTTCTTCATTATGTTGGGCGTTGTTCTTCACAATAAAACCTCCGACTGCTATAATTACTAAAGCTAGAATAATAAGGAATTTTTTCAAAATGATTCATCCTTCCAAACACCATTTTACACTGAAATTACGAGGTTTTGCATGAATAAAAACATAAAAGTTCCAAATTTGTCGGATAGCACATATTATTCATTAAGTAGAAATGCATATAAGTATGATCAAATTAAAGAAAAATTAAAAAGTAACACACCAATTGTAACAGAAAACAAGATTGGTTGGTACGTTGAGCAGGTTCGAAATGACAGTGATACAGGACTTGACGCGGTTGTTCTGTCACAAGCTGAAAAGAAAAACGGAAAATGGATTAAATCAAAAGACCCCAAAAACGTTGTCGTCGCCTTTGCGGGAACCGATATCGGAAAAGATCCGATCAATGATGGCGTAAAAGCCGACGGCGGGAACATTGTTTTCGGAAATGATCCGAAAAAAGAAACCCATTATATTGTTAAAAAGGGCGCCAAGGACACGTCTAAAACACTCGGAAAATATAATGGAACACCTTCTCAAGACGCCATGCTCACAACCGGAAACTATAAGCTGCTGACGAAAACTTCGCAAATCGATCAAGCCGATCAGCTGGTACGCAGCGTAAAGAAAAAGTATGCCGGAACGTCAACGATTATTTCAACTACCGGACATTCACTGGGAGGCGCAGAAGCGGAATACAGTGCGGTCAACAATGATATTTACGCAGTCGCTTTTAACAGTCCTTCTGTCGTAAAACTGCATGATAAAGAAACCCAGAAAGAAATCAACAGCGGCTTATACGATCCTTACATACGATCAATTATCAATCCGGACGACATGGTCGGGGCAGGTTATTGGAACGAATATGACCGGCATAACGGGACAACGATTTATACGAAAAACCCCTCGCTCTCACAGTTCAGCCGAAAGCAGCGTCTTGATGGGAAATTGAGCGAGCAGATAGGCAAGAATCTCGCTTATTTCTTCACTACAGTCATTCTGAGAAATCCAGATACACACGGTTTAAACGAAGCGAATTTCATGTTTGACCGAAACGGAAACATCGCAAATCCGAACGGAGATGAATTAGTCTTCGATAAAAACCTCGGAGCTCTCCTCCCGGCCGGTGCGATCGGAAGCGGAGACGCGATTAAAGTAACGCCCGCGATCGCCAAAAAGCTGGCTGAAAAGGTGCAGGCCATGACCGAGGATTTGCGGACAATGAAAAAAGAAGCGCAGAACGCCTATCAAGAGCACGATGAAAAAATCGCCGAGCTGAAAACGGAATTTTACGGCCAAGTCGGACACGGCCTGTATGATCAGCTTCATGCACAAGATGTGGCCAATACACTTGAGGATATTGCGCAGTCTTACGATAAAGGCCCGGTTTTTTACGACACACAGGCTGAGCAGGCATTTATTGATTCATTGCAGACGGCGATCACAGACCTTGAAGAGATCGGCGGATTCTTACATACAATAGCGGATGACTTTAAAGAAAAAGATCACATGCTGGCAAACTGGTTACGTTTATAGGAGATGATTTTTATGACGACATTAGACAAGCTTCTGGAACAAAAAGATGATCCCATGAGGAAAATGCTGCAGCGGCAGATGCTGAAAACCGCCATGACACAGGCAGCGGGGACAAAACTGGAAACAGTGCGCCGAACGCTTCAGCCAAAATTCGATTTGAACACATTGAAAGATGAATTAACTGAAGTTTATTCAGCCCTATTGAACAGTTTCGAAGGCAAAGCGCAAAAAGCTCTCGCACAGCGGATCAGTGAAAGTGCGCAGCTGATTGCCGGAGCTGAAAATAACAGAGACACATTCGTTAACAGCTTCAAAACAAGGTAAACAAAAAAACCTCACAGATTGATTCATCTGCGAGGTTTTTAACTGTTACGCGCTCGGAGGGATTCGAACCCCCGACAGACGTGGTACCGGAAACCACCGCTCTATCCAACTGAGCTACGAGCGCACGTTATTTCAATCAGATACCTTTATATTATAATAAAGAAACGTGCAGAAAGCAATACTTTTTCAATGAAACGTGATTTACGGCGTATCGTGACAGGATTATGCAGCGTTCTCATGCAGCATAATCCCGCCTCACATAACGGCTATTCGTTTGCGAACAGACACGCCGCGAAACGCCTTCAGTGTTTTAGCTTCGTTTCCAAATGTCTTTTAACGTCCAATAGGTGAATTCTTCAACCTTCACAGCGCCTTTCTCAGAAAACAGCTCAAGCCCCAATCTGCCCTCTTTCGGATAGATACGGCTTGTCATCGTTGCTTCTCCATGGTTTGCGAATACTTCAATCGAGGATCTGTCAATAAATATACGCAGCGCCAGCTTGCCGCTTGCATCCAGCCGCACCCTTCTTACACCGTCTTTCGCTTTCCCCATCTTGGTGCAATCAAGTGTCAATTTTTTATCCGTTAGGTTGTACTTAAGAACAAGTTCTTCTTCATCAAGGCCCCGTATCTTAAAACCTGCCGATTCGGCATCGCAATCGTTTACATCATACACGACTTGGATTTCAAGCAGCTCTTCGGACGTCTTTGCCAAGTAACTCCCTGATACCTGCCGGCCGGCACATTCCCGGTATTCCTTTGTTCGCAGCTGCTTGGTTTCTTCCACGGGATTCATCAAAAGTTTATGATCATCACGCAATATCAGTTCCCGCGGCAGCGTCAAAGCACCGCACCATCCGTCCGCTTTTGTCGGCATCTCGGATTCCCACATATCCATCCAGCCGACGGCAATTCTGCGTCCTTTATCATCCAGTAATGTTTGAACGGCGTAAAAATCATGGCCGTGATCCAGTTCTTTAAAAGCGCCGTGTGTAAATTTATTTGTTTCATCATTATAGTCACCAATTAAATAACCGGTTTGATGTAAATTTTTATAGGAATCACCGTTTGCTTCCATCCCTTGAGGCGAAATCAGCAGGACATGTTTGCCGCCTAATTCAAAGAAATCAGGGCATTCCCACATATAGCCGAGATTTCCGTCACTTTGGGCGAGAACGCCGGCGTATTCCCAATCACGCAAATTAGGTGAACGATATAAAATGACCCGCCCGACGTTTTCCTTTGTGGAATTGCCGACTACCATATACCAGCCTCCGCGATGCTTCCACACTTTCGGGTCGCGGAAATGGCGGGCGCTGTCTTCCGGCGGTTCCGCAATAACAGGGTTATCTTGAAGCTTTTCAAATACTTCACCATCTTTGCTGACAGCGATATTTTGAGTTTGATAGAAAAGGTCTTTCTCAGGATCAATCATATTATGCCCGGTATAGATTAAGGCAAGTCTTCCATGATCATCGACCGCGCTTCCTGAAAAACAGCCGCTTTGATCGAATGCGTCGCCCGGCGCTAAGGCAATCGGCAAGTGCTCCCAATGAATGAGGTCTTTACTCTTTACATGTCCCCAATGCATCGGCCCCCAGTTCTCATCAAACGGATGATGCTGAAAAAAAACGTGGTATTCTCCCTTAAACTGAATAAGCCCGTTCGGATCATTGATCCAATTCGCCCGGGGCATAATATGGTACCCCAGCCGATATCTTTGTTTCACTTTACCCTCGGCTTTCTTCAAGGCTTCTTCCGCCTGCTGAATTCTATCCATTTGCGACATCCTCTCTATCCGATTTTTTATAAATGCTGCACACGCCTGCTGTTTTTTTCGGGTTCAATAAAGTAAACATGGAGATCATGGTAAAACCAAAGACTACGATTCCCATAATGAGATAAGTTTGACGGAACCCCGCACTGTCATACAATCCTCCCGCAAGCGGTGATAGAATCGACGCGCCTGCCTGTGATGCAAATTGAAAGCCGACGAGATAAAGGACGGACGAAAGACGCGTATCGAAATTGGCCGCCAAATATTTAAAAACGGCGATCAGCATAATCGGCAATTCCAGTGCGTGGATGAGTTTCATTGATGAAATCCCTACAGGCTCAACTGCGATTCCGGATCCGATAATGCGGAAAGCCATTAAAAACCCCGCTAAAATCAAACTGTTTTTCGCCCCACACTTATTGACGATTAAAGGTGCGAGAAACATCATGCCTGCCTCCAAAAATACCTGGAACGAATTAAGGTAGCCGAATACTTGGTTACCTATCGACACTGAAGGAAATAAAGACGCATAGTAGATCGGAAACTGCTGATCATAAACGCCGTATATACAAGTCACTCCGATAATGTACATCATAAAAAACCAGAAATCTTTTAATAAAAAGAGACGACCCACGTCTTTTAACCGGACCGAATCCGCTCTGTTTTTCTCATGGTCGGTCATTTCGATTTTCACAGACATGATAATGGCCGTTAAAATGACAGCTGATACAGACGCAATCCAGAAGTTGATATTGGGATTGATATTGAAAAGCTGCCCTGCAAAAAATGCAGCGGCCGCCCAGCCCAGCGAGCCCCACATTCTTGATTTTCCATACTCGAATTGATATTTCCGGCTGACCTTTTCAATGTAAGTTTCAATCGCGCCTATCCCCGCCAAAAAAGCGGCACCCAAATACAAGCCTCCGACAACCGCGCCAAGGAAGACGTTGTACTGCAGGAGCGGTCCATAGATGAAAATATAAAACGGGCCTGTAAATAGAAGAAGAAAGCTGATCATAAACAATATCTTTTTCTTCAGCCCCAATTTGTCAGAGATAAAACCGTAAAGAGGCTGCATGCACAGGGCAAATACGGCGTTTACAGAAAAGATAATGCCTGTCGCTGATCCGTTTAAATTGATTTCTTGCCCTAACCAAATCGCAAATAAAGAATAGCTGGATGACCAAGTAAAAAAGAAAAAGAAAAAATAAGCACTCAGTTTCCAATACAGACTTTTTGCGCTTTTCATGTTCACCGCTCCTTTGATCGGACATGTATATGTCTTAATCCCCGTTCCCGAACCGCTAAGCCACGTACTTCCTTCTTCTTTTTCAGCAGATTCATGCGAGTGTATCGTAAGCGCTTTCTTTTTACCGCTGTTCGGCCCTTTCACTTTTGCTGCACCAATATCCTTTTTTGTAAAGCGCTTTCAAAAAGAATTGTATGTCAACCGGTTTCATATGTCAATCGGTTGACATACAATTTTCTGATTATTGAAATCAATCCTATTCATGTGAAAACAGACACATGGAGTTTCCTTGCACATGTCAGCCCGATTCTCTAAAATAAGTGCGTGACGAGAATTGTAAGCCATTTCAGTAAAGCAGGAGGGCAAGGGAATGAAGCCTAACATTCATGATGTTGCAAAAATAGCGGGAGTTTCCTCTACAACCGTTTCGCGGGTATTAAATAACCGCGGCTATATCAGCGAAAAAACAAAAGAAAAAGTGTACAAGGCGATGGAAGAAATCAATTACTTTCCAAACGATCTGGCCCGCTCCTTATTCCGAAAACGAACCAATTTAATAGGGCTTATCATCCCGAACGCCAGCAACCCGTTTTTCGGTGAACTCGCCTTTCATATTGAAAGCATTTGTACGTCCATGGGCTACAAACTGCTGCTTTGCAACAGTTTACATCGGAAAGACAAAGAAGAAAAATATTTGGAAATGCTGATTAGAAACCAAGTGGACGGCGTCATCGCCGTGACTTATAACCGGGGAATTCTCAATTACCACAAGCAAAATCTGCCGATTGTCGCCATTGACCATTACTTATCGGACTCGATTCCCGTCGTCGGCTCAGACAATTATGACGGCGGAAAAAAAGCGGCGGAACTGCTGATCGAAAAAGAGTGCCGGCACATCGTCCATATCAACGGTCCGATTGAACTCACTACACCGGCAAACCTCAGAAGAAAAGCATACGAAGATGTCATGCACAAACACGGACGGCAGCCCATTACATACGAAGTGCCCTTTTATCAAAATTACCATGACATCATTTCAACATTATTTGATGAACAGCCTGACACCGACGGAATTTTTGCCAGCGATGATATCATGGCAGCCGCAGTTATGACCGAGGCTAAAAAACGGGGAAAAGACATCCCCCATCAATTAAAAGTGATCGGTTATGACGGCACCGAGACCGTTCAATCAATTCTGCCGGAATTGACAACCATCCAGCAGCCGATCGAATTGATTTCCAAAACAGCCATCGAGATTTTAGCTAAAGAAATTGAAGGCGAATTTGATGATATTCCGCCGGAAACGTATTTGCCGGTACTGCTTTTGGAAAGACGGACAACTTAATCAGGTGCTGTGCTGACGCGTCTGCGGTCTATTTCGTATGCTCCGGCCATATAATTTTCTCAAGCTCCGGGGTACAGGGCAGCGCGGCATACAGCAGCCCATTGACCATTGATAACTTCCATTTTCACTTTGCTGTTTGAACTTTTTGTTTTCTGGGAAAAATGGTGTTAGAAGAAAAGGTTGGCATTTTGGTCAGCGTTTTGTTTGACCTTTATTGACCAAAAATGTATCATGTAAATACATACTTACCTAAAAGGTGAAGGAGGAGCATTATGAATTTAATACCTACAGTCATTGAACAAACGAACCGCGGAGAAAGAGCTTATGACATTTACTCCCGTCTTTTGAAGGACCGTATTATCATGCTTGGATCTGCGATTGATGACAACGTTGCAAACTCCATCGTGTCACAGCTTTTATTCCTTGAAGCGGAAGACCCTGAAAAAGATATTTCCATTTACATTAACAGCCCTGGCGGATCAATCACTGCCGGTATGGCAATCTATGATACAATGCAGTTCATTAAACCGAAAGTATCCACGATCTGCATCGGTATGGCCGCTTCTATGGGAGCATTCTTACTTGCTGCCGGAGAAAAAGGCAAACGTTACGCGCTTCCTAACAGTGAAGTCATGATTCACCAGCCGCTTGGCGGAGCGCAAGGACAGGCGACTGAAATTGAAATCGCGGCTAAACGCATTCTCTTGCTTCGTGATAAATTAAACAAAGTGCTTGCTGAACGTACCGGCCAGCCGCTTGAAGTGATCGAGCGCGACACGGACCGCGACAACTTCAAATCAGCTGATGAAGCTTTAGAATACGGCTTAATCGATAAAGTGCTGACACGCAATACGGAAGACCAGAAGTAATATCCCGCCTGCAAGAGAGTCTCAACCTCTTGCAGGTTTTTTTATGCTTTCTCTTCATTCAAAAAAGTAATGAATGCTTTTACAACAGACAATTCTAACACTGAAGAATCATACATGAGCCACGTATCGCGTATCACAGGCTCGTTATTTTTATAGGAAAGCGCCAAGGTATATAACTCATCAGAAGGCTGAAGACAGATTTCCGGCACAACAGAATAACCGAGGCCGTTTTTCACCATCTCTTTACAGGTTTCCTGCCTGTCTACCTCCATTGCAATGAAAGGCGGCTCATAAAATTGATTATTCCACCATTTTTGAATCAAACTTTTTTCGGTATATTTGGAATCGGTTCAAAAAAACAAACGATGCAGCAGGATGATTTCGTATCGGAAGAAACAATCCTGCGTCAAAAGTTGTAAACGCATACACTATGCAAACCGCAAAAAAACATCCATCTCCTCTGAGGAAATGGATGTTCTTCTTTCAAAACTATCCGCAGTCTCTTTCTCATCTTATTCTCATACATATGTCTTATCATCAAGAAAGGCGTGACGCGCTATAAAGTGGAGAAGACGGTCTTTTTCCAGAAAGAAAAGGTATTTTATGGGCGGAGAACTTTTCCATCAGGATGGATTAGATGCAAGCGCAGAACAATCTTCCTTCAGAGCAGTTGATGCCGAAACATATTTCAGGCCCTCTTGTCTGCCTGTCCTGAACACAGCAATTGAAAGTTCTTTTTTTGATCCTTATATTGATAAGCCTGTGAAAAGCATTCATCTGCCCCAATCCCTCACTTTGTCCCCGGACAAAACGATCTTACATTATTTTAGTGTTTTACGTGAAGCCGAAAACCTCGTTTTGTCTATTTTCAGCTCACGAATGATACAGATAGGTTAGCCAAACAACTGAGAAAAAACAGCTCCGGCCAATGGGAGCAGATTCATATTAATCCCGATGACTGCTTATAGAATCTCCCTTTACACTTCCCTCCACTTCTTATCTAAAATCGGGTATGTGTACTGATTCATCTGTTCAATCAGCTCATCCGGACGTGAGGATGTATGAATCAATTGAAGATGAGACTCATTGGAAAAGCCTTCTTTTATACTGTATTTGACCATATTGATCAGCGGTTCAAAATAGCCGTTTACATTATAAAGTCCGATCGGTTTTTGATGAATGCCGATCTGGGTCCAGCACAGCACTTCAAACAATTCTTCATATGTTCCGAATCCGCCGGGCATGGCAATATAGCCGTCAGCCAGCTCACTCATTTTCGCTTTCCGCTCATGCATGCCGCTGACTTCAATCAGCTCCGTCAGATTCTGATGAACAATCTCTCCGCTGAACAGTCCGCTCGGCATGACACCGACAGCTTTTCCGCCGCCTGCCATTAACGCATCGGCAACGGTTCCCATAAGACCGACCCGTGAACCGCCGTAAACAAGGCCGATTCCCTGCTCCGCCATATATTCACCGAGTTCGGCCGCTTTGCGTTTGTACTCTTCATTTACCCCCGGGTTTGACCCCGCAAATACACAAATGGTTTTCATTTTTTCATCTCCGCATCTATATATGTACATCAGAAAATCAAAACACACTATATATTGTCCCATCTCTATATGATAATATCAATAAGAATCATACAGGACATAAGGAGTGTTTCACATGCAGATGGCTGAAACGGAACAATGGATGAAAGACTTTTACGAAAAAAGAGGATGGACGGAATACGGGCCATTTATCAGAATCGGCTTTTTAATGGAAGAAGCGGGTGAGCTCGCCCGGGCGGTTAGAGCATATGAAATCGGGAGAGACCGGCCGGATGAAAAGGACACGACACAGGCTGAACGCAGGCAGGAGCTGATTGAAGAAATGGGTGATGTTCTCGGAAACCTCGCCATCCTCGCCGATAAGTACGGGATCACCTTAGAGGATGCGATGAAAGCCCATCAGGAAAAACTGATCAAACGCTTTGAAACCAAATAAAAACACGGCCTGTCCGTTTTTTTCTTGGACAGGCCGCGCCTGAATTTATCCCGTTATCTCGTCCTGATGTTCAAAGAAGTGCTGTTTTCCGATTTTATGGAACAGCCCCGTTTTACGGATCAGCTCCCTCGGCTGTGATTGCAATCCGACGATCATCAATCTGCCGTTATGGCGTTTGATCCGGTTCATAACATTCCCCAGCACCGCTTCTGCGGAAGTATCCATGTAATGCACATTATTCATCAGCAGAATAAGCGTCTTCGGCTTTTCCTGAAGCCTCTCCAGCAATGACGATTCCAATGAATCAATTGAACCGAAAAACAGCGGCCCTTCAATGGAATATGTGCTGACGGACGAATCATTTTTCACCGATTTGACCGCAGCATGCGGTGTTTTGATGCTTGTCGATTCGCTCATTTTCCTGATAAAGAAAACAAAAGCGAGGACGAGACCGGCAGAAACGCCGATGATTAAATCAAACAGAACCGTCAGCAAAAAGGTTACCGCCAGCACGAATGAATCAGTGTTTTTCAGCCGCATCATATTGGCGACTTCCCTCCGCTCGCTCATGTTCCAAGCCACAACCATCAACACCGGCGCCATACTTGCCAGCGGTACATGAACGGCAAGCGGTGCGAAGACGAGCAGGACGAGGAGAACGGTGACTCCGTGGACAATACCGGAAATCGGAGAAACTGCGCCGTTTTTAATATTTGTGGCGGTCCGCGCAATCGCTCCCGTTGCCGGTATGCCGCCGAAAAGCGGCGCGGCCATATTGGCGATGCCCTGCCCGACAAGCTCCCTATTGCTGTCATGCCGTGATCCTTTCATATTATCCGCGACCATCGCTGATAAGATTGATTCAAGTCCGCCGAGAAGCGCAATGATCAGAGCCGACGGAAACATCATAATCATGTTATCAATTGAGAAATCCGGAAGCTGCAAAGCTGGGAGCGACCTCGGAATTTCTCCGTAAGCAGAACCGATTGTCGCCATCCTGTCAGGAAAAAACATAACCGCCGCGGCTGTAGATACAAGCAGCGCCACAAGCGCGCCGGGAATCTTCGGCATCAGCCTCGCTGATAACAGCAAAATGGCTAAAGCGATGCCGGCGATGAAAATGCTGTACAAATTAAAGGTCCCGAGCTTCTTGCCGATCTCCGCAATGTTGAGGATAAAGCTTTCATGCTTTTGAATATCGCGCAGACCGAGAAAATGGGCAATCTGCTCCGAGAAGATCAGCACCGCAATCCCGGCCGTAAATCCGACGATCACCGGCTTCGGCACGAATTTCATAATCTTCCCGAGTTTAAATACGCCGAACAGGACGAGCATCACGCCTGCCATAAAACCGGCTACAAGTAAATTCTCAAAACCATACTGCATCACAATGGCAAATAAAATGGGAACAAACGCCCCCGTAGGCCCCCCGATCTGATACTTAGAGCCGCCCAACAACGAAATCAGAATTCCGGCCACAATAACGGTATAAAGCCCGTATTCCGGACCGACCCCCGAGGCGATGGCAAAAGCCATTCCCAGAGGAATTGCTACAATCCCAACTACAATTCCCGCGATCAAGTCTTTCTGAAATTTCTGCAAATTGTACCCCTGATATCTGCCGGAAAATTGCATCGTCAGCTGCATCCCCCTTTGACCGTTTCATAACCGTCAACGACAACATCCAGCGTCCCCGTCCCCGGATCGATCACAAGCCCGTGCACAGGCACCTCTTCAGGCAAGAGCGGATGATGCCTGACCATATTCACGCTGTGTGCCACGCTTTCTTCAACGCTGTGAAAACCGGTCAGCCATGTTTCCAAGTCGACTCCCGCATGCTCAAGAAGGCTGAGACATTTCTCCTCCACGCCGCGATCTTTTGCTTTATTTAATATGGAAGCCGCATTTAACCCCGACATTCCGCACTCGCGGTGCCCTACGATACAGACTTCCTCAGCTTCCAGTTCATAAACGGCAACCAAAATGCTCCGCATGACACTTCCAAATGGGTGAGAAACAATGGCCCCCGCGTTTTTTATGATTTTGGCATCACCGTTTCTGAGTCCCATCGCCTGCGGCAGAAGCTCCGTCAGCCTTGTATCCATACAGGATACGATGACAAGCTTTTTTTTCGGGAATTTTGTCGTTTGGTAAGGTTCGTATTTCCTTTCTTGGACAAACTGCTGGTTGTGCTCCAAAATGCTTGATAAAGAAACCATTTTTCTAATCATCTCCCATCATATTGTATTGCAAGCCTTCTTACCCAGCTTACAGTAAGGAATTATAGCACAGAAAAAGGCGTGGAAAAGGCTTTCAAAAAAAGACACGATAATTTAACTGTAAATTCAGATTATATTCATTTATATCTTTCAAAAATAATAAAATTTATCTTTATACCAACCTATAAAGCTTTTGAAAACAGCCGTTTCGCTCATTTTGCCTTCAGAAATATAGGCGGATTCTGTTATGGTTTAGGGGAACTACCTTTTCTCTTTTTCATTTTAAGTTCAAAAGAACCAGAAATTTATTCGGAGCGTTTGAATATTTCTCACTTTACCGCTTCTCTTTTATAATAAAATAGAGAAGAAAGACAAAGGAGGAGAAGCCCGTTGAAACCATATGTATTCATCGCGAAACCGATACCGCCGGAAGTCGAACAAATGATAGGCGAACATTGCCGCTATGACATCTGGAAAGAAGATACCATTTCAAAAGAAGAACTGTACGAGAAAATGAAGGATGCTGAAGGGCTGCTGACATCCGGAACGGCGATTGACAGTGATTTACTCGATCACGCGCCGAAGCTGAAGGTCGTCAGCAATAATTCAGTCGGCTACGATAATTTTAATATAGAAGAAATGAAAAAACGCGGGGTCGTCGGCACGCATACGCCATACACCTTGGACGACACTGTCGCTGATCTGGCTTTTTCATTAATCCTGTCTTCCGCCAGACGGGTTGCCGAATTGGATCGATTCGTCCGCGCCGGCAAATGGGGAACTGTTGAGGAAGAATCCCTTTTCGGTATGGATGTCCACCATCAGACGTTAGGAATTATCGGCATGGGCAGAATCGGTGAACAAGCCGCCAAACGGGCAAAATTCGGCTTTGATATGGACGTGTTATACTATAATCGCAACAGAAAACCGGATGCCGAGAAAGAGCTTGGCGTTACATATGCCGACTTAGATACACTGCTGAAAACGTCAGACTTTGTGCTATTAATTACGCCGCTTACTGACGAAACGTATCATATGATGGGAGAACGGGAATTCAGACTAATGAAAGATACGGCATTTTTCGTCAATATTTCCCGGGGAAAGACGGTTGATGAGAAAGCGCTCATCCGCGCCTTGCAGGAGGGCTGGATAAAAGGCGCCGGTTTAGATGTGTTTGAAAAAGAACCGGTCTCAGAAGACAATCCGCTTTTACAGCTGGAAAACGTCACATTGCTTCCGCATATCGGGTCAGCAACGGCTAAAATCCGCTTGAATATGTTCACACAAGCCGCTCAAAACATGATTGACGCCGTATACGGAAGAACGCCGAAAAATCTTACTAAGGAATTTCAATAAGAAGACAAATCCCGGTTGGTTCAGCCGGGGTTTATTTTTCGCTAGATAAAAAGTACTATTTTTAAATTCTTTCTATTCCTTTCTTTCGTTGCTGATACAATGAAAAGGAATCAGCTTCACATGATGAAAATGGGAGGTATTGCTTTGAAAAAACGATTATCATGGATTTCCGTTTGTTTACTGGTGCTTGTCTCCGCGGCGGGGATGCTGTTTTCAACAGCTGCCAAAACGGAAACACCTTCTCACAAGGCACACACAGAAGCACAGGTTATCAACACGTTTGACGGGGTTGCGGATTATCTTCAGACATATCATAAGCTTCCTGATAATTACATTACAAAATCAGAAGCACAAGCCCTCGGCTGGGTGGCATCAAAAGGGAATCTGGCGGACGTCGCTCCGGGGAAAAGCATCGGCGGAGACATCTTCTCAAACAGGGAAGGCAAACTCCCGGCCAAAAGCGGACGAACGTGGCGTGAAGCGGATATTAACTATACATCAGGCTTCAGAAATTCAGACCGGATTCTTTACTCAAGCGACTGGCTGATTTACAAAACAACGGACCATTATCAGACCTTTACAAAAATCAGATAACGAAAAAAACGGCTTCCCTGCGGGAGGCCGTTTTTTTCTGCAGAGAACCTGCAAGCTTTACATAAAGTGTGTAATAAATTTTTCTTCAAACTCTGATCGGTCAATTTCACTTTTTTCCGCCGGGCCATCGTGTTTTTGAATCGTTACATTGCGTTCAGACAGAACCATGTGCCCCTCCGGCGTCCGCTTAGAAGCAAGCAGGCGTTTATTGAATGGAGACCGCTCATGTTCAAAGATCGTTTGTTTCATGGCCTTGAGGTCCTTTTCACCGATTTCTTCAAGCGAAAATGCGTAACCTGTCTGCCAGCCGTCCCCTTTGTTCATTTCAAGCACGTGTGTCCCGAATTCCGTTTGTTCTTTTCTCACACGAAACGCTCCGGCAGCAGAGACCGCCTCGGCGCCGGATAGCGGAACGGGCCGCATGGCGAGATTGAGTCCGAAGCCTGTGTCAGCGATGTATTCATTTCCTTCGGCGGAAAGAAGCACGGCCGCATGTGTGCCGGGCAGCTCCCATCCGTTGTTCCAGACCGTTCCGCGGATCAATTTGACGTCAAATCCGGCGTCTTTCAGTATGAAATAAAGCAGTCCGTTCAAGTCATAACAAAGTCCGCCATGAGGCTCTTTCACCATATGCCGCCAAAGTCCTTCTTTCGTGACGTCATATTCTTTTTTTGATAAAACCGCGCGATTTTCAAACGGAAACCGATACGCGAGCGCCTTTAAAAATTCGGGCAGGCTGCTGAAATCGAGTGACTCCTTTTCCCAGCCTATCGTTTGATAACAATCTTTCAGGAACTCATTCATCGTTCCGTCCTCCTTACAAAGCGCTTACACTTCTTCCTGCACGTAAGCGGACAGCTTTTCAAGCGCTTCCTTTTCATCCTCGCCTTCAGCGATCAGAGTGACTTCCGTCCCCGTGCTGACCGCCAGGCTCATTAATCCCATAATGCTTTTGGCATTCACTTTCTTGCCGTTTTTCTCAAGAAACACATCTGATGTAAAGCGATTTGCCTCCTGTACAAACAATGCGGCGGGACGCGCCTGCAATCCCGTCTTTAAACGCACTTCCACTTTCTCCTGAACCATAAGATCTCCCCTTTTCTGTACGGTTATTTCAAAGTGATGCTTTGTCCTGTACGCAGCTGTTCTGCGATTTCATCGAGCTTTCTCAGCCTGTGATTGATGCCGGATTTGCTGATTTTCCCGCTTGCAACCATTTCCCCAAGTTCTTTCAGCGTGACTTCCTGATAATCAATCCGCAGCTGCGCAATTTCGCGAAGCTTTTCCGGAAGCGCTTCAAGACCGATCCGTTCATCAATGTATTTAATATTTTCCACCTGTCTGAGCGAAGCCCCGATGGTTTTGTTTAAGTTGGCTGTTTCACAATTTACGAGGCGGTTCACTGAGTTTCTCATATCTCTGACAATCCGCACATCTTCAAAGCGCAGCAGTGAATTGTGGGCGCCGATGACATTCAGAAATTCGGTGATTTTTTCCGCCTCTTTTAAGTACGTAATATAGCCTTTTTTCCGTTCAAGCGTTTTGCTGTTCAGATGAAATTCATTCAGCAGCGCGCATAATGAATCGTTATGTTCCTTATAAAGCGAAAAGATTTCCAAGTGGTATGACGATGTTTCGGGATTATTCACGGATCCCCCCGCCAAAAACGCCCCTCTCATATAAGAACGCTTGCAGCACCGCTTCGCCACCAGTTCTTCAGAAATATTCCGTTCAAATACAAAGTTCTCTCCGAGGATTTTTAATTCCTCCAGAATCAGCTTTGCGTTTTCAGAAAAGCGTACAATATAAACATTGTTTTTTTTCAGCCGCATTTTTTTTCTGACTAACAGTTCGACCGATACATCATATTGTTTCTTCAGCAATGTATAAATGCGGCGGGCAATCGCCGCATTTTCGGTTTGAACGTCAAGCACGAGATGGCGGTTTGAAAATGACAGTGAACCGTTCATCCGAATCAGAGCGGACAGCTCCGCATTGGCGCAGCAGTCCTTTACTTCCAGATTCGTCAGTTCTTTTTTTGTTTCCGATGCAAATGACATATGAGCCACCTCATTTCAAAAGACCTCTAGTCCCTTAATAAATCAACGAGAAGAGAAGCCACTTTATGTGTATCGTGACGGATTACGCCATTTTTATACGTGATAATCTGGTCCCTGATGACCTCAAGCCCCATGGCTTTCAGCTTTTCAACGTTAAATTCAACGGGTCGGGCCAGCTCTTTCGCATATTTGCTTTTGATTTCGTCAGGGATATCTTCATTATTGATTAAAATCGTGTCGATAAACGGCTGCTCCATATGATCGTTCAGCGCCTTGACATGGTCGGCCGCGCTGTATTGAAGCGTTTCGCCGGGCTGGGTCATGACGTTGCAGATATATACTTTTTTGGCCGCAGCCTTGACGACTTCCTCTCCGATTTTCGGCACGAGCAGATTCGGAAGAATGCTTGTGTACAGGCTTCCCGGACCGATAATGATTAAATCGGCCTGGCGGATCACCTCAATCGTTTCCGGCAGCGGATCAATTTTTTCAGGCGTAAGGAACACCCGTTTAATGCGCTGGCCGTAAGAAGGGATTGTCGATTCTCCGGAGACGACCTGCCCGTCCTCCATTTCGGCGTGAAGAACGACACTGGTATTGGCAGCCGGCAGCACTCTGCCGCGGACATTCAGCACCTTGCTCATTTCGGTGACAGCATGAAAAAAATCACCGGTTATATTTGTCATCGCTGCCAAAATCAAATTGCCGAGCGAATGTCCGGTTAAGTCGCTTCCTTTGTTGAAACGGTGCTGAAACAGATTTTCAACGAGCGGCTCAACATCTGACAAAGCGGCCAATACGTTACGGATGTCACCCGGCGGCGGAATTTGAAGTTCATCCCGCAGACGGCCTGAACTTCCGCCGTCATCAGCAACTGTCACAATCGCCGTAATATCAACGGGCTTATGCTTTAATCCCCGAAGCAGCACGGACAGACCCGTTCCGCCGCCGAAGATTGCGATTTTCGGCTTCTTATTCATTTCCGGCTTCTCTTTTCAATGTCCCGGTGAGTGACATGAGTATAAAAATCCTTTTTAAAATAATCAGCCAGATACTCAGCGAGTGTAACGGAGCGGTGCTGGCCGCCCGTACAGCCGATCGCGATGACAAGCTGGCTTTTTCCTTCGCGCTTATAGGACGGAAGCATAAAGCCAAGCAGATCAACAAGCTTTTCGATAAACTTTTGGGTTTCGTTCCACTTCATCACATAAGATGACACTTCCTCATCTTTCCCCGTAAGCGGCCTCATGCTTTCAATGTAGAACGGATTCGGCAGAAACCTTACATCAAACACGAGGTCGGCATCTATCGGAAGGCCGTATTTGAAACCGAATGACATCACGTTCACTGTAAATGTTTCACCTTGGTTCGTGGCGAAATGCGCAACGATTTTTTCACGCAGATCACGCGGTTTCATATCCGATGTGTCATAGATCAGCTGAGAGCGCCCTTTCAATTCTTCAAGCAGCTGGCGTTCCAGCGCGATTCCTTCAAGAGGAAGCCCGGTAGCGGCCAGCGGATGAGAACGTCTCGTTTCTTTATATCTCGTCACAAGGATGGAATCCTTAGCGTCTAAAAAGAGAATGCGCGGTGTAATCCACGGATTTTCCGCCATTTCATCCAGCGCCTCAATCAGCCTGTCAAAAAATTCACGTCCCCGCAGATCCATGACAAGCGCGACCTTGCTCATTTTTGAACTTGATTCTTTCATCAGCTCCAAAAATTTCGGCAGCAAGGAAGGCGGCAGATTGTCGACGCAAAAATAGCCGAGATCCTCAAAGCTTTGGATGGCGACGGTTTTCCCCGCTCCAGACATTCCCGTTATAATGACGAGCTGAATATCATGATTTTCATTCACACTCATCTTTCTCCCCCCTGCGGTCTTTCTTTTTATTTGATAAGCTGCGGATCTAAACGATAGCTGAGCAGCTCGAAATCCGGCGTATACGTAAAGGTCCCGTGCAAAAGCCCTTGGCCCTTGATCATAAAATCAAGAATATGCCCGTCTCCGGGTGCCATCGGAAGGTTGTGGATATCTTTTACGTCATGCCACTTCAGAACGCCTTCTTCTGATTCAGCGACATTCCGTCCCGTGTAGGAATCGGCGACAAAAGTAAACATCATCCACTCTGACACGATTTGTTCCTGTTCCTTAATAATAAAGGTAAACACGCCTTTTAACTGCGGATTTAATATATAAATACCCGTCTCTTCTCTGTACTCTCTGATGACGGAATCTCTGACTGATTCGCCGCTCTCCATCTTCCCGCCGGGCGCGACCCACCAGCCCCGTCTCGGCTTTTGGAGAAGGAGAACCTGGTCATCTGCCTGCAGCACACAATTTGTCACTCTTTGCACAAGTACGTCACCTAACCTTCTCAACAAATCATCGTCTCTTCATTATACCGTTTCGGCATGTCTCTCACAATGCAGAGACACCGACATCCTTTTCTTTTATTTGACAGATAACCAAAAATCACAAAAAAAGGGCACGGATACTGAAATCCGTGCCAAGGTGTATTCATATAAAAAGGGGGTCAATTACTACATTCATCTTAAAACATCAGTATTTCACCCGTGTTACAGCGGAATTAAAACCCAGTAACGATTCAAAAACTGAACATTACAGTGATGATTAAACGGTTTTAAGCGTCTCCTGAAGCTCTTCCACATAATGCTGAACGCTTTGAGCCGCAATACTTCCGTCACCTGTCGCCGTTACGATCTGGCGGAGTGATTTTTCACGGATGTCTCCAGCGGCGAAAATGCCGGGAACTTTTGTTTCCATTTGATCATTTGTTTCAATGTAGCCCTCTTCATTTGTGATGCCCAAGTTTTCGAACGGTTTAGAAAGCGGAAGCATGCCGATATAAATAAAGACGCCGTCAGCTTTGAATTCTTCCTCTTCTCCCGTCACAGTATCCACAAGAGTCAGTCTGCCGACTTTTCCGTTTTCTTCATGAATTTCTTTTACGGTTTTATTCCATTTGAAATCAATTTTCTCGTTGTCAAAGGCACGCGCCTGGAGAATGCTTTGCGCACGCAATTTGTCGCGTCTGTGAACGATGGTGACTTTTGAAGCAAAGCGTGTCAGATAGACGCCTTCTTCCACGGCGGAGTCTCCGCCGCCGACAACGACAAGCTCTTTATTTTTAAAGAATGCACCGTCACATACCGCACAGTACGATACGCCGCGGCCGCCAAGTTCTTTTTCACCGGGAACGCCGATCTTTTTGTATTCCGCTCCGGCAGAAATCACGATGGCGCGCGCTTTAAATTCTTTTGATCCGGCTTTAACCGTTTTATATTCTTTGCCGTCAACAATTTCTTTAATATCGCCGTACGCATATTCCGCACCGAATTTTTTCGCATGTTCAAACATTTTATTTGAAAGTTCAGGGCCGAGAATGCTTTCAAAACCCGGATAGTTTTCAACATCCTCCGTGTTGGCCATCTGGCCGCCCGGAATTCCCCTTTCGATCATTAATGTGGATAAATTCGCTCGTGATGTGTAAACAGCAGCGGTCATCCCCGCCGGACCCGCGCCGATAATGATCACATCATAAATTTTTTCTTCTGACACCATGATTCACTCCTTTTCGAAATGGGGCGCCCCCTATATGAATAAGAATCCCCATCAATCGTATTCCTTACCCATATCCTATAAAATCTGAGAGCGATTCGCTATTTTTTTGCTCATTTTTCTGAGAAACCGTGATTAGGCAGCTCCTGACCCGGGTATACAAATAAAGAAAGAGCCCTCCGGGATGGAAGGCCCTTGTCTTATTCATTATTGCACAACACGTCTTACATTGCCGTTGAATGCATCTTTCCAGTATCTGTTGCTCAAAGAATCAATAGATACACCATGGGATGTATTATCGTTCAGGAACGTTCCGTTACCTAAGTAGATGCCGACGTGGCCATTTGTTTTATACGTATCGAAGAATACTAAGTCTCCGCGTTTCATGTCAGACGCACTGACAGCTTTTCCTCTTCCGATTAGCGTATCTGTGCTTGTGCCGCCTACAGGTCCGAGGTTAACGCCTGCGTTAGCATAAGCCCAGCGTACAAATGAAGAGCAGTCAAAAATACGGTTATTAATATCAGATTGCGTGCGTCCGCCGCCGAACTTGTACGGAGATTTACCCACAAGGCTTGATCCTACGCTGATCGCACCTTCAATACCGCCTGAATTTGAAATAACAGATCCGTCAGAATCATCTGAACCGCCGCTGTTATGAGATGATCCGCCTGAATTGCTCGATTTGCTTGAGCTGTCAGATGAATCGGATGTTTCAGTTGAAACAGCCGCTTTTTTCACAGTTTTAACCGCAGATGCCGGCTGGCTGTCATCTTTTTGGTTTTGGTCTTCAGAGGCTTTTTGTGCTTCTTCCTGTTTTTTGATCAGGGCAGCCGCTGCAGCCTGCTCTTCTTTAATGCGCTTCTGTTCTTTTTCAGTGTGAGCTTTTTCGTTTGCAAGCTGTGACGCTTCTTTTTTCAGATCAGAGATAGCGGAAGCCGCTTTTTTCTGACCGTTTTTCGCTTCGTCGAAAAGCTTGTCTTTCTGATCAAGCTGTTTGTTCAGGTCTTTTTGCATAGACTCTAACTTCGCAAGGTCATCTTGGACTTTTTTAAGCTTCACGTTAAGTTCAGCTTCTGCATCTTCGAGTTTCGCTTTATCCTGCTCCTGCTGTTTGATCAGGTCTTTATCCGCATCAACGATAGAAGATACCGCAGTCGCACGGGAAATGAAGTCCCCGAAGCTTGTCGCTCCTAAAAGAACGTCAATGTATCCTTGAGAACCGCCGTTTTCCTGTAAAGAACGAACGCGTTTTTTCAGGATTTCATTGCGTTTTTCAATACGCGCTTCTGTTTCTTTGATTTCTTTTTTCAAATCAGCGATTTGCTTTTTCGTTTTTTCGTTTTCAGCTTTTTTATCTTCGATTTTATTACTTGTATCCAACGCTTTGGCGTTAATGTCTTTCAGTTCTTTTTCAATCTTAGCCTGCTTCTCCTGAAGCTTAGATAATTCCTTTTCTTTCGCTTCGAGGCTTGAAGCCACCTCAGATTGCTTGCTTTCGATTTTCGCTTTTTTGCTGTCTAATGTTTCCGCCGATGCAGTTTTTGTAAACGGGATCAAAAAACTGCTTGTCCCGATGACGGAAGCCAAACCAAGTGTTAATAAACTCTTTTTCACTTTTTCTTTCCTCCCTTTTACTTTAAACCTGTTCTCATTTGGAATTCTATTATGAACATCAAAGTTACGCTCCCTCACATACCGTGAGGCTGATGATTTTTATGTATGAATCTTTGAAACTGGTTAATTGGTATAGATTATACAGCACATGTAAAAAAAACTAATCTCTTATGTACGAGAATCATTATACCATCATGTTTCGACAATTTTTATTACAGTTATATTTCAATGTGATTGCAAATTTCATCATTTGCAAAATAAACGGTGATTGCGGCCTGTTTTTGATTCAAAAAGCAAAAAAATACGTATGAAAATCTCTTTTTTCGGCAGTAAAGTTCTGTTTTATCACTTCCTGATAAAAAAAGAACCGACTCTTTATATAGAAAGAATCGGTTTTATTCTAATATATCATCTATTTGTCTGATGTATTTTGAGAGTGTTGCAACGGATATACCGTAAACGGCGGCGGTTTCTTTTTTCGTCGTTTTTTCGCCGTTTGCTTCCTTCCATACGTATGCGATGGCTGCGGCCCATGCCCGCTCATTCTGTACGGCAGCGGCGGCGCGGATGTGCTGAATAACGTGAAAAACCCAGCAGCTCATGACGTCAGTCTTTAAACTGTCGGCTTCCGCTTTCTCCAGCAGCTTGACCGTCCGATACGTGAACAAAGCATCACGGGAGACGCCTGAAGCGCCTTTTTCACCGGAAAGCAGCAGTCTGACGAATTCTTGTTCAAACGGCGAGGCGGCGCGTTTTGCAGCCAGAACTTTTTCAAGCTGGTGCCGCTCTCCTTCAGCGCTGCTGATATAATAGGCGGCAAGCCGCTGTTCAAGTGAAGCAGGCAGCGGTTCCTGCCGTTCCGCCCAAGGCGCGGGCCGGTCTGATTCGGGAAATTCAGTTTCGGCCTTTCTCCAAATGGTTTCGGCAAATTCTGTACGGCCTGTCCCGTATGCTGAGGCGGCAAGCCAGTAATAAAACGTGTCGTCGCCTTCAAATCCGCTTTTGTATAGAGAACGGAGCCACTTATAGCCAAGATCATGTCTGCCGACAAGCGCAAGCGTCGCCCCCAGCTTGTAACGCTGTTCGAATAGAATCGGATACACGTTGGCGAGCCTTTCGCTCAATTCTCCGACTTTTTCATCTTCCCTCTCGTAATAGCAGAATACAAGGTAGTTGCACAGGGCGTGGAGATTGCCTTCATTTTTCTCAAGCACTTCAAATACCGTCTGTTTCGCTTTTGTTACATTGCCAGAGTAAAAATAAGCGAGCGCCAGATTATTGTATGCGGACCAAAGCTCGGGGTAATCGGCTGTAATCTCTTCAAGCATGACAACCGCTTCATGAAGCTGGCCGCTCTCAAGAAGCGCTTTTGCCCGGTCCTGCCTGATCAGCAGTTCATCCTGGTCATAGAGCGATTCGTTTTCACCCGCTTCGCCGAAATCCAGAAGCTCCATCAGGTTTTCAATCTCTTCGCTGAATTCTCCGTCCGGATCGGCATCAGAATAAGCCGCCGCTTCTTTGTATGCTTCCTGAAAGAGCCCCAAATGCGCGAAATTATTCGCTTTAAAATAATGACACTCGGGCATTTCTTCTTTCAGGTTCACCAAAATAAAGTCGAACAGCTCATTTGACTGCTGGTAGTGCCCCATTTCAGAATAAATGACGGCCAGCCGGGACAGCATCTCGGAATCATTCGGTTCGAGATGAACGGCCCGCTGAATCAGTTTGCTGGCCCTTTTTAAATTCCGCTCTTTATATGCTTTTAAGCCTTTATGAAAAAAATATTGTCCATCCTGAAGCAGCTGGACAATTTGTGCGTGCTTTTTATGTTCAGAAGTGTGTTTTCCCACAAATACCCTCCGTTTTATACGTATTACCGTCAGTAGTATACCATAAAACGGTTTCGCCTCAATAGTTCAAAAGACAGGATCGGCTTCGTTTTTTACTGGCTGGTTCGACCAGATTTTAGCTGTTTGTTTCATGAGGGTCGGCAGGAAGAATGACGCGGAAAAGGGTTCCTTCGCCGCGCTTGCTTTCAACCTCTATCGAACCGCCGTGCAGCTCAGCGATTTTTTTGGCGATGGACAGGCCGAGCCCGCTTCCCCCCGCGTTTCTCGCTTTATCCGCTTTATAAAACCGTTCAAATACGCGCTCTGCCTGCTCAGGCTCCATTCCGATTCCGTTGTCGGCGATTTCGATGGCCGCAGCCTCCGGCAAATCTGTAATTTTAACGGATATGCGGCCTCCTTCTCCGGTAAATTTCACGGCATTGTGAATGAGATTCATCCAGACTTGGCTGAGCAGCGCTTCATCTCCGTACACATACGACTCCTGCAAATCAATGAGAAACTCAATCTGTTTGGCCGACCATTCAGGCTCACAGGTCAATATGGTGCGCCGCAGCTGTTTGTCAATGCGGAACGGTTTTTTTTGTATCGGTTCGGTCTGGCGTTCGAGTGCGGTGAGCTTCAGCAGATTTTCACTGATTTTTGATAATCGTTCTGTTTCTGTCTCGATGATGTGTAAGTAGCGCCCCCGCTCTTCATATGATAAATCCGGTTTTTTTAGGAGGTGCGCATAGCCCTTTAATGAAGTAAGCGGGGTTTGGATTTCATGGGAAACGTTTGAAATAAATTCTTGTTTCAGTTTTTCCATTTCACTCAGTTCCGCGGCGAGTGTCGACAGTTCATCAGCCAACTTCGTCACGGGGTGGTCCCGCTCAATTTTCTCCATTTTCCGGGAAGCGGCCGCGGTGAAATTGCCGCTCGACATTTGCTTGATCGTGGCGGTGAGCGAATCCCAGATCGCATGATGTCGTTTACGCGCTGACTTTGAAAAAATAAACATCGTTAAAAACAGCAGGCCGAAAACAAGCCAAAGCGTCAGAATTTGCTCGACGAACGGCGTCAGCAAAATCGGCCATATAACACCGAAGCCCTGAACGATCAAGTGGGCAGCCAGCCATAAAAATGCGGTGAATACGAGAAGGATGATGATTCTTCCCGCCGTTCTGAGAATCTGTTTCATTCTGTCACCACAAACCGGTAGCCGAGACCCCGCACCGTATGAATGGCAAACGGATAGTCCTTTTCCGGAAACCTTTCTCTCAGCCTTTTAATATGAACGTCAACCGTCCGCTCGTCACCTTCATAATCAAAGCCCCAAATATCTTCTATTAAATGCTCTCTTGAAAACGTCTTATTCGGATAACCGGCGAGCTTAAATAAAAGCTCAAATTCACGCCGGGGCAGCGTCATTCCCGATCCGCCGCCGCGCGTTACAGTACGGGATTGCTTATCTAATGTGACCGTTCCGATGGTCAGCAGTTTTTCAGCGGTGATCCGGTAGCGTTTCAGCAATGCTTTGACCCTTGCTTCCAGCTCAAGCGGCTCAAACGGTTTGACGAGATAATCGTCCGCTCCGGAAGTAAAACCCTGCACTTTATCCAGCGTTTCGCCTTTTGCCGTCAGCATCAAAATCGGAATATCCGTAAAGCTGCGGACGGCTTCACTGACTTCAAACCCGTCCATTTTCGGCATCATCACATCCAGTATGATGAGGTCAATATGTGTTGATTCTATCAGCTGCACCGCCGCTTCCCCGTCTTCCGCTTCTGCGACGTCAAAGCCGCTCTGCTCCATCATGAGGCGGACAAGCTCACGGATATGGCGGTCATCATCCGCAACCAATATGACAGCCATGAAAATCCCTCCTTCTGCTTTTCCAAATTTCACTTGTATTCTTTTGCTATAAGCCGTCTTATTTTTTCATTGTCTCCTGTATTTTCAGCGGACTCTCAAAATGGTGCCGTCACTGTGCCATATCGGCTAAGCTGTAAAATAAAAAGCAGCTTTTCAGCTGCTTTCTTTTCATAAAGTCTTGCTTTACACAGCTTTGTTTTCTAAGTCGGCATTCAGCTTCAGCTGCTGCTCCGCAAAATCGCGGTAGAGCGAATGGGATGCCATTAATTCATGGTGTGTGCCCCGTCCGGTGATTTCACCCTGTTCGACAAAGAGAAGCTGATCTGCATCCACAACCGTGGATAAACGGTGGGCAATCACGATGGTGGTGCGGCCTTCCATCAAGACTTCCAGCGCCTGCTGCACCCATTTTTCAGATTGGCTGTCCAGACTTGATGTCGCTTCATCAAGCATAAGAATGCTCGGATTGCGAAGAAGCGCTCTGGCAATGGCGATGCGCTGGCGCTGTCCGCCTGACAGCATAATCCCCCGTTCACCGACCTCGGTTTCAAATTTCTTCGGTAAATCTTCAATAAATTGCAGGGCGTAGGCCATATCGGCTGCTTTTCTCAGTTCCTCATCGGTCACCTCGCGTTTTAATCCGTAGCAGATATTGTCGCGGATGGTGCCTGACATTAACGGACTTTCTTGAGACACGTATCCGATATGCTCCCGCCATGATTCAAGGGAATACGTATCAATCGGTTCATTTCCGAGCAGGATGCTGCCGGCCGTCGGATTGTAGAATCGTTCAAGCAGTTTAAATAACGTTGTTTTTCCGCCGCCGCTCGGTCCGACAATCGCGGTGACTTTGCCGGCCTCAATCGTTGCCGTAATGTCTTTTAAGATGGTCTGATCTGTTTTGTAGCCGAATGAGACTTGTTCGAGCTTAATCGGCTGATCCGCGTTTTCAATCGCTTTCCCGGTCTGGATGTCTTCTTCTTTTTCTGCAAGGATATGAATCATCCGTTCCGTTGCGCCGACGGATTTTTGAAGCTGTGTGAAAAATGAAGTGATCTGGCCCATCGGCATAATGATCTGAAACAAATACAAGATAAAGGCAACGAGTGCGCCGGCCGTCAGTTCACCTGATGATACCTGCATTCCGCCGTACCCGATGACAGCAACCAGCGCCGCCATTAATACAAGGGTGATAAGCGGGCCTACAAGTGACTGCACCTTCGCTTCACGCAGACCGAGTTTAAAGAGCGCCATGATGCCCGCTTTTCCGCGGCCGTATTCCGCTTCTTCAGCGTTTGACGCTTTCACAAGCCTGATTTCCGGGAGGATGTGGTTCAACAATCCGGTGAATCTCGCTGTTTCATCCTGTGTTTCCCGAGAAATTTTAAACATTTTCCGGCCGATCGGCACTAAAATAACCGCAGCCAGCGGCACGACGATCAGCACGAGCAATGTCAGCTTCCAGTTCATGATAAATAAGATCGTCAGTGATCCGATTACGGAAATAATTCCGGTAATAAATCCGCTGATATTGTTTGTGATCAGCTCTTTTACCACCATCGTGTCATTGGTGACACGGCTGATCGTTTCTCCCGTGGCGTTTTTGTCAAAATAAGAGACAGGCAGTTTAATTAATTTCTGCCATAACAAATCACGCAGCCCCGAAATGATTTTCTGGCCGCTGTAGTTCAAGGCGTAGGTGGCGTAGGCGCTTAATGCGGCCTGTACGATAAATACGGCTGCGATGATTCCGATTTGCATGCCTGACAGCGATGACATGGAAAAACCGTCAACGAGCTGCTTTGTCAATAGCGGAATCAGCAGGCTGACGAGCGTTGTCACAATACTGAGAGACAGCGCGAAGGCCAGCATTCCGTATGATGGTTTTGTTTTTTTGACTAATGAAAAGAATGAACTGAATTTCCCTTTTGGTTTCGGTTGTTTATTCGGCATATGTTTTCCTCCTATATCACTGTTTATACTATAACGGATGAGCATGAACGGAATATGAACAAAACGTACATTTTTGATAAAAACCAAAATAAACTCTATTAGTCAATATTATCAAATTCATCTGCCTCCGGTTGAGAAATAAGGAATATTTTAATGAACGTTTAGGTTTGGCATGTAAAAAACCTCACGAATCTCTCCGTGAGGTTTTTTTATTCAGATGCCGAATGACGTTTCGCAAGGACGGCAAGCACGTCGTCCAGAGGAAGCGACTGCTCTCGCAATAGAACGAGCAAATGATAAAGCAAATCCGCCGCTTCCCATTTTAATTCTTCATGATCGCGGTTTTTCGCGGCAATAATAACCTCTGCGGCTTCTTCGCCGACTTTTTTGAGGATTTTATCGACACCTTCCCGAAACAGGTACGTTGTGTACGCCCCGTCAGGCATCTCCGCCTGCCGTTTGGCGATTACGCTTTCCAGTTCATTTAAGATGCCGAAACGATCCTGTACGTTCGCTTTTTCCGGAGTAAAGCAGCTGTAGCTTCCCTTGTGGCATGCGGGTCCTGAAGGCTCCACAAGCACGACAAGGGCATCTTGATCACAATCATAGCGGATAGCTTTTACCTTTTGGGTATTCCCCGACGTCGCTCCTTTATGCCACAGCTCCTGCCGTGAACGGCTGTAAAACCAGGTTTCTTTCGTTTCTATCGTTTTTTCATATGTTTCACGATTCATATAAGCCAGTGTCAGCACTTCTTTGCTTGCCGCATCCTGTACGATGGCGGGAATCAGTCCGGCCTCGTCAAACCGCAGTTCATCTGCCCGTTTCATCTCACATTCACCCCGTGTTTCTTCATATAATCTTTCACTTCTTTTATCGATGTTTCTTTGTAATGAAATATTGAAGCTGCAAGCGCGGCGTCCGCTTCACCGATCGTAAACGCTTCAAGCATATGGCGCACGCTGCCGGCTCCCCCTGACGCAATGACAGGCACCGGGACGGCACGTGTGACAAGCTTTGTGAGCGTATGGTTAAAGCCCGTTTTCTCTCCGTCTGCGTCCATGCTAGTCAGCAAGATTTCACCCGCTCCCCGGCTGACGGCTTCTTTTGCCCAAGCTGTGACTTCCCACTCGGTTTTCTTTCTGCCGCCGTGTGTGTACACTTTATAGCAATCTGAGTCTTCGTCATACTTTGCATCGATCGCCGCTACGATACATTGCGAGCCGAAAAAGTCCGCTCCTTCCGTAATCAGCTCGGGTCGGAGGACGGCCGCTGTATTAACGGATACTTTATCAGCGCCGGCGCGAAGCATTCGTTTCATATCGCTTAATTGATTGATTCCGCCGCCGACCGTAAACGGAATCGCCAGTTTTGCCGCAACTTGTTCAACGACGTCTGTCATCGTCTTGCGGCCTTCACGAGAAGCGGAAATGTCGAGAAAAACGAGCTCGTCAGCGCCCTCCCTGTCATATGCTTCAGCCAGCTCGACAGGATCGCCGGCATCTTTCAGCCCGAGAAATTGAATGCCTTTGACGACGCGTCCTTCTTTCACATCAAGACACGGAATGATTCGTTTCGTTATCATGCGTCCTTCACCCCGCTGAGCGCCTCGGCCAACGTAAATTGTTTTGTATACAGCGCTTTTCCGATAATCGCTCCTGATACGCCGGCGTCTTTGAAGCGGGCCAGCGCTTTGAGATCAGCGACTGAGCTGACCCCGCCTGAAGCGATGACGGTTTTTCCCGTTGCTTTTGCGAGCTGGACGGTGCTTTCAATGTTCGGGCCTGACAGCATGCCGTCAGTTGCAATATCCGTAAAAATGAAGGTTTCCGCTCCTTCCACAACCAATTCACGGCCCAGATCGGCCGCTCTTACGGAGGATGTTTCCAGCCAGCCTTCCGTAGAGACATACCCGTTCCTCGCATCGAGACCGATGGCGATTTTCCCGCCATATTGTTTCAGCATGCTTTTCACAAACGCCGGATCAGAAACGGCCGAACTGCCGAGAATGACGCGATCGGCGCCTTGTGATAAGTAACCGTACACGTCTGCTTCAGAACGGATGCCCCCGCCGATCTCGACTTTGACATCAAGCTGCCGCACGATGTCAAGAACATGCCGGTCGTTTACTTTCTTGCCTGCTTTCGCACCGTCTAGATCCACGAGATGAATCCATTCCGCACCTTCTTTTGCAAATTGCGCCGCCATGTCTAAAGGCGAGTCTCCGTATATCGTTTCCTTGCCGTAATCACCTTGGATGAGCCGGACGCATTTGCCGTTTCTCATATCGATTGCCGGATATAATGTAAAAGCGCTCATTTCTTCACCTTCTGTTCCGCTGCCATTTTTGTAAATTGTGTTAGGATCGCCATTCCGGCCGTGCCGCTTTTTTCCGGGTGAAACTGCGTCCCGAAGACATTGTGTTTCCCGACGACCGCGGGAACTCGAACGCCGTACTCGGCACTTGCCAGAAGATCGCCGTCTTCCATCCCGTCTATATAATAAGAATGGACAAAGTAAACGAAGCCTTCTTCCGCTTTTGAAAGCAAAGGAGACGTTTGGTGAAAGGTCAGCCGGTTCCAGCCCATATGCGGCACCTTCAGCTTGTTTCCTTCAGCGTCCCTGTCTTTGAGTCTCACTGCTTTTCCGGCTAATAAGCCAAGTCCTTTTGCAGTGCCGTTTTCGCTGCTTTCTTCGAAAATAAGCTGCATGCCGAGGCAGATGCCGAGAAGCAGCTTCCCCTCATCAACCATGCGGTGAATGAATCGATCAAGCTTCAAGCTGCGTAAATTGTCCATGGCGTCACTGAACGATCCGACACCGGGAAGAATAAAAGCATCCGCTTTTTCCAGCTCTTCCGGCCGGTCTGATACGAGATACGGGACGCCGACGCGTTCCAGCGCCTTAGACACGCTGAATAAATTGCCCATTCCGTAATCAATTACACCGATCATTTACAGCATTCCTTTCGTTGATGGTACACCCTTGACGCGCGGATCAATGGCTGACGCTTCATCAAGCGCTCTGCCAAGCGCCTTAAACACTGCTTCTATCATATGATGGGTATTCGTGCCGTAATGAACGATGACGTGCAGATTCATTCTCGCTTCCAGCGCCAGTTTCCATAGGAATTCATGTACCAGCTCAGTATCAAACGTTCCGACTTTCGCTTGCGGAAATGCAGCGCGCATCTCAAGGTGCGGCCGGTTGCTCAGGTCTACGGCGACTTGGGCGAGCGCTTCGTCCATCGGTACTAGCGCTGATCCGTACCGTTTGATCCCTTTTTTATCACCGAGCGCCTCCAAAAAAGCCTGCCCTAAACAGATGCCGATATCTTCAGTCGTATGGTGATCATCTATTTCCGTATCGCCTTTTGCGTCAACAGTTAAATTGAATTGCCCGTGCTTTGTGAACAAATCAAGCATATGAGTCATAAACGGCACATCCGTGCTGATGTCGGCGTTTCCTTCTCCGTCTATTTCGAAAGCCAGCTTAATATCGGTCTCATTTGTTGTTCTGGCGCGTTCCGCTTTTCTCATCGGTTATTCCTCCGTTTCTCGCTTCAATCGATCTTGCGTGCGCTTCAAGCCCTTCCAGTCTCGCAAATGCGGCAATGCTGTCCGCGTGCGTTTCAAATGCCTTCCGGCTGTAAGAGATGATGCTCGATTTCTTTTGAAAATCTGTTACATTCAACGGGCTTGAAAACCGCGCCGTTCCGTTTGTCGGCAAAACGTGATTCGGTCCGGCAAAATAATCGCCGACCGGTTCAGCGCTGTATCCTCCTAAGAAAATCGCCCCCGCGTGTCTGATGCTTCCAAGCAAAGCCTCCGGCGAATGCGTCATGATTTCTAAATGCTCGGGCGCCAGCGCATTCACCGTGTCCACTGCATCTTCCATCGATTCCGCGATATAAATGCGGCCGTGATCCTTGATCGACGCTTCGGCGATTTCTATGCGCGGCAGGGTCTGAAGCTGTTTATCCACCTCATCTGATACTGCTTCGGCAAGCTTCCGTGAGTCGGTGACAAGCACGCTTGAGCTGAGCGTATCGTGTTCGGCCTGTGAAAGCAGGTCAGCAGCGACTTCTTTGGGCACCGCCGTATCGTCTGCCAGAACCACGATTTCACTGGGTCCGGCAATCATGTCAATATCCACAACGCCGAAGACTTCGCGCTTCGCGAGTGCTACAAATATATTGCCGGGGCCCGTGATCTTATCTACAGGCTGTATCGTTTCCGTTCCGTAAGCGAGCGCGGCAACCGCCTGTGCGCCTCCCGCTTTGTAAATTTCCTTTATGCCGAGCTCAGACGCCGCCGCCAGAACGCCCGGCGAAAGGCAGCCGTCTTTTCCCGGAGGACTGACGAGAACGATCCGTTCCACTCCCGCAGCGAGAGCGGGGATGACATTCATTAAAACGGAAGACGGATAAGCGGCAGTCCCGCCCGGCACGTATACGCCCGCGGAATCGAGCGCCGTTATTTTCTGTCCGAGCATCGTGCCGTCTTTGCGGTGGTAAAACCAAGAGGATTGCAGCTGGCGTTCGTGATATTCTTTAATATTGGCAATCGCCTGCCTGATCACTTCCAGCAGCTGATCATCAAGCAGACGGCACGCCTCGGCGATTTCGTCCCCGCTCACCGCCATCTGGTTCAGGCTGACCCCGTCAAATGTTTTTGTATAAGCTAAAACGGCTTTATCACCGTTTTTTCTGACGTCTTCAATAATCGCTCTGACGGTTTTCCGCTGCTCTTCGGTTCCGCTGTCGATGGAACGCTTCAGTGAAAACCGTTCGCTTCTTTTTATTGCGGTTATTTTCATTTTGCCGTGTCTCCTTCCACAACCCTCGCCAGCCTGGCCGCCATTTCGTCGATTACATCATCCTTCATGCGGTAGCTGACCGGGTTGACAATAAAACGCGATGTGATGTCACAAATATGTTCCGACTCTACGAGACCGTTTTCCTTTAATGTCCGCCCGGTTGAAACGATATCTACGATTCTGTCAGCTAGCCCGATTAAAGGCGCCAACTCAATGGAACCGTTCAGCTTAATGATTTCCACCTGCTCGCCCTGTTCTCTGAAATAACTTGACGCAACATTCGGATATTTTGTCGCAATCCTCGGAGCGACTCCGTTCCAATCAGCTCCCGGAAGCCCTGCAACGGCGAGATGGCATTTGCTGATGTTCAGATCGAGCACCTCATATACGTCACGCTCTTCTTCAAGCATGACATCCTTTCCGGCGATACCGGCATCAGCGACGCCATGCTCGACATATGTCGTGACGTCCATCGGCTTTGCCAGAATAAAGCGGAGATTTTCTTCCGGAACGTCGATGATCAATTTTCTCGATTCTTCAAACTCCCCGGGCAGCCTGTATCCGGCCTGCCGCAGCAATCCGGCAGCTTCCTCAAATATCCGTCCTTTTGGCATAGCCATTGTGAGTACCTTACCCATTCTGCTCTTCCTTTCTGGCACCGATAAAGTAGGTGACGTTTGCGAATGATTTTGTCATATGATCGATATTTTCAATGCCCGCCAAATCCTGCAGGACGACTTTTCTTCCTCTTGCCCTTTCTTCCTCCGCGAATAAAATGGCCTGCGGCCGCTGCTCCTTGCTGAAAATAACCGCGTCCGCATCACTTGTTTCTCCCCGGATGCCGAGCGCTTCAATCAGCCTGTCGATACGGAGCCCGAAGCCCGTGGCGGGAGCAGGGCTGCCGAAACGGCCGAGAAGATTGTTATAGCGGCCGCCGCTTCCGATGACAAACCCGACATTTGCCGCGTACACTTCGAATAAAATTCCCGTGTAATAACTCATATGGCTTACCATGTTCAGATCAAGGCGAATATGCTCGGCACACCCGTAATCTTCAAGAATGTCCCATAGGTCTCCCAGCTCCTGAATCACGCTTCGCCCGGAGATGCCGATGATCTCCCCCGCTTTGGCGCAGATCTCTTTTCCGCCGCGCAATTCCAGAAGTCCGAGCAGCCGGCTTTTGTCTATTGAAGAAAGCGGGAGCGACTTGACATGTTCTTTGTACCCCACGTAATTCTTTTCAAAGAGAAAGCGCCGCAGAACATCCGCCCGCTCGGCATTGCCCAAAACCTCGACAAACAGCTCATCTGCGAGTCCGGCATGGCCGATCGCGATTTTAAATTGGCGCAATCCCGCGTTTTTCAAAGCGCCGGCCGCGAGCGCAATCACCTCGGCGTCCGCACTTGTTGATCCGTCGCCGATCAGCTCCGCGCCGACCTGTTCGAATTCAGCCGGACGTCCGCCTTCCCGCTCCTGAGCGCGGTAGACGCTTGCCGCGTACCCCGCTCTGAGCGGATGATTGTTTTTGTGCAGCTTAGACGCCGCCACCCTGGCAATCGGTCCGGTCATGTCAGGCCGAAGCACAAGCGTTTTTCCGTCCTGATCGAGAAGCTTAAACAGCTGCTGTTCTTCAATGGCGGACTGGACGCCTACTGTTTCATAAAATTCAAGGGTCGGCGTCTCCATAAACTGATAACCCCATTTATCAATTAAATCCGTCAGTGTAGAACGGACTTTTTTCTTTGCTTCGTATAAACCGGGCAGCGTATCTCTCATGCCATGCGGTTTCTCAAACATAAACATTTGCCTTTTACACCTCCGCTTTATCTGAAGGAAAATTCCGAATCCTTTAGTTCGCTAATATGATAATATGTTAGCAGATAAAAGAACGAATTGCAACGCCCAATGTCCGCCTATTATTTTCCATAAACATGGCTAAAGAATGAACAAACTTGTAAACATATCGGAACGATCGAATCATATTGAGCAGAAGTGCTATAATACATAGAATAGCTTCATCAGAAACAAGGGAGAGTAATAATGAAGACGCTTGGAACATTATGTGTGCTGATTCTGACAGCCATCCTTGTCTATCTCGGGTATAACATCTATACAAACGATATTCATTTGAATTTTTTTAATCAGCAGTCCGACGAGCCTGATGAGAAAACACCGTTAAAAGGGAGCGCGTCACCGCTGAATGTCGTTCTGTACAGACAGATGGATTCTCCCAGACTTTACAATGGCTGTGAGGTGACAAGCCTTGCCATGATTTTGAACAATGCCGGATATCATGTGTCAAAAAATACATTGGCGGATAAAATCAATAAAGTTCCGCTCACATACAGCAGCGGGCTGAAAGGAGATCCGAATGAAGGATTTGCCGGAGATATGGAAAACGGCCCCGGTTTAGGCGTTTATCATGAGCCGATTGATAAACTTGCCAAAGAATATGCGGGGAACAAAGTATACGATCTTACGGGAAAAGACATTTCTTCAGTGTACCGGCAGCTTGAAAAAGGGCGGCCGGTCTGGGTGATTACCACCACATCTTTTAAGCCGGTTGATAATATGCAGACTTGGAATACGCCGAACGGAAAGATCGACATTACGTTCAGCATGCATAGCGTAGCCGTCACCGGTTATGATCACGATTATGTATACGTTAATGATCCTTACGGCTATAAAAACAGAAAAACAGACCGGTCTGACTTTGAAAAAGCCTGGAAGCAGATGGGCAGCCAGGCCATTGTGATCAAGTCATAAAAAAACCCCGCTGACGTTAATCAGCGGGGTTTCCCATTCGTTCTTTCATTTCTTCGTCCGTATAGATCACTTGCATCGGATTTCCTCCGACAAACGCCCCGGCCGGGACATCTTTGTGCACCAGCGTGCCGGCTGATACAACGGCTCCGCTCCCGATGGTGACGCCGGGCAGAATGGTTGTGTTTGCCCCGATCATCACCTCGTCACCGATTGTGACAAAACCGGTCCGGTACTCATGTATTAAATATTCATGAGCCAAGATCGTCGTATTGTAGCCGATGATGCTGTTTTTTCCGACAGTGATTTTTTCGGGAAACATGATATCCGGCATCACCATCAGCGCGAATGACGTCTGTTGTCCGACATTCATTTTCAAAAAGGTTCGGTACAGCCAGTTTTTCACGCTTAAAAACGGCGTATACCTTGCGATCTGAATGATGATGAAATTTTTCATCACCTTCAGAAAGGGAACCGTCTGATAAACATGCCACAATGAATTTGCACCTGAAACCGGATGGCGGTCTGTTTTTCTCACGGGTTACTTCACTCCGGTGATGTGCAATAAATCACTCATTTTCTCAAGCATATAATCGGGTTCATAGGCGGAAAGCGCCTGTGCGCCTTTAATCGTCCACGCGACGCCGGCTGTTTTCGTGCCGGCGTTTTTCCCAGCCATGACATCGTGATAATTGTCACCGACCATCATGGCTTCCGACGGCTCGCACCCCAGCCGGCTGAGCGCGAGCCGCACAGGTTCAGGATCAGGCTTCGGGTGCTTTACATCATCAAGCGTGACGACAGTATCAAAAAACGCACCGATGCCTGTCAGCTTCAATCCCATATTCACTGTATCCCTCAGCTTTGTGGTGACAATACCGAGCTGATATCCCGCTTTTTTCAATTCTTCAAGCGTTTCATAAACCGTTTCATACTCCGTGACGAGCTCATCGTGCTTTTCATGGTTGAATGCTCTGTACATGCTGATCATCTCATCGCACTTTTCAGCATTAATGCCTGAAAACGTTTCATACAGAGGCGGGCCGATAAACGGAAGCACATCTTCCCTTTTAAACTGCCCCGGGCAATAATGATCAAGCGTATGAAGGTAAGAAGCGATAATCAGTTCATTCGTGTCAATCAGCGTGCCGTCGAGATCGAATAAAATAGCGGTTACACGTTTATCAGTCATCTTATGTCCTTTCCGATTTCAGACGTCAGTCCGTGTCGGCATACCGCTTATCGGCATACCCTTTCATGCGTCTGAAAATCATTAAAATAATCGCGAGAACAATCAGCACAATGGAAATGACCTGCGCGATCCGAAGCTGGCTCGTAAGCATCAGGCTGTCCGTCCGCATTCCCTCAATAAAGTATCTGCCGATTGAATACCAGATCACATACGTCAAAAACAGATTGCCCCTGCGCAGGTTCACCCGGCGGAGCAGAAGCAGAATCACGACGCCCGCAAAACTCCACAGCGATTCATACAAAAACGTCGGGTGATAATAATGTCCGTCTATGTACATCTGATTAATGATGAAATCCGGAAGGTGCAAGCTTTCTAAAAATGACCGGCTGACCGTTTCGCCGTGAGCCTCCTGGTTGATAAAGTTTCCCCAGCGCCCGATGGCCTGACCGAGCAGAATACTCGGCGCGGCAATATCCGCCAGCTTCCAGAATGAGATCCCTCTTACTTTTGAAAAAACAACGCCCGTTGCGATCGCGCCGATCAATCCGCCGTGAATCGCGATGCCGCCTTTCCAGGTTTTAATGATTTCCCCGGGGTGTTCCGAGTAATAGCTCCACTCGAAAAGCACATAGTATGCCCGTGCGCAAATGATTGCGATCGGGATGGCGAAAAGAACAAGATCAATAAAAATGTCCTTTTCCATCCCCCGCTTTTCACTCTCCCTCATGGCCATCCAAAGCCCTAATAACGCACCCGCGCCGATAATGATCCCGTACCAGTGCACGGATAAAGGCCCGAGCTGCAAGGCAATCGGATTGATTGGTGTTCCTGCTTCGTTCATATTATTGCCAACTCCTATTCGTCTTGTTCGCCGTCTTCAATGACATCCGCCAGCTTATTCGTAAATTGCTCGGCAGCATTTAAGCCCATCCGCTTCAATCTGAAGTTCATCGCGGCAACTTCGATAATAACGGCGAGATTTCGCCCCGGGCGGACGGGAATGGTCAGTTTTGTAATTTCCGTATCAATGATTTTCATTTTTTCTTCTTCCAGTCCGAGACGGTCGTATTGTTTCCCTTGCTCCCAAAGCTCAAGGTCCATGACGATTGTGATTCTTTTGTTGCTTCTGACGGCGCCCGCTCCGAACAGCGTCATGACATTTATAATGCCGAGCCCCCTGATTTCGAGCAGATGCTCAATCAGATCAGGCGCATTCCCGACGAGCGTGTCCTGATCCTCCTGCCGGATTTCTACGCAGTCATCCGCGACAAGGCGATGGCCGCGTTTGACGAGCTCCAGCGCTGTTTCACTTTTACCGACGCCGCTTTTTCCCGTAATGAGCACACCGACGCCGTATATATCCACAAGCACGCCGTGAATGGCGGTTGTGGGCGCGAGACGGCTCTCAAGAAAATTCGTCAGCCGGCTTGACAGTCTGGTTGTTTTCAGAGGCGATCTGAGCACCGGCACACCGTTTTTCTCGGACGCTTCTACAAGCTCCGGCGGAATCGGCATATCTCTGGAAAGTATGATAGCCGGCGTCACATCGGTGCACAGCGCTTCCATCCGCTGTTTTTTATCTTCTTCAGGAAGCTGATCGAAAAATGACAGCTCCGTTTTTCCTAAAAGCTGCACCCGTTCTCTCGGGTAATATGTAAAATAACCGGCGATTTCAATACCGGGCCGTGATAAATCACTCATCGTAATCGGGCGGTTAATTCCTTCTTCTCCGCTGATCAATTCTAAATGGAACTGCTCCATTACGTCTTTGGTCCGAACCTTTGCCAAGATATGTTCCTCCTGTTCTGGGATGTTCCGAGCTTTGAACAGTTATATTTTATCACTTTACCGTCTGAACCAAAACAGATTTATACAATTCCGGGATAACTGGTCTAGATAACTAGTCTAAAAAGGAGTAAAATAAAACTAACAACTAACCAGAAAGGCGTGTTTTAAAGTGGCTGAAAGCTTGTTAATCAGCGGTGCAGACATCGTAACAGAAGATGAAATCATCCAAAACGGATTTCTCGGCATAAAAGACGGCATCATTTCTTACGCGGGTAAAACAAGACCGCAAGAAACGTATGAGAAGGAATGGAAGGCGCCCAAGGGCACGTATGCGCTTCCCGGAATGATTGATATCCATATTCACGGCGGATACGGCGCGGATACGATGGATGCCGATTTCGCGGCGCTTGATACAATGGCCGCCCGGCTGCCCGAAGAAGGAACAACCTCTTTTTTAGCGACAACAATTACACAGCAGCACGAAAACATTGAAAAAGCGCTCGAAAACGCCAAAGAATGGACGGTATCTTCACCCCAGGCGCATAAAGGAGCTGAGTTGATCGGCATTCATTTAGAAGGGCCTTTCGTCTCTCCGGAAAAGGCGGGAGCACAGCCGAAACAATGGATTACCCCGGCCGATGCCGGGCTCTTTCAGAAATGGGAACATCTCTCTGGAGGGCTGATCAAAATTGTGACGCTTGCGCCGGAAGAAGATCCTGATTTCAGCCTGATCCGTTATTTAAAAGACCGCAACATCATCCCGTCAATGGGACACACAAACGCGGGAGCCGATCTTTTAGAAAAAGCGGCGGATGCCGGAGCGCTACATATGACGCACCTGTTCAACGCCATGAGCTCCTTTCATCACCGTGAGCCGGGGGGCATCGGTACGGCTCTCGCCTGCGGCCGCATCACGGCGGAGCTGATCACTGACGGTATTCATTCCCATCCTTTGGCCGTAAAGCTTGCCTTTTTGGCGAAAGGAAGCCAAAACCTGGTGATGATTACAGACTCCATGCGGGCAAAAGGGCTTAAGGACGGAGAGTACGAATTCGGCGGACAAAAAGTCACCGTTCGCGGGAACACGGCGCTTCTTCCTGACGGGACGCTGGCCGGTTCCATTTTAAAAATGAATGAAGGCGCAGCCCTCATGCGCAGGTTTACGAACTGTTCATGGCTGGATATAGCAAATATGACGTCGGCAAATGCAGCCCGCCGCCTCGGCATATTTGACCGCAAAGGAAGTATTGCCGAAGGAAAAGACGCCGACGTTATTCTGACGGACGGACAGTGCGGCGTGCTGGCATCCATTTGCCGCGGAAACACCGCATATATCTCAAAGGAGGCTGATTGGACATGAACATCATCACATGCAGACATTATGAAGAATTAAGTGAAAAAGCCGCAGCGATTATCGCTGAAACAGTCAAACAAAAGCCGGATGCCGTTCTGGGCCTTGCGACGGGAGGCACCCCCGAAGGCGTATACAAAGAACTTGTGCGGAGGCACCGCTCCGAAGGCTTGTCATTCCGGGATATCACGACGATCAATCTTGATGAATACGCCGGACTTTCTCCCGAGGACAAAAACAGCTATCATTATTATATGAATACACATTTTTTTGCACATATCGACAGCCGAAAGGACCGCCACTTTCTCCCTGACGGACGGGCAGACGATCTTGATGCTGAATGCGAACGCTATGACCGATTAATTCAAACACTCGGCGGAGCGGATATTCAGCTTTTAGGCATCGGACACAACGGCCATATCGGCTTTAATGAGCCCGGGACGCCATTTGAATCCAGAACCCATGTCGTTGAGCTGAATGAAGAGACAAGACAGGCGAATGCGCGGTACTTTCCGTCAATCGATCAAGTCCCTGAAAAAGCCGTGACAATGGGGATCGGGACTATCTTGTCCGGCAAACGGATTTTGATCATGGCATCCGGAAAAAGCAAGGCCCAAGCGGTGAAACAGCTTCTGGACGGACGCGTCAGCGAAGCATTCCCCGCCTCCGCCCTGCACGCACACCCGGATGTGACGGTCTTGATTGATGAAGAGGCTGCGGGCGGCGATTGAAAGGATTTGACCTATGCAGATTGATAAACAATCTCCGGTTCCGATTTATTTTCAGATTATGGAACAGTTGAAAACACAAATCAAAAACGGCGAGCTGAAAGCGGATGCGCTGCTTCCGTCGGAGCGGGAATACGCCGAACAATTCGGCATCAGCCGAATGACGGTGCGCCAGGCCCTTTCCAATTTGGTGAATGAAGGGTTTTTATACAGGCAGAAAGGCCGGGGAACGTTCGTCAGCAAACTGAAGATGGAACAGCCGCTCCAAGGGCTGACAAGCTTTACGGAAGATATGAGAAGCCGGGGTATGAAGCCGGGGAGCAGACTTGCCGAATACCAGCTGATTCAGGCGACTGAAGAATTGTCTTCTATTTTAGGATGCGGCTATCAGGCAACGCTTCATAAAATCATCCGCGTCCGGCTGGCGAATGATATCCCGATGGCAATTGAAGCCTCGTACATCCCGTTTGACAAAGCAGGAAAACTGGACGCCTCCCATTTTCGCTCATCCATGTATGAGCATATCGAAGCGTACAATCAGATGCCGATCTCACGCGCCAAACAAGAGCTTGAACCGGGTGCAGCTTCTGAAGAAGAAGCGGAACTGCTCGGCATCCAGCCCGGCGCGCCCGTCCTCTATATAAAGCGGACCACTTATCTGCAGGACGGCACTGCCTTTGAGCATGTCAAATCCGCATACAGAGGCGACCGCTACACATTTGTGCATTATATGGACAGGGTGAAATGAAACATCTCCAACCGATTCGGGTTGGAGATGTTTTTTATGGAGTTACATATTTTTTTGATCTGCCATTTTCAAATCAAGCCGACCGATATTCTCTATGACTCTGTCAAAACGAAGGGGCTGGGGTTCAGCCGGAAAAATATGATAATCATACGGACTCCCCAAAGTCCGGAAGAAAGGTTCAAATAAACCGGAAACAAGCAGTCCGACCATTTTCGTATACGGAGAATCCAAACGGTAAGAGTGAACGGTATGAGCCGGAACATGAAGGAAATCTCCGGGATTCAGCTGTATTTCTTCACCATTTGCCCACATCGTCATCTGGCCTTCCAGACAGTAAAACGTTTCTGTATGATGTTCGTGATAATGTTCAACAATCCGATCGCCTTTCGGACCTTCGGAAGAAACCACGATATATTGCCCGTCAGTATTGCTCTGAGCGGCAACAATCCGGTGAAGCTGGTCTCCTGTTAACAGACGGTCCCCTTCCCCGGATTCAAGTACGTACGGAACCACTTCATCAGGACGCTTTGCATTCGTGACAAGCTTCGCCTCGGTTTCCAAGACATCTTCATTTGATACAAATTCTATGTCAGACCCAGAAGCGGCTTGTAAAAAGACGTCATCAGACACTTCCTCACCATACGGAGGATGTTCCGCATGACTGTAGGGTGTTCCGATTTCAGCATAAAAGTCTGCCATGTTTCCGTTCATCGTATAAGAAACGAAACGGGTGCGATGGCTTCTCATTGTATAGCCGTGAACTGTGCCCGCCGGAATCTGGGCGTAGTCGCCTTCTGTAAGAAGGTGCTTCTCGCCATTGAGGGTCAGTTCTGCTTTTCCGTTTAAAACCAAGATGCCTTCATGTGTTTTTTTGTGAAGATGAAGCGGGAAAGAATCGCCTTTTCCCCCGGAAAGCAGGACGATTTCAAACATGTCACCCGTGCTTTTTTTATTTGCCAGAATGGTCGCCGCTTGCCTCCCGAACAAATAGCGGGGTCCTTCCCCATTGCGCAATAAATAAGGCATTTTTTCTTGCGGTAATGAGTTGATTAATAGTGCCAATGTGTTTCCTCCTCTTTGTAAACCAACGTACATCTTACTGTACCGACCGGTCTACATGTTGTCATTATAAAGAAAAGAGTAACAAAATGCTACCCTCTGTTTCGGACAAGATATGGAACCTGCTTTGAAATCAGCAGCAGCGGTTCTTTGTTTTTATGAGCCAGTGAAAACATAATCCCGCCTTCAATCATCGAGTTGATTGTCATTCCAAGCTTCTCCGCTTCCTCTCGCTCAAATCCGTGCTGAAGAAATTTTTCCACAAACACATCCGTCCACTGTTTAAACACCTCAACACAAGTGCATCTTAACGTTTCATTTATCAGAGCTGTCTCACTCGCTAACAAACCAACCGGCACTCCCTCAATACTCTGCGGATTATTAAACTGTTCAGCCGTTCTATGAATAAAGTGCTGAATGGCTTCGACAGGATCCGCGAATTGAGTCATACTATTCTGTATTTGTTTTTTAACGCATCTTCCCGTATGTTTGATCGCTTCAATAGCAAGTTCTTCTTTTCCGTTCGGAAAGTGATGATATACGGACCCTCTGGGCGCTCCGCTCTCTTTTATGATTTGATTCAAACCTGTCGCATGGTATCCCTGAATCTGAAAAAGGTATGCAGAGGCTTGAATAATTCTTTCTTTTGTCCCGGTTTTACTGTTCATTATGTTTCCTCCTGCATATTAAGAAAACCAATCGGTTTTAAGTATAGAAAAGGGACATAAAAAAGTCAAAAACACTTATCACAGTTGTGCGCCGCCATTCGCGTTACAGAAAAAATCCTGCTGACCGTCAGATTTTGTTCTGGGCAATCAGCAGGCGGTATTCGCATTATGGGTTGGAAGCATGCTTAAAATCAAATTGATCCGGAGCCGGGTGATACGGCGTTTTTCCTGTTTTGAACATCCAGATCGGCGATATTGTTTTTCCGTTGTACGGATCCTTGACAACGGTGTACCAGTAATAAACGGAATCTGGCTGCAGGCCGTCCCAGACCCAATGCGCGGTTTTTCCGCTTTTTACGTGTTTTTTATGACCGAGCAGTTCATTCGTATAGACGTTGCATTCAAAATAATCGGTCGCTACTTTTTTCATTTTCGGCTGTAAATCCATTTCGGCTGAGAATTCGTCTTTATCAGCGAACAGATCGGTGTCATAGTAATTGATGTCGTCCGTATACGGCGAGTAGGAGAACATGTGAACCTGATTGGCGGCCTGATCGAATTGCATAATGCGCATATAGCCTTGCCCCCCTTCAGGGCCATCCTGATAATCGGTCAGAATTTGATGAACGAGGCGGTCCGGTTTTCCGTCTCCATCATCGTCAAGGGCATCGGTTTTTTTCATGGCATTATGGTAATGGCCGCTTAATACCATCGCCACATTGCGATTCGGCTTGACGACTTTTTGATAGATCGTCTCCCCGATCGGGCTTCGGTTTCCGCTTACAAGCAAATACTCATGAAAGCATAATATGGCGGTTCGGTCCGGATACCGCTTTAGCACTTGATTGATCCAGTCAATCTCTTGATCCGTAATTCCCCAGCCCATATAAATCATAATAAAATCGTTCCCGCTTGCCGACAGCAGATCATAATGCCCGCGGTTATTTTTGTATGATCCGCCATAATGCATTTTCTTTTCAAAACGGCGGCTCCCGAAGAAATCCCCGAAGGTCCTGTATGTGCCGTCTTTATGGCCGACGTCATGATTTCCGGCAAGCACTCCGTACGGAATCCCCGCCTTGTCGAGTGTCCGCATGGAGTGATCGGCGTTTTTCCACTGTTTCATAACCATTGAATCATCGACAATATCACCGGTATGAAAGACATATTTAATATTGTGTTTTTCCTTATTTTCTTTGATCCATTCCGTCATTTTATCAAAAATGTTCGGGTGCCCTTGTGCGTAATACTGTGTATCCGACATCCAGACAAATGAGTAGTTGCCCTTCGCCGGTATTTGATCCTGCACGATGACATTCATTTTTGAGTTCTTCACCGCATCGGCTGCGGACACGGCGGCTTTTAACGTAAACGGCTTTTTATTTTTGGCAAGGACGCTGTCCGCCTCCTGCCAGCGGCTTGTCCGGTAATTCCAAATATACATGGTTACCTTCCGGCCGGGCAGAGAGCTTCCTTTCCAGACCGCCTCGGCCAGATCCGTTTCGTCAATAGACGGGTCAACAGACACTTCAAACCGGTGATAAGGGAAACGCTCCATGCTTTCCGTCGAGACGGTTTTTCCGTCATTTGCCGAGATGCGGTTCATTTCCGGCAGTGTAAACGGCATTTCATTTTCTTTAATGCCTCTCGGCGGTTCTGTCAATGAGGCATGCTGATACACTTTCACGCTGCCCGGATTCCGCGCGGTATAACGGAAGCCACGGTAAAATGATAAATTCATTTCATCCTTCGTCGGATCTTTTACCCGGACGGACAGCTTCGCTTTATGGGCGCCGGTTTTTTGGCCGGTAAACTCCGGCTGATTCGGCTCCTCCCGTTTGATGTGGAAGGTGCGGACGGATGTTGTTTCATTTCCCGCAAGGTCTGCCGCAGTGATGGTAAGGGTGTGCTTTCCGGGCTTAAGATCGGCTGATGACGTATGATGCGGGAGCGTGATGCTTTCTCCGTCCAAAAACGCTTTGACTTCTTCTACTTTGCTCCATTTATCACGGATGTCCGCTTTCAGCTCAAAGTTACCTTTCAGTGTCGAGCCTTCTTTGATTCCCGGAACAATCTTCGGCCCGGTATTGTCCACCAGCACAGACTGACTGAGCTGCTCTTCACCGTCACTTACAAAAATGTGGTGATGTCCTTCAGAAAGCTTCGCCGTATTCCATGGCAGAAGCCGCGACGTAAACAAATGATCCGGCAGGCTGAATGAGAAGGTCATGCGCTGATTCGCCCGCTTGCCGTCACCGATAAACAGCTGCTCAGCCGGATCCCGCTCCCCGTTTTTGATCACCGTTCCGTCTGAAAGCACCAGGCGGGCATTTTTCACGATAAAATCATCCCGATTCTCCCCCGTGTCATACGGAGAAACCTTTGAACCCGAACGGATGGAGACTTTCTGTGTTTTGCCCCCTTTTTGCAGCAGACGTTCCGGCAGCAGAACCGAGTACGTTCTGTAGCGGTGTGCCGGATCGTCAAAAATGTGCAGCACCTCGTTTTCCATCATGACGGTATTTTGGAAATAAAGATTCGTTTTCCGGGCATCGAAAGCGAAGTAAACTTCTTTTTCCAGCGCCGGCCGGGTCTCCTGCAGCTTGCCGTCAATCCACAGCTTGATCTTATCAGCGCTGACGTCGGATGTCGCTTTGAGCAGATAGGTGCCGGATATCGTATCTTCGGGTTCAATGTTCATCCTGAGTCCGTGTGATTTGCTCGTCTGTTCAATGTCAATCATCTTGACGGGCGTTTTTGCTTCATTTTCTCCGTCACCGGCTGCGATGTAATACTCAAGCTGATCCTGGCCGAGCAGTTCCGGAGAATAAAGAATGTGACGATATAAGCTGTCGTTGCGGTCTTTTTCTACCAGAATTCGTTTGAATGGTTTTTTCTCATTGGTTCTGTAATAAAACGCGACTGTTTTGACAAGGTTTTTGTCCCGTATGTCAGCCTTTAATTCGATGCTTTCAGCGGGCCGGACCGGCTTTCGGTCCGTAAGGTCTTCAATGACCGGTTTTTCCTTGTCAGGTTTGATCACCCTTTTCTGCTGCGGGATCTGTGCCTGAAAAACGAATCCCGGTGACGGCTTATGTTCGCTCGTGGAAATCTTCAGCAATTCTCCCGTTCCGTTCAGCGGATATTTATAAAGCAAAGAAGTCAGCCGGCGGAATGCGTGTTTTCGATAATGTGCTGAGGCGATGGTTTTTCCGGTATTTGCCGACAGCACCACCGTCCGCGGTCGGTCGTTGGACATTCCGTCCGTCCCTTCGATGACGGCGAGATGTTTTCCCTCCTTCAGCTGTGTTCCGTAGTAGCGGTTGAAATCATCTATCGTCAGTTCTGATGCGGCGCGTCTCAGCCAAAACACGTAAGAGCCGCCTGACGGAATGACCGTATCTTCTTTCGGCCTCCATATCATATCTGACTCCGGCCCTTCCTTCGGATAGCGGTAGCGGATGTGATAATCCTTAAAATGGATGGGTCTGTCCGTCGTGTTATACACCTCGATAAATTCATAGGCATCAGCGCCGTCTTCATTTTTCGTATCAACGGCAAGTTCCGTAATCATCAGCTCGGGAATATGATTCAAATCGGCTTGATAGCCGTCAAGCTTCAGCCGCTTTTTCTCCGATTCCGCCCTCTGTCTGCCATTGGTGAAAACGAGGTAATATTCCAATTCTCCATTCCAGATATCCCGTTTTGAAACCTGTGCCGTAAACAGCCGGATTGAGCCTGGCGCGGGCTCCATCGGCACCATCTTAAATCCCAGCTCATTGCTTTGTTTATAAAAAAGAAACGCCGAAAATGCTTGATAGTCGGGATTCTGTACATGAGCCTGTATAAACAGGTTTCTTTTCATTTCCGCCTTTACTTCTATTTGGGGAGGATTCTCCAGAAGCGGTATGTAATGAGGCGGCTGTCCGAATTCCTGCTGATTCACGGGGATTGCTGATTCTTTGCGCGCCGCATCCGCAGAAGGACTCACACAAAGCAAACCAATCAGAAAAAAGAGCGTCATCACAAGTTTCATCTCATTACCTCCCTATGCATTATGTTGCGTCAGGAGGCGGCCGCTTATGTACCGCACATAAAAAAGCTGCCCCCCTTGGGGACAGCTTTTTTTATCTTTTTCTAAGCGGCTCCAATATGCCTTTTTGAATCAGCAAGTGGAAAACGGACAGCACGACGGATGCCCAAATGGCGGTGCCGAACCCGTCAATCTGAAAGCTGTCTCCCATCAAGGCAGCGGTCATCATCAGCGTGATGGCGTTGATGACAAACAGAAAGAGGCCGAGGGTTACGACCGTGACGGGCAATGTCAATATAATGATGATCGGCTTGATCAGCACATTTAACACAGAAAGAATCACACTTGCGATAACAGCCGCTCCGATACTGCTGATATGAACGGAATCAAAATATCCCGCAATAACGATTAATAATAAAGCATTTACTAAAATGCTGACTGCCCATTTGATCATTTATTTCAAATCTCCTTCTAAAGGTACAACAAAACACCAGATAATATATACAATCGGCACGATTCCGCTCGTGACAAGCGCTAATACAACGGTTATGATGCGCAAAAGCGACGCATCCATATTGATGTACTCCGCCAAACCGCCGACGACACCGGCGATTTTACGGTTTTTTTCTGAACGGTAAAGTCTTTTCATCCAAATCACCTCTGAGTATGCTTGAGCTTAATGGCCCCTGTTAACGATTCTGAGAAAATCGAGAGATGCTGATCATGGCCCTGATTTGATGCCAGCATCAGTTCTTTTTGAATGGTATCATTCTTTTCCTTTAAAATCTCCGCATCAATCAGCTCATGGCTGAGAGAGCCGAGATTGCTTTTCAGCTCCGCTTTCACCGCCGCGTCATCAGGCAGGGCGATTTCCACGTTTCCGGTAGTCGTTTTCGTGTAGATGGAGCGGCAATGCGGCGCAGTCACGGTAAGCATGATATTGCCGTTAAAGCTTTGGACGTCAATGGATTCACTCGATCCGCGCAAATCAATCAAGCCGTTAATCGTTTCCGCTTCAATCGTGCCGCATTGGTGTCCGGCCAGCTTGATTTGTCCGTTAGCCGTTTCCGCTGACGCTTTCTCAGCCGTCAAATGAGAGAATGACAGAACGCCGTTTGTCGTTTTCGCTGAGAATTCTTTTACATGTAAATGTTCCCCTCTGATCGGTCCGTTAAACAGCTTCACTCTTATCTTATCGTACTCTTTCTGAGGAACATAAAGCGTCACATTGGTTTTCATCGTTTTCTTTTCCGTGCGGACAAAAAACTTATTGCCCTTCACTTCACATTCAATGTGCTGAAGAAATGCGGTGCGTGCCGCCTCCTGACTGTCCGCCCGGTACACTTTCGCCTGGCATTCGGCTCTGATATCTTCATCCGCCCACGGCACGATATTGACGCTGCCGTTTGCGATCTGCATATCAATGGCCGAGAATTCACTGTCTTTAAATTGAAAAATATGCTGGACTTCGTGTGCATGGCCGAAATTCAGATCGAGATCCGCTTCCTTCACTTTTTTGACGGCCGAATCAATCCAATCGAACAGCTTAGCCCCGATCGACGGTTTTTGGCTTCCTTTTGTCCCGCTTTCGAAATCTTCCGCGGGTTCCTGGACTTCTGTTGATAATGCGGTGATCTGTTCTTCTTTTTCTTTATATTCATGATCCAGTTTTTCAATGAGCGTCAGGGCTTCCTGCGCCGTCAGCCTGCCTTCTTCCACAAGCTTTAAAATCCGTTCTTTTTCCTGCTTCATACAAAACTCCTCCCCCGACTTTTCTTACACCTGGCGTAATACCTTAATTCCCTGCACGATATTCCAAATGACCATTGCGATGAGGATCAGAAAATAAACAGCAGCTCCTGTTATCATAACAAAAAACGGAACCATACTCTCCCCCTGAGCCGTAATCACTCCGCCGACAACGCCGGCGATCACAATCAACAATCCCGCAAACGGAATGATGTGAGAAATCAGGGCGCGCATGGCATGCCGCTTCGTCTCTTTTTCATCGACGACAAAGTAAGCCACAATCGGAAGAATGAGCGGCGCGAGAAATACACTGAAATAACAGATTGATGCGATAATCGCTTGGTTTCGATTCAATAAAAACACTCCCTGTGCTGTCATGTAAAAAACCCTTCCTTATACATACGTATGACAAATGGGCGGGTTTCATTTTCATGCTAAGGACATGATTCGTTATACATAATTTTGGATTTCCGGGATCTCACTATAGAATCTTTTCCCCGAACCCATTACAATATGTAACAAAGCCTGACCGTATGCAAGGAGGACATACAATGGAGAAAGATCCCGGAAACGACCAAGTGACGGAAGAAAGTCTGCGAAAATTAATTCGCGAACAGAAAAGAATGAACAGTGAAATGCTGGCTGAATTGGAACAGATCAAGGCAGCCCCACTTCCCATTTCCCATGATATTCAATATATAAAAGTGCTGCTGGACAGCAGCAGCACCCATATTCTGCAGGACTTAATGCATTTAAGCAAACAGCTTCCCCGACAGAAAAAAAGCCTGTAACAAAACAGCCCAAAACCGATACGTTTTGGGCTGTTTTTATTGATCTATTACGTGGCTGCCGTTTCTTTTTCGGCCAGCAATGTTTTCATCCGTTTTTTATCACGTTCCATTACTGGTTTCAGATAGCGGCCCGTATATGATTCTTTCACTTCGACAACTTCTTCGGGTGTCCCTGAGGCTACGATCGTGCCGCCGCCCGCGCCGCCTTCAGGTCCCAGATCTACGATGTAGTCCGCCGTTTTTATGATATCGAGATTGTGTTCAATGACCAAAACGGTATCTCCGTTATCAACGAGTCTTTGAAGCACGACCAAAAGCCGTGCGATATCATCGACGTGAAGGCCTGTCGTCGGTTCATCCAAAATATACAGCGTCCGTCCGGTGGAGCGCTTATGCAGTTCGGAAGCAAGCTTCACGCGCTGCGCTTCTCCGCCTGACAGCGTCGTCGCCGGCTGGCCGAGCGTCACATACCCGAGTCCGACATCGGCAAGTGTTTGAAGCTTGCGTTTGATTTTCGGGATATTTTCAAAGAAAGACAGAGCATCTTCCACCGTCATATCCAGAACGTCAGAAATGCTTTTTCCTTTGTATGTGACCTCAAGCGTCTCCCGGTTGTAACGTTTGCCGTGGCACACTTCGCACGGGACGTACACGTCGGGAAGGAAATGCATCTCAATTTTGATAATGCCGTCACCGCGGCAGGCTTCACAGCGCCCGCCTTTTACATTAAAGCTGAATCGGCCTTTTTTGTAGCCTCGCACCTTCGCTTCATTTGTCTGCGCGAACACATCGCGGATATCATCAAATACTCCCGTGTAAGTTGCCGGATTTGATCTCGGTGTCCGGCCGATCGGCGCCTGATCGATGTCGATCACCTTATCAAGATGATCGAGGCCTTTGATCTCTTTATGGCTTCCCGGTTTCGCTTTGGCTTTATGAAGTTTTTGCGCAAGCGCCTTATGCAGAATTTCATTCACAAGCGTGCTTTTTCCGGAACCGGACACACCTGTCACCGCCGTAAAAGTGCCGAGCGGGAATTTGGCGTTCGCTTTTTTCAAGTTGTTTTCTGAAGCGCCTTTGATTTCAATGAATCGGCCGTCAGGTTTTCTTCTCTCCGGAGGCATCGGGATGAATTGAGCCCCTGATAAATAACGTCCGGTCAGAGAGTCCGCATCATTCATCACTTCTTCAGGCGTGCCCGCGGATATGACACGGCCGCCGTGAATGCCGGCTCCGGGACCGATGTCTATCAAATAATCGGCAGCCATCATCGTATCTTCATCATGCTCAACGACGATCAGTGTGTTGCCGAGATCTCTCATGTTTTTCAGCGCGCTGATCAGACGGTCATTGTCACGCTGGTGAAGGCCGATGGACGGCTCATCCAGAATGTACAGGACGCCTGACAAACGGGAGCCGATCTGCGTCGCAAGCCTGATACGCTGGGCTTCTCCGCCTGACAGCGTCCCCGCCGCCCGGCTAAGCGTCAGATAATCAAGACCGACTTTATCTAAGAAACTGAGCCGCTCCACAATTTCTCTTAAAATTAAATCGGCAATCTGCATATCTTTCTCAGACAGCGTCAGGTTTTTGAAAAATTCCAGCGCATCGCCGACGGAAAGCTCGGTAATGGTTCCGATGTGGCGTCCGTTGACCAAAACGGCCAGCGCTTCTTTCTTCAGCCGGTAGCCTTTGCACGTCGGGCACGGCTTCTGTGACATGTACTGCTCCATCTGTTCACGGATATAATCGGAGCTTGTCTCTTTATACCGTCTCTCAATATTGCGCAGCACACCTTCAAACTCAATTTCATTTTCCCGCACTTGCCCGAAATCATTCTCGTATTTAAAGTAGATCCGTTCATTGCCGCTGCCGTAAAGCACTTTATCAAGCTGATGATTCGGCAGGTCTTTGACCGGAGTCTCCATATCAATGCCGTAATGTGTGCAGACCGCCTGAAGCAGCTGCGGATAATATTGTGAACTGATCGGCGTCCACGGGGCTATGGCGTGTTCCTTTAATGACAGCTCAGGATTTGGAATGACGAGTTCAGGATCCACTTCCAGCTTCAAGCCAAGACCGTCGCATGTCGGACAGGCGCCGAACGGGCTGTTAAACGAAAACAGCCGGGGCTCAAGCTCACCGATTGAAAAACCGCACATCGGACAGGCGTGATGCTCGCTGAACATCAGCTCTTCCTGGCCGATGACATCAATCATGACTCGGCCTTCTCCTAAGCGGAGCGCGGTTTCCAGTGAGTCGGAAAGCCGGGCGGCAACGCCTTCCTTGACGACAATCCGGTCAATGACTACTTCAATGGAATGCTTTTTATTTTTTTCAAGTTCGATCTCATCGGAAAGCTCGGCCATTTCTCCGTCAATCCGGACTCTTACGTAACCTTGCTTTCTGATTTGGTCAAGCACTTTGACATGGGCGCCTTTTCTGCCGGAGATAATCGGCGCGAGCACTTGAAGCTTCGTCCGCTCCGGATATTCAAGAATACGGTCAACCATCTGTTCAATCGTTTGAGACGTAATTTCGATGCCGTGCTCCGGGCAGTGCGGCTTCCCGACTCTCGCGTATAAGAGCCGGAGATAATCATAAATCTCCGTTACAGTTCCGACAGTTGACCGCGGATTGCGGCTTGTCGTTTTCTGGTCAATGCTGATGGCCGGAGAAAGCCCTTCGATCGCATCAACGTCCGGCTTATCCATCTGCCCTAAAAATTGGCGCGCATAGGCGGAAAGCGATTCAACATACCGCCTCTGTCCTTCCGCGTAAATGGTGTCAAAAGCAAGGGATGATTTTCCCGATCCGGACAGACCCGTCACGACGACGAGCTGATCCCGCGGAATCGTTACATCAATGTTTTTTAAATTATGCGCCCTTGCCCCTTTCACCTCAATCCGGTCAATTGCCATGTGTTCATCATCCTTCCGCTTTTAGCTCTAACAGTAAATCACGAAGCTCTGCCGCCCGCTCGAAATCAAGCGCTCTGGCCGCTTCTTTCATTTCGTGCTCCATTTGCTCAACGACTTTTTCGCGTTCTTTCTTCGTCATCTTCGCCAGCTTAGGCGCGGCTTTTGTTTTATATTCTTCTTTATCCTCAGCGGCCTGCGTCGCGCGGATCACATCGCGGATTTCCTTATTGATCGTTTGCGGCGTAATGCCGTGGATTTCGTTAAAGCGCTCCTGCTGTTCCCTCCGGCGCTTCGTTTCATTAATCGCAATTTCCATCGAACGCGTGATTTTATCGGCATACATGATGACGCGGCCCTCTGCGTTCCGGGCCGCCCGTCCGATCGTCTGAATCAGCGAACGCTCGGAACGGAGGAAGCCTTCTTTATCCGCATCCAGAATGGCGACAAGTGACACTTCCGGAATATCAAGCCCTTCCCTCAGCAGATTGATGCCGATTAACACATCATGTTTCCCGAGGCGGAGGTCACGGATGATTTCAATCCGTTCAAGCGTCTTAATCTCGGAATGAAGATAATTGACCTTGATGCCGATTTCCTTCAGATAATCGGTCAGGTCCTCTGACATTTTTTTCGTTAAAGTCGTCACGAGCACGCGTTCATTCCGTTCAACCCTCGCCTGAATCTCACCGATCAGATCATCAATCTGCCCTTCGATCGGACGGACATCAATGAGAGGGTCGAGAAGTCCCGTCGGCCTGATGATCTGCTCGATCATTTCCGGCGTATGCTCAATTTCATACGGCCCCGGGGTAGCCGACACGTACACGATATTGTGCATGTGCTTTTCAAATTCCTCAAATCGGAGCGGACGGTTGTCAAGCGCTGACGGCAGGCGGAACCCGTGATCGACAAGCACCTGTTTTCTTGCCTGGTCACCGTTGAACATGCCGCGCACCTGCGGAATCGTCACGTGTGATTCATCAACGACAATCATAAAATCGTCCGGAAAATAATCAAGCAGCGTATACGGCGTGGAGCCCGGAGGACGGAGCGTCAAGTGTCTTGAATAGTTCTCGATCCCCGAGCAGAAACCCATTTCCCGCATCATTTCAAGATCATATCTCGTGCGCTGCTCAAGACGCTGGGCTTCCAGAAGCTTGCCGTTTTCGCGCATGACTTTTAAGCGCTCCTCAAGCTCCTGTTCAATATTCAGAATCGCTTTTTCCATCTTTTCTGCCCGTGTGACGAAGTGGGAAGCCGGGAAAATCGCGACATGATCGCGGTCGCCGAGAATTTCTCCGGTCAAAGCGTCAACCTCTCTGATCCGCTCAATTTCATCACCGAAAAATTCCACTCTGATACAATGTTCGTCACGGGAAGCCGGGAAGATTTCCACAACGTCTCCGCGCACGCGGAACGTCCCCCGCTGAAAGTCGATATCATTGCGGGCATACTGGATATCCACAAGCTTTCTCAGCAGCTCATTTCGCTCAATCTCCATTTCCGGTCTGAGCGACACGACCATTTCCCGGTATTCTTCAGGCGAACCGAGACCGTATATGCATGATACACTCGCGATAATAATGACATCTCTTCGTTCAAACAGTGAGGATGTCGCGGAGTGTCTCAGTTTATCAATTTCATCGTTAATGCTTGCGTCTTTCTCTATAAATGTATCCGTCTGAGGCACATACGCCTCCGGCTGATAGTAATCGTAGTAGCTGACAAAGTATTCGACAGCGTTGTTCGGAAAAAACTCCTTAAACTCGCTGTACAGCTGTCCGGCAAGGGTTTTGTTATGGGCAATGACCAGTGTCGGCTTGTTGACTTCTTTAATCAAATTGGACACGGTAAAGGTTTTGCCCGTCCCTGTCGCTCCCAGGAGAGTCTGGTGTTTTCTGCCTTCCTGTATGCCTTTGACAAGCTTCTCAATCGCTTGCGGCTGATCTCCCTGGGGCTGATATTTCGAGACTAACTCAAAACGATCTTTCACAAAAAAGCCTCCGTTTCTTTACGAAATCTTCCTATTGATATAGTAACACAATGACGGGCAAAATCACTAAAAATACGAACTAAAGTTCGATGGTTTATTTTTACCAAGTCAATTTTTGTATAAAAAACCTGCTTTTATGGCGTAAAAGCAGGCATTCTATTTCATATTCACCATGTCAGGCATTGTCTTTCTTTTTGTCTGCTTCTTTTTTAGCCATGTACAGCCCGCCGGCTACCAGAGAGACGACATCCAATCCAACGATAAAATACGTTTCGGTGTAGCCTTTTAAATAGGATGCGAAAAGCAGCGCGGCTGTGAGAGCGATCGCCACATAGTGGTTAAAAGTGACTCTCGTAAAAAGGACGACCAGCATAAAAGGGAAACATAATGCAAAAACGGCTTTTGTAATCACAAAAACCCTCCTCGGGAATTCTTCATCTCATCTGATTATAGTAAAAAATGAAGAATCGGACAATCGTTCCCCTGCTATCACAATACCCTTTTTCAGCATTCTTCAATCATCTGTCAGAAAAAATGTAAAAGCAAATCCATTGAACCGTTAACGAAATGAATCAAATTGCCTTTCTTCAGCCGAAAGGCGGAGAACGATTAGGTCTTTGTGTCTTTGACAGTTTCTTCCTCCCTCTTTAAAATGTAATGATAGTGTTCACTATCATTTTCTTGGATGAAGAAAAAGGGGGCATCACGCATGTATTCAGTACGATTTCAAAAAGCGGAAGAATCGAGCCGCTCAGCAGGAGCAAAAGGAATGAACCTGATTAAACTGACGAAAAACGGCCTGCCCGTTCCCGACGGTTTTGTCATTCAGACGAACGCTCTGACACGTTTTATAGAAGACAATCGGCTTCAAGCAGAAGAGGCACAGATGGAGCGCGCCATTATGAACGGCACGTTTTCAAAAGAGCTCCGGGATGAGCTGGCCGCATCATTTTATGAATTGAGAGAATCATACGCCTCTGTCGCCGTACGTTCCTCATCCGCGTCCGAAGATCTTGAAGGCGCTTCTTTCGCGGGCCAGTACGAAACCTATTTAAATATCAAAACAGAAGAAGAATTTCTCGGAAAAGTGAAAGAATGCTGGGCTTCCTTCTTCTCGGCGCGGGTCAGCGGCTATAAAGAGAAAATGAACAACGATACCGCAGAACCGTTAATGGGTGTTGTCGTGCAAGGGCTGATCAATTCTGAGGTTTCGGGAGTCATTTTCAGCCGCAACCCGGTCACACACGATGACGGAGAACTGATGATCAGCGCGAGCTACGGTCTCGGAGAAGCAATCGTTTCCGGAAGCGTGACGCCCGATACATTTATCGTCAATAAAGGCACATTTCAGATTGACAAAGAAATCGGCTTAAAAGAAATGTATATCGTTTCTCAAGAGGAAGGCGTGACGGAAAAAGAGACGTCCGCTGACATGAGAAACCGCTTCTGCCTTGATGACGAGAACATCAAAGAGCTTGCCATGCTGACGATAAAGACCGAAGAACTGTACGGTTATCCCGTGGATCTTGAATTCGGATTTGCCGAAAATAAGCTGTATCTGCTTCAGGCCAGACCGATTACAACCATCGTGCAGGATCAGAAAGCGGCGGACGAAGAACGGGATTTTATCATGACGTCCCGGGATCAGAAAGATTTTTGGCTTAATATGGAGTCCAATATAGAAGGCCCCGTCAGCCCGTTATTCGCCTCGCTTATTGTGCCGGCTTTAGAATACGGCCTCAAAGAGAGCACAAAGACATTCCCTGTAATGGGCATCGAAATCGAGCGTGTCAAGCTTCATCAAGGCCGTGTTTTTTCCAGACAGCATAAGACGGACGACGAACCGCCCGCAGAACAGTTAGAAGCGCTATTTCCCATCTTGGCTGATCGCATGTACGATATTATTCATGAAACCTTTCTGCCTTTTTATCAAAAGCTGGACGAACTGGCGCATACAAACCATACACCGGAGACTGCCCTCGATGCTTTCCGGAACCTGCAAGACTTCTATTTAAAAGGATACGAAGAACATTTCAATATTGTCTTTCCGCAGGTTGCGTTAAACATGATGCTGGAATCGATGTACGGACAGATTGAGAAAGAAAACACCTCCCTTCTGTACGAAATGCTGGCGGGTGTCATGAATAAATCATTAGAAACAGACAGACAGCTTTGGCTTCTTTCCGGACAAGTAAAGGACAGTCCTGAGCTGCGGCGCGTCTTTACGGTTTCTCCTGCCGGTGAGCTTCATCAGACGCTTCTGCAATCAAATGAAGGAAAGCGCTTTCTTGAACAAGTCGGTGAATTTTTACAGGAATACGGCTGGAGATCCGTGAAAAGCCACGATCTGATCGAAGAAACGTGGGCGGAAAATCCTTATTTCGCATTGGCTAACATTCAGAACTATGTCCGGAACGGCTACGATTTTGACAGTGAGTTTCATAAAACGATAGAAAAACGAAAACAGCTTTACGCCGCCTTCATGGAGAAAATCGAAGATGACGGCTTCAGGGAGAGGTTTGACCGCTATTATCAGTGGACGCTGTCTTCATCCGTCATCAAAGATGATCACCATTTTTATATTGATGCGATGCTGGACGCCAAAGCACGCCTTTGCCTTTTGAAAATCGGCGAGCTCCTACAAAAACAAGGCGTGATCGATGACCGGGAGGATATGTGGTACTTATACAGCGATGAAGTCGAGAAAGCGCTGGCGTCGCCTGTTCCGATGCAGGAAAAAGCGGCTGAACGTAAACAGCTGTTCCAGCAATATCAGCTTCTTGAAGCGCCCGCTTATCTCGGCACTCCGACTCCAGAACAGCTGCAAGCGGCTGAGCAGATTACCGGTTCCATCACAGAAGATGAAAAAAACACTGAACATCATATTTACGGACTTGCGGCTTCAAGCGGAATCGCAAGCGGCCCGGTGAAAGTCATTCGTGACGCAAGTGAATTTTCCCGTTTTTCATCAGGAGATGTGCTTGTCTGCAAAATGACGACACCGCTTTGGACCAGTCTGTTTCAAGACGCAAAAGCCGTCATTACGGACACGGGCGGCATCCTGTCACACGCGGCCATCATCGCAAGAGAATACGGGCTTCCCGCCGTTCTCGGCACTCGCGCAGCGACTGACAGGCTCAACGACGGAGATATCGTCTCGGTAGACGGCACAAACGGCAAGATTACGATTGTCAAACGCGCTTCATGCTAGGTTTCCCTCTTTATTGACGGGCAGGGCGGGTGTATACTTGTCCTGCCAGTATTTTCGCGAGGTGAAACATGTTGAGAACGACGAACAAGAGAATTCTTGACGCTGCGATGAATCTTATTATCCAAAAAGGATACCGCGCCGCGACAACAAAGGAAATCGCAGAAAAAGCGAATGTAAGCGAAGCAACGATTTTCCGTAATTTTAAAAACAAACAAGGACTAATGAAAGCAATGATTGAGCAGCAGACGCCCGCACCGGAAAACATGATCGCCAAGGCGGAAGGCGATCTGTATGAGGATCTTCTTCATTTCGCCACGGCCCTTTTGCAGCAATTGGAACAAAAAAAAGAGGTGTTCCGTATTTGCCTGCGCGAACCGGAACTATTCGAAGACGTCCTGCAGGATATCATCGTATATCCGCAATCTGTGAAAAAATATTTAATCGTTTACTTTAAGGAGCTGACCAAGAAAAACATCATAAGCCCCGGCAGTGAAGAAGCAAATGCAGACGTCTTTATGACGATGGTCTTCGGTTATTTTATGCACCGTCTGCAGCTGGGGAAAAGGGTCATTACTCTTTCTGAGGAAACGATGCTGAAACACAGCACTGAGATTTTTATCAAAGGAATCGTCAGCCGGTAATTTTTCCGGCTCCTAGGAGGATGAAGGATGGGTTCAAAGAAAGAATGGGCGCTGATCGTTTCGCTTTTGCTGGGAGCCATACTCGTTCCCATCAATTCTACGATGATCGCAGTCGCCCTTTCATCCATTTCCCGCTCATTCAGCGAATCAATTGCCAGCATCACATGGGTAGTGACGGTGTATTTAATCGTGATGGCCGTGACACAGCCCATTGCCGGCAAGCTCGGTGATATGTACGGGAACAAAAAAATGTATTTATGGGGCGTCGGCCTTTTTCTTATCGCATCATTGGGGTGCGCCCTCTCGCCAAGTCTTTTCTTATTGATTTTCTTCCGGGCGCTTCAGGCCGCCGGCGGCGCTTTGCTTACACCAAACAGCATCGCCATCATCCGCCATGTCGTGTCTGAAAAACGGCTTCCGAAAGTATTCGGTTTTTTCGGCCTCGGTGCCGGACTGGGCGCGGCTCTCGGCCCGTTTATCGGCTCTCTTCTAATCGAGAGCTTCAGCTGGCATTCTATCTTTTGGGTCAATATTCCGTTTCTTGCGATCGCACTCGGGACGGCATTGATGATGTTTCCTAAATATAAAGAAGAAACTTCTGACGCGCCGCTTGATATCATCGGATCCGTTTTGCTTGCCGGCAGCATTGTATCTATTATTCTTCTGACGAAAAACGAAAGCTCTACGGGCTATTGGGTATACGCGCTGCTCATTCTTGTATTTGTTCCGTTATTTTTCAGGCGGGAGCTGCGCACGAAACATCCGATTATTGATTTTGACCTGTTTAAAAGCTCAACATTTACAAGCGCCAATCTGTCGGTTCTGTTAAGCAATCTAATGATGTACGCGGTGCTATTGATTATGCCGCTCTTTATGACCGGCCACTTCAGCATGAATACGTCGCACAGCGGCATGGCGCTGTCCGTCTTTTCGATTTTTATGTCCGCCAGCAACTGGGGCGGGGCTCAGCTGCATCATAAATGGGGCGCGCGAAGAATGATTTTTCTGTCCTTCATGCTGATGGCCGGAGCCAATCTATTATTTCTGCTTTTGGTTTATTCCCATTCCGTCCCGTTCCTTATGGCATCGCTTATTGTGGGCGGCATCGCATCCGGGGCGGGGCTGACGAGCATGCAGGTGTCTTCTCTTGCGACGGTAGAACCGGGCATGTCCGGCATCGCGTCCGGGATTTTTTCCACCTTCCGTTATTTCGGAAGCATTATTTCTTCAGCACTGATCGGTTTAATCTCCGGATTTCATATTCTGTTTATCATATTAATCGGCGTTTCTGTGATCGGCTTGTTCGTATCACTTGGAATTAAGTCCGGGGAAACCGTTCATACGAAAAAAAGCCATTCGGCGTAAACGAAAAAGGTTCCGTAAGCATCTGCTTTCCGGAACCTTTTCTAGTTTTTCTTCTTAATTTTCTCTTTCAAAGTGTCACCCCACTCCCCCGATGCATAGAGTATCGCAATGCCGTTTGCTCTATGAGAATCTTTTAGTTAAAAGAGAAAAGGGGAATGTAAATGGCTAAGAGTTCAGACCAAGTTAGGCCGCTGGCGCCGTCTCTTACAGTCAGTGCCGTTCAAAACAGCACAGAAGGAACTGCGTCAGATCTCGTTCTTACCTATTCGCCGAATTCCGTGCTCTCGTTAGGCGGAGTCGTATTCCGGCTGCCTGAAGGGTTTACCGCAACGACGAATGACACCATCAACAACAACAATTTAACTTCTTCACAAATATCAGAAGGCGGCAGAAAAGTCACGTTGCCATTGACGCTCGATCTTCTCGGACTTGCCCAGTTCACGCTTGTGCTGAAAAACAAAACACTCCCGGCGGCAGGCACGTATACCTTTTCCGCAGAAAATACGGTGCTGATCATCGGTTCTCTGCTGCCGGCCTCCGCTGATCTCACTGTGAATCCGGCAGCTTTTGCATATGTGACCAACTATTTGAGCAACCATGTCGGCACCATCAACAGAATCACCGGCACAGTTTCCAATGTCATTCCGGTTGGGGCTGCGCCGCTTGGCATCACAATAACGCCCGACGGCAGATTTCTGTACGTATGTAATTCGGGAGAAAACAGCGTATCCGTTATCTCAACCGAGACAAGCAGCGAGGTCAAGAGAATTCCGACAGGCGCGTCTCCTTATAAAATCGCAGCTTCGCCAAACGGAAACTTTATATACGTCACCAACCAGCAAAGCAGCAATGTTTATGTGATCAACACACAAACCAATACCGTCATCTCAGTCATTCCCGTCGGCCTTCTGCCGACAGGCATCGCCGTATCGCCGAACGGACAGCTTGTATATGTGCTGAATACCAATACCAACACCGTTTCCATCATCCGCACGGCAGACAATACAGTGACGGCAACCATTATTCTGCCGTACAGTTCTCCTTCTGATCTCGTCTTTTCGCCGGACGGAAGCAAGGCTTATATTACAAACCTTAACAGCAACAATCTCTCCATTATTGATACCAGCAAAAACACCCTCATTGATACCGTCAATACGGAGATGAATCCGCTCGGTGTCACGATAACGCCTGACGGAGCGAAAGTGTATATTTTAAATTCAAGCAGCGGCACCGTATCTGTGCTCAATACAGCTGCAAACACGATCACCGCGGTTATTCCTGTCGGTCAGTATCCGTACGGCGCCAAACCGGATACTGACGGAACACGTATCTTCGTCACGAACTTTTTCAGTAATCTGATTTCCGTCATCGACACGGCGTCCGATACCGTCGTCGGCACCATTACCTCAGAATTGTATCCGGCTGACATTGTAATCCGGCCGTAAAAAAAAGCCCGGCCGCCGTGTTTTTAACGGCACCGGGGTTTTTTTATAATGCTGTCATTTCTTCTTGCTCATGTTCATCCTGCACGAATAAAATACCTAATTCATGATGTTCGCCTTCATAGGACGCGCGCTGATCAAACCGGATCTCACCGTTCAGGCCGATGATCTCCATTTTTACAAATGCGCGGTTTTTTTGAAGTGCTTCATAAAAATCCGATACATGCTTCACGGGTATGCCGTTTACTTTCGTAATAATCTCACCGATCTTCAGATTAAGATCTTCCGCGGGCGTATTCGGAATGATACCGAGCACCATTAGGCCCTGATCCCGCTTAGAGAAATAAAACGGAGCCGCATTATCGTTCAACCGCTGTCTCAATGATAAAAACAGGCGTCCGAGCACCGCGATACAAACGGCAGCACCGGCAAGCGGAGTCCACCAAAGGGCCGCTGCCCCGAATGCGGTAACGATCATTCCGAGATACATAACACGTTTCGCCGTTATCCTTATGCTGACCTCCGGAAGGGATCCCTGCACACGCTGTCCGAAGCCCGCGATATAAGGAATCCAGATCAAATGGAAAGAGCCGCCCGGCACGGTAAAGACAGGCCACCAAGAAAGGTGTGTTTCAAGCCCGCTGCCCGGAACCAATAAGAAAAGCGGAAGCAGCCATGCGCGATTCGCCAATTGACGGCCGATGGGCAGACCTCTGCTGCTGACGACAAGCGCCGGAGATGTTTTTTCATGCGCTGAACGGTAAGCTGCCGCTCCCTCCGTAATGATCAAAAGGCCCATGAACACGGCCGCTGACGCCCAATTCACGCCGAATGCCTGCGGAAACCGATCCGCGAACGGCACTGTGTGGGTATATTGAAGGACAAACACAATGAACATACCGGCGCTGACAATATAAGCTGATGACAGCCAATTCATACGGAACGTCAGCGAAGCCAAAGCCGTCACGGCCGCAATGATGCCGAGAAGGCCGAATGGAATCGAAATTCCCAGTCCAAAAAATAATATGGAGAGAAGAATCCCCGGTATAAGCCCTTTTATGTATGTAAAGATAAGCTCGTCATACATATCCGCGATTTTTGTATGAAACGTATGGCGTTCACGTTTAATCCGCAAATATCCGCATGCGAGACTTATGATGATAAAAAACCAAAACATCGGGTGCAAAAAAAACAGACCGATACTTTTCAGAAGTTCAATTCCCCATTGAACAGACACTGCTTTCACCGCCTCAAGCCAAACATTTTAATTCTATTCTACCAAATAATCATTGGCTTGAATATCTCAAACGTCTATCTCTCTTCCGTCATCCACAGTGTTACATTTGAGAGAGAGAAATCTTTCAGATAGTGGTCGACTTCCACCTCGATCACGCCGCTGATCAGAAGCATAGACCGCTTAATATCCGTCAGATTGATTCCTAAGCGTTTATGGTTTTTCATTAAGTAAGTGAAATAATGCTTTGCACACTCTTCATTGATTTCGTGAACGCATTCAACATTTGTGTAATTGACCAGGTATCTGCTGAACAGCATGAGAAGACTTAGTGCTTTTGTTGATGAAAATGTGACGTCTTTTGTTCTGTCTTTTAGTTGTTCCACTAATTCATAATATTTTTTTTCACGCACAATACTTGCCCTCTTCAATTGTGAACCCCCATTTTTTTATCCAGATAAGCACGGGTGATTACAGCTGCCGTGCTGAAGCGCCGCAAACACTTCTGCTTTCAATACTGAAATGCAGCTGCCAGACTAAAACTGTTCTCTATTAGAACCTTCTTTTATTGTAAGAACTAAAACTGACTGAGGCAACTTTCAAAAGTTTCATTTTGAATACATATTAACTCGGCATAAAGTCTCTCTTCCCTATAAATATCGGGTAATGTTTGTCCTTTATAAATGTTTAAATGTGAAAATTTTTTTAATATCTTGTCAAAAACGTCATAATTATATATCTTTTGGTTCATTTTTGATGAAGGACAAAAGAAACAGGAGGCGAAAAAAACGCCTCCTTTTCATTTATTTTACAAATAATGATTTTAACGCCATTTGCAGCTGTAAATCATTTTTTTCGTCAGATTTCTTCTCGTTCATCAGCTGATTCATTTTTTCCGCTGTTTTTTTGTCAATGACAGCTGTTTTATCAAGCTTGTTCCGGTCTTGAAACGCCAGAACGGCTTTTTTCATTGTTTTGCTGAAATAGCCGTCCGCCCTGCCCGGGTCGAAGCCCAAGCCTTTCAGCAGGATTTGGGCGTGTTTGACATCCGCACTGTTCATATCAGGCTGAAGCGGCTGTTTCAGCTGAAGCGGCCCCGCTGCAAAATAATCCGGCTGGCTTACGGCGATTGTCGGGGTAATGCCTTTTTTGTGAATCCAATTGCCTTTCGGTGTCAGCCATTTGTACAGCGTCAATTTAATATTGCTGCCGTCTCCCATAGGTACGGCCTGCTGAACCGTTCCTTTGCCGAAGGAGGTATCACCGACAACGTCATAATGTCCCGCCTCTTTCAATGCGCCCGCAAGAATTTCCGAAGCGGAGGCGCTTCCTTTATCCGTGATGACATTGACGGGATACGGCTTTTTATCTTTTAAGGTTGAGAAATATTGTTTTTTATCCCCGTTACGTTCCGCGATTTGAATATACGGCATGTCTTTTGTGACGAAATGCTTTAAAATTTGTTCGACGCTTTGAAGGTATCCGCCGGGATTTCCCCTTACGTCAAGAACGAGCCCGTCAATCCCTTGTTTCTCAAGCTTTTTCAGCGCCGCTGCGAAGTCCTGAGCGGTATGCTCGGAAAATGTCGATATGGCGATATAGCCGACATGATGCCCGCCTGATTCTTTGCGGGAAGCAAATACGGTTTCCAGCGGAATTTCCGCTCTTTTAATCCGGAATGACAGCTGTTTTTCAGTTCCCGGGCGCTGTATTTTAATAGAAACCTTCGATCCTTTTTTCCCCCTGATTTTCAGCACGGCTTCGTTTAAATCTTTCCCGTTCATTGACTCGCCGTTTATACTGATGATTTCATCATTCGGCTTGAGGCCTGCTTTTTCAGCCGGAGATTGCTTAAACGGTGAAACGATAATGATTTTATTATCTTCCATACCGACTTCAGCGCCGATACCTTCAAAAGAAGAATCAAGAGAATCGGAAAACTGCTTGGCGGTCTGCTTGTCCATATAAACGGAATAAGGGTCGTTTAATGTAGACAGCATCCCCTGAATCGCTCCTTCAAGAAGCTTTTCTTTATCTACATTTTCCACGTATTCGTTCGAGATCAGCTCATATGCTTTTTCGATTTTTTCCATTGCCTGGCTTCTTTCTGCTTCTGATGAATTCGGCTGTGCCGCCCCGGCAATATGGGCTCCGCCGCACATGATGCTGACGGCCGCTATCGCTGCGATTATTTTCTGTTTCATCGTTTACCTCCTCTTAGTCCTTTTACGAAAACCTGGAGATAGTATGTGTAAACCTGAAAGAATTCATGTAATGGCAACAAAAAAATGAATACGCAATTGTTTCATATAAATGGGTAACGTATAATATTCTGTATATAATTCATTAAATATACAGGAGAATACGATATGAAAATAAAATTATCAATTTTATCCGCAGCGGTGCTGGCCGCAGGCATTACCGCCTTTGTCTGGCAAAAAACAGAGGCCAATGAAAAAACGCAGGCGGATGCCGTGTATGTTTCTCCCGCAGGCAGCGATCAAAATGATGGAACGAAAGAAAAGCCTTTCCGCACATTGAAGCATGCGGCGGAAAAGGCTGAGGCCGGAACAACCGTATTGATACGGGAAGGAACGTACGATGAAACATTTGAGGTCAAGCACAGCGGCACGTCTGAGAAGCCGATTACATTTCAGAACTATGAGAATGAGCATGTCGCCATCAGCGGCAAATCTGCGTCAGACGGCGATTCTGAAACACCATTAATTCAAATCCGCAATAAACAGTACATTACCATTCACGGCATTACGCTTGAAAATCTCTCAGTTTCATCAGAAGATGCGACAGCCATGGGAATCTATGTCACCGGATCAAGCAGTCATATTACCATTGACGGCAACCGCATCCAAAACATTAAAACAACGGCTGATGACGGAAATGCACACGGCATCGCGTTTTACGGCACAGGCGCGATGAAGGATGTCAGCATCACAAATAATACGGTTGAAAAACTGACGCTGGGCGCAAGCGAGGCGGTAGTTCTGAACGGAAATATTGACGGATTTAACATCGCCGGCAATACCATCCGGGACAATAACAATATCGGGATTGACGTAATCGGCTACGAAGGAACGTCCAAAGAAAACGATTATGCGCGAAACGGCGTCATTGAAAACAATACAGTGAGCCATAATTCCTCTTACGGAAATCCCGCCTACGGCAATGAATACTCAGCGGGCGGTATTTACGTTGACGGCGCAGAACATGTGGACATTAGGAAAAACACCGTATACAACAACGATCTCGGCATTGAAGCCACTTCCGAGCATAGAGGGAAATACGCACAAGATATCCGGATTACGGATAACAAGGTGTATAACAATGCTTACACGGGTATTTCAATCGGAGGCTATGACACGAAGCGCGGCGGCACAATCAATTCCGTGATCTCCCATAACATCATGTACCGAAATGACACGAAGAACCTTGACGGCGGCCAGCTGCTGCTGCAGTACGACACAAAAGGGAACACCATCGAAAAAAACATCATGACGGCAAGCCGTTCCCGGATTTTTATCGCAAATGATTTTACGAAAAATGAAAGCAATACCGTTAACCATAACGTCTATCACAAAGAAACAGGAAAAGACGGCATTTGGAATTGGAAAAACAAAGAATACCACTCATTCACAGCTTACCAAAAAGGAACGGCAAACGATTCAAACTCCATTTATGCGGACCCGATGTACCGTGACGAATCGTCTTATGACTTTACATTAAAGCCCGGATCACCAGCCCTGCCCGTCATTCAGTAACGGAACCATCAAAAAAAGCCAGTCTGATAAAGACTGGCTTTTTTTATTTATACACGAAGGAATTTTCGGATGGAAGTCAGGCTTCCCCATACTCCGATAACCGCGCCGATCAGAATGAGCACAAGTGATACTTGGAACACAAACGGACTGTACGGCAGAAGTGAAACAAATGATCCCTGAACTTTTGGGGCCACCCAAGCGACCATCGACTGGTACGTACTGAGCACGAGTGCGATCGGTATGACTGAACCGAATACTCCGAGCAGCAGCCCTTCAAGGAAAAACGGCCAGCGGATAAACCAGTTTGTCGCACCGACAAGCTTCATGATTTCTATCTCTTTTCTTCTTGCGAAAATCGTGATTTTAATCGTATTTGAAATTAAGAACATCGCCGTGAACAGAAGGCCAATGATTAACGCAATCCCGATGTTGCGTGACACGCCGACGATCTTAAACAGACGGCTGACTTCTTCTTTTCCGTATGTCACTTTATACACATGATCAAGCTTCTCAATTTTTTTCGCGACTTTCGGCGTATCATGCGGATCTGTCGTTTTGACGACAAACGCGTTGTTCAGCGGGTTTTCCTGATCTTGCATTTTCATGGCCTTTCCGCTGTCGCCGAAGCTTTTGACCAATTGATCAAGCTCTTTATCTTTAGATGAAAACTCTACGCTTTGGATTCCCGAGATGTCCTTAATCTCATTCTGCAGCGTATCCTGCGTTTTCTTATTCGACGTCAGATCGATTAATACTTTAATCTCCACTTCTTTTTCAGCATTTTTAGCCATGTTGTTTAAGTTCAGCATAATGACTAAAAACACGCCGACCAATATCAATGTAACGGTAACGGCACTGATGGATGCAAAAGTCATCCATGTGTTTCTTCCGAGAGATTTAAAACTCTCACGCAAATGGCGCCCGAGAATTTTAATCATAAGAACCATACTCCCCTCTTGACTCATCACGCACAATAATTCCGTCTTCGATCGCGATGACCCGTTTCTTCATGGTGTTTACTATTTCTTTATTGTGTGTCGCCATCACGACAGTCGTTCCGCGGTTGTTGATCTCTTCCAGCGTCTTCATGACTTCCCATGATGTTACCGGATCAAGGTTGCCCGTCGGTTCGTCAGCTATAACGACGTCAGGATTGTTGACGATGGATCTTGCGATGGAAACACGCTGCTGTTCTCCTCCGGAAAGCTGGTCGGGAAACTGCCGCGCTTTATGCTTCAGCTGCACAAGATCGAGCACTTCAAGCACTCGTTTTTTAATGACTGACTGCTGCTCTCCGATAACCTCAAGCGCAAACGCGACGTTTTCAAATACTGTCAATTTCGGAAGAAGTTTGAAATCTTGGAAAACAACACCTATTTTACGCCGCACGAAAGGAATCTCTTTTTCTTTTACAGCCGCGAGATCTTTATGATTAATCAATATTTGCCCTTTTGTCGGTTTTTCTTCTCTGTAAATCATTTTGATAAAAGTAGATTTACCGGCTCCGCTCGGTCCTACGACATATACAAATTCTCCGGGATGAATCATGACTGACAGCCCGTTAATCGCTTTTACACCGTTCGGATAGGATTTATATACTTCTTTCATCTCTATCATGAAATCACCTAATCTTTTATTTATGTCTTGCAGCCATAGAGTTCGCAACAATACTGCGATTTATGGCCGATTTACCAGGAAACAGATGAAAAATCTGAAAGTTCCTTTTCCTCAGTACACTTCATTATACGTCAAATTTAGACATATTACTATTACAGTTTCTTTTCATTCCCAGGCCGTGAAAAAACCTTGCCCCTCATAACAGGCAAGGTTTTTCTGTTATTTTTTCTGTGACAGCCATTTCGCGATCTTCGCTGCGTCCTCATCACTTACAAGATGGCTCGGCATATTGCCGCGGCCGTTTATAATGATGCTTTCAATTTTAGCTTCATCATACTTCCCGCCGACTTCCTGCAGATTGGGACCGCCGCCGCCTTCTAAGTCTTTTCCGTGGCAGCCGATACAGCTTTGCTGATAAAGCTCTTCTCCTGCTGACGCGGATGCTTTTGATCCGCCTGAGCTGTCAGAGCCTTCTTTTTTTGATTCATTGGATCCGCCGCATGCCGCCAGCAGGACGGACATGGTCAGAACCAGCACTAGCAGCGCCCATTTTGATTTCATGTGTAAGATGCACCCCTTCGCTATTATAACTCCGTTTAGGCGCGTTTGAAACCCTCGCCGAGCACCTCGCTTGCGTCTGCGACAATGACAAAAGCTGACTCATCAATTTGTTTGACGATTTGTTTCAGTTTTGTGAATTCGGTCTGGCCGACGACACACATTAAAATCGGCCGGTCATGTTCCGTATACCCGCCGACTGCGGAAATCTTCGTCACACCCCTGTCGATTTGCGTAAACACAGCCGACCTGACGGCTTCTTCATGCTGCGTAATGATTAAAGCCATTTTGGAGCGGTTGAACCCGACCTGCACGACATCAATCGTTTTGCTTGAAATAAATACCCCGAGCATCGCATACAGTCCCTGTTCCACTCCGAAAACGAGCATCGCGCTCAGCACAATTAATCCGTCCATGATGGCAAGACACGTCCCTAACGAAAGCCCCGTGTATTTGTGAATGATCTGCGCCGCCAGAGCCGTTCCCCCCGTGGAGCCTTTGCCGAGATAAACGATGCCGATACCCGTACCGATCCCCACGCCTCCGAAAATCGCCGCCAGCAATTCATGGGTCGTCGCGGCAGGCAGATCTCTTGTTAAAAAGACGGCAAGCGGCAGAACGATGGAACCGACAAGCGTCTTCATTCCGAATTTCCCGCCGAGAATGATCACTCCGGCGATAAACAAAGGAATGTTAATAATCCACTGCACGTAAGCCGGTTCAAAACCAAATGTTTCTAAAATGGTGCTGATTCCGCTTACTCCTCCCGCTGCTATACGGTTCGGCAGCAAAAATACGTTAAACACGACCCCTGTAATCGCCGCGCCGATCATGATATATATATAATCTTTGATCAGACGGAGCGGCTTATTGTGATTCACATCCATGCAAAATCCTCCGTTCTCCGATTTTCTCTCGATAGCATTTTAAGTCTTCCCGGCTTAGAAGTAAATAACAGCCAAATACCGTATTAATTTGCTAAAGCGCTATTGTGAAAAACGGAGAAAGAGAAGTGATAAAAAAAAACACACCTTGCCATTGGCAGGTGTGTTCCCGGATTATGACAGTTTGGAGCGTAAATAGGCATCAATAAAGATATCAATATCTCCGTCCATAACCGCCTGCACGTTCCCCATTTCCGTATTGGTCCGGTGATCTTTCACCATGGAGTACGGATGGAATACGTACGAGCGGATTTGGCTGCCCCAGCCGATTTCTTTCTGTTCGCCGCGGATTTCGTCAAGCTCCGCCTGCTGTTCTTCAATTCTGCGCTGATACAGCTTCGCTTTGAGCATTTTCATCGCTCTGTCGCGGTTTTTGATTTGTGAACGTTCCGTTTGGCATGTGACGACTACATTTGTCGGCAGGTGGGTGATCCGAACGGCTGAATCAGTCGTATTGACGTGCTGTCCGCCGGCACCGCTTGCCCGGTACGTATCAACTTTAATGTCTTCGGTCCGGATTTCGATATCGATTTCTTCATTGAATTCAGGCATGACTTCACATGACACGAATGACGTGTGACGGCGGCCTGATGAATCAAATGGAGAAATCCGAACGAGACGGTGTACGCCTTTTTCCGCTTTTAAATAGCCGTATGCATTGTGGCCTTTAATAAGCAGTGTGACCGACTTAATTCCGGCTTCATCCCCAGGCAGATAATCAAGTGTTTCAACTTTGCATCCGCGTCTTTCCGCCCAGCGGGTATACATTCTGAGCAGCATGGAACCCCAGTCTTGGGATTCCGTACCGCCGGCTCCCGGATGAAGCTCTAAAATCGCGTTATTTTTGTCATATGGTTCACTGAGCAGCAGCTGAAGCTCAAATTCATTCAATTCCTTCGTTAATGACTTCAGCTCTTTCTCAAGCTCCTGCTGAAGTTCCTGATCAGGTTCTTCTTTTAAAAGCTCATATGTCATTTGCAGCTCTTCGTGAGACTCGCTCAGCTGATGATAGGAGTTCACGTAGTCTTTCAGACCGTTCGCTTCATTGATGACGGTTTGGGCCTTCTGCTGGTCATTCCAGAATTCCGGTTCCGCCATCTGTTCATCTAATTCTGCAATGCGGGCTTCCTTTGATTCGAGGTCAAAGAGACCCCCTGAAGTCCGCTAAACGAGAAGCCATATTTTCGAGCTCTGCCCTGATTTCTGATAATTCCATTCCATTCACCTCATTAAAAGATCCGGGGCGTCATAAGACGCAGACCCGGTCATGTTCGCTTCCTGCAGTCGTGACTATTCTGTCCGGCCGCAGCAATTTTTATATTTTTTTCCGCTTCCGCAATGGCAAGGCGCGTTGCGTCCGATATCTACAACTTTGCGCACCGGCGCTTTTTTCGCTTGTTTGGCTTCATCGCCGTCCTGCTGCTGATGAGCCGTCGTTTGGCCCTGAACAACTTCTTCGCGTTCCAGATTGCTTTCAATCTCAGCCTTCATGACGAACTTTGCGACCTCGTCCTCAATGGACTCAATCATGTGCTCAAACATTGCGAAACCTTCCATTTGGTATTCACGCAGCGGATTTGTCTGCGCATAAGCGCGAAGGTGAATCCCTTGACGCAGCTGATCCATCGCATCAATATGATCCATCCATTTTGAATCGACGGCACGCAATACGATTACTTTTTCAAATTCACGCATCTGCTCTGCGCCGAAATTCTCTTCTTTTTCATTATATTTCGTCATGATGCGGTCCATGATCATCTCATGCATTTCATCAGGTTCTTTCCCAAAGATATCGCTCTTTTCAAGCGCGCCTTCATCAAGATACGTTGTATTGACCAGCTCCACGAGTCCGTCAAGATTCCATTCTTCCGGAAGCTCCTCGCTCGGTGTATAAGCGGCAATCGCACGCTCCAGAGAAGACTTGATCATGCCTTCCACAATGTCACGCAGGTTTTCAGAATCAATGACTTCAAAACGCTGCTTGTAAATGACTTCGCGCTGCTGACGGAGCACGTCGTCATATTGAAGAAGCTGTTTACGTGAATCGAAGTTGTTTCCTTCGACACGTTTTTGAGACGATTCCACGGCGCGGGACACCATTTTGCTCTGAATCGGCGTGGAGTCATCCATACCGAACCGGTCAAGCATCGCCATCGTCCGTTCAGCTCCGAAACGGCGCATCAATTCATCTTCCATTGAAAGATAAAATTGTGTGATGCCCGGATCTCCCTGACGTCCTGAACGTCCGCGGAGCTGGTTGTCAATCCGGCGGGATTCGTGGCGTTCCGTACCGACGACTGCAAGGCCGCCAAGCTCTTTTACGCCTTCACCGAGTTTAATGTCGGTTCCGCGTCCTGCCATGTTGGTCGCAATCGTGACAGCGCCTTTTTGTCCCGCTTCTTCAATGATCTGAGCTTCACGCTCATGGTTTTTCGCGTTCAGCACCTGATGCGGAATACCTTTGTTTTTCAGAAGTTTTGAAATCAATTCAGACGTTTCAACGGCAACCGTACCGACAAGAACAGGCTGTCCGGTCATGTAGCGCTGGGCGACATCCTCCGCCACCGCCTTGAATTTCCCTTCCATTGAGCGATAGATCAAGTCCGGACGGTCGTCACGGATGACAGGCTGGTTGGTCGGGATGGATACAACCTGCATGTTATAAATATTGCGGAATTCTTCCTCTTCCGTTTTTGCGGTACCGGTCATACCGGCCAGCTTTTCGTACATACGGAAATAGTTTTGGAACGTAATCGTCGCCAAAGTCATGCTTTCATTTTGAATCTCCAGGCCTTCTTTCGCCTCAATCGCCTGGTGAAGGCCTTCACTGTAGCGGCGTCCTTTCATCAGACGGCCGGTGAAGGAATCAACGATGACGACCTGGCCGTCCTCAACAACATAATCCACATCTTTCTGCATTGCCGCATGGGCTTTTAAAGCCTGGTTGATATGGTGGTTTAAGGCGACGTTTTTGACATCGAACAGGTTGTCGATGCCGAACGCTTTTTCAGCCTTCGTCATTCCTTCTTCCGTCAGCTGAACGCCCTTCGTTTTGACGTCATACGTATAATCCTGATCCTTCTTGAGTGTGCGGACAAACGCATTTGCCTGCACGTACAGTTTTGTGGACTTCTGAGCTTGTCCGGAAATAATTAATGGCGTTCTCGCTTCATCGACTAAAATTGAATCGACTTCATCAATAACGGCAAAATGAAGCGGACGCTGCACCATTTGTTCTTTATAAAGCACCATATTGTCACGCAAATAATCAAAGCCGAGCTCATTATTCGTGGAATACGTGATATCGGCTGCGTAAGCTTCGCGTTTTTCGTCTTTTGACATCGAATTCAGGTTCAGGCCGACCGTAAGCCCGAGAAACGTAAAAATTTCTCCCATTTGCTCAGCATCACGGCTTGCCAGATATTCGTTGACTGTTACGACGTGAACGCCTTTTCCCATCAAAGCATTTAAATATACGGGAAGCGTGGACGTCAGCGTTTTCCCTTCCCCTGTTTTCATTTCGGCGATATTCCCCTCATGAAGGGCAAGGCCCCCCATCAGCTGCACTTTAAACGGGAACATGCCGGTTACACGGCGGGAAGCTTCACGAACGACGGCAAAAGCTTCGACAAGAAGGTCATCCGTCGTTTCTCCTTTTTCAAGCCGCTCTCTGAATTCTTCCGTTTTATGTTTAAGTGCATCGTCAGAGAGATTTTCATAATCTCCTTTTACAGCATCAATGTCATTTGCTATTTTTTCGTATTTGTTCAGCGCACGTTTGGTCGGATCAAACATTTTATTTAAAATCCCAAGCATCTATAACGCTCCTCTATGTTCACATGCAAATTTCGCATGGAATAAATGATAATTTTCTGTCCATGTATACCTCTCATTATCATAACATACCTTTTGTTATTTCCAAAGAATTTGCAGATAAAGATAGAGAAAAACCTTCCGCGCGTTCACGGAAGGCTGGATGGGTTTATTCAGTCGGTTCAATTAATCCGTATTTGCCGTCATTTCTGCGGTAAACGACATTTGTGAGATTCGTCTCGGCATTGGTGAATACGAAGAAATTATGTCCGAGCATATTCATTTGGAGAATCGCTTCTTCATTATCCATCGGTTTTAAATTAAAACGCTTTTGGCGGACAATTTCCGGGCTGTCATCTTCAATTTCATCCTGAACCGCTACGTTCGTGTCAGCGGCGCTCCCGTTCTCGAAGTAATGTTTCGGCAGACCCTGCTCACGGAATTTCCGGTTGACCTTTGTTTTATGCTTTCGGATTTGACGTTCCAGCTTGTTTGTTGCGAGATCAATTGCATTGTACATATCCTCGTTATGCACTTCGGAACGAAGCGCCAGATCAGTCATCGGAATGGTGACTTCAACTTTTGATTCCTTATCATTATAGAATTTTAAGTTGACGTTCACATCGGCATTGACGCTCTGCTCGAAATATCGTTCCAGCTTGCCGATTTTTCTCTCCACATGATCCTTTAACGCAGGTGTAACCTCAATGTTTTCTCCTCTGATATTGTAGTTCATCAAAGAACGCCTCCCTTTATCTAAGGATATGTATCTATTTCTCTTTTACCCCTTCTGATCCCTGCTGAAACGTTAAAATAATGTGTAAAATCAGTGAACGATGACGAATGGTGTCAGCTTTTTATCCGGCAGCTTCCGGCAGGATTAAAGTATATGCAAAGAACGCAGGCAAAAGACCTGCCGCTTGCAGCAGGTCTAGTGAAGAACATACGGTTTGATGCAGTCGTGCGTCTGCTCCATCCACAGCTTATAATGCGGCAGAAAGATGGTCTTTAAAAACTCCTGAAACGGAGCGGACGGGAAATCATAATCATTTAACATGCTGAAATTCTGAAAAATCTCGTCAAATGACCGAATCGCAGTCTCCACGCATTGGCACTCAACGATAGACAAAATAAGCGCATGAGAGGAGTCGAGATGAAAAAAAGCCTGAATCAAATCGTTGTAAATCCGTTCGCCCTCCGTCTTAAAAAAATCATCCTGCGTATCCAATAGGTAGCAAAGCCCCTCATCAATCGTAAAAAGAAGCTGGTAGTATGCTGACACCAAATGGTAATCGTTCAAACTTCTCAAAACACTCACCTATTTGCGTTTGTCGTAATAACGGCCGTCACTTGTCGTTTGATGATACGGATTAAAATACGTATTATGGTACACCCGTTTTTTCTTGAGTGTTTTTATTTCATTTCGGATGCCGTCCTGGATCCGTTTCACTTCTCCGGCAATCAGGCGGTCAAGCTCGGTCACCTGCTGAAGCAGCGTTTGTTCTTCTTCGGAAAAAGGCGGTTTTATGCCCGCAAGCATCTCCTCCCTTTTCTCCGTAAATGCCGTAACGCTGCTGATGAGACCGTCGCTTTCCGGTGCATCCTTCAGTTCGGCGTACATGTTCTTCGTTTCGTTATACAAAGAAAAGACATTCCTGTTCATCAGGCAAGGCCGCCCGCGCCATGGCTGTTTTTCCGTTCGCTCTGCATGGCCTGCTTCCACGTATCGCGAAATTCAGTAACGAGCTTTTCCGCTTCATCTAAAAATCCTTCGTTATTCTGCACGTTCGCTTCAATCAGGCGGCGGCGGATGTAATCATAGATTGACGACATCTGATCGGAAATCTCAATCTCCCTGTTTAACGTGATGCTGAGCTCTTGAATGATGTTTTGCGCCTTTACGATATTTTCATTTTTGGCTTCAGGGTTGTTTTGCTTCATGGCCTGCCTGCCCAGCTTAATGAATCGCAGGCAGCCGTTATAAAGCATAAGGGTCAGCTCTTCCGGAGCGGCTGTAAAGACGGATGTCTGCTGATAAGCAGCAAAAGGATTATTTATTGCCATTTTTGTGAAACCTCCAAGATTATGATGTTGAAGATCCTAACATTGACATGAGATATGAAGATTGGCTGTTCAATTTCTCCAATGCCGTATCCAACGCGCTGAACTTTTTATAATATCTTGTTTCGATGTCATCCAGCTTCGTTTTCATATTAGTAATATTTGTTTCTACTTCGTTCAGGCTTTTTCCGATGGCAAAGCTGGTTGATACCGAGCTTTCCGTGCCCGCTTGTTTTGAAATTTGAGTCTGCATTTTGTTTAATGTGTCTTTTAATCTCCGGGCAATCCCCTGCTCTTCCGGGTTTTTGGTTTTCGCTGTATCAGGGCTGTCCGCATTAAACAGCTTAGCCACGAGAGACGGATTCTCGGTAATTTTCTGTTTCAGTTTCGCTTCATCTTTAATGACAAGCTTTCCTTGATCGGCGTAGTTATCAGACGTTTCAATTCCAAAATCCGCGAGCTGATATTTTTTTCCGTCAATCGTAACCGTTGAGTACAGATCAATCCGCATTTCCGCCAAACCGTTCTGCAGCGTGCTGTCGCTCCGTAATAAACCGCTTTTGGCTTTAGCCTCCCACTGCTCAACCTGCTTATCGGTCATCGCTTCTCTTTGTTCATCGGTTAACGGCGTATAATCCCGGTATTTTGATTCCGTCACCTTCGCGTTTACGTTTTTAATTAACGTGTTGTATTTATCAACAAAATCTTTAATGTTGTTAAAAATGCCGTCCGTATCAGTCGTGCTGTTAATCGTAACCGTTTTATTGCTATCCGTCACGCTGTTCAGCGTATATTTAATGCCGTTGATCGTAAAGTTATTTGACGTTTTGGTCATTTCAAGGCCGTTGAATGTAAACTTCGCGTTTTTCCCTTCGGCATTGGCCGTCAGTTTATTTGTCGCATCATCAACGGCAAAACCGAGCTGATCTTTCAGAAAGCTTTTGGTTGCGTCATCGCCTGCGGCAAGGGTAAACCCTTCCCCCGTTTTATTGGAAGTGAACGCAATCGTGTCCGCATAATCCGTGCCATTGGAAATTTTCTCTTTTAAAGCCGTCACCCCGAGGCCCGAGCTGTTCAGTTTGGAAATCACATCGTCAATCGTATCAGTCGCGGCGATCGTGACGTTTACCTCAGTCGGCTTCGTGTCACCCGGATTTGTGACATTGAATTTCAATGTTTGGCTCTGGCCTGAAGTGAAATTGATGGAGCCTGAGGATTTATACGTCGTCGGCGTGGCCAGCTGCTGAACGGACATGCTTGTTGAAATATTTTGCTCAGCACTGACGGCCACCGCGCTGACACTGGAATCCGAACTTGTTACTGTTTTTTTATTCCAGTTTGTGGACATCAGCATATTATTAAATGTAGTGGAATACATGTCGGTAATCTGGGTATTCATTTCCCGATAAGCATCACGCTTCCATTCAAGCGTCTGCTTTTTCTGGTTCAATTTATTAAGCGGCTGCTTTTCGGCATCCATCAGTTTTTTCACCAGAGAATCTACATCAAGACCGGAATTTAGGCCTGTGATTCTTGTGACCATATGTACCCTCTCCTTTTCGGCGTTTAGTCGTAGACGGCTCTATGACAACAGTGAGTTTCCGACTGTTTATCATATCGCAGCTCCATAAATGTATGATCTTATTCTTATATCGGTCATATTAAAAGGTTTTCAATATTTTAACTGAAATTATAATGTTTCATTTTGTCAATAGGGATTCCTTGGCATGATGAGGGGAAAAGCTGAGGAAATAAAAAAAGACCCTGGAGAACCAGGATCTTTCCGTCATTAACCTTTAAGCAATTGAAGAACTTGCTGAGGCTGTTGGTTAGCTTGCGCAAGCATAGCTTGAGAAGCCTGAGTAAGGATGTTGTTTTTCGTGTACTCCATCATCTCAGAAGCCATGTCTACGTCACGGATACGTGATTCAGCAGATGTCAGGTTCTCAGAAGAAGTACCAAGGTTGTTGATTGTGTGCTCTAAACGGTTTTGAACCGCACCAAGTTTAGCGCGCTCGCTAGATACTGTGTCGATAGCTGTTTTGATTGTTGTAAGAGCTGAAGACGCAGCTTTAGCAGAAGATGAGATGTCGATACCTTTTGTTACTTTAGAATCTGCAGTCAAAGCACTGTCAGCTTGATAAACTAATTTATCAGTAGCATCATAGTAGCCATTCGGTCCTTTAGAACCGTCAGTTACAAGTGTTGCTTCATTTCCATCTTTGTCTGTAATTTTAGATCCGTCAGCATTTACTGTATAAGTCGTACCGACTTTCAGGCTTTCAGAGTCCATTTTATTGATAGACAGGCTCATTGTTTGGCCTTCATTAGCTCCGATTTGGAACGTAAGGTTTTTCGCAGTTCCGTCAAGAAGTTTTTTCGTGTTGAACTCAGTGTCAGTAGAGATTCTTGTTACTTCAGACGCTAATTGGTCCATCTCTTTTTGAAGCTCAGAACGGTCAGAATCTGTGTTTGTATCGTTAGCCGCTTGTGTAGCAAGCTCGCTCATACGCTGAAGAATGCTGTGAGTTTCGTTCAATGCACCCTCAGATGTTTGGATAAGAGAGATTCCGTCTTGAGCGTTTTTAGACGCCATGTCTAAACCGCGGATTTGAGAACGCATTTTTTCAGAGATCGCAAGACCCGCAGCGTCATCACCAGCGCGGTTGATGCGAAGACCTGAAGATAATTTTTCCATGTTTTTTGCAGCAGAGTTTGAACCTGCATTCAGCTGACGGCTAGTGTTAAGAGCCGCGATATTGTGGTTGATTCTCATTTTGTATTTCCTCCCTGAATTGTTTTTCGCACGTCCTTGTGCATTTTTCGCAGCGTCATTCTGAAGAAAATTTTTCCTCTCATTGGCTACACTATATATATCGGACGGCCGCTTCTATTGTTTATATGAAAATAAAAAAATCCTCACTTTTTTTGTGAGGATAAATTAAGTAATAAATCGGTATTAAAAGATACGGCTCTGTTGTTCTCTTCCAGGATCGACAAGTATATTTCTTTCCGGTGAATATCCACATGCTGAGGCGCTTCAATTCCCAGCTTCACTTGCTCTCCTTCAATCGCAATCACCTTGATTTCAATATCGGGTCCGATCTGAATTGACTCATTCACTTTTCTTGAGAGAACTAGCATGATCCTCCTCCTATCAGATGTTTTGTTTCATAGGAAGCATCATGTAAAATGATTTGTTTCGCCTTCATTTCCTTTTTATTGACGATAATCGGCGCTTTTAAATTGGCGGTCGTGTTTTCAAAAGGCTCTTCCAGCGTTAAAATCGCCATAACCTCGACGTCCTCTATATCTTCAATATGCAAAAGCTCAAGCGTCGCATGGTCAATGTCAAATTCGTACCCTTTAAAGAAAATAAACGGACTGGCGACAATAAAGGCGATGTGCTCCTGTTTGACAGATTGCAGCGCCAAAAACGGTGAATCTTCCGACAAAGGAAGAACAACAAATTGAGTCTCGTCATTAAATCCCGGCAGGCCGTTTTCAAATGAGATAATCTGCCCTTCGTCTATTCTGATTTCTCCGTGATATTTTGTTTTAATAATCATGCTTCACAATCCTTTACCACTTTCATCTTTTATTCTGTGTTACCATCGTCAACCGAAATCGTCACCTTAGGGTCTTGCATCATATCAATCTGAACTTTCCCCGGCGTGTAATTCCATACCGGTTTGTGGGCGGCTGCTTCAATTGAAGGTTTGCGGGCCTCTATATCAACCGTAAGCTTTGAAGGAATGCAGTCAATGTCGACGAGAAACTGCGCAGGCAGAAAGTCACTGAATTCGCCGAATGGATCGGGCGGCCTGACATCCGCTGCCTGCCGGGCCATCACATTGCCGGTTTTCTTTTCGATAGCCGCCATTTCCTTCCCTTCTCTGACTGTTTTTGCAATAAACTCACTGCAGGCTTCCGCTCCTTTCTGGGCGGCTTCCGCGTTCAGCTTTTCAAATGATTTGAGATTCAAGTTCTCCCAAGCCCTCGTCTGATCAATCGTCAGTTTGGCCGGCGTGCTTTCAATGCTCAGCTCTGCCGGCGGCTGTTCGATTTCCAGGTCAGCGGGCGGCTGTTCCATCTCGATTTCTTCCTTCTGAAAGGTAATACCGATTTTAGCAGGCACACTGTCAATAATCAATCTCGGCATCTGCATAGAAATCCCTCCTCTTTAGAGTGTTCTAGTAAAAAAAGCGATCTCCCTGTGTGAGTCGCTTTTTTTATATATTGAAGACGGTCAGTTATATTATTTCAGAAAGTCGATCAGTGACGGCTGAATAATATTCGCATTCACTGACAGCGCTGCTCTATGAACCGTCTGCTGAGATAAATAATCAACAATCACATCTTCCATTTCTACATCTTCATTATCTGACAATACTTTTTCAGCAGTTGCAGCTTGTGATTCCAATCTTGTCTGAATAAGTTCCAAACGGTTTGTGCGTGCACCGATATTGGATTTTTCAGCATTCATTTTGTCAGTAAAACCGTCGATATCTGACAGAATCTGTTTTGAATCTGCTTCGGAAAGCGTACCTTTGCTTAAAGAAGCTTCTAAGGAGTTGAGAAATTCAAATACATTATCCCCATTTTGAGCGACGCCCCCGAAAGCTGAATTCGGGTCAGAATTCACTTTCAGCACTGCACCGTTCGAGATGTTGATGTTAACATCCGAAGCACTAGTGTAATTTTCATAGTTGTACGTATATGTACCGTCAGCATTTTCAGTGATCGGCGGGACGTCTGAATTGGTTCCGTTAAACAGGTAACGCCCGTTCACCTGAGTATTCGCGACAGAAACGAGCTGCTTTTTCAGCTGGCCGATTTCTGTACCGATTGCTTTTAATTCCGTTTCACCGTTCGAATCACTTTTGGCCTGAACCATCAAGTCCCGGATTTTCCCCATAATATCGGTTTCTGAGTTTACGCTTGATTCCGAGTTTTCCAGCCATGTAAAACCTTGCGAAACATTCCGCTGATATTGGTTTACCTGCGCAAGCTGAGTACGGTACTGCATTCCCTTCATTGCAACGACCGGGTCATCAGAAGCTTTCGTGATTTTTTTCCCCGTAGACACTTGCTGCTGAAGCCGATCGAGCTTGTCATAACTTGAGCCGATAAATCGAAGAGAATTTTTTGCGATCATCCCTTGAGTTACTCTCATTTACTTATCTCCTATCTTCCTCCGGTGCCCATACCGTTAATAATTTTATCGAATATTTCATCCTGCATCGTTATGATTCGCGCAGCGGCATTATAAGCGTGCTGAAACTGAATCATATTTGTCATTTCTTCATCTAAAGACACGGCGCTGACTGATTGTCTCCTTTGATCGGCTGAAAGAGTGTTGCTTTCAGAGTTGTTCATAAGATTGGCCGCTTTTTGTGAGTTAACGCCCAGCTTGCCGATAAGGGATTCATAAAAGTCGTTAATTGTAGTGGTTTCACCGTTAATAGTCAGCTTGCTGTTCTGCACGGCTGCCAAGTTAGTCGCGTTTGTGCCGTCACTTTTTTCTCCGTTTAACGACGCTGCGATATTGTCAGTAGACGCGAGGATTTTGTCACTGACTTTTATTTTCGCTGCCGCACCTTTTGCCGGCACCGCTTCATCACCGCTGAAATCAAAAAATGCCGCGCCCTGTTCGCCTGTATAGGTCTTTCCTTTTTCGTGAACTGCATTAAACGCGTCAGCAAAGGATAGCGCCATATTGTCAAGAGCCGTCAGCATTTCAGGGTAGAGGCCTTTTTCTTCTCCATTTGACATATAGCCGTATGACTCAATAAGACCTAAAAGTGAGCCTTTTCCGGTAAATGCATCCGCATTGACCGCATTGCTGCCGACTGACACACTCGACACAAGGCCGCTGTCCTTGTCGTAGTTGATTTTCATTTCTGAAACGGTTTTTGTATTACCATCCAGCAGCGTTCCGAGAGAATTGTTATTTCCGTTCAGCAATTCCACGTTAACCGTGCCCTCAGCAGTCGCCAAGGAATGTCCGCCCGACTTATTATATGAAACTTTTATATTTGCCATAGAAGATAATTGATCAATCAATCTGTCTCTTTGGTCATATAAATCATTAGGAAGCATACCGCTCGGCTCAACTGCAGCTATTTGATTATTAAGGTCATTCAGCTGATTGAGAATTGAATTGACCTGGTCCGCTGTGTTATCCAGGTTCTTTTTAATATCACCCTGAATGTTAGTCAACGAGGTAGATATATAGTTAAAACTTTCGGCAAGAGATTTTCCCTGCTCCTGCAAGACTGAGCGCGCTCCCGTATTTTCCGGATTCGTCGCCAGATCCTGAAGGGCATTCCAAAACGAACTGAGCGATCCGTTTAATCCGTTATCGTCAAGCTCTTTCATGACGCCTTCCATTTGCGATAATGAATTGGAACGGGCTGTATAGTAGCCTAATTTTGTATTTTCAGTTCTGTACTGATAGTCTAAAAAACTGTCTCTGACGCGCTCCACTGAACCCGCTTTAACCCCTGTTCCGATTTGGCCGGCCGTCAGATCACTGTTTTTTGATACAGCGGGATAAGGACTCGTCGATTGTAACGTGACTCGCTGCCTTGTATATCCTTCTGTATTTGCATTTGCAACGTTATTTGAAACTGTGCTCAATGCAGTCTGCTGCGCACTCAGTGCACGCCTTGCTGTTTCGAGCCCCATAAAAGTCGATGGCATTGAAAATCCTCCGTTCTAAGCTTTTGAATCGAATAATGTCAAACGGCTGACAGGCTGGCGCGCCGTTTGCGGCTCTTTATAATTCATATTCTCTTTTTCACCCGGCATTATCATATCGAATGCCCCGGAGATGAATTGCAAAGCCTGAATCGTGAGCTGTTTGTTCATCTCGTTCACTTCTTTCAGACGGTCAAGAAGCGCAGACAAAGAGTGAAATAACCCTTCAAGCTCCTGTTTTTCGCTGCCTGAAGTTCTGGAGATGCACGCAGCAATTGTGTTGTCCTCACTGCCGCTTAGAAACTGAGAAGTCAGCTTGATCCGTTCTTCCTCAGTCTGCCCGATTGCCTGAATATACTTTTGCTCTTTAGTCAATATGTTGGAAAGCTCTTTTGTTTTACCTGCTTTCAGCGCTTCCGTTTTCTCCTCAGACAGCGTGAGCAGATGTTCATGCAGTGCGCAAAGTCGCTTCAGTTGATCAATAATTGGCTTTGCTGACATTGGCTTTCTCCTTTTTATTGCTTTTTATAGAAATTCACTATTTTTTCAGCGATGCTGTTTGAATCTATTTTATATGTTCCGCTCTCTATATCCGCTTTCAGCTGAGCGATTTTTTCCTGACGTGTTTTAATGACCGCATCTGACGCATTTTGAAGCTCTTTTGCATGAGAAGAAATTTCCACTTTGTCTTTCGGCTTTGCAGCCTCTTTTTGTACGGCTTGCTTTTCGTAATTTTTTTGGTATGGATTAACGGATTGTGTTCCGTACTGATTGATTTTCATAGGATTCCTCTCGCTTTCTGTTCGCAGTCTAATTCTTTTATCGACTGCGTTATCAGTTAGTTTAGGGAATCAGGTGTTTTTGGTATTATAGGCATAGTATGTGTCATTTGAACTACTTTTCTCTTTGAATTCAGCAGCTGTTTTTTGATTCATATGGTCTAATTGCGACTCAATATCGGTTTGACAGAACTTGCAAAATTTCCCCGTCCTGATCGGATTTCCGCACCTTTCGCAAGGGTATGCCAAATTCGGAAGCTGGCTGATCTGAATCCTTTTTTGTTTGATAAATTTGAGGATCAGCTCTTCTTCAACACCTGTTTCCTCAGTAATCTGCTGCATCGTCGACTGTCTGTTGACCTGCTTTCTCAAAAATTTATAGACGGTTTCAAATGCTTTTTCTTCTTCTTTAATACATGCCTGACATACGGTCTGCAGGTTCGTTTTAAAAAATAAAGCATTGCATTTTGGACAATTCGCCAATTCACCCATCGTATTAACTCCTATTCCTTCTTTTATCTGCCTTATATTTCTATCAATTATATCGGCAGGAAAAAAGAATGATTTAGCTCCTGATTAAAGTAAAAGAGGAGACCGATAACGCTTTGCCTGCAGTCAGCAGAGCTTCGGCAGCTTGATGAAGTGTGGCGCCCGTCGTATAAATATCGTCTATTAAAATGACGTTCATACCTTCTGCGGAGTTTTCGGCAGCTGAAAACTTTTTTTCTCCGGAGAGCCTTTCTGTTTTGCTCTTTTTGGATTGTTTTTCATTGTTCAGTCTGATGAGGGGGGAAATGACGGGCATTCCGAGCAGGGAGGCCAGCAGCTCGGATTGATTGAATCCGCGGTCCGCCAGCCGTTCGGGGCTCAGCGGAATAGGGACGAGGATATGTGTATTTGCCGGATATGCCGCTTTAAAGCCGGCAGTAAAATCACGTTCAAATGCTTGAATGATTTTCGCATCACCCCTGAATTTAAACCGGGCCAATGAATCCTTCATTGCATCATTATACAAATAAACCGAACGGTTCTGCCGCAACAAAAAGCGCTGTTCCGTTTTTGATTCCCGCGCCATGCAGTCAGCGCATTTTTCGTTTGACTGCTGAGGCCTTCCGCATAAACTGCATACGGGGCCTTCAATTTTTTCAAATTGATTGCTGCATGCGCTGCATACCTCTTGCTCCGGCGCCAGAGAAAATAGAGATCTCCAAGTCAGTGATCTTGAAATTGGGGAGTCACACAATAAACAATTCAGAGAAATTACGCTCCTTCCCGAGTCTCACAGAACTCGCTGGGATTAACCGAAACAATCGCCGCTGATTCAGCAAGAATCACAAGCAGCGCCGTATTTTTCTGTTTATCAACCATCTCTGCTTTTGCATAAGCAACTTTCTTTTTATCAGTAACATATGCCGGTTCAGCCCGGTTTAATGAAAGTGCCAGTACATCATTTTTGCATACCCGGCATGTGCATTTCATATGAAGCTGAGGTATATAGCGGTCGAGAAGTTCCTTTAATACGATTTCTTTAGAATTGACAAGCATGTTGACAGCTCCTCATAGGAAAAGTATGAGTATACTGTATCACGTTTTCTGAAATTAACTAGTCCAACAATTTATTTTTTTGTGCCAATTTGTTCATATATTCTATATGTTTTTTTGCTTTCTTCATACCGTTTGTCATTCCGAAATGAAACATGACGACATCACCGCTGAAATGTTTATAATGCCTGCCCGTTCTGCCTGCAATCTGTACGAGTGCGCTCTCAGTGAAGATAGGTGCTTCTGCGCCGAGGACACAAGTCTGGACTTTGGGTACGGTAACGCCTCTTTCTAAAATCGTAGTCGTTACCAGCAAGTCAACCCGTCCTTCTCTGAACCGTTTCACTTTATCCTTTCTGCATGTGTCTTCCGCATGCACGCCTTCTGCACGGATGTTTAATTTTTGAAAATAATCCGTTGTCTTTCTTAATATATGTACAGACGGAACGAATAAGAAAACCGGCAGTCGTGATTGAAGTTTTTGCCGGACCCAATCCGTTACAGAGCGCGGCAGTTTTCCTTTCTCAAGCTTCTTCTTCCAATTGCCGCACCACAAAAAACGCGGCTCCGGGAGCGGTTTCCGATGATATCTGGCCGGTATGCGAACGCTTTTCAGCAAACCGGCCTCAGCCCTCTTTTTTAATGTGTCTGAAGGAGTTGCCGTTACATAAACTAGGGCGCTGTTTTTCTTTCTGGCTTTATCAACCGCGAATCTTAATGTCTCATCGGCTGAAAAAGGAAAAGCATCTACTTCATCTATTATCATTACATCAAAAATATCTCGATAGCGCATCAGCTGGTGAGCGGTTGAGATCATTAGCGGAGTCAAGCTGCCTTTGTCTTCACTGCCGCCGTACAGAGCAGAAACTTCTACTTTCTCAAATGCTTTTTTCAGTCTCGGCAGCAGTTCAAGTACGACATCTGTACGCGGAGTCGCGACACAGACGCGCAAGCCGTGATTCAGCGCAAACTCTATACCCGGAAACAGCATCTCTGTTTTCCCTGATCCGCAAACCGCCCATACCAGCAGCTCTTGTTTCTCTTTTATCGCTTCTATAAGCGCATCCGCCGCCTGCTTCTGTCCATCTGTCAGTGTTCCTTCCCAAGAAAGCTTTATAGGCTCCCAGCTGTTTTCAGCCGCTTGATTCCAAGAGTATAATGACGTCAGTTCATCAGCCCTTCCCATTACGACACAGGAACGGCAATAGGTAATATGTCTTTTGGCAGAGGGCGCCCAAAATACCGCAAAGCAGGATTGGTCAGACTGGCCGCATCGACGGCAGACATAACGGTTTTTCCGGCGGATGACTGACGGCTCGGCCGTTATATATTTTTCTTCTATAAAACGTTTGATGCACTGATCAGAAAACGGAATCTCAGATCTCAATAAATGCCTGCCGTAAAAGAAATCCCGCACCTCCGAAAATTCTGAAACACCTCCGGACATCTCTCAGCCTCCTTTCTGCTTAAAGTATGCCTGCCGGGAAACTTTTTGTCGAATTACGAAAATCAGAAAATAAAAAATCTCCGCCCTTGAAAACGGAGATTTGCACTTAGTTTTTCAAACACCAGCCGATTCCGATGGCGCCTTCGCCCAAATGGGTTCCGATCACGGCTCCGAAATAGCTGTTATAGAATTCGACATGAGGATATTTACCGCTTAATTCTTGAATAATTTCAGCAGCTTCTTCTTCCCTGTTTGCATGAATGACAGCGGCCCGCATCGGGATTCCTTTACCTGCATCCTCGGCAAACAGCTCAAAAATTCTAGAAATCGCTTTTTTGCGTGTCCGAATCTTCTCAAAAGGAACAATTAGCTTATTGTCAAAATGAAGAATAGGCTTTACCTTTAACAGACCGCCGATAAAAGCCTGAGCACTGCTTAGACGCCCGCCCCGCTGCAGATGTGATAAATCGTCCACCATAAAATAAGCACGGACTGTTTTTTTCATTTCTTCCAGCTCTTTTATAATCTCTTCCGGAGAGTCAACTCCGTCTTTAATAAGCTGTGCAGCTTTTAATGCATAAAAACCTTGCGCCAAACAGCTGATCTCTGAATCAAAAGGATAAATTTTAATATGATCAACCATAGCGTTTGCCGAAGCGGCGCTGTTATAAGTCCCGCTGATTCCGCTGGACAAATGTATACTTATGACTGCATCATATGTTTTGCCCAGCTCTTCGTACAATGCGATTAATTCACCGAAAGAAGGCTGGGACGTAGTCGGCAGCTCATCATGATTTTTCACTTCTTTATAAAAGCTTCTCCAGTCGAGTTCTGTTTCTTCGCGGAATGTTTTTTCACCGAAAACCACTTGAAGAGGGATCATATGAATATGATGTTCTTCTCTCATCTCTTTCGGAATATATGCTGTACTGTCTGTTACAACTGCAATATTCATCACTTTACCTGCCTTATTAAGTACTTAATAAGTATTTTAATAGATATGAAGCCATAAAAAAAGACTTGCCATAACAGGCAAGTCTTCTCACACAGACTAACGCATCTCTACCCATCCGTTTTTAATGGCTACGACAACGGCTTGTGTCCGGTCATTAACGTTCATTTTCTGCAAAATATTACTCACGTGGTTTTTCACTGTTTTCTCACTGATAAACAATGATTCACCGATTCCGCGGTTGCTTTTTCCGTCTGCAAGCATTTGCAGCACTTCACATTCCCGTCTCGTTAATATATGTAATGGTCTCCGAATTTCCGGATAAACCTCATGCTGAGGGTGAGCAGAAACTCCGCTTGTCGCAAGACGGCGGAATTCGTTGACAAGATTGTGGGTTACTTTCGGGTGAAGGTAAGAACCGCCCTCGGCTACCACTTTCACTGCCTCGATTAAAGTATCCGCGTCCATCTCTTTCAGGAGATAGCCTCTTGCACCTGTTTTTAAAGCATGAGTCACATAGTTTTCATCATCATGGATGGAGAGGATAATTACCTTAGATTCAGGGTACAGCTCAACAAGCTGCTTAGTAGCCTCTACTCCATTTACATTCGGCATATTGATATCCATTATGACGACATCGGGATGATAATGCTCGACGATACGAGCCGCTTCATCACCATCGTCACCTTCTGCTACCACTTCAAAGGTAGGTTCAAAATCCAATATTCTTTTTACACCCTCACGGAATAGTTGATGGTCGTCGATAATAACAATATTTACTTTAGTCACACGCTACGCCTCCTTATCCTATTGTTCTATATACGCCGCTGTTCGGTCAATATGTCTTTTGGCTCTATTTAACAAATTATAGGCCGAGAGATAACGGAACCTTAATCATGATAAATGTCCCAAGACCTATTTTAGAGTCTATCGTTATCGTTCCTTCAAGCAGATCTACTCTTTCTTTCATTCCCAGCAAGCCGAATGACTTGTTTTTCTTTTGTTTAGCCTCATTGATATCAAAGCCTTTTCCGTTGTCCTTAATGATAAGAACGACAAAATCAGCAGTTACTTCCACTTTTACTGTAATTTCCTCTGATTCTGAATGCTTCAGTGCATTTGTGACGGCTTCCTGAGCGAGACGGAAAAGCGCCACTTCAAATTGCGGGGCAAGCCTTTTGTTCTCCGTGTCTCCGATGCACTGAAAATGTATTTTCACCTTTCCGTTGTATTCTTCAGTTGTATAAAGATATTTTCTCAGTGTCGGAATCAGCCCGAGATCGTCCAATGCCATCGGTCTTAAATCATATATAATCCTTCTGACTTCGTAAAGAGCATTCCGCACATTCTGGCGAAGATTTCTGATTTCCTGAAAGCCGTCCTCCGTGCCGCGGTCGCGGAAGATCCGTTCTATCAATTCCGATCTCATCATGACATTTGCCAGCATTTGAGCCGGGCCGTCATGAATTTCTCTGGAAACTCTTTTTCTTTCTTCCTCTTGGGCTTCGATAATTCTTAAACCGAAATCTTGTTTAGCCTGCGCATCGGCAAGCAGAAGCCCCACTTGGCGAAGGTCTTGATTCAGGTAATTCAGAACGACGGTTATTTGGCTGACCAATGATTCTGACCGTTCAATGATTTCCTGGAGCCCCAAAAGCCGGCGTTCTAAATCATCTCTGCGCTCCCGCAGCTGCTTTTCACGCTGCTGGATCATCGTCAGTTCCACTTGAAGTTTGTGCGCCTTTTCATAGGCGTTGCGAATTTCTTCTTCGCTGAACTTATGGAAATTTCTGCTTACTTCCGACAAGCGGTTTCTTGCGTGCCGGGTATGTACTTCGAGTTTGTCGCCCAGCTCAATGACTTCGTACACCTGCTGTTTGATCTGTTTGAGTTCTTCGACCAGCTGCTCATATTGCTGGCGCGACTGCTCTCCGATTTGAAAAACCTCGTCCTTACTCCCGTCCACGGTTTTCAGCATTTTCATAAGTATAGAATCCAAAACTTTGGAGTCCATCTTCGTTTTATTCATCAGTCTCCCTCCGTAACGGTGTTGTTATGTATTTTTATTATAAATGTAATTGAACTGCAATTTGTGTCGAATTATAATGAAAGAATGCGTATATTCTAGAAAAAAACATTTTTATATAGTATCTTACTCTTTCATAATACCAAAATATGCGCAAAAATTCTAAAGTCTGTTCGAATTTGTAGAAACAAGTCTTTTAATGCTTGTCAGGAGGGTCCAGCAATCATGCTGCACAGCTATTTAACTGTTAAAGAAACAGGTGAACATGAGATTGTGATCGAAAAATCACGTTTTATCTGCCACCTGAGCCGTGCCGCTTCTGAATCGGAAGCGCAGGAATTTATACAAAAGATCAAAAAACAGCACTGGAATGCGACTCATAACTGCTCAGCTTATCTGATCGGAGAAACGGATCATATACAAAAGGCGAATGATGACGGAGAACCAAGCGGCACAGCCGGCGTACCCATGCTGGAAGTGCTGAAAAAACGCGGCCTGAAAGATACCTGCGCGGTGGTTACCCGGTATTTCGGCGGAATAAAGCTCGGAGCAGGCGGATTGATTCGCGCATACGGGAAGTCAGTGTCTGAGGGGTTAAATCATATAGGAGTTACGGAACGGAAGCTGATGCGGATTATGCATACATCGGCGGATTATACGTGGCTCGGCAAAATAGAGAATGAACTGAGAGAATCAGTTTTTTTACTGAAGGAGATCCATTATGCGGATCATGTGGAATTTGAAACATACGTTGAAGAAAAAGAAAAAGAAGCGTTTATAAAATGGATGACAGAGCTGACGAACGGCAAAAGTATTAATACAGAGGGAGAACTGACGTATTTAGAAACAGACGTCAGCCCTAAAGGAGACTAATGTAATGGCTGAACGTGTAAGAGTACGTGTTCGTAAGAAAAAGAAAAACAAACGAAAGATTATTTTCAAACGGATTTTGCTGCTGCTTACCCTCGTTTTGTTAGTTGCTGCCGGGTTTGGCGGGTACAAAGTATACAAAACGATCAATGCGGCAGATAATGCATATGATGCCCTTTCCCGCGGAGATAAATCAAAACTGCGGGATGAAGTCATCGATATGAAGAAAAAACCGTTCTCCATTTTGTTTATGGGGATCGAAAATTATGCCACAAGCGGAAAAGGCGGACGATCAGACTCTCTTATTGTTGTTACCCTTGATCCGAGAAATAAAACAATGAAAATGCTGAGTATTCCGCGTGATACGCGGGTGACGCTTGCCGGCGATACAACCGGTAAAAAGTCAAAAATCAATGCGGCTTTTGCTAAAGGCGGAGCGGATGAAACCGTCTCGACTGTAGAAGACTTATTAGGCATACCGATTGATAAGTATGTCACTGTCGATTTTAACGGCTTTAAGGATGTTATTGATGAAGTCGGCGGAGTCAATGTAAAGGTGCCATTTGATTTCGACGAGATGAGTGACGTCAGTAAAAAGAAACGGATCTACTTCAAGAAAGGAAACATGCATTTGAACGGTGAACAGGCTCTGGCTTACGCGCGGATGAGAAAGCAGGATAAGCGCGGAGACTTCGGCCGGAATGACCGCCAAAAGCAGATCCTAAACGCACTGATCGACCAAATGTCTAAGGCTGGAAATATTGCTAAAATCGATAAAATCGCTGAAACAGCGAGCAATAACGTACAAACGAATATCCGCATCACTGAAGGACTCGCCCTTCAGCAGATTTACAGCGGCTTTACCAGCAAAAAGGTTGATACACTGACCATAACAGGAACAGATTTATATTTAGGCGGAGGCGGAACCGCGTCTACGGGCGGAACGTATTATTTCCAACCGGATCCGGCCAATCTCGAAAAAGTACGGCAAACCTTGCAGAAGCATTTGGATTATCCGGCCGGAAGCAGCACTGCGGCCGATCCTGCTTCTGACAGCACCGGAACGGACGGTACGACTGATTCAACTTCCGGCGGCACAGGGACCGGCGGCACGACCGATTCAACCAACGGTACTGCGGGTGCAAACGAAACCGGCAGCACACAGTCCGGCGGCACAACAGGCTATTAACAGTAAACCCGATCCTTTGAGCAGGATCGGGTTTTTCTATATAATTAAGAGAGTAGCAGAATCAAAGAAAAAAGCAGACCATTTGCATGATCTGCTCTTTTTAATTCTTCTTTACCAATCTCTTGTAAAACTTGGTAAATGGTTTAAATTGTTCATTTACTAACCCTGTGACCTCTGCTATGATTTGCATAAATACAATCAATACAAAAATAATAAACAGCGAAAGCCATATGGTCGCGCTTTTCAGCAGGATGGCACTGATGCTGAAAATAAAGCCGATTAAATAAATGATGATGACAGCCGTTCGGTGTGACAGCCCGAAGGCCATCAGCCGGTGGTGTATATGTGACTTATCAGGCGCTGAAATCGGCTGTTTGTTTAGTATCCGTCTGATGACAGCGAACGTCGTATCAAAAATCGGCACGCCCAAAATAATGATCGGAATGATGATACTGAATAAAGTCACGCTTTTATAAAGACCTAATAATGAGAGTACTGAAATGACGTATCCGAGAAAGAGCGATCCGGTATCTCCCATAAATATTTTTGCCGGGTGAAAATTATAAAATAAAAATCCGAGTGTGCTTCCTATCACAACGAGAGAAAGTGACAGGATAAGGATTTTGCCTCCGGATAACGCCATTACTGCGATGGTGGACAGTCCGATGACCGACAGACCGGCAGCGAGTCCGTCCAAACCGTCAATCAGGTTCATCGCGTTCGTGATACCGACGATCCATAACACAGTCAGCGGGTAAGCGATCCATCCCAATTCTAAACGTTCCGTTAAAAACGGCACGGAGAAAAAGTCCATTTTCAGTCCCGTGCTCACAATCATAATGGCTACGGCTAACTGGACGAAAAACTTTACCTTTGCGCTTAATTGGTATTTATCATCAAGAATTCCTAAAATAACAATAATAAACGCGCCCACCGTGATGGCGGTCATCTTCGTTTCATTATATATGCCGGCCGCGAGCACACCCGCCGCTACGCCGATAAAAATGGCCAATCCGCCCATACGGGGCATTATTTTATCATGTACTTTTCGGTTGCTGGGCTGGTCAACTGCACCTATTTTGATCGCAATTTTTTTTACGATAGGAGTTAGGATTAAAACCGTTAGCAGAGAGACAAAAAACGCAACAACTATGCGAAACATGCGTTCGTCAAGCATAAAGAAGTCTCCTTTGGAATTATATGAAGTCTTTTCTGATATTGAACCGTTCCTTCCATTATAATTCTTACTAGTTATTATAACAAGCATCATCAAAAAGAAACACGCAAATCAAAAAATGCGCTTTCCCTTTTAATGGGACTGCGCATTTTTCATGATACCCGTGCATTCGAGCATATGGCCGAATAAAACATTCCAATCCCGTCTCCGGGCCAATTCGCGGCGCAACGCCTCGTATGATCCGCCGCGATCCGCTGCCAAGAGCGATTCGCAGGCTGCGATGAAATCTGCGGGGCTGCTGCCTTCAACGTATTCATAAACATAAGGCCTTTTGATTTTGGCCGTAGAAGCAAGGTTGCAGCCGACAACCGGTTTGCCGGCAGCTAAAAATTCAAAAAGCTTGAGCGGAAATACCGCGTCATTATAAGGTGAATTTTTATAAGGCATAATGCCGATGTCGACGAGCTGCATATAGGATGGCACCTCATTCGGCGCGGCAGGTCCCGTCCAGATGACATTCGGGCGCTTCAGAAGCGACTTGAAATCCTGCTCATCCTCAGCCGTGTTCGGACCGACCAATAAAATCGTCCAATCTGGCCGTAAATCTGCCGTTTCCGCCAAAAGCGCGAAATCGAGCTTCGGTTTGATGCCGCCGATAAAACCGAGAACCGGCCCATTTCTTCCCTGTAAAATGTCTTCATCCGGGTGTTTATTTTCCTGTGAAAACAGGTCATATTCCACTCCGTTTTCAATGGTGAAAACCTTCTGGCACGGGTTCTCCAGCTTTTTTCCGACCTCCTGATGAAGACAGTCAGATGTGCACGTAATGGAATCGGCACGCTGAATGATTCTCATTTCCGCCTGTTTAATGATATTTCTTCTGATATTTGACAGCACCCCGGCCCGTCCGCTGATCGGAGCGGCCCACAGATCACTGCAATCGTAAATCACTTCATCCCAAGGAAACAGTTCTGACAGAAGCGGAAAACCAGGGAAGGTGTACCATAAGCAGCATCGGGCCCCTTCTCCTTCTTCCTTCAGCACGTTCAGCAATGGTGAAAGCTTATTCCTGTAGCAAAAATCTGTATACCTGCCGAAGCGGAATGCTTTCTGCTGCAGGAGATCCTTTACCGCGAACTGCCGGATTCCCTCGGCAATACCGGTCATTTGCCCGTCATTTGCGCGCGGGGACGGACATACCCAAATGACACTTTTCGTTTCTTTTTGCCTGGCGAGAAATTCAGCCAGCCGGTGCCGTCTGTATCTCAGCCGGTCATGACCCCATTCCGCCGCTCCGACGATTACGTGAATAATCGGTTCCACCTTCATCACCCAGCTCCTCTAACGCCTACAGTCTTTTCATGACCGCGTTTTTCGCATATTGCATAAAACACCACGAAGCCTTGATAAAGTGCAGGCGCTCAATTTCTCTATAAACAAACCATGTTTTTTTGGCGGCTTTCCACTTGTTGCTTGAAATTGAATTCTGCACAAGCCTGTATTCTGAAAGGCACTCATTCAGGCCGTAAGCTGTAAATCCCCTTTTCAGAAGGGACAGCCATGTCGCCAAATCCTGCCGCGTTCTGATATCAGGCATTTGAATCTGCCCCGTCTGTTCTCTGTCAATCATGACCGTTAAGCATCCGATAATCGTGTTTTTTAAAGCTTCATCATAGGACAGGCTTTCAGGCGCTTGAATCGTTTTGTCCGTCGGCGTTCCGTCCTGCTCCATGACGCTGTAGCCCGTAAATGAAAAAGCACAGGACCTCTCTGACATAAACGCCAGCTGTTTTTGAAGCTTTTCCTTTTTCCATCTGTCATCGCTGTCCAAAAATGCGACATAACGCCCCTTGGCATGCTCAAGGGCTGTATTTCTGGCAGCCGCGGCTCCCCGGTTTTTGTCTAAATAAACGACGCGGATCCGCTCATCCTTTTGTTCATATTGCCGTAAAATATCTCTCGTTCCGTCCGTTGAACAATCATCCGCGATAATCATTTCCCAATGCGGGTGGCTTTGATCTAAAACGGATTGAATCGTGTCTTCGATATATTCACTTGCATTATAAGACGGTGTAATGACAGATACGAAAGGTTTCCAGTTTGTCATGGTCACATCTCCATCGCAGATTTTTAAAAGGACTCTCTAAAAAACTCAGGAATGACAATGAACATAAATGCAACTGCAATGCCGATCAAAACGCCCAGAACCGCTTTCTTTTTCGGCGGCATGCCCTGTCCCGCCGTTTCACTCACCGGCTCTGAATTGATGACGCCGGCAGCTTTCAGGTTCAGCTGTGTGTTTTTCAATTCGTATAAAAATCTTTCCTTATCCACTTTGGCATCCGCGCTGACGGTTTCTCCCTGAAGCGCGTCAATACTCTGCCGAACCACTTTTGCCCGTTTTTCAAACAGCTCCTGATCATTCTTCAGAAAAGTCTTTATGACAGCCTGAAACACCGATTCGGCCTCCTGTTTATCTTGGTCGCTGTAACTGACCGTGATCAATGAATCTGACTGTGTTTCGACAGTCAGTTTACTTTTTACGGCTGTTCTTTCTTCATCTGTTTTTTCAGGCAGAGCCTGCTTTAAAAAAGTATCGCTCGTCAAAAGGAGCGGAATTTCTTTTGTATTGTTATAAAGCGGATGATCATAATTTCCTGCGGCGATCGCGGCTACCGATGTGAAACTGCTGGTTCCGGTGATTTTTGACGGCAATAGATAACCGGCCGCCCCTAGGACAACGGGCAGCGCAATGATCCAAATGATATTCTTTTTGATACGCCGGGTTAATCTTGTCAACATATCCTTCATCTCGCATCTCCCTGTTTTTCATAGTACGCCGTAACGGCAGGCTCCTTTTGTAAACGCCTCAGAATATTGACCGCCGCAATCACGAGTGAGAGAAATACCCAGTGAAAAAATAAATTCGATACGGAGCTTGGGCTGATGCTGCTTACCAAAAAACCGGCCATTGCCGTGATAAGTCCTTCTGTGATCAGTCTTGACTGATTTTCCGTTTTTCTTTCATGCCATTTATAAAGTGTCCAAAAAAGGAACAAGTAGACTGTCAGATAGCCAAGCATCGTGAGCACGCCGAAGTTCGCCATAATCTCGATGAGCCAGTTGTGCACTTCAGCTACGCCGCCCGTATCATACACGGGTTCAGCTTTTAAATAGTACGAGACGTTTCCGGCACCCACTCCGAATCCCCAGGAATCAATCACGTAGTGAAAGGCGTTCTTTAAAAGATTCGCCCGCGCGAGGTTCGATGGAAGCGGGTGCTGTCCCGGCATCGCCTGCGGAGCTGAAAAGAGATTCAAGACGGCATTGGTGATACGGCCCGCAAATAAAACCGCAAAGAGCGCAGCACCCGCCCCCGCAGCGTACAGCGCGAGTTTTTTCAGCAGGGAAGGCAGCAGGATGAAGACGTATACAGCTGCCCCCGCACATATGCCCAGCAGGCTCGCGCGCGAACCGGTCAAAATGATTAAATACAAAGCGCAGATCGCAAAGAGCAGGCTGACGGCCTTCACATAGCCGTTTTTCATATTTTTCACCGCCGCCGCGTACAGAAAGAAACTGATGCATAAAAACGTCGCGAAATCATTTTGATTAAAGAAAACAGACGTCGGATAATGCTGTTTGTACTGCGGTCCGTTATAAAGCGTGGAGCTCGGCAGATGGTGGTGTGTAAAATGATTGTAAAAGCCGATCGCCATCACAAAAATGGTCATCACTAGCCATATGCCGTAAAAAACCATCAGCTGATCAAGGCGCTGAATAAACATGACGATGAGATAAATCAAAAACATGCCCATCGCCATTAAAGCCAAATATTTAATCCCGTACGTCACGGATTTTGCCCACAATAGCGATATGAGACCGTATGTAAACCATAAAGCGAAAAACATCAGAACCCCTTTTACATTCACCCGATTCCATCTGTCAATATGATGCCGGTTTGTCAGGATGCCGGCGATGTGAAGGGCGCCCGCCCCGATTAATAACAGCCGGTATATAAATAAGCTGAAAAACCCGAGATGGATCGCAAAGAAGGCCTGATTCAGAAATGTACACGCGATCAGTATATAAATGAGCCCCATAAACATCCGGCCGTTTGTTGTAAAGGCGGATATCAAAGCAAGTCCGGCAATACCGATCATGGCTGCAAGCAGCAGCACGGTGATTTTTCCAAAGCCGGCATCCGCTCTGACCGCCTCCAGCATGATGAATACTCCTGTAATGACAGCGGCAAGCAGCACTAGAACATGTGCCGCTGAACGTTTGATACTCACATGGCAAACCCCTTTCCAAAACCGGCAGCCGAGCCGGGCTGCCGAGAGCCTCAAAACAAATCTTTTTCTATCTTGCCAATTCTTTTATTTGCCGGTCGGCATGAACCGCGGGACGTCCGACGGAATGATAAGTGAATCCTGAAACCCTCATATATTCCAGCGGGAATATATTTCTGCCGTCAATGATGACCGGCCGTTTGAGCAGCTGCTTCGCCCTCTGAAGATCCATCTCCTTGACTTCCGGCCAATCAGTTGTAATCAGACATGCATCCGCGTTTTCGATGGCACTGTACAGCTCTGTGTGATATTCAATGCCGCCGTCTCCTAATACAGCAGACGCTTCGGGAATCGCGATCGGATCATACGCTTTCACGTAAGCGCCCTGCTCTTTAAGACTTGTGATGATATCAAGAGCCGGGGCGGAGCGGACGTCATTTGTGTGCGGTTTAAAAGCCAGCCCCAGTACGGCCACGGTTTTCCCCTTTACCGGACCGATGGCGCGGTTCAATTTTTCCGAAATACGGATCCGCTGCTTCTGATTGGTTTCAATGACGGCTTCCATCATTTGAAACGGATAGCCGGCGGCGTTTGCGATATGCAATAAAGCGGTTGTATCTTTCGGAAAGCAGGAACCGCCGAACCCGATACCCGCCTGCAGAAATTTATTCCCGATGCGGCTGTCTAGGCCGACGCCTTCTGACACGTGAGAAATGTCCGCCCCGACACGTTCGCAAATATTGGCGATATCGTTAATAAAGGATATTTTTGCGGCTAAAAAAGCATTTGCGGCATACTTAATCATTTCCGCGCTTTCAAGATTGGTCTTTACGATTTTTGTACGGAACGGCTTATGAAGCTCTTCAATAACCGAAGCGGCATGTTCGCTTGTGGCGCCGATGACCGCCCGCTCCATCTGCATCGTATCCCGCACTGCCGAGCCTTCGCGGAGGAATTCAGGATTTGACGCGACATCAAACGGATGGTTTCCTTTCGACGCTTCGCTGACGATTTGGTAAACGAGTTTTCCCGTCCCGACCGGAACGGTGCTTTTGTTGACAATAATTTTGTATCCGTTCAGCTGTTCTCCGATTGTTTGCGCCGCTGCCTTAATATAGGTCAGATCGGCTTCACCCGTCTTTGACATCGGTGTCCCGACGGCGATATAGATGATATCAGCGGCTTTTACAGCCGGCTCAATTTCGGCTGTAAAGGATAAACGCCCGGCACTGACATTTTTTTCGGCTAATTCCTCAAGCCCCGGTTCATATATCGGGATGACTCCGTTTTGCAAGCTTCTGATTTTCGCTTCATTAATGTCGCAGCAAGTCACATGATTGCCGATTTCCGCAAAACAAGTTCCAGATACAAGACCTACATACCCTGTTCCTAATACAGCGATTTTTTTCACAGCTTCATCCCTCTTTCGAAAGGTTCTCCTCTTGCCCGTCCCGGTTCATTACGGTCCGGTATTTCTCTTTCAGCGCTTTCGCGTTTTGGCTTGCATCAAAATACGTGCAGACGGTTTGATAAAGTTCATCGGCAGTTTGCGGCGTCCAAGCCGCTCCTTCGTCATATTGCAAAATGGATTCTGCCAGCGTTTCGGGTGAACCCGGTCTGATCAGCAAACGCCGATATTTACCGAATAATGAAGCCAAACCCCCGACATCGGTGCAAATTACCGGCACCTTCAGAGCGAGCGCCTCAATGACCACAGTCGGCATGCCTTCACTGTAGGACGGCAGCGCCATGATATCCGACGCCAGCAGATAATCCTGTATCTTGTCATTCGGCACTTGCCCCGTTACGATGTGAGCGGCTTCCCGCAATGAGGATTTGGCGGGTCCATCACCGACAAATACGGCTTCAAATCTTTCATCCAATGACTGAACGGCTTTTGATAAGTCGAAAACGCCTTTCTCTTTCACAAGCCTGCCGATGAACACGATCAGCTTTTTATCAGAAGGAAGACCGAGCTGTTTTCTGATGGCTTCTTTCGTCTCGTTTCTTTTTTGGAAGGCGTCAAGCGTGATGCCGATCGGAAGCACGCTGCAATCCGCTTCGCTGAGCTTTTTCATTTGTTCCCGCAGACTGCCGCTGACGGCATAAATATCAGCAGCCTCCCGGACCGCAAATGTAAATGCGCGGCGAGCGCTTTTGCTGTAATGCGGATAGACATTGACATCACTGCCATGCAATGTCAGAACATACGGAATTCCCAAGGCTTTTGAGACAATGGCGGCCGCTCCGCCTGACGGCATGGCGAAATGCGCGTGAATCAGATCGGGCTTCAGGCCGTGCTTTTTGATCGCAGAAAGAACCGATGACGCCATTCTTTTATGCGGCTGGGCCCATTTCAGCTGCCCGGGAACCGCCCGATAAAACGGCCGGTGGACGGACACGCCTTTCCGCCATTCATGCGCAGGCCTTATATCCTTTTGCCGATATGTCTTTTTCAGCATCCGGAATGGCGCGGCGAGCTTCGGCCGCGGACAAATGACGGTCATCTCCGCGCCGAGTTTTCTCAGTTCTTGTGCCTGCGTCTCATGAAAAACGCCTTCTCCCGGCTTTTCACTGCTCGGATATACACTTGTCATCCACAATACCTTCATAGCAAACGCCCTTTTCTTAATTTACTTTTCATATGCGGATAAGCTTTTCCTAACAGGAATAAATAACACAATGCGCCGCAGGCTACTGAGATCGCCAGACGCAGCTTTACATCAAGGCTGATCCGCTCGGTGCCGAAGCTGGCTGTAAAAGCGATGACACCCATTGCCGCCGTAAGCAGAAACGGTTTGGCCACGGCTTTGAAATAAACCGACAGACGCAGTTTAATGACATATGCCAACAGCCAGCGCCCGATCAGGAAATTCAGGATGCTGATGAAAGCGTACGTCCAGGCTACAGTCAAGAGGCTGCCGGACAGCACGGCGGCGTACAAAGACGCACCATACAGCAGCATCACCCCGGCATCCCAATAAAATGCCAGATCAGCCCGCCCTTTTGCCAGCAGCACTGATCCGTTCGGGTTCATCAGGACCCTTAAAATCCCGACGATGGCGAGAACGTTTAAGACCGGGACAGCCGTAAGCCATTTTTCTCCGAAAATCGAAGCCACGAATGCATCCGACACCGAAACCAAACCGAGCAAAAGCGGAAAAGAAATCAGCGCGAGCATTTTGGTCATATTGAGAAATCCTTCTCTGATGACGCTGTTTTCATGCTTGTTTTTCGCAAAGACGGGAAATGCCACTCTTGTAATGATCGGATTAATCTTTAATACCGGAAGCGTGACGATCTGATAGGCCAGATTGTAAATGCCGAGCGCCTCCGCGCCAATAAAACTGCCGATCAGAATCATATCAATATTCGCTCCGAGCCGGTTCACAAGCCGGGAAGACAGCTGAAAGGCTCCGAAAGAAAAGAAGCCTTTCATCCCCTTCAGATCAAAAACAAACGCCGGTCTCCATGTTTTTCTGCAGGATATCCAGTACAGAAGACCTTTTGACGATTGCAGCAGCACCTGAGAAATCACATACGCGAGAATCGGATCCGTATAAAAAACCGCAGCTGCCAAATAAACGAAGGACAGCACATTTGAAAAGATTTCAATCTTGCTTAACGTGTTAAACGCCAGCGCTTTTTGAAGCATATACTGATATTGCTGGCCGATCGGTGCGATTAAAAACATGATGGCCAGCACGCGGATCAAATAGGCAAGCTCCTCCCGCCGATAAAAATCGGCAATGAGCGGACTGCTGAAAAACAGAAGCGCAAACAGCGCAAGTCCCGTTATGATATTCAGCCAGTACAGGGAAGACATCTGTTTTTCAGTTACATGATCTTTTTGAATGAGCGCGGCGCCAAAGCCCATATCAAGCGCAATTTGGGCAAACACCACAACCGTTGTGATCATGCCGACAAGGCCGAATTCAGCCAGTGACATGACCCGCCCAAGCAAGGCGAATTGAACGACTTGAATGACCGTAATACACGCTGTCGAAATACTTGTCCATTTAGCGCCGCGCAAGATTTGACTTGTAATACTAGGCATCGTTTTCCCTACTTTTTTGTCTTGTGACCAGAATTTTCTATCGTGCCCCGTCACCGGTCCAGATCACTTTGCACGTTTTGAGCATAATCTTCAGTTCCAATGAAAAGGTCAGGTTGCGGATATAATATAAGTCAAACATCAGCTTTTCCCTCGGTGTCATGTCATATCCCCCGTTGACCTGCGCCCATCCGCTTAATCCCGGCTTAACAGCCAGCCGCTCCGTAAATCCGGGTATCTCAGCCTGAAACTGTTCCGTAAAAACGGGCCGTTCGGGACGCGGGCCGATCAGGCTCATTTCTCCCCGCAGCACATTTAACAGCTGCGGCAGCTCATCAATACGGGTCCTTCTGATAAAAGCGCCGACCTTTGTTACGCGGGGGTCCTTTTTCAGCGCCCAGACCGCCCCTGATTTTTCAGCATCTATTTTCATAGAGCGGAGCTTATACAAATAAAACGGCTTCCCGTCTTTGCCTACCCGCTCCTGCTTATAAAAAGCCGGACCGGGCGACTCCAAACGAATCAGTATGGAGAACAGGCCCATCACCGGGAGCGCCGCCAAAAGCCCCGCAAGCGCAAACACAATGTCCATGAATCGCTTAAAAGCTAAATAACGGGCCGTTCTTTCCGTTACGGCAGCGGAAGTCCCCTGCCGCACTGCATAGTTATTATTTACATTCATGCTTTTCTCTGCTCCCACTGACACACACCTCACGATTTGTTGGGATGTTTGATGACCTATGCCGTGAGTTTAGCAGATGGATGTTAATTGGAAGTAAAGGAAACGTTAATGTTTATTAGAATGTTTCGATTATTGTTTTTTTATTGTAAATCTATTCATATCCATATTTGAGTCAAAGCATAATGAAAAAATAAAAAAACAGACCGGTATGAACCGGTCTGTTTGCAATGAAAAATATTATCTGAAATAGGAGGAAACGCCTTGGGTGATCCCCGCCGCGAGACTGTCCTTTTTCGTTGATTGTTTTAAAATGCTGGCATCAATCGGGCTTGTGACAAAGCCGGTTTCTAACAAAACACTAGGCATTTTGGAATACTTAATCACATAAAATCCGGCAGTTTTCACACCGCGGTCACGCGTACCGAGGGCAGAAACCATTTTCGGCTGAATATTTTGAGCAAGCCTCAGGCTGTTTGCGGATTGGTAGGTTGTATCATAATACGTCTCCGTACCGTTTGCACTGCTGTTATCATTGGCATTTGCATGGACGCTGATGAAAATATCGGCATTCGCCTTCGCCCCTTTGTTCACTCTCTCTTCAAGGGAATCAAAGGTATCGCCCGTCCTCGACATTACAGTAAGCGCACCCGCGCCGTATAATTGGTTGTTAAGGCGCGTAGCAATATCAAGGTTCACATTTTTTTCAAGTAAGCCATTGCCGGTTGCTCCTGAATCCTGTAAACCGTGGCCCGGATCAATAAAGACCTTTTTGCCGACAACGGGGTTTTTAAGCTGCGATGCGGCATTATTGCTTAAAGATGAAGCACTTCCTATGACGGTGAAGCTCGTGATGTTTTTACTTCCGATATACGTCCGAACGTCTTTTGACAGACTGTCTCCATTCGTCAGCAGGTGAACTCTTCCCTGTTTGGCACTTAAAACGCCTCCGACAATGGTATCCGCCTCTTTAAATCCATTGGTAATAAACGTATAGCCTGTGCTTAAGCTTGTCTTTTTCGCAAGATTCACAGACAGATTATAACGGTTTTTGCCGCTGACTCTTGAAGGATTCGGCAGCTTATTGTAAAGCGAGCTGCTGATGCTTCCGGTCCCGCCGATGACAATCGTGTTTTTAATCCCCAGGCTTTTGATCGCATTGGATGTAGAACCATTTAACGTTGAGTCATTGGTAAATAAAATCGGATATTTTTTAGCAGACGCATAAGAAATCGCAGCCATTCCATCTGCATCAACAAACCCGTTTACCACCAGAGCTGTAGAAGATTTTGTCATTTCACCCGCCACTTTTGCGGCTGTGGCATATCTCGTGCTCCCAGACAATCGTTTGACACTGATGCCTAATTTAGCAATTTGATTTTCAGTATTTTTGGAAACGGCAGGTGTGCCGCCTACGATAATCACATTTTTTGTTTTTAAATCAATTAATCCCTTTTTTGTGCCGGCAGACAGCTGATCTTTATTCGTAAACAGCAGCGGCGCATTTTTTTGATATGACAGCGGCGCAGCGGCAATCGCATCAGCATATGAAGTTCCGCCGGTGATAACAACTGTTTTCGCTTCACCCCATGATTGTTTTGCCGCCAATACAGCCGTATCATACCGGGTGCTTCCGCCTATCCTTTTGACCGTATTGTCAGCCAAAGCGGAAGGAACAAAAAGAATGACCCCGAGAATGAAAACAGGGAGACATTTTATGATGAATTTCAATCCGATCTCCTCCACAGAAGTTTAATAGTTTGTAAGTGCTGTATTAGGATAATAGAACGCAAGAATAGAAGTATACGGCTCTCCGGCCTCCGCTCTTTCTTTTGCTCCGTATTGACTCATTCCTACACCGTGTCCGTATCCCTTTCCTGATATCGTGATTTGTGAAGAATTGCCGGACACACTGGCGTATGTACTTTTAAAAGATGAAGCTCCGATCATCGTTCTGAGTTCAGACGCTTTCACCCCAATAGATGCTGTCTTGTTCATAACATAGCCTTTCGACTTGTCATTCACATGGTACGTGACCTTCACCGAAGCGTCTTCTGCCCGCTGGCCTTTTGTTGTTCCGGTAAGTGAGAGATCATTGATGCTTGCAATTTTTATGGAATTTGCATTGGTTTCTTTATTTTTCATCAGCCAATTTCTTATTCCATTGAGCTGCGCAGCATTTGTTTCGTCTGTTTTAGACCACCAGGCTGCGGGATTTTTCATATCCAGGCCGGCTGGCAGCTGCTGCTTCTGCAATGTTAAAGACCAGTTGATTTCCGGATCTTTTGTATCCTTTTTGGCTACTAAATACGGCACTTTCGATCCCCAGACTTCATCGCTGGCTTCCATGTACCCGCCATTGCTTGATGAGTAAGTGGCATCTATCAATTTGCCGGAGTAAGTGAGCACTTTTCCCTTTGTTCCGTCAACGGCTGCTGTGGCATTCGGATACCAGCTGTATCCCCCGTAAACCTGAAAAGCCGTCGTATCCGCAACTGTTTGTCCCGCCTTGCTGATCGAGTAGGTACGGGCGGCAACCGCCTGAGCTTTCAGCGCTTCTGTCGCCCAGCTTCCCGGCATTTCATTCGGCAGGACACCTTTCAGATAATCCTCAAAAGGAATGTTTTCATTAACAGGTCTCACATATTTGCCGGATTCAGCAGAAAAACTCATATTCCCCAAATATGGTTTGCCGTCAATGCTGATTGTGTTTGATGTTGAATATTTTTCAGGAACCGCCTTGAAAGACGTTTTGCCGCTGTTAATGCCGGCAACGCCTAATTTGCCGCCGGACGTTTCAATGCGGTACGTTTTTCCGTTTACAAGATAAAACTCTTTTGCGTAATCAGCCTTAACTGAATCGGCAATTGAATTCGCGCTGCCTATTAATGTATAAGAATAGGTGCCTTTTGTTTTAAAAAGGCTGGCTTCGTCGGCCGGTGTTTCGCTTTTTTTGATATATACAAGCGGCATATGGTTTGCGGCGGCAATATTCGAGCCGACAACGATGTCCGCTAATTTTGTCCCGTTGGCAGCCACCGTTTTGCTTGCATCCATGCCCAACGAAGTGACTGCATTTGCTGATATTTGATATCTGTTTGAGCCGGTAATTCTTTTTGTGACCGAGGCCTTCTTTTTAATTTGATTCTCCACGTCTTTGCTGACGCTTGAAGTGCCTCCCATTATGATTACTTTTTTAGGCAGATTGTAGCTCGGGAGGGAGTCTTTTTTCGTCAGGAGAATCGGATAGCCGTTTTGCGCAGCATAAGGCGCAATCGCCAATGCATCTGTATAAACATCTCCCGTTACTACGACTGCCTGATCATAGCTGCCCATTTCGGCCGCAATATTTTTGGACAGATCATACCTGTTTTTTCCGCTGATCCGTTTCGTGCGGCCGTATTTCTTCAATGTCTTTTCCGCGGCTGACGAAATACTGTTCGTCCCGCCGATGATTAAAATATTATCCGGACTGAATTTCTTGATTTGCGCTTCTGTGCTGCTGCTGAGTTTATTCGCTTCAGTCAGCAAAATAGGCGCTTTCAGTTTATTCGCTAAAGGAACGACGGAAAGCGTGTCCGCAAAATAAGCGTCCGTATTAACGACGACCACATTGGAAGGATTTTTCCAATACTTTGATGTCGCGGTGTTTGCCGTATCATATTTGGATGCGCCTCCCAATCTGACAACGGAGGACACATCGCTTCCGGTCAGTTTATAAGTTCCGGAGGGTTCGATATTCAGAGTCGATTTATTACCTATATAATTCGTCAGTTTTACGGAGATATCAGAACTGGCCGCAAAAGTGTTTTCCGGTAATAAAGCCAGGCTGAATATCACAGAAAAACAGACAGCCCATATTGTTTTCTTCAATTTTTTATCCCGCCTTTTGCTGATCATAGTGTTTTATTTTGCTTTCTCGATTTCCTTGATCTCTTTTTGGCCTTTATCATTTGTGAAATAAGTGATGTTGACTTTGTCATTTTCGCTGAATTTATTCAGAACATCAGAGAAGTCATCAGAAAATTCAAAGCTGACAGGCTGATCATCCACTTTTACTTCAATTGTGTGCGTATCCGCCATTCCGACATAATATGCCGTTTCTTTTTGAGTCTGCGTCTCCGAAGAACCGCTTCCCTTCTTTGATTGATCTGCCGTTCCGCAAGCTGCCAATACAACAGAAAAGAGCAGTATTAAGAACGAAGCTGCAATATTTTTTTTCATTTTTTTCACCTCATCTTTATGTATCGTCTTATACTAACTTTTTTTTAAGGAAATTTTAAGGTCTTTTTGTAACCTTTTTTTAAGAATTTCGTCTATTACATGATTAGAAGTAAAAAAATAACTCGGTTTATAAAGATTAGTAAATTACATCATGAAAGTTAATAGAAAAGGTGATGACAAATGAGAGCTGAACGAAAAAGAAAGAAGAAAAAAGTTCTTTTGACAATCGTAACAATCATCGGGCTGTTAGTTTTATCATCAGGAGGATACGTCTACTACTTGTGGCACAAAGCAGCTTCAACGGTGGCAAGTATTCAGGAAGACTTAAAAAAATCGGACAAGCGTGACACAGATATAGATCTCGGAAAGAAGGACCCGATCTCTGTTTTAATCATGGGCGTCGATGAACGGAAAAATGATAAAGGACGCGCTGATACGATGATTTATATGACCGTCAATCCTAAAACGAGTACAACGGAAATGGTCAGCATTCCGCGCGATACATATACGAAAATCTCCGGCAAAGGAACGATGGATAAAATCAACCACTCCTATGCCTTCGGCGGGACGCAGATGGCCGCAGATACCGTTGAGGACCTTCTTGATGTGCCGGTAGATTATTTTGTGAAAGTAAACATGGAGAGCTTCAAAGATACTGTAGATACACTCGGAGGAATTACGGTGAACAGCACGTTTGCCTTCAACTACGACGGGCATTCTTTCAAAACGGGGAACATCAGCCTGAATGGTGAAGAAGCACTTGCCTACACCCGTATGAGAAAAGAAGATCCCCGGGGAGATTTCGGCAGGCAGCAGCGCCAGCGCCAAGTGATTGAAGGGATTATCGCGAAAGGGGCAAACATCTCGTCTGTCACAAAATTCGGCGATATGTTTAAGGTCATTGAAAACAATATGAAAACAAACATGTCATTCGATGATATGTGGACGGTTATGACTGACTATAAAAACGCCCGCAGCAAAGTCATTCAGCATGAACTGAAGGGAACGGGAACGAGAATTAACAATATCTATTATTATAAATTAGATGAAGCAAGCCTCGCTTCAGTAAAAAAAGAATTAAAAGAAAGCCTGAATTAATAAAAAAACTCTGCATTTCATGCAGAGTTTTTTATTCTGTAAAAGGCTGCGGACGGGTTTTTCTATAGCCGTAACGATACAGCAGTTCCTCCGCAATCCGTTTTGAGGCCGATCCGTCACCATAGGGGTTCGATGCCTTTGACATCCGTTCATATTCAGCCTGATCGGTTAAGAGCTGCTTTGTCAGCTGATACACCGTTTCTTCATCTGTCCCCGCAAGCTTTAATGTTCCGGCTTTCACTCCTTCGGGGCGCTCGGTTGTGTCCCGGAGCACCAGTACCGGCTTGCCGAGGGAAGGCGCCTCCTCCTGCACCCCGCCTGAGTCGGTCAAAATGAAATGGGCTTTCGCAGCGAAGTTATGGAAATCCACAACCTCCAGAGGTTCTATTAAATGCACTCTGTGCGAATCAGCGAAATGGGCCTCTGCGGCTTCACGAACGGCGGGATTCAAATGGACGGGGTAAACGACTTGTACGTCCTCAAACTCTTCAACGACTCTTCTGACCGCCTTAAACATCTGTTCCATCGGCCTGCCTAAATTCTCACGTCTGTGCGCTGTCAGGAGAATCATCCTGCTTCCGTCCAACTTGTCAAAAATCGGATGAAAATAATCTTCCCGGACTGTCGTCTGAAGCGCGTCTATCGCCGTATTTCCCGTGACAAATATGGAATCCGGCTTTTTATTTTCCGCAAGCAGATTCTGTTCAGCCTGGCTTGTCGGCGCAAAATTCACATCAGCGATCACGCCTGTCATCTGCCGGTTGACTTCCTCAGGGAAAGGAGAGTATTTATTTTGCGTACGCAGTCCGGCTTCTACATGGCCGACTGCGATTTGATGATAGAAGGCGGCAAGGCTTCCGGCGAAAGTTGTCGTCGTATCTCCGTGAACCAAAACGATATCAGGTTTTACTTCTTGAAACAGCTTGTCCAATTTCAACAGAGCATGAGATGTAATTTCAGAAAGCGTTTGACGCTCTTTCATAATGTTCAAATCATAATCAGGTGTAATGCTGAATGCTTCAAGCACTTGATCCAGCATCTGTCTGTGCTGTGCGGTTACAGTCACCAGTGAATCAATTTCCGGATATTTTTCAAGCTCTAATACGAGCGGAGCCATTTTAATTGCTTCAGGTCTTGTACCGAATACGGTCATTACTTTTAGTTTTTTCAACGGTTTGTCTGCACCTCGTTTTATAACATATTTATGCCGTTTCTTAGATATTGTAAAGCTTAACGGCAAACAAAGCAAAAACCTTTATAAGACTCTTTGAAAGCGGATTAAAAGGTGTGAATTTCAATCAATTGTGGTAAAGTTGAAAAAGACTAGATTATAGTTCTTAAAAAAAGATTTAGCAGAAACAAGGATGGTGTTATTCAATGAAGAAAGTACGCAAAGCCATTATTCCGGCAGCAGGTTTAGGCACTCGTTTTTTGCCGGCCACAAAAGCAATGCCTAAAGAAATGCTGCCAATCGTTGATAAGCCGACAATTCAGTATATTATCGAAGAAGCTGTCGAATCCGGCATCGAAGACATTATTATCGTAACCGGAAAAGGTAAAAGAGCAATTGAAGACCATTTCGACCACGCGCCTGAACTGGAACGAAACTTGGAGGAAAAAGGGAAAATCGAACTGCTCCAAAAAGTGAAAAAATCGTCAAACATCGCGGACATCCACTATATCCGGCAAAAAGAGCCAAAGGGACTCGGTCATGCGGTTTGGTGCGCACGCAACTTCATCGGTGATGAACCTTTCGCCGTTCTTCTCGGCGATGATATTGTCCAGGCTGAAAAACCGGGACTTCGTCAGCTGATGGACGAATATGAAAAAACATTGTCTTCAATTATCGGAGTTCAGCAAGTTCCTGAAAGTGACACACACCGATACGGAATTATCGACCCGTTAACAAATGAAGGACGCCGTTACCAGGTCAAAAATTTTGTAGAAAAGCCTGAACCGGGCACAGCCCCTTCCAACTTGGCGATTTTAGGAAGATACGTTTTTACTCCTGAAATTTTCATGTATTTGGAACAGCAGGAAGTCGGCGCCGGAGGGGAAATTCAATTAACGGATGCCATTCAAAAGCTTAATGACATTCAGCGTGTCTTCGCATATGATTTCGAAGGAAGACGTTTCGATGTCGGTGAAAAACTTGGATTTATCGAAACGACGCTTGAATTTGCCTTACAGGATAACGATATCCGCCATAAATTAATTCCGTTCATGAAGGACCTTCTCGAAAAAGAAGAATCTAATGAATAGAAAAAGCTGCCGAATCCGGCAGCTTTTTTTATGTGATCTTTACTTTTTAGACGTTACGGTCAGTGTTTTATCAGCATTGTTCACAGAGAAAGTATATTCCTGGTTTTTAACCATGAGCAAGTGCTGGTTGATTTTGCTGCCGCCTTTTTTACTTAAAGCTGAGATGTCTGCGGGACGCGATAAATGAAAAATCACTTCGGAGACTGTATTATTTTCAATCACAAAATCCGTTTTTGCATCGGATTCTTTTATTACTTTTCGTCCGTCATCCGTTTGCCCGTCAGCCGGATTTTTCAATTTGCTCTGGACATCGTCCCGGCTTTTATTTATATATGAGAGAAACTCTTTTGCTGTTTGGCTTGATAAACTGCTGCTGAAATCATCGAGCTGAACATCCGTCTTTTTTAAGGCGTTCATTTTATACAAATCAGCCTTTTTCATAAAGTACTCTTTATCATTTAATTTCACTTTGGCCGCCTGGTTATTCTCGGCTTCCACCTGCACCTTCGTGCCGAAACTTACACTTGCGGAGACTTTCCCTTTTATATCTTTTTCAGCATAAAGATCCGCCTTTTCAGCTTTTACCAAAGCAGGTTTATTCACCGACTCATAAAGCCCGGCATCGCTCTGTTTGACGTCACCGAAAGATGTGATCGCACGCAGAGGCTTGTCTGAGAACATCGAAGCGGCCGCGCCTACAGCCAGTAATGCAAGCAGCGTAATCTGTATCGTATTGGCAATGAACTTGGGCTTCGCTTTCTTTTTCTGCGCCTGAGTGATTTTCTGTTCTTCGGCAGCCCTCGTTCTGCCTTCAATCTGCTCATTTTGGTATTTCTTCTTTTCTTTCTTTGAAAGCTTGTTGAACCAATCCACAAAAGCTTTATATTCCTTCACAACGGCCTTTGTTTCGTCAAACATACGCATTTCGCCGTAATGCATCCAAGCCACACGATCACACATTTTCTCAATCTGTCCGATTGAATGACTGACAAAAAAGATCGTTTTTCCGCGTTCTTTAAATTCCGTAATACGGTCTACACATTTTTGATAGAAAGTCTGGTCTCCTACTGAGAGTGCCTCATCAATAATAAGGATATCAGGATCCATATGTGCCGATATAGCAAAGCCGAGACGGGATTTCATACCGCTTGAATAGCTTTTAACAGGCTGATCTATAAAGTCGCCGATATCCGCGAATTCAACGATTTTTTCATAAAGCTCGTCTATCTGCCGATTGTTGAGACCCATCATCAAGCATTTCAAACGAATGTTGTCCTTACCGCTTAATTGATTGTTTAAACCGGCGGAAATGGCGATTAAAGACGGCTGCCCGTTCATATCAATCTCTCCGCTTGTCGGCGGGATGATTTTTGCCAGCAGGTTGGACATCGTTGATTTTCCCGAGCCGTTGATACCTACGAATCCGATCGTTTCTCCTTCATAGACGTCAAAAGAAACATTTCGGACAGCGAAAAAACCTTTTTGATTTCTGTTTGGGAAAAACAGCCCTTTAATTTTGTCAGACTGTTTTTTATATAGAAAATACTGTTTTGAAACATTTCTGAACGAAACTTTTAGTTTCATCGTATAATCTCCTTACTATATTAAAGAAAGTCAACAAACTTATCTCTGAATTTCATATGAAGAAGTGAACCGACTGTTAACAACAGCAGTGTGACGAACCAGAAATACAGCGTATATTTCACGTCGTGGAAAAACCACTGCCCTTCCATAAAGCTGTCTCTGAAGCCCTCGATAATATAGAAAAGAGGGTTTAACTTCAAGATGGTCAAAACTTCCGGCCTGTTTCCAAATTTCTCTGCAATGTCCCAGAAAATCGGCAGAAGGAAAAAGAGCAGCCTTGTGACAGCCTGAAGCAAAAACTGATAGTCTCTGATTAATACGCTGATGGTCGAATTAAACAGGCCAAAAGCAAACATAAAACTGATCATGCAAAACAGGTAATAAATATATTGCAGCCAGTGAAGCGTCGGAAACAGACCGTTGCTCAGCAGCACAATAATATAAATCGCCATCATCACAAAATAACTGAATAAATTCGATGCTATCACTACAGAAGGCAGTGAACTGATCGGAAAGTTCATTTTCGACACTAAATTTATCCGTTTAAAAACGCTGTTAGATGCATCCAGTATCGTCGGACTGATAAAGAACCAAGGAATTAAGCCGGCCAGCATCCAGACGATGAACGGTACGCTGTCTCCATTTCCAAGCACCATATCATGTCCGCCGCGAATCCCCAGCCCAAATACGAACCAGTAAGCCAGCATTTGAATCATAGGGTTGAGAAACTGCCACAATATACCCAAATAGTTCACTTGATACTTTGATTTCGTTTCGTACACTGCAAGCCGCATAATCAGCGGAAATGAGTTGAATTGCTCTTTCAGAATTTTTACCAATGCATTCATTCTAATCTTCCTTAGTCGTAAGTTTTGGTAATAGCTTTGACTTACAAAAGCACCGCTCATAATTGTAACAGATTACGATGTATTTTTCACTTCATAACAGGCCTGCGTCCATTGAGCGCAACATGCCGTCAATTAAGCAAAAAAGCATAATTAACGTGGTTAAATTATGCTTTTTTGCACTTATTTACTTGTCTCCGAAAATCACTTTTACGGCTTTTTCAGACGATTCCCCGGTTTCTAAATAACAGAACTTCTCATAAAAAGGACCAAACGAATCCGGAAGCTTATAATCATCAGATTCCGTTTCTTTCACCCATTTGATAACGTTGCCTGTTTCTTTAACCAGCGGGCCGGGCGCTTCTTTTTCAAAGTCAAAGTAAAACCCTCTGAGTTTATCCCGATACGTTTCGATATCAGGCACATAAAACAGCATCGGTCTTTTCAGATTTGCATAGTCAAAAAAGACAGATGAATAGTCCGTTATGAGTAAATCAGAGACCATATACAGCTCACGGATATCTTCGTAGCTGGAGAAATCATACGCAAATCCTTCATACGGTCCGAGATCAAAGTTTTCAGCCACCAGATAATGCATCCGTAAAATAATGACATAACGGTCGCCGATCGCTTCTCTCAATTGGTGAAGGTCTAAATCAAGGTCAAACTTGTATTTGCCTTTCTTATAAAATTGGTCATCCCGCCATGTCGGTGCGTAGATAATCACTTTTTTATCTTGCGGAAGGTTCATTTTTTCTTTCAGCGCTTTGATGACAGCGGGACTGTTATCCGTCTGAAGGAAGTCATTCCGCGGATACCCCGATTCAATCATGGTTTTATTAAACTGAAACGCCCGAGCGAAAATTTCGGTTGAATATGCGTTCGGTGAAATCAGATAATCCCATTTTGAAGCCTCTGTCGTAAAGTTGCGCTTATATTTTTCAGTGTTGGTTCCCGGCATATGCACTTCATCCATATCAACGGCAAGGCGCTTTAGAGGCGTACCGTGCCATGTCTGGACATATGTCGTGTGCTCAGGTTTCGGGATCCACAGCGGCATACGGCTGTTGACAATCCAGTACTCGGCTCTTGCCATAGCAAACAGCCATTTAAACGTAAAGCGTTCGATATAAGGAATCCCTTTATCTTTAAATGTCTGTGTATAAGCGGGGTTTACACTCCAGCACAGACGGTATTCCGGCATTTCTTTGCTCATGTATTCATAAATCGCCCTCGGATTGCAGCTGTATTGCTTTCCGGCAAAGCTTTCAAACATGACAAACTTCTGTTTGACAGGCAGTTTCCCTGCAAACCTGAATCCCGCTTTATAAGTGTTTTGTATTCTTTTCTCAATGAACTTTTTCAGCTTATTCTTGCTTTTCCGTACAAAGGATGCGCCCCGTTTCAGCTTTCCTTTCACAAAATACTCTACGCGGGTGCTGAAGCTGTAATCATTCATTCTCAGATGAAGATTTTTCGTTTTCTTTTTCGTGAAAACATGAAATCTGGCAGGCCCTTTTTCCGTTTTCAGAATCTTGAATTGGTTAGGATTTACATGTTCAGATTTCAGTACTTTTAACGGCTTGCTGTTGGTGATTATCTCTTCACCTGTTCCGGCATCTTCAAAAATGAATTGAATATGGAATTGAAAGATAAGCTGCTGATTCAATTCTGTATAAACAGAATTCAAATCAATCTTTGTATCAAAGCCAATCGTTTCAAGTATTGTTGTATCCTGAACATATTCATCAAGGTCGTGCCTAGGCACGTCATGAAGCGGATACTTCAGAATGAGAGGCTCTTCTTCTTCCTCGTTTCCTTTTTTCATTTTCAGAATCAGGTTTTTTTCTTTTATCTTTAAGGTTTCCGCTGCATTCAGCCGGAATGCAAAACCTTTAAGATGTAAGCTGCCGTCAGATTCGAGCTCCATTTCATCAATCCGAGTGACGAACTTTTTCTGCAGCAGCTTTAAGGAGAAATTCCCTTTCTTCGTCGTGTAAGGGAAAAAGAACATATGATGAGCCTCATCTTTATAAGAAGACAGTTCAATAGGTTCTAAGCTGGATTTTAACCGTTTTTTATTGATATCACTGTCATCATTTATAAAGGAGACATAGAAATCAAGACATCCTTTGCCGTCCGTATGGTCAGAAAGCAGATCCGTGCCCATGACAGCATGGTATTCCCCGCCTTCTTCGCCCAATCGTTTCAGAGGGACGGAAAGTTCTGCTTTTGTCCTACGGTTTATGATCTGAAGAGAAGGCTCTTCATTTAAAGTGACATTTTCACAGGATATTGTAATGCTGAATGTATCGTCCTTTATATTAAGATGTTTTAACTTGTATCTGACAGGATTTTCTATACCCATAAAATAAGTCTACTCCTCTGTTTCAATTAAACATATCCAATCACAATGATCATTTTGTTACTTTCAGCGAAAGGTTCCCCTTCACCGTCCGGTAGAATTGATATTGCAGCCCGTTCGCTTCTGCTGTTATCTTTTCGTCATTTTCTCTGTTTAACATGACACGTTCATAATCGTTATAAATGACATACATAATATAACCGCCAAGTCCGACTTTTTCAATGTCACTTAACGGGATTTCAAGGACGTACCGCCCGTCTCCCAGTGACTGAACCGGAAACTGGTGAAGTACTTTCATGTTATCTCTGTGCTGGAACTGAATATATTGGGCATTATTTCGGTCCTGTCCGAACAAGCGGAACGTAACGGCGAATTTATTATCGGCGAACACCGCGCTTTCCGTTTCTCCGTGCATTCGCAGTTCGACCAGTTTATTTTCTTCATCCGTCAGCGGGCTTTCTAAATAAGCCAGTCCATCCCGCGTCACGATGTTTTTTTCAGGCTCTTTTTTAGACCAGCGGAACAGCTTTTCAACCTCATCATACTGTTTTTGAATCAGCAGACGGTAGGCTGTTTTATGAATCGGATGAAAAAACGTCTCGGAAATATCGTATTTCGTCTTCTTTAACACATTCAGAATTTCATTGAATTTATTGTAGTAGGCTTCTTTGTTTTCGCTTTTCAGGAAGTGCATCCGATCGAAAAGCCGCGTAATGGAATCGAATTCAATCAGGCGGTTCATTGCCATCTTTTCTTTTTCAGTATCTAGTTTTTTGTTCAGAATATACTTCATTACGGCTATGTTCGTGTCGGTTTTTTCCATTATATTAGTCTGTTTTGTCAGCGACTCATTATTGTCCATTCTGTTCAGATAATAGACCGGTTCGGTTGACGTTGAAATATCTCCGCACGACAAAAGAACATCCATAAAAAATTGCTTATCTTCAGCAAATTTCATTTCCGGATATCTGATATTATTATCTCTTAAAAATTGTAAGTTCATCATTCTTGCCCGCGGGCCGAGATGATAGAAAATATGCCGGATTGAAAAAGGCGATACTTTCGCTCTGTTCAGTGAGGACTCATGTTTCCCGATCGTTTTTTGTCCGTTCACCTGCATTTCGATCGTTTTTCCGACCGCATAATTTACATGATCTCTTTCAAGCATGTCGAATAAAATTTTAACTCCGTTCGGCGCAAACCAATCATCCGCATCTAAAAAGGTGATGTACTTTGCATTTGCAAGCTCAATTCCCAAGTTTCTCGGATAAGCAGGGGTTCCCGTATTGTCTTTCAGAAATACGACTGTAATATTTTCATACAGTTCGGCGTATTCAGTCAGAATGTTTCTGGAATCATCAGTAGAACAATCATCGACCAAAATTAAAGAAATATGCTGAAAACCGATGTTTTGAAGGATTACTGAATCAACTGTTTTCCGCACGTATTCTTCTGCATTATAAACAGGAACGACTACCGCTACCTTCTTCTCATCCGCCAATGCTTCTTTATTTAAAATCGTATATTCGCGTTCTTCTATGGAAGGCTTGGACTCTTTTTTATTCAATTTAAAAAAGTTACTAAGATTCATCTTTAAATTCTCCTCTTATTGTCTAGCTTTTTTTCAAAAGCGCATAACAAATATAGCGAAAATAACCTTATATTACAAGAAGTACTCCCTATCCGGAGGGAGTACTTCTTTATCATCTGTATATCCGAATGTTTCAATTACACCCCGGCAATTTCTTTTTTAATCTGTGTAGTGGAAATGCCTTCGGTTCTAGGGAGATAGATGACTTCGCATTGATCTTTAAGGAAGTCGAATTTGCCTTCCCAATCGTCTCCCATTACGAACACGTCGATGTTGTGATCCGCTACGTCCCGTACTTTTTGATCCCAGCTGTTTTCCGGAATGACTTCATCGACATAACGGATTGTTTCCAGAATCAGCTTTCTGTGTTCATAGCTGTGATAGGCCTTTTTTTGTTTTTGAAGGTTGAACTCATCTGTTGAGATGGCAACGACAAGGTAATCTCCAAGCTGCTTTGCGCGCTCAAGCAGTTTAATATGACCCCAATGCAGTAAATCAAACGTTCCGTAAGTAATGACCTTCTTCATGAAACAAAAGCTCCTTTCTATCATCATACGTATAACAAGCAACTGCCCTGAAATGCTGCGCAGCTGTATCCTTAATCACTAAAGTGCCAATTTCGTACTCATGGAACCTCATTATATCACATAGCCCTGAAAAGGTTAAGCTAATGTAAAACGAAGTTAAATTCCATTTATTAACAAATGTTATTGCAATAGGAGTTTAGCAGGGTTTTCACGCATATGATTAAAGAAATTGTTATCTTATTTATATTTTTGTAAAACTATTGTTAAGTTTATCTGAAGGTATTATGTTAAAATAAAGCTTAGCCTAAGTCACGAAAAAGTGAAAGGAAATCCCGTACAAAAGGAGGACGGCAGATGCAGACTGAAATGGTGCACAACCTTTCTTATGTTAATGGAAATTTACAGGAGTTTATTTCATATTTAGACACTTATTATATCGCACAAAAGCAAGGTGCCGTCATTGCGACGGTCAACCCCGAGATCGGATACGCTGCGGCGAAAGACAAAGGTTATCATCAAGTCATTTCTTCCGCGGATTTCGTCCTGCCGGATGGTATCGGCGTCGTGTTAATGTCCCGTTTGACGCAGCACCCGCTGAAATCAAGAATTGCGGGATTCGATGTGTTTCTTTCGCTGCTCGGTCTCGCAAACCGGCAGTCTAAAAAAATATTTTTATACGGAGCTAAACAAGACGTGCTTGATGCCGTTTTGAATCGGATCAGCAAAGAGTATCCGCATATCGAAGTTGTCGGAGCCAGCAACGGCTATGAAGCGGATAAACGCTTCGTCGCCAAACAGATTTCCCGGGCGAAACCCGATATCGTCTTTGTCGCCTTAGGTTATCCGCATCAGGAACAATTTATTTATGAAAACAAACATCTTTTCCCTCAGGCTGTATCGATCGGTTTGGGCGGAAGCTTTGATGTTTTCAGCGGAACGGTGAAACGCGCCCCCCGATGGATGATCAAAACGAATCTGGAGTGGCTGTACCGGCTGGTGACGAATCCGTGGAGATGGAAAAGGATGCTGAACATTCCGAAGTATGCTTTTACCGTTTTGAGAGATAATAAATCAAATAAAAGCCTGTATTCCAAGCAGGCTGAAGATCAAACAAAACAGCTTTAAACAAATAAAACTGCAAAAGAGATTGGTAATCTATGAACTTGCGATCTTTATTCGCCGCTTTCTATTCTATATATCTGACGGTTCTCGGCGTTTTGTTCAAGCCTGTGAAGCCAAAGAACCATCTGACCCTGCTGGTATCTTTTGAAGAAAATGCGCAGGCTCTCATCCGTTCTTACAAGGCGCACGCTGAATCGCTTTCTTACGAAGTGACGGTTCTGTATACGAGACACGCCGTCAGTCTGAAAAAAGAGCTGGACGGTCTCGGCTCTTTTTATCTGAACGAAAAAAACCCGCTGCATCTTGTGAAGGCCGTTTCGATCCTTTTTAAGAGCAAAGCGGTCATAACGGATAACTATTTTCTCCTGACGAGCGTTTTAAACCGCCGGCCGCAAACGACATGCATTCAGGTGTGGCATGCGAACGGTTCTTTGAAAAAGTTCGGCCTTGAGGATGTGACGAATCAAAACCGTCCGGCATCAGACATCAGCCGCTTTAAAAAAGTGTACCGTTCGTTTGATTTTGTCACCGTCGGCTCAGACGCGATGGCTGACGTTTTTAAAAAGTCCTTCGGAATACGGGACAGCCAGCTGTTAAAAACGGGTGTCCCCCTGACTGACGTCTATTATGAAGAAAACAAGCCGCAACTGAAGCGCAAATGGCCGAAAAAAATCATCTTGTACGCACCGACATTCAGGGATTATGATATGCAGTCCTTCCGGCTCCCATTCACCGAAGAACAGCTCACAAACGAATTAAACGGAGAGTATATGCTGCTTGTAAAGCTTCACCCTGCCGTTTTGGATCATATTTCAGCTTCGTTTGAAAGCGAATCGATCAAAAATGTGTCTGACATGCGTCTTCATGATCTCTTAAAGGCGGCAGATATTTTAATTACGGATTACTCTTCCGTACCTTTTGAATTCGCGCTTTTAAATAAACCGATTTTCTTTTTCACATATGATCTGGAAGAATATGATCAAAAGCGCGGTTTAATCGACAATTATACGTCCGTTATTCCCGGGAAGGCATGTCATGACAGCGGAGCCCTTCTTGAAGAAATGACGAAAGAGCAATTTAACGCAGAAGAAATGAAGCGGTTCTCGGACAAATGGAATATGTACTCAAATGGGAATTCGAGTGAAGCGTTATTGAAATTTGCAGAGACAAAAATGAATAAAAGAGATGAAGCACCTGCCTGAATCCGACGGCAGGTGTTTTTTTGCATGAAGAAGGGCTGAAGCATACACTTCAGCCCTTTTTTTACACTTTCATATAGACAGGAACATCATAGTAAAGCGTATAGTCATCCAGCAGTGAGTATAAGCTGTACATGCGGTTTACCTGCTTATACGCCCAGCCGATGTCTGTCGCATACTGATGGGACGCGGTTTGAGACCATCTCATTTTATACAGTGTGTCCTGTTCGTATGAAGGATTGTGAATATATGACGCACCGATGAATTGGGCTCCGCCGATAATCGCGGCTTCCGGAGTAAACCAGCCCTGATTATACGCGTATTGTGCGCCGTAGTAATTCGGGTTGCTGTCATAAGCCCCGATGCCGTACATGTTATAAACCTTTTTTCCATTATACGTAATGCCATTTGCAAGCTCTGACGTGCCATTGCCCGTTTCAAGCAAAGCATGCGAAATCAAATACACTTCATTGATGCTGTATTTGCCGGCGGCTGTAATAAAGGCCTGGCCTTTTCCTGTCAGTATTCCTTTATTGACCAGCACTTTTTGATTCAGTTCCGATGCGTTCAATCCGGCTGTCTGAGAAAGCTTCAGAAATTGAAAGTAATACTTGCTGTCTTGTGCGAAGTAATCCGGATTGACGTATTGCTCGACTTCATTACTGCTGGCGTTTCTCCAGCCCATACTGAGCTTGGCCCAGCCGTTTGTCTGGCCGATGATGCTGACTTTATCGCCTTTTTTCAGCTGGCCGATAATATTGCCGGAACTGACTTCCGGAGTTGATCGGACGTTCAGGACGTCTGCTGTGACCGTTCCGGAAGCCGTATTGATGTAAGTAAGCGACGCGTAAGCCGCGGCATCAGTCTGCGGGCTGACTGTCATTTGTTTTTTGACCATATCAGCAACCGAGATGTTGTAATTGGTATTCATAATTTGCGGTCCGTTCTTTATTTTCAAAATGGCCATCGTCCATCCGTACAGCTTTTTCAGCTTTTGGGAAGCGGCTTCTGCGGAAGCGGCTCCCGTGAATTGATCGCGGATGCGGAGCTCATAAACCGGCTGGCTTTGACTCGTATAACCGGCCTGCAATTGTTTGGCGCTGAAATAGCTCATGCTTTTACTTAAAACGGTTTTACTGCTGAACTTTTCGGTTTTGATGACGTACTGTGAATAGGCGGTTTTCCCCGTCTCCTTCACAGTGCCAACCGCTTTGTTTTGCTTGAAAAAGGCAGTCACACGGTCAATGTCTTCCTTTTTAAGCAGCGGTGCCGTTTCAATGCTGAATTGTGTATACGCTGTTTCGCCTGTTTTCTGTGCGGCGGCGGATACTTTTTTCCCTTTGAAGAAATCCAGTGAACGATTGATCTTTGCCGTATCAAGCAGTGATTCGGTTGTGACTTGGTACGCTGCTCCCGTTTGCTTGGCTACTGTTTTGGAAACGGCAGTCAGCTTATATCCGGCCAGCAGATTCAATCCTTTTTTTATCTTCGACTGGTCTGCCGTCTGTTGAGAAAGCAGCTGGTATTCATTTTCTGCTGTTTTTCCCGCCGCGGTTCTTGCCGTCTTTACATGCTGCTGGCGGAAAAACGCCTCTGCTTGATCTGCCTGTGCGGCGGTAAGCTGTCCTGCCGTGATCCGGTAAACGGACACCGACGCCGGCTTTTTGACAGGTGATGCGTCACAATGCCATTTTTTCTTTTTAAAGAAAGATTGAACGCTTTGCAGCTGCTGAGCCGTCAGTCCGCTCATCGCGACCGTATAATTATTTTTCGTGCCGGCTTTTTGATAGCTTCCGCTGACGCCGGTATTCTTCTTGATTTGGCTGACGGCATTTTGTGCTGCGCTGACTCCGTTAAAATACCCTGACTGCACATTGTACACGGTTGCCGTTTTGCTTTGGGCATACTTTTGAACATTCCCTTTGACACCCGTTTTCTGCTGCAGCTGTTTCGCTAAGCCTGCCGCATCATTTGCATTTGAAATGTCAGAGGCTGTCAAGGTGATATTCGCGCTGCCCTTTGCCGTCATTGTCAGCGACGATTGTAAGCCTGTTTCCTTTTGAAAATCAGTTTGGATTTGAAAAGCTTTTTGATCGCCGGTAATTGTTCCTGACTGGATTTGAAACTGCGCTGTTTCCCGCTTGATCTGACGGTATGACGCTTTCACCCCCGTCTGCTTCGTCAACTCTTTAGTGAGCGTTTTTGCGTCCGCTTCAGCTGCCATCTCAGCAGTCATGACCTGCATGTACGGCTGCTTTGTTCCCGTCGGCTTGACGGTGCCGGTCACGCCCGTTTCTTTCGTCAATTTGGCAAGAAGGTTTTTCGTCTGCTGCTCGTCTGATAGAACTCCCGATGTGACAGTCACGTACGGCTGTTTGCTTCCGCTTGCGCTGTAAGTGCCGGCCACACCCGTCTGCTTCGTAAAATCTTTCAGCACGGCTTTCGCATCAGTTTCATCGTGTAAACCTGATACGGAGATTTGATAAGTGAGCGGCGCATTTCCGGCTTTCTTTGCGTCAGCCTGCCACCCCGTATCCTTTTTCAATTTCGCTGCCGCTTGAAGCGCTTCATTCTCAGAAGCAAATTGCTGCTGCGTCTCCAGCTCATAAACGGAATAGTCGCTGTATGCGGCCTCAGCGTGCTCTGTAACGGTGCTAAAGACAAGGAAAACGGCGGACAATAACATAGGTGCAACGAATCTCTTTTTCATTCCTTCTCCTCTTTCTGATTCAATTGGTTTCTATCAAACTAGTTTATTTATCGGCCGGCATCCTTCATTTTTACAGAGAGAAGTCATCCAATTTTCCAAATAAAAAAACTTAATCCCAGAGACGGGATTAAGTTCGAATGATTTATATATGAGAAACGATGATTGTGCATTCTCCGGTTACCGTAAAGTCAGGCATCTGATCCGGCAGTATGAAATGCGCGCCTTTTTCAAGCTTTGCGGATTTGCCTTCACAGATGATGGAGCCGCTCCCTTCTATAACGCTGCACAGCATAAACGGAGCGTCCTGGGTCATTTCCGCCGTCCCGCTGATATCCCATTTGTATACAGAAAAGTATTCTCCCTGCACAAAGGTTTTGATGGTGACGCCTTTTCTCGTTTCGGTTGATTCATCTAAAAATCCGTCCACATGAGGAACGGTGGCGGCATTGACGGCATCGCGGATATGCAGATCACGCGTTCCGCCGTTTTGATCTGTACGCCCGTAATCATATATCCGGTAGGCGGCATCTGAATTCTGCTGCGTTTCAAGCACGAGCGCCCCGGCGCAAATGGCATGAATGGTTCCGCTCGGCACATAATAAAAATCGCCGGGTTTGATTTTCACGCGGCGCAGCAGGCCTTCCCAATCACCGCTGTTAATCATGGTGACAAGCTCCGCTTTCGAACGGGCCGTATGACCGTATATGATTTCCGCATTTTCTTTACAGTCGATAATGTACCAGCACTCAGACTTTCCCGTTTCGCCCTGTCCATGCTCCTCGGCGTCATAATCGTCAGGGTGGACTTTGACGGACAGATAATGTTTGACGTCCAGTATTTTCGTCAGCAGCGGAAACCGGTCCCCTTCCGTTCCGCCGAATAATTCTCTATGCTGATCCCACAGTTCCATCAGGGTTTTCCCTTGATACGGACCGCTTTTGACCGTGCTCATCCCGTGCGGATGGGCTGAGATCGCCCAGCATTCGCCGGTTGTTTCTGAAGGTATGCCGTATCCGAATCGTTCGCGTAATAACGTGCCGCCCCATATTTTTTCTTTACATACAGGCTGTAAAAAAATCGGCTCTTGCGTCATGTTCGTTCCCCTCCCCTTAAAAAGCGGCTCATATCCCATTCCCCCTGTATCTTTTTTAAAACACGGAGGGAGCCGCAGTTAAAAAACAATATGTATAAATGGCTGACCTGCTCATTATACCATTCGGATAAGGCGGAATGCTCAGTCATTTCCTGTTCCAGAATAAAATGCCTTGTTTGTCGCAAATTAAAATAACGGATGGAAGGGGGGAACATTGTGACGATAAATGCTGAGCTCGGCCAAAACCTTAAAGCGCTGAAAAAACGGTTCGGCCAAAGCGATGACATTATGTTTTATTCGTTTACGTACGGAAACGGCAAATGTAACGCCTGTCTTGTGTATATAGACGGCCTGACCGAAAATCAATTGCTTGCCGAATATATTATTTCTCCCGTGCAGACGGCCGCAGAGCATCAGAAGGAACCGGCTGAAACACCGCTGTCATCCATTTCTTTCGGATATCGCCACACCCGGCTTTCTTCACTTAAGGATGTTGAGGCAGACATTCTTTCCGGCAAATCGGTTTTGCTGGCTGAAGGATGGAAAGAAGCCCTTTCCTTTGATACGGAAACATTTAAAATGCGGGATATTGAAGAACCGGCTTCAGAAGTGCTTGAACGGGGGCCGAGGATAGGCTTTGTCGAAAAGCTTCGGACGAACACGGCGCTTTTGCGTGAGCAGTCCGGTGATCCCAACCTTCAGATCAAAGAGATCACACTCGGCGAACGGACGAAAAAGCGGCTCGCCGTGGCCTATATTCGGGATATCGCGCCTGATTATGTCGTAAAAGAAGTGATAAAAAGACTGAATTCCATCACCATTGATGACATTCCGGAATCAGGAGCGATCGAGCAGCTCATTGAAGATAACACGTATTCCATTTTCCCGACCGTTTTGACGACCGAACGTCCCGACCGGGTCATGGGCGCTCTTTTGGAAGGAAGGGTTTCCGTTCTTGTGGACGGAACGCCTTTTACCCTTTTGGTGCCGGCTACCATTGATGAATTTATCCACTCTCCTGACGATTATAATCAGCGGTGGATTCCGGTTACCTTTCTCAGGCTGCTTCGATATACATGCATTTTAATCACGATTTATTTACCCGGCCTTTACATTGCGCTCGTTACGTTTCACGCCGGGCTTTTGCCGACAAGAATGGCGGTGACGATTGCCGGAAGCAGATTGAATGTCCCGTTCCCTCCTTTTGTTGAAGCGTTAATCATGATTTTTACGATCGAGATGATCAGAGAAGCCGGACTCAGGCTGCCGAAGCCGATCGGCCAGACGATCGGCCTGATCGGAGGCGTGGTGATCGGCCAGGCCGCCGTTCAGGCGAACATCGTCAGTGCGATGATGGTAATTGTCGTATCCGTTACGGCATTGGCCTCTTTTACGGCGCCCTCCTATGCGTTCAATTTTCCGCTGAGGCTCATCCGTATTTTTTCGATGATTTTGTCGGCGATTTTAGGTTTATACGGGCTGATCATGTGCTATCTGCTTGTCATCGGCCATCTGATGCGCCTGAAAAGCTTCGGTCAGGACTATATCATTCCGATTATGGCGCAGCCGGGCCAGGACTTAAAAGATACGATTGTCAGACTGCCGACACACCTTTTGAAAAAACGGCCGACCAGAAAAGAGACAAAAGATAAAATCAGGCAAAGGTGATCCCCATGAAAAAACCGGAAGACAAGCTGTCTTTTATGCAGACCCTTCTCATGGTAAGCGGAACAATGATCGGAGCCGGTGTGTTAACACTGCCGCGTTCCGCCGCTTCAGCCGACAGTCCGAGCGGATGGATCATTATTCTTGTGCAGAGTGTCGTTTTTATCGGCATCGTCCTGCTCTTTATGCCGTTTTTGCAGAAGAACAGCGGAGAAACCATTTATGAGCTGAATCAAAGGATTATGGGCCGCGCCGTCGGTTCGCTGCTGAATTTGTTCATCAGCTGTTATTTTGTCGTCACCGTCTGTTTCCAAGCCCGTTTTCTCGGTGAAGTCATCAACTACTTTTTACTGAAAAATACGCCGATGGGTGTCGTCATATTCATCTTTCTGGCAGTCGGCATTTACCATGTGACGGGCGGGATCTATCCCATTTCAAAGCTCTATGCCTATCTTTTTCCGATTACGATCATCATTCTGCTTACGCTGCTCATATTCAGCCTGAGACTGTTTAATCTGGATTTCGTCCGTCCTGTCATGGAAGGGGGCTACAAAAGCTTTTTTGAGCTGTTTCCGCGGACCCTTCTTTATTTTTCGGGACTTGAAGTGATTCTTTTTCTGGTGCCGTTTATGAAAAATCCGAAGCAGGCGAAAAAGGCGGCTGTCTTCGGCATCGGAAGTGCGGGCTTATTTTACAGCTTTACGCTGCTTGTCGTAATCGGCTGTATGTCGGTCGCTGAAGCAAAAACGGTGACGTATCCGACAATTTCCCTTATTCATGCCTTAGAAATCCAGGGAATTTTCATTGAACGGTTTGATATCTTTCTTTTAATTACGTGGACATGCCAGCAGTTTACCTGTATGCTCGGCTCTTTTAAAGGGGCGCATCTCGGATTAAACACCATTTTCGGGCTGAAAAATAAAAACAATGGCTGGCTGCTGGGAGGATTATTAGCGGTGACATTCGGCCTTTCGATGTACCCCGATGATATCAACAGTGTGTTTGCATTCGCGAATATTCTCGGGTATACGTTTTTTGCCGTCATTATGATTCCTTTTCTCACTTGGTTTGTCAGCTGGTTGAAGAAAATAGCCGGGAGGAAACAGACGTCATGACACTTTTCATAAAATGGGCGGCGGCGCTTTTCATATTGATGATGCTTTCAGGATGCTGGGACGCGAAGGAGGTCGAAAAGGTATCTTTCGCCCGGGGGGTGGCCATTGATGTAACGAGTGACCGCCAATATAAATTAACCTATCAAAATCTGCTGCCCCAAAGTGAAAACAGCCAGGCTTCCGGCCGGCCCGTGTTTGTCAATGTGACGACGCGGGGGGATACCATTCTTGAAGCAGTCAGTGAGGTCTCTTTAAAAGATCCGCCCGTTTACAGCGATCATTTAAAAGTCCTGGTCTTCAGCGATAAATTGCTGGCCGATCAAAATATACTGCAGATGATGAATCACTTTATCCGCGATGATGAATTGCGGCGGAGCAGCTATCTCTTCGCCGCAAGAGGAAAAGCGTCCGATATTCTGACAGAGCCGACGCCGAATCAGCAGCAGCCCATGGCCGCGGAAAAGCTGATCGACCTCACGAACAACGGCGGCTACAACGGGAAAATTTTAAAACCGCTCAGAATCGGGAGAGCATCAATTTACTGCCATAATAAAGTCAGCTTTCTCATTCAGGCCGTCAGCAATCAAAAAGGAAAAACGGTGTATGACGGAGCGGCCATAATCAAAAACAAAAAACAAAACAGACTGGCAGGATTTCTGTCATCATACGAAACACAAAGCCTGAATTGGCTGATGGGAACGATACAGGGCGGCGTGCTGCCCGCTATGGATAAAGGAGGACACCCGATTACCTTCGAGATAAAAAAATCAACATCCAAAATCACCCCCCGGCTGAAAAACGGAAAGCTGTCATTTCACGTAGCGGTGAAAACAAAAGGCCTCTTGTCAGAGGATCAATATGCCGGCGAGGATTCATTCAATCAGCATTATTTAAACGGGCTGGAAAAGATTTTCGAAAAAAAACTGAAAAGCGATGTAAAAGAAGTCATCGATAAGCTGCAGAATCAATATGAAACGGACCCTGTATTCTTTTCTGACAGAGTCCGCGTTCAATATCCCGACTATTGGAAGAAAGTGAAGAATCATTGGGATGAGACCTTTTCTGAAGCCGCTTTTGACTATGATGTTTCCATTCAGATTGTCAACTTCGGAACGATGGGACGATAGGCTTCAGTGTGTTTTTTCGACACGGAGGAGGATTTGATAAATCCGGCTTTGTTCGGGCAGCTGTGTCACCGGAAATTGCATCGCCTGCGCCATGCGTGTGATTTCCTGTAAAAACAGCTGCACCCGCTCATCAACGTGAACATACGTATAGGACTGTTTTTTTACGTCAAATGTCTCTTCCGGAAAGAGCGTGCGCACCGTCTGCGGCGTAAAAAAACGCAAGTGGGTGCGGTCAAGAATACCGGCGTCTCTGTATGTCCAGTCACCGAGCAGAAGCGGGAACAGCGCTTCGGCGTGAGAAATATTCGGAATGCTGCATACGATTGATCCGGCAGGCGATAAATAAGACGAATACGTTTCAATGACACGCCAAGGGTCTTTTAAGTGCTCAAGGATGTCCGCAAAAATGATGCAATCAAAAAAGCCTTCCGGATAAGGCAGCTTCACTTCTTCGACATCTTCTTGCAAAACCGCTTCATAGTGCCCTTTTGCCGCTTGCGCCGCCAGCGGGTGCAGTTCTATTCCGTACAGTTCACAGGGCTGTCTGTTTTGAAGTTCCAGTCCCGTAGCCCCCGCGCCGCAGCCGACATCAAGTATCCGTTTCGCATCCCGGGGAACGAGCTCAGCAATTTCCGGTCTCGGATGGGTAAAGTACGTAAAATCAGTGCCCCATTTTTCCGTAAACCGCCGGCGGTTCTCCAAATATAATTGATTGATATTGATATCCTGATTAGCCGTAAACGTCGCGTGTCCGTGATGATGCACAAAGGCATCGCGGGCGATGTAGAGGCTGTAGCCTTTTTGCAGGGCGCGCAGACATAGGTCATCATCTTCAAAAGAACCGTATCCGAATTGTTCATCGAACGGGCCGAGGTCTTCCATGACGCTTTTTTTCACCAGAAGGCAGAAGCCGACAAGGCGGAGCACCCGCTTCGTGTTATGCTTTTCCCTTTCACAATAAGCTTCGGCGAACGACTCCAGCTCATCCAGCGATTGATACGCGTCATGGATCATCTGATCACCGCTGACATAGTTGCTGACGGGCCCGACCATACCGGTTTTTTCAGATTGATACAGCACCCTCAGCATGGCGCTGAGCCAATTTTTGGTGACCATCGTATCGTTGTTCAGAAACAGCAGATTGTCCCCCGCCGCCGCTTCGATTCCTTGGTTGCAGCCCTTGGCGAAACCGAGATTTTTTTCATTTAGAATAACTTTGACGTCAGGAAGGCTTGATATGTAGTCTCTTGTTCCGTCTGATGAACCGTTATCAACTATAATCAGTTCTATCTCTTCTTTGTCGGTGTATTGATTAATGCTGGCCAGACATTTTTTCGTCAGTTCCAGCTCATTATATGTAAGGATAATAATGCTCGTTTTCACCGGCATCCCCGCCTTTATCGTGACTTTATACTAACGTATGACATATTCCTGTCATTTATGTGACCGGGCGCGGCACGCATAAGTTTTAAGGGGCCGGTGTATCACCGCCCCCTCTCATACCAGACTATTAAGGATGAACTGTCTGCTGTTTTGACTCTGATTCCGAGCCGCCGTTACGGCTTCGCAGGTCTTGTTCAATTTCTTCAAGGCTTTTCCCCTTTGTCTCGGTCACTTTAAACCGGACGAACAGGAATGCCAGTATCCCGATCACGGCATATATGAGAAATAAATAGCTGATCCCGACGGCCTCCATTAACATCGGAAAGGTTAATGAGACAAGCAATGTTCCGGCATGCAGCACCAGAGTCGAGACACCCGTCCCGATACCGCGGACATGCAGCGGGAATAATTCCGGAAGCATAACCCACACGACAGGTCCCCAGCTAACTGCAAACACGATGATAAACAGGCCTAAACAAATAACCGTTGTCCATGATGCGGCTGCTGAATCTCCGAAGAAAAGATTGACCGCGGCCAATACGAGCAGACTGATGACCATGCCCGCATTTCCGGCCAGCAGCAGCGGCTTCCGCCCGATTTTATCAATGACTTTGATAGCCGCAAGCGTCATAATAACATTGACGGCACCGATTCCGACGGTTCCCAATATAGACGCAGAATTGCCGAACCCGACACTGGTAAATGTTTTCGGAGCATAATAGATAATTGTATTTGTCCCGATGAATTGCTGTAAAAAGGCAAGTCCGAGGCCGGCAATCAGCGCGGGTCTCACCCACGGCTCAAACAATTCTTTCAAGCCGCCTTCGTTTTCCTTTTCCGCCTCTTTCATCTGATCAATCTCGTCATCAATATTCTTCGTTCCCCGCAATGACGAAAGAATTTCTCTTGCTTTATCTTCTTTGCCGATCGTAAACAGCCAGCGCGGGCTTTCGGGCATGAATAAGATTCCGATCAGCAGAATGACTGACGGCACAACCGCAAGACCAAGCATCCAGCGCCAAGCGCCTGAATCGGCAAATATATAATTCACGATATACGAAATGAGGATTCCGACCGTAATCATCAGCTGATTCAGCGAAGAAAGCGCGCCCCGTTTATGCTTCGGAGCCAGCTCCGATAAGTAAAGCGGAACGATCGTTGTAGATGTTCCGACAGCCAGTCCGAGAATGATCCGGAAAAGAACCATCACCTGTGTATTCGGTGCAAATGCGACACCTAATCCGCCTATACAAAACAGCAGCGCCGCCCCCATGATGGCTTTCCGCCTGCCGAACCGGTCAGTCAGCTTGCCGGCGAATCCCGATCCGAGAATCGCCCCCGCCAATAACGAACTGACGACAAGGCCTTCTGTGAAGGCGTTCAGTCCCAGTTCTTTTTTCATAAATAAAATAGCCCCGGAAATGACCCCGGTATCATATCCGTATAAAGCACCGCCGAGGGCGCCGAAAAAATAGAGCCATTTATTCGAGTGTATGCTTTTCATGTTATATTGACTCCCCTCTTCCTGCGCTGTATCCGCGCGGAATTGTTCTACTGCTTCTTTTGCCTGTTTCCGATTGTTTCAAACCTTCGTATCGTTAATATCCATTATTTTACTGATTATTTTTTACAAAGCGACGAAACATTTCCCGGTTCCTGCCGTCCAATATAATGTGAACCTGATGCAAAAATAACAGTAGATGTTGTCGAAATAGAGAGAAAGATTTAGAATTTTCTCATTTGCAGAGTTGCTCCAAGTCAACAATTATGGTACGCTTCACAAAGAATAGAAACGAGAGGTAATGATATGGAAGAACGATCTCAACGCAGAAAAAAGAAAAAACGCCTCAGAAAATGGGTGAAATTTGTACTGGTTTTCGCCGCTTTCTTATTGGTGATCGCCGGTTCCGTCGGCACCTACGCATTTGTGAAACTGAATAATGCAACTAAAGAAGCGCACGTCAGCCTTGACCGCGGCGACCAGTCCGTGAAACGGATCAAAGAGTTTGATCCGAAGAAGGATTCTTTCACCGTATTGCTTTTAGGAATAGACGCCCGTGACAATAAGGGCGAATCAGTAGATGACGCAAGAAGTGACGCCAACGTGCTCGTCACCTTCAACCGGAAAAAGAAAACAGCGACAATGCTCAGCATCCCGCGGGATTCTTATGTCAATATCCCAGGACACGGCTATGACAAATTCGCGCACGCACATGCTTACGGCGGTTATAATTTAACTTATAAAACAGTAGAAAACATGCTTGATATTCCGGTAGATTATGTGGTTGAGAGCAACTTTAACGCGTTCCGGGATGTCGTCAATGAATTGAACGGCATTACGGTAAATGTAAAAAGCCAGAAAATTGCCGATCGAATTAAAGTCGATACAAAAGGAAAAGTCGTGCTGAAGCCGGGCGTTCAGACGCTTGACGGGGAGCAGGCATTGGCTTATGTAAGAACACGCAAAGCGGACACCGATCTGATGCGAGGACAAAGACAGATGGAAGTGCTGAGCGCCATTATTAACAAATCTAAATCGTTAAGCTCGATCCCTTCTTATGACGATATCGTCGACAGCTTAGGGAAAAACTTAAAAATGAACTTATCTCTTAATGACGCCATCGGCCTGTTTCCGTTTATCACCTCGCTGAAAAAAGTGGATTCTTTGCAGCTGACAGGTTCAGACAGCTATATTTACACTCCTCAGTACGGCAAAAATATTTATTACTTCAAGCTGAATGAGGAGAAGCTTCAAGAAGTGAAAGCGACATTAAAAAAGGATTTAGACGAGTAAGATGTCACGGCGGGGTTTCAGCAAACCCCGCCGTTTTTCTGTTGAAAAAAAGGACATGAAGGTATAGCCTTTTAACTGACGGCTTTCTGTGCTGATTTCACAAAAAGCTGAACATACTACATGAAGCAGCTTTATTTTTAAGGAGGGCATCCATACATATGAAATTGATAGCCATTGACTTAGACGGCACATTACTGAACTCGGAAAGTGTGATTTCTCCGGAAAACAGAGCGGCTTTACAAAGAGCGGATGAATCGGGCATTCTTGTGGCCATCTGTACGGGCAGAGCCACTTTTGATGTTAAGGCGCTCTTAAAAGATTTGGATATTCCGATCATTGCGGCAAACGGCGGGACAGTTCACGACAAAGGATACCGCCTCATCAGCCGGTTCTTAATGGATCAGCAGGCCGGTAAGGATATCGCCGCTTATTTAACGGGAAACGATATTTACTTCGAGGTTTATACGGATGATCATCTCTTGTCTCCGTTTGACGGCGAGTCCAAACTGCAGGCGGAACTGGACATTCTGAAAAGCGCCAATCCTGAGGAAGATATTCAGACATTGTGGGAGGGCGCAAAGACGCAGTTCAAACAATTCGGCATTAAACCCGTGCAGGATATACAGGCGATTTTTAACGGAGACGAACATATTTACAAGCTCCTTTGTTTCTCTTTTGATATGGAAAAACTGAAAAACGCCAAAGAAGAAATTACACATCACCCGAAATTATCCCAGACTTCTTCCGGAAAACACATTATCGAAATCCTCCCTGCCGGTTCCGGAAAGGGACGGGCTCTGAAGGAGCTTGCTTCGCTGTACGGAATAGAAAAACAGGATATTTACGCCATCGGCGACAGCCCGAATGATTTCTCCATGTTTGAAGCGGCCGGAAACCGCATCGCCATGGGCAATGCGATTGATGAACTGAAAGAAAAAAGCACATATATTACAAAAAGCAATGATGAAAACGGTGTTGCCTATTTCATCAACCGGCTTCTCGACAATGAACAATAAAAAATCTGTCCGGCAAAAGCCAGGTCTTCCACGACCTGGCTTTTCATGTTTCTAAAAAAGGAATTCCTAAAAATGAAAATAAATTGTAAAATAAAGAAAAAAAGGAGTTTCATGATGTCGAATGCAATCGCTATTATTGGATTTTTAGCTTTTCTCTTCGCACTTGGATACTTTGAATATTCCATCTCATATGCAAAGCAGTAAAAAAAGAAAAACGTTTTTCAAAAAAGCTGTTTTGGCCCCCTTCTCATCGGCGGGTTTATCCTGTTGCTGATCGGAGGCTCTTCGGCAGAGCCGGACACATCGGCCGTGAAAGCCGAGGAGAAATACAGCACCCTTATACGGCTTATCAAAAATTGACGAAGGAACATCAGGCGCTTGAGAAAAAATATGAAAGCATCAGCGCCGCGGCCGAAAAGGAAAAATCCGAAGCCGAAGCAGGAAATGAAGAAAAACTCAGTAAAGAAATAAAAGAGCTGAAAAAAACAAACAAATCACTCAAACAAGACAATGAGAAATTAAAAGATTCACAAAAGAAACTCGAAAAGACCGCTGAAACGCTTCAGTCAGAAAATAAAACATTAAAGCGGCAAAAGGAAGAAACAAAAACAGCCGGAAACGCTGAATCGGCGCAAAACACCGCCTCTTCCTCCGGCGGGCATGCCGAAACGAAGGCAGCCGACACCTCACAGGGATGCAACATTAAAGGCAGCCGAAACGGCATTTATCACACGCCAGGAAGTACATACTACGATCGGACGACAGACCCCTCAACTGAGATTACAAAACTATTCTATAGGTTTGTTTCTGAAGAAAGTGTTCATACGTATTCGATTGATGAACCTTTTTTAGATGCAGGAAAGGAAGATTCTGAAGAAATGGCCGCAGCAATTTAAAAAAAGCAGTATGTGGAGAGAATTTGGTTTGATGTGCACAGTAGTGATTGGCGACAATATGTTACTTAATAAACTGGCCCTTGACATAGAAAGCAAGAAAACAAAAAGCGGCATTGCCCGTTGGAGATATGAAGATGTAACAAATAAGCTCTGGAAGGTTCATTCTTTGTCTAAAATGTGGGGAATAGGCGGGAGGATGGAAGAGAATTTAAATCGATTGGGGATATCAACTGTAGGCCAGTTAGCTAAGTTCCCATATCTTTATTATCAGAAGTTGATTTATTAATGAAAATCCTGTCTCTTTTATTCAAGTTCATTTTTAAATTGAGACAGGATTGAAAAATAAGATTGATTACGATCTAATTACTTATATACATAGCAAGTACCATCTATAACGGTTACACAATCAAATGTGTCATGAATAGAATCACCGTTACTATCCCTCCAGAAAACTGTTACTTTATTGTTACCATTCCATTGAAATTGATAAGCATCTTTGTATTTGTTTCGAATTGGTATTAAATCTTCAGGCTTAACCACCGCATTTACTGCTGGTGATCCAGATACTAGTATAGCGCCAACAAGTGCTGTAGCTCCTACTATCTTTTTGAGTTTACTTTTTAACATTTTTATTGCCCCCTTTTGATTTGTTGCCTGCTGCTTACTCGCTTAGCAGGTAATCTGATTTTACTACCTTGCAATGGGGAAATTTGTCATATTTTGTAGAAGGTTAGGTTGTTGTCGAAAAAAATACAAATTTTTGGACATTTCTTCACTGTGCTCATAAAACTCTAGGAGCGCTTCTGATAGCAATCCCTCTATGCAAACGTACTGACATAAAAAAACCGGCGCGCTGGCCGGTCTTTTTGTTCCATATAACATATACGTCTCTTGGTTGCTTCAATAAACGGAGAAAGCACCAGAACCCTTATTAAGCCTCGAATTTTCTACTGTTTGAACCTAAATTTCTAAAGAGTAAAGAAGAAAATAGAGCTAGTACAAAATAAACAACTACAAATCCACCCCAGAAATTATTGCTTGATCAAATGGTAAGCCAAACATTCTAAAAATTATTCTGTGAACCACTTCGGCAATAATGACCAGGATGCTTGCTAATAAAGCAAAAGTGATGTGTTTCAATTTAAACCCTCTCCTTATGAAAGATTAATAACTCTATCCGAACCATTGGCGAGTTATGCTCGTCTAGGTAGTCGATATGCATTCGCACTGTGCATGCCTTTTGAAGAATTTGAAAAGATAAACATGAGGTTGAGTAAGCACCTATAACAGATGAATCAACGTTATCTGTAAAGTGGAAATGTTCTGTTCTGTAGAGGAAGCGGAAGCGGCGGGATTCAGAGCGCCCAAACGGTAAAAGAAAAAGACGTCAGAGATACTCTCTGACGTCTTTTTTTACGGAAGCCGGATGCTGCCCGCATACTTGTCCTTCCAATAAGCGCTCGTATTCATATTTGTTATGGTCACGCCTGCGGACAGAGTGACATGAATAACTTGTCCGTTCCCGATATAAATGGCCGGGTTTAGGCTTTCCGCTTTAAAAAAGACCAGATCGCCGGGCTTCAAATCCTGTTTACTGACCGGAGCGCCCGCCTGCATCTGCTTCTCCGCGTAACGCGGCAGGCTGATTCCTTTTGCTTTTTGATAGACGTATTGAACAAATCCCGCCGTATCAAAGCCGGTTTCCGGTGAAGCGCCGCCTTTCAGATAAGAAATTCCGATATAATCAGCCGCTGTTGACACAACGGGATTTTCTTTTGAAATGGCCAGATTGCTGAATCGGCGCACCCCTGTAAAATGTTTTTTCCAATAATCTTCCGACAAGTAGGAAATGGTGACTTTTGCTGAGCGGCTCGCTTGGATGAATCTTCCCTCTCCCGCATAAATGCCCGCATGGGAAATTCCTTTTTTATACGTATCACTGAAATAAATCACGTCCCCGGGCTTTATGCTGCTCAGTTTTATTTTCTCACCGACCAGCCACTGCTGTTCCGCAGATCTCGGCAGATAAATGTGAAGCTTGTTTTCAAAAACATATTGGACAAGCCCTGAACAGTCGAATCCCTCTTCAGGTGTGCCTCCGCCGAATACATACGGAATGTCGAGATAACGGGCGGCCTCCTGAACGATCGGATTATCAGCCAGCTCCGGATCTTTTGTAATCCGCTTTGCGCCAAGATATAAATTCATCCAATAATTGCTTTTTTGAAAGCTTGTGACGGTTACGCCTGCTGACGGAGAACTGTGTATCATCTCTCCATTTCCGATATAAAGGCCGTCTTGGACGGGCGCTGTTTGTAATGAATCCGACTTTTTGAAAAAAACAATATCCCCTGGTAAAAGCTCATTTTCTTTGACGGCAGCTCCGACTTTCCATTGATCACTGACCGTTCTCGGCAGATGGATGTTCTGCCTGCTGAAAAGATACTGCATCAATCCGGACGGATCAAAACCTTCCTTAGGCTCTTCGCCTCCGTAAACATATTTATTTCCGACAAGTTTTTGCGCGTCTGAAACCATCAGGGCAGAAACTTGAGAATCCGCTTCAGCAATTTCCGTTCTCGTTACTGCAGGTGCCACAAGACAAATCATAAGGCCGGCAAGGATGTACTTCCTCCAGCTTGTGAGCATGTTTTCTGTTCACTCTCCTTATTTTTACTAGTTTTTACATCGGTAACTTTAAGTAAATGTTTAGGAGAGCATAAAAAAAGAATGCCCGATACGGGCATTCTTTACTGGATTCGGTACAAAAAATATGCCGGCAAGCGGAATCATGCGCTTATTTCGCGCCCGCTGTGTCCTCCTGCTGAATTTTTTGCATTTCTGTGTCAATTTTTTGTTTTTCCTGATCTGTGAGCTGATCATTGAATTTAAAAGCTGACATAAACATAAATACCATAATGATTGCGACAAACGGCCATCCTGCTTTAATGATTTTCATTTGTTTTTCACTCCGCTTTCTTTTTTAAGATATCGCTGTGGTCCACATCAAACGTTAATTTTCCGTCCTTGACGCTCCACTTGAAATTCGATTCTTTCGTCAGTTCACGTATGATTGTTTTATGATTGATGCTGCCTTTTTTAACCGGCGCAGGCGTCGCTTCGTGAATGTTCATCGGCGTGACTTCAAAGCGGCCCGTGCCGTTTTTCTGCAGGTGATATTGAACAAGCGCTGTGTCTCTCGTTCTTGTCCATCCCTGGTCAAATACGAAGTTGCCCAGGCTGTAGAAAATAACAGTGCCGTGGTACATTTCGATCGGTTCAAGCACGTGCGGATGGTGTCCGACGATAATATCCGCTCCGGCATCTGACATTGCTCTTGCCAATTGGCGCTGTCTGTCATTCGGATCATTATCGTATTCCTGTCCCCAATGTGTTTGAACAATGACGAGGTCTGCATTCTTTTTGGCTTTAGAGATCATCGGAATAAACAGCTCAGGATCGGCCGGAAGCACACCCGGCGCATTTCGTTTAGCTGCAAAGCCTTTTCCGGAAACATCGGTGAATCCTAACGTTGCGATTTTGACTCCGTTTACATCTTGATATGAAATGTTTTCCTCGGCTTCTTTAAGCGTAAGGCCTGCACCGACAAGTTCAAGGTTCTGCTTTGAAAATTCTTCAACTGTATCCCGCATTCCTTGAGGGCCGTAATCCATCGCATGGTTGTTGGCTGCCGTCAGAACGGTGAAATTCATGTCCTTCAATACTTTTACGGCATCTTTGTTTGACTGAAGGTGGATATTTTTTTCTGCTTCTTTGTAGTTCTTTTTATATGTAACCGGGTTTTCAAAGTTCCCCGACACATAGTCGGATGCTTCGAAGAATGGCTTTGCGTAGCGGAAAACGCTTTCCGTTCCGTTATGCTTTGTCACTTTCTCCACATTCCGGCCCATCATAATATCTCCGACGAATGAGGCTGACACAAGGTCATCGGCATTTCTTTTCACACTCGGCGTCTCCGCCTTCCCTGTCAGGATGCAGACGAACATCAGGCAAAAGACGATCGGCAGTGCGATAAAAACGTGAAGATTGGTCTTCTTTTTCTGCTGTTTGGTCAGCTTCAGCAGTTTTTCTTGAAAGGTTAATTGTTTTTTCATCGTTTGACACACCTTACATTAGATTAAGTAGTAAGCAAACATAATGGCAAAAGTTGCGCCGCTTAAGAACAGCGTGCTGGCAAATGTAATCGTTAATCCCTGTTTCTGAATGGTGTTGGCGATCAGACCCGGTACAATGATACCGATTCCGCGGAATTCTGATATCTCAAACGGTACGATCGGGTAAAGAAAATCAAGTGCGATTTTTAAGCAGATTCCCGTAATCAGCATTGCTGCGAATTTTCTGCGTCCGTACAAAATCATAAATTTAGATAAACCGTATTTGACGATGACGTATGTAAGAAGACTCACTAACAGCACGAGTAAAATAAAGACAGGCTGGTTAAAAACGAGTCCTAAATAACCCGGTACAACTAAACCGGCAGGTACGATACCTGTTTTTTCCGCAAAAATTAAACTGATTAACACGCCTAAAATAAGTGAGATATATAAATCTGATCCGAACATTTATCCTATTCCTCCTAGCTAACGAGCTGTTTCACCTTGTACTCTTGGATTTTTTCAATTAATGGTTCCGCTGAACCGTGGATATTGCCGACCCCATATATGACACGGTTTTGCATTCTTGTTTTCAGCACGTCCATGATTTCGTCTGTTGATTTATATTCCAGATCGTGCAGTGTATCAGCAGGAATCTTGCCTTCTTCATAAGCTCTGACGATCGGTTCTGTTGTCTCGCCAATGAGAATGAGTTCCTTCGTTTTAATGTACGGAAGCACGTCGTTGGCAAACTGAATCGTTCTGTCCACGCGGTCGGCGCGGCAGTTCATGATAACAATCGGTTCATCTGTCGGGTAGCCGATTTCCTTTACACGTTTCCATATATTTAAAGTAGAAGATGCATCATTTGCGGCAAAGCCGTTTACGAAATGACCGGGCTCCTTCGTGCTGAGCAGCGGCAGAATTCTCATGGCGCCAGGATCAGGCGGCGCATTCAGCATTCCTTTAAACGCTGTTTCTTCATCTATACCGAGAGCTTGGGCAACGCCGAGCGCAAGGGAAGCGTTATCAGGAAAGACCATATATTCGAATTTCCGCAGGTATTCATCAGTAATTTTAGAGTTATCCGCAATAATGACTTCGGTATTCCGCTCTGCGGCTTTTTCTTTAAAGAAATCTGTGTATTCACTGTCTGTAATCACAAGATGGCCGTTATATGGAATCGTCGCGGTAAATGCTTCAGCAATTTCATCAAGCGTCGGCCCCATAACGTCCATATGGTCTTCAAGCACATTCACGATGACGCCGATGTTGGCTTGAAGCAGTTCTTCCTGAAAGATAATCTGATAATCCGGGTTTACCGCCATACATTCACTGACAATGGCATTGGCGCCCCGTTCTACGGTTTCCTTCATTACCTCTTTTTGCTCGCCGATATTCGGGCCCTGCGGTTTCCGTTTGATCGGTTTCTCCTCAGGTGTATCCCAATAGATCATCCTTGCATCTGTTCCCGTCGTTTTTCCGACTGTTTTGTAGCCCGCCTCCATCAGTATTCCGGTCGTCAGCCTCGTTACGGTTGACTTGCCGCGGATACCATTAATATTGACGCGTACTGGCAGAGCATCGATATTCTTCTGATGCCGCCTTTTTTCAATGATTCCGATGATTAGTACGGCAGCACAGGCTATAATGAGTAACCACATTGATTTTTGACATCTCCTTCTGTATTGATAAATTCATTCATCAGTATATAGCTTCACTATGAATTCTCAATCGGCATTATGTAACATAATCTCCCCGCCTGCACTGAGCCAAACTTCTCTATTAGCGGCGCTATTCTTCCTATTATCGAATTGCTTTTTTTGGGAATAAGCAGGACTTCGAACTCACTTAAATTTTTTATAAGAAAAATGAATGCGTTTACATTTTCCTACGGATATTCGTTTGGACTAAATGGACTATTTGCGTTCCGGAAGAAAAAGATGCAATCATAATCCATCTTTACACAGCCCGTTATATCAACATTTTCCGCACTGCGCATACGATTCGGGACTCTCCGTCCGCTGGATGCAAACTGCCTTTTTTGTTAAGGATAAGGTCTTAAAGTCATTCATTTCTCCCCATATCCTGCTGACAGTCCTATTCCAAAATAACTATCGGAATGACTTGCTCATGACAGAAACAGACGGGTCCGGAGTGTTTACAGGAAATACACAATTTATATGCGGAAAGTCTATTTGCTTTCGTTCCATTTACAGGCCATTTATCACTCTTTTGAAATAATTTTAATAAATCTTTATATTCGTTCAAGAAATGTTCATCCATAATTGTGAACTTCTTGGTAAAACATCAAGCATCATCAATAAATTCCTCTATTTTATAAAATGCATAAAAAAGGAATAGCCGCTGAAAACTACAGATAACGCGGAAAGGAGGCGGTCTGATGTCTGCGGATATACAAAACAAACGGCTTCCCGGTGATTTTGAATCGGCTGTACGAAAAATGCAGGAACTGATGTGTGTTTGCGGTGATTTTAAAATACGAAGGATCAAACTGCAGGATCGTCATACCGCTTTTTTTTATATTGAACAAATGATAGAAGAACAGAAGCTGAATGAGTTTCTGTTAAGCGACAACTTGCAGAACGGCTCACTTGAGGAAGCGATGGATGCTGTCAGCAGTGCGGAAACGGATGAGATCAGAAAAATTATCGACGGGATTTTGGCCGGCCAGGTTGTTTTTCTCAGCGATGCGTCAAGTAAGGCGAAGCTGTTCTCTGTCGGGCAGAATCCGCTGCGTTCCATTATGGAACCAGAATCTGAAAGCATCGTCCGCGGGGCCCATGACGGGTTTGTGGAAAGTTTGGAAACGAACATTCATCAGCTGCGGTTTCACATACAGGACCGCCACCTCTCCGTTCATTATATGGATATCGGAGAACGAGCCAAATCAAAGGTCGCAGTCATTTTTGTTGAGAATATCGCCAATCAGGAGATTGTGGAGGAAGTGAAGCGGCGCCTGTCGTACCTGCGTATAGACAGTGTGCTTGCGCCCGGAATTATCGAAGAGTCGATAGAAGATAATTCGTTTTCCATATTTCCGCAGATCGTTCATACGGAACGGCCGGATAAAGCAAAAGCAAGCGTGATGGAAGGCTGTGTCCTCATCATGATGGATGGGAGCCCGTCAGCCTTAATTGCGCCGATCACGTTCTTTTCATTTTTTCAATCGCCGGATGACTACAGCACAAGGTGGATTTCCGCCAGTTTTTTGAGGGTGCTGAGATTTTTCGCCTTTATGATCGCGATTACGCTGCCCGCTTTTTATATTGCGCTGATTGCGTTTCATTTTGAAGTCATTCCCAACGATCTGATTATCACCATGAAAAATTCGATTGTTGATATTCCCTTCCCTCCGCTGATAGAAGCCATGATTATGGAGATTACGATCGAACTGATCCGCGAAGCCGGTATCAGGCTCCCGAAACCGATCAGTCAGACGATCGGCATTGTCGGCGGTCTCGTGATCGGTGACGCAGTTGTTCAGGCGGGACTCATTTCTAATATGATGATTATCGTCGTAGCCGTTACGGCTGTTTCCTCTTTTGTGCTTCCTTCATATGAAATGAGCACGTCCATTCGAACGCTCAGATTTCCGCTTATGTTTCTGGCATCATCGTTCGGTTTTATTGGTATCGGGCTCGGCTTCGGGCTTATCCTGATGAATCTGTGCAAGCTTGAATCACTCGGGATTCCTTATCTATCATCTCTGACGCCGTTTCATTTCAGTGACTTAAAGGATGCGTTTATCCGGCTTCCGGCTTGGTTCATTAAAAGAAGGCCGTTTTATTTGAGGCCGCAAGATTCAAAGCAGATTAAACATGTTCGGGGGTGGAGAAAAGATGAAGACTAAAAAAATCAGCCGGCTTCAAGCAGTGTTTTTCATTAATCAGACGCAGATCAGCATCGGCATTTTGGCGCTGCCCCATTTGCTGATGATGAAATCGGGAAGCAGCGGGTGGATTTCCATTCTGCTCACCGGGCTGCTTGTCCAGCTTACATTCAGTCTGTATATGATATTATTTCACCGGTTTCCGAAGATGAATCTGTACGAAATGCTGGAGGAGGTGTTCGGAACATTCGCCGGCAAAGGGCTGCAAGTGCTGTATATTTTATATTTCACGTTTCTCTGCACGCTCATTCTTTCTGTATTTACACGGATCTTGGATATCTGGGTGCTCCCTCTGACTCCGAATTGGGTGATCTGCTTAATGCTGATACTCGGTTCTGTCTATATCGCCCAAGCCCCGCTGAATGCTATCGCCAGGTTCAGCTTTATCTTAACGCCTTTTTTGCTGCTGATCTCTCTGCCGCTTTTATACACGCTGGGAAAAGCTGATGTGACAAACATTATGCCGATTTTTCACGGAACCGCAAAAGACATGCTGACCGGGGTGCAGCAGACACTGGTCAGCATTACCGGATTTCAGGCGGCGCTTGTAATCGGGCCCCTTATCAACTGCACCGTCAGCCAGCGCTACAAAATAATGACGATTTCAAACGTCTGTATTATCCTTTACTATCTGTACATCACCCTTACTTGCTTTGTCACAATCAGCCCCGAAGAAATAAAGATTATCCCGGAGCCTGTACTGTATTTGTTAAAAACCGTTTCATTCAGAATTATCGAACGGACGGATCTGATCTTTTTGACGTTTTGGTTCGTGACCGTCTTTTCAACATTGGCCAACGTGTTTTACTTGGCAAGCACCGGAATGGCCAAGCTGTTCAACAAAAAAGACCACAGCCGGTTTGTTTATCTGCTGGCCTTTCTCGTCTTTCTTCCATCTATTTGGGCCATAAGCACGGATAAAACGATACAGCAGCTGGATCAGGTTTTCCGTCTTTCCGACATTGTTTTTGTGTATTTGTTTCCGGCGTTTATGACATTGATTGTCCTTGTATGCAAAAAGGGTGTCCGCCATGCGCATTAAAAAAGCGTTTCTTATCAGTCTCATGTGTGCAAGCCTTACGCTTGCGGGCTGCTGGGACCAAAATTTATTTAAAGATATTTCTCTCGTGCTGACCGCAAGCCTCGACGTGGATCAAGACGGTAAAAATAAAATCGGCATCACCTATCGGAAGGTTCAGTCCTCCCAGGCGGAACAGGAAACAGGCGGCTCCTTCGTTACGACGGTGCTCAGCGCTTCAGGGCACACCATCCGTGAAGCACGGTTCCAATTGGATAAGCTTGTTGATCAGCGTATTGACACGTCCAAGCAAAGAGTCTTATTAATCGGTGAGAAAATGGCGGAAAAACCGCTTTTTCCATACCTCGATGTATTTTACAGGGATCCAAAAAGTCCGCTCCTCGCTCATCCGGCGGTTGTAAAGGACGGCGAGGCGATTGAAGTACTGAAGCTGATCGTCCGGCAGAAATTGATCGTCAGCAAGTATTTAACGAATTTATTAACAAGCGCTTATACGGAATCAAATATCAGCATGGAAAATTTGCAATCCATCCGTTCAAGCATGCTGACGGCTAATGAGGATTTCGCCCTTCCTTATTTATCGATTAACGGACAGACCATAAAGGTAGAGGGTTCAGCCCTGTTCAGCGGTCAGCGGAAAGTGACTGAGGTGCTCGGTCAGGATTCGACCCTTCTGACTCTTTTAAGCGGGCAATTTAATAAATCGGCTAATATTAATCTGAAACTGTGGGACAAATACAAAATGGATATTGAAAATTACATTTCTCTCGGCATCACGGATACCTCGCGAAAGATTGTATTTCTAAATACAGATCCTCAGCATTTGAAAGTGAAAATTCGTTTAAACCTGAATGCACGTGTCTTGGAGTATCCGAAGGACAAACTGAGTTCTTATACGGCTATCGCCCAAATTAACAAACAAGCCTCAGCCAATCTGAATGAACAGGCCAGATCGGTGATCAGCCATATTCAGGAGCATAACTCGGATATTTTCGGCATCGGCCGGAGATACCAAACCCATTATTATGAGCGGGGCAAGCATCTCAATTGGCGTGAAATCTACCCTTCCATAGAGATTGTTCCTGATATCAAAGTGAATATCTCTCAAATCGGTATCGTGAATTAAAGGAGGCCCCGGCCTCTTTTTTTATTGCCAATCGAATTTATTCGTGGTACCCTTTCTATGTAAACGGTTACATAAATGAAGGAGGAGTGTTTGTTGGCAACGATTAAAGATGTCGCAGGCGCTGCCGGCGTCTCTGTTGCCACGGTCTCGCGTGTCCTCAATGACAATGGCTACGTGCATGAAGATACAAGAACAAAGGTCATGCTGGCCATGGAGAAGCTGAATTATTATCCGAATGAAGTTGCCCGTTCTCTTAATAAAAGAGAATCCAGACTGGTCGGGCTTTTGCTTCCGGATATTACGAATCCCTTTTTCCCGCAGCTTGCCCGCGGCGCTGAAGACGAATTGCAGCGGGAAGGATACCGGCTGATCATCGGCAACAGCGATGAAGAATTGGAAAAAGAACTCGATTACCTGCAAACATTTAAACAAAATCAAGTTGCCGGTATTTTGGCAGCCACCAATTATCCCGACCTTCCCGAATACAGCGGCAGCCTTTACCCGGTCGTATTTCTGGACCGGACAAAAGAAGGCGCCCCATCCGTATTCAGTGACGGGCGGGCAGGCGGAAAACGAGCGGCTGAGGAAATGCTCCGCGGCCAAAGCACAAGCATCACGCTTGTCAAAGGGCCCGGCCACCTTCAAACCGCTCAGGAACGTTTTAACGGCGCACTTGATGTGCTGCAAAAAGCCGGCGCGCAGTTCAATGTCATCTCCGCCGCTTCATTTTCCATCAAGGATGCCGCCATTTTAGCAGAAGAATTGTTTGCCGCATACCCGGAAACCGACGGCGTCATCGCCAGCAATGATATTGCGGCGGCTGCCGTACTCCATGAGGCGCTGCGGCTCGGTAAAAAAGTTCCGGAGGAGATTCAGATTATCGGGTATGACGATATTCCGCAGAGCGGGCTTTTATTCCCGCCCCTTTCAACCATTCGCCAGCCTGCATATGAGATGGGAAAACGAGCGGCAAACCTGCTGCTGCAATTGATAAAGAAAGAACCGCCGAAAGAGACGGCCATACAAATGCCCGTGACATACATGAAAAGACAAACGACGAGAAAGGATGATCACCGTGAGTGAAATTTGTGTTATCGGAAGCTGTTCTATGGATCTTGTCGTCACATCTGAACGACGTCCGAAAGCTGGAGAAACCGTACTGGGCGCAGACTTTCAAACCGTGCCCGGAGGAAAAGGCGCCAATCAGGCCGTAGCAGCTTCCCGCCTGGGCGCAAACGTATATATGGTAGGAAAAGTAGGCAGTGACAGCTACGGAAAAGCAATTATTGAAAATCTCCAGGCAAACGGTGTCAATACGGACTATATGGAAACGATTACACATAAAAAAAGCGGAACGGCTCATATTGTGCTCGCAGAAGGAGATAACAGCATCGTCGTCGTAAAAGGCGCAAACGATGACATCTCCCCCGCTTATGCCAAAACAGCGCTCGCGAAACTTCCCGGCATTGATATTGTTCTGATCCAGCAGGAGATCCCTGAAGAAACCGTTGAAGAAGTGTGCAGCTACTGCCGTGCGCATCAAATTCCGGTTATCCTGAATCCGGCGCCGGCCCGCCCGCTGAAACAATCAACCATTGAGAATGCCGCTTATCTTACGCCGAACGAACATGAAGCATCCATTTTATTTCCTGATCGGACGAAAGAAGAAGCGCTCGCCGGCTATCCCGGCAAATTGTTTATTACCGAAGGAAAACAAGGCGTGCGGTACTCAGACGGCATCGCGGAACGGCTCGTTCCCGCCTTCCCTGTTGAAGCGGTCGACACGACGGGAGCCGGCGATACCTTTAATGCGGCATTTGCCGTCGCACTCGCGGAAGGACAGGACATCGAACAAGCGCTGCTGTTTGCCAACCTCGCCGCCTCCCTGTCCGTGCAGCACTTCGGCGCCCAAGGCGGCATGCCTGCCAGAAAAGAAGTCGAGGAGCTGCTGTCATGAAGAAACACGGAATGTTAAACAGCCACATTGCCAAAGTATTAGCCGATCTCGGGCATACAGACCTCATCGCGATCGCTGATGCGGGTCTCCCCGTCCCTGATGGTGTCCCTAAAATTGATTTGTCCTTAACGGCGGGCGTTCCCGCCTTTCGGGACGTTACCAAACTGGCCGCCGGAGAAATGGCAGTCGAAAAGGTGATTGCCGCCTCTGAAATCAAAGACGCAAATCCTGAGAATGCAAGATTTATAGAAAGCCATTTCTCAGAGCAGACGATCGAATACATGCCCCATGAAGAATTCAAACGGCTCACACGGAAAGCAAAAGCCGTCATCCGAACGGGTGAAATGACGCCATACGCCAACTGCATCCTGCAGGCGGGTGTGATTTTTTAGAAAGAAGGGATCCAGCATGCACATCGGCATGACAGACATTCATAAAGCCTTCGGGAAAAACCAAGTGCTCTCCGGCGTATCATTTGAGCTTCTACCGGGAGAAATCCACGCTTTAATGGGAGAAAACGGAGCGGGCAAATCGACTTTAATGAATCTGCTCACCGGGCTGCACCGGCTTGACAAAGGAAATATTACGATAAACGGAACAAATATGAGCTTCTCCAATCCAAAAGAAGCCGAAAAACACGGAATCGCCTTTATCCATCAGGAGCTGAATATATGGCCGGACATGACGGTGCTTGAAAACCTCTTTATCGGTAAAGAGCTGACGACGGCATTCGGCGTTTTGGAAACGAAGAAAATGAAAGCGCTAGCAAAATCACAGCTTGAAAAACTGGGTGTCTCGCTGCCTCTTGATCGGGAAGCCGGACAATGTTCCGTCGGACAGCAGCAGATGATTGAGATTGCCAAAGCGCTGATGACAAACGCCGAAGTCATTATTATGGACGAACCGACCGCGGCGCTGACCGAACGGGAAATCAGCAAGCTGTTTGAAGTAATGACGGCGTTAAAACAGGACGGCGTATCGATCGTCTATATATCGCACAGAATGGAAGAAATTTTTTCGATTTGTGACCGGATCACCATTATGCGGGACGGCCTTACTGTCGATACGGTGCATATTAAAGACACCAATTTTGATGAAGTGGTCAAAAAAATGGTCGGGCGGGAGCTGACCGATCGATATCCGACACGCACACCGTCACTCGGCGATAAGGTGCTCGAAGTGAAAAACGCCTCAAAAAAAGGAAGCTTTTCACAGGTCAGTTTCCATGTGCGCGCCGGAGAAATCCTCGGCGTTTCCGGCTTAATGGGTGCCGGACGGACAGAAATCATGAGGGCGCTGTTCGGCATTGACCGGCTCGATTCCGGAGAGATCCGGATTTCCGGCCGAAAAACCGACATTCGGAATCCATATGATGCCATCCGCAAGGGACTGGGTCTGATTACAGAAAACCGCAAAGATGAAGGGCTGCTGCTGGATACGTCCATTCGTGAAAACATCTCATTGCCGAACCTGACCAGTTTCTCTCCGAAAGGCATCATTGACCGAAAACGCGAGGCGGAGTTCGTTGAGCTGCTCATCAAAAGGCTGACGATTAAAACCGCTTCTCCGGAAATCGCGGCGCGGCATTTATCAGGCGGAAATCAGCAAAAAGTCGTCATCGCCAAGTGGATCGGTATCGGTCCAAAAGTTCTCATCCTCGATGAACCGACAAGGGGCGTCGATGTAGGCGCGAAACGGGAAATCTATTCATTAATGAATGAACTGACCGATCGCGGAGTCGCCATCATCATGGTTTCTTCCGAGCTGCCGGAAATTCTCGGCATGAGTGACAGAATCATCGTCGTCCATGAAGGCCGTATCAATGGAGAAATCAATGCGGCCGGCGCAACACAAGAACACATCATGACACTTGCCACGGGAGGGCAGCAGAATGAAAACTGAACCAATGACACCAACTGAACAAAAGCGTTTTTCCATTCATACCTTCACGCAAAAACTCGGTCCGTTTCTCGGCTTACTGATTCTTGTGTTGATCGTTTCTGTTTTAAACCCGAGTTTTCTTGAACCGCTCAATATTCTCAACCTTCTTCGGCAGGTTGCGATTAACGCACTGATCGCTTTCGGAATGACATTTGTCATTTTAACGGGCGGCATTGATCTCTCTGTCGGAGCCATCCTCGCCTTATCAAGCGCATTAGTCGCCGGTATGATGGTATCAGGCATTGACCCGATCTTAGCCGTCATCCTCGGCTGCGCGATCGGCGCCGTACTCGGTATGATCAACGGTTTCTTAATAACAAAAGGAAAAATGGCGCCGTTCATCGCCACTTTAGCGACAATGACCGTCTTTCGAGGACTGACTCTCGTCTATACGGACGGAAATCCGATTACGGGACTCGGTACAAACTACGCTTTTCAATTATTCGGGCGCGGGTATTTTCTCGGCATCCCCGTCCCCGCCATTACGATGCTGATTGCATTTGCGGCCCTATGGATTCTTCTCCACAAAACACCGTTCGGCCGCCGGACATACGCCATCGGCGGCAATGAGAAAGCGGCGCTGATATCGGGAATCAAAGTGCCCCGTATCAAGATCATGATCTATTCTCTGACAGGTTTATTATCGGCGCTTGCGGGAGCGATTCTGACATCACGCCTAAATTCCGCACAGCCGACGGCCGGGGAATCATACGAGCTGGACGCCATCGCAGCGGTCGTTCTCGGCGGAACGAGTTTGTCCGGCGGACGGGGGCGCATCATCGGAACGCTGATCGGGGTTTTGATTATCGGAACGCTGAACAACGGCTTGAACCTTCTCGGCGTATCATCTTTTTATCAGCTCGTCGTCAAAGGAATCGTCATTTTAATCGCGGTGCTGCTGGACCGCAAAAAATCGGCATAGTAGGAGGATCATTATGAAGAAAGCCATCATCGCGATTGCGGCATTATCACTGTTTTTGCTGTCCGCCTGTTCACTTGAGCCGCCCCAATGGGCAAAGCCGTCAAACGCAAAACATAAAAAAGAATTTACAATCGGACTGTCCGTCTCCACTTTGAATAACCCATTCTTCGTTTCATTAAAAGAAGGAGTTGTAAAGGAAGCCAAAAAACGGGGCATGAAGGTCATTATTGTCGATGCTCAAAATGATTCATCAAAACAGTCGAATGACGTAGAAGATCTGATCCAGCAGGGCGTCGATGCACTGCTGATCAATCCGACCGATTCATCAGCGATTTCAACCGCCGTCGAATCGGCAAATTCCCTCGGCATTCCTGTCATTGCGCTTGATCGTTCAGCCGAACACGGCAAAGTCGAAACGCTTGTCGCCTCTGACAATATCAAAGGAGGAGAAATGGCGGCCGACTACCTCGCCGACTACCTCGGAAAAGGCGCCAAGGTAGCTGAATTGCAAGGGGTTCCGGGCGCCTCGGCGACCCGGGAACGCGGAACGGGATTTCATCATATTGCCGACAAAAAGCTGGATGTCGTAACGAAACAAGCGGCGGATTTTGACCGCACAAAAGGATTAACCGTCATGGAAAACCTGCTCCAGGGCCATCCTGACATCAAAGCCGTGTTCGCCCATAATGATGAAATGGCGCTCGGTGCGCTCGAAGCGATCAACAGCTCAGGCAAACACATTCTGGTCGTCGGTTTTGACGGAAATAAGGATGCGATTTCTTCCATTAAAAACGGGAAGCTGACAGCCACGGTCGCCCAGCAGCCGGAACTGATCGGAAAACTGGCGGCAGAAGCGGCGGAACAGGTGCTAAAAGGAGAAAAAATCAAAAAAACCATTTCCGCTCCATTGAAACTTCAAACGCAAAAGTAACCGTCCGATGTTTATACTTCCGGAAAAACGTGAAAAGAAGAAGTAAAAGGAGAGATAGAGATGAAGAAAACAGCCAAAGCGGCATCAATCCTGACTCTTGCAGCGGGAATAACAGCGGCTTCCGCTGCCGGAATAACGCCTCTTCCCGAGACACACGCGCAAGAAGCGGTCAAGATTGACGATCTGTACAGCTATCCGCTTGACTCTTATCTCGTTTCCGCGGAAGCATTGAACGTCAGAACAAAAGCATCAGCAGCCAGTCCGAAAGCTGATATCCTTCATTTAGGCGACAGCTTAAAGGTTGTTTCATTCCCGAGCGCTGACTGGGCAAAAGTTCATTATAAAAACGGAAAAACAGGATTTGTATCTACTCATTATATTGTCAAAGAAGCAACAACCGTAAAAACTACGGCAAAAACAAAAGTATTTACAGAAAAACAAGCGGTCAAAGCTTCCCTTGCTAAAAACACGAGCGTTTCTTTCTTAGGCTGGAAAAAAACAGCCCGCGGCGGGATTGATTTCGGCTGGGCGCTTGTTGATTACGGCGGCGCAACGGGATATATCAGCACAAAAGATCTGCAAAAACTGACATAATATCAAAACGGATTTCGCAAATTCAGCGCGAAATCCGTTTTTTTCTTTCTGACAGTCAAAAATGTCGGGGATTCGAAATATTTCTCAGGAAATATTGTCGGATGAAAGCGAAGCGGCGGCTCATTTTAAAATGATTTCTTTATGTAAGCAGCCAGACGTTTAGCATTGTCATGAATATCCGCCGCATCCGCCCCATTTACACCGTACAGCGCGAAAGCCGGCAAATAGGTCATACCTGTAAAATTAGCCATTGCCTGAAACGGCCTTAACAGCTCGCTCAATGTAAAGTGATTGGAACCGCCTGCCTGATATGCATCCTCTCCGGCACCTACGGAAACAGCCAGCATCAATTCTTTGCCGTGCAGCGCCTTTCCTTTGGAGCCGTAAGCCCATCCGTACGACAGCACATGATCCATCCATGTTTTTAAGAGCGGAGGCGCACTGTACCAATACAGCGGAAATTGAAATACGATCCGGTCATACTGTTCACACAGCTGACGCTCCTTTTCCGCATCGATTTGCCCGTCCGGATATTCTTTATAAAGCTCACGGACCGTGAGTTCATCATGTTTTTTTAATTCTTCTGTCCATGCCTTATTGACCGCTGAGTTCTCCATGTCAGGGTGAACCGCTAATACCAATACTTTCACAGCTACCACACCTTTCCCTTTTGACTGTATTTTACCTAATCATTGCCGGTTCAGCCAAATAAAAAGAAAGCCCCGAAGAAAAATGGGCTTTCTTTTTTCGTTTATTCAGGGCTTCCTTCGGTTGTTTCAATATCCTTCGCGAAATTAGGATTATCTAAATTTGCGTTGAAAAAGTCCGCCGTATTCGGAAGCTTGAGGTTCATGTTCATTTTTTGAGAAATGGTCACTTTGCAATCTTTAATGACATAGTCAAACACATGTCCGCCGGAATTGCGCCCTTCATCAATGAAGTGCAGGTGATATCCGGAAACAGCGATGCCGTTTGCGTAACCCGGTGTCCAGAAGCCGGCGATCGTTCCCTGAATGTCGTCAAAGTTGAACACAGGCTGTGTTTTCACCGCTTCGATCATCGGAACGTACGGTTTCTCCTGACGCTCTACCGTTCTAGTCTGCACCTTTTTAAATACGCCGTCTAAACGGATCGCATAAAATAAGTTTTTACTAGGCAGAAGGCTGGCGATTTCCTGCTCAAATTCTTCACGGGTCATTTCGCCGTCGATCGTATGCGTCATATCCGGCGTGAAAAATGTGAATGAGCAGAATGGTGACAGGTCTCCGCTTTTAACAGGCGTAGCCGTTCCGTCGCCGCGCAGACGGTAAAATTGTCCGTCAAATCCGATTAACTCGCCGTCCAGTTTGTTGAAAGTGCCGATTCCGAAATCACCGAACTTCGGAATGTCAGCCATATCAAAATCTCCGTCATATACTCCGTCCAGCAGAGATGTCATTGTTGATACTTGATAAATCTGATCCTCAGGTGAGCCCTTGTCTCCGCGGCTCATCACTTGGATGTCACTTGCGTTTTTCATATTCCCTTCACTCCTTTTGAATTGGGCTGTTTTAGAAAACAGGTCATGGTGCGCAGAGTGCTAGAGAGCTTTTGCTTTCATTTTTTCTTTGAATTGCTTCGGAAGCATGTCGCTTGATAAATGGACGTTGTCACTGTAATCGACAGGAATGTCGATGATGACAGGACCCTCTGTGTTCAAGCCTTTTTGCAGCACGTCTGCCAGCTGTTCCGGTGACTCAACGCGCAAGCCGGTGGCGCCGAAGCTTTCCGCATATTTTACGATGTCAATGTTTCCGAAATCTACGCATGATGTACGGTTATATTTTTTCATTTGCTGGAATGCGACCATATCATATGTGCTGTCATTCCAGACAAGGTGAACGATCGGCGATTTTAAGCGGACCGCCGTTTCCAGTTCCATTGCTGAGAACAGGAATCCTCCGTCTCCTGAAACAGATACGACTTTTTCACCCGGATTCACCAATGTGGCGGCAATCGCCCAAGGAAGCGCTACGCCCAATGTCTGCATGCCGTTGCTGATCATCAGCTTCAGCGGCTCATAAGCGCGGAAGTAGCGGGACATCCAGATGGCGTGAGAGCCGATGTCACAAGTAACGGTTACGTCGTCATCAATTGCGCTGCGCAGTTCTTGGACGATTTGCAGAGGATGCACTCTGTCGGATTTATGGTCGCTTGGAGCCTTCTCGCTGTCTGAGAGTATTTGTTTTAATTCGTCCAGCACTTCCTGTTCACGGCTGCCCATATCAAATGTCACCGCGTCGTGCTCAATTTGTTTGACCGTTGCGGCGATATCGCCCAGTAATTCTAATTCCGGCTGATACGCATGATCGATATCGGCCTGAATTTCATCAAGATGGATAATGTCACGGTCGCCGTTTACATTCCAGAACTTCGGATCGTATTCAATCGGATCGTAACCGATCGTTAATACGACATCCGCCTGTTCAAGCAGAAGATCGCCCGGCTGGTTGCGGAACAGTCCGATCCGGCCGAAATATTGGTCTTCCAGCTCTCTGGACAATGTGCCGGCCCCTTGGTACGTTTCCACGAAAGGCAGTTTTGTTTTAGCAAGCAGTTTGCGGATTTGTTTTACCGCCTCCGGTCTTCCGCCTTTCATGCCGACTAACAGAACGGGAAGTTTCGCCGTCTGGATTTTCGCGATAGCCGCACTGACCGCTTCTTCCGGTGCAGGGCCTTGTTTCGGCGCCGGCACGCTGCGTACGTTTTTTACAGTTGTGATTTCATTCACAACATCCTGCGGAAAGCTCACAAAAGCCGCGCCGGCCTGACCTGCTGACGCTGCCCTGAAGGCGTTTGTTACCGCTTCTGGTATATTCCCTGTTTCCTGTACTTCTACACTGTATTTTGTGATCGGCTGAAATAGCGCCGCATTGTCCAATGATTGGTGTGTCCGTTTTAACCGGTCTGCGCGAATCACGTTTCCCGCCAGTGCAACTACCGGATCACCTTCTGTATTAGCCGTTAACAAGCCGGTCGCCAAGTTGGATGCCCCCGGGCCTGAAGTAACGAGACAAACGCCAGGTTTTCCTGTCAGTCTTCCAACAGCCGCTGCCATAAACGCAGCGTTCTGTTCGTGACGGCATAAAACCAGTTCAGGTCCTTTATCTTTTAACGCATCAAATACTGCATCAATTTTTGCACCCGGAATGCCAAAAACATGTGTGACACCTTGCTCCACTAAGCAATCAACAACAAGCTCCGCCCCGCGATTTTTACCAGAGGTTTTTAGTTCATTTGTTGCTTTTGCCAACACCCTCACTCCTTATTATGCATATTAAATATAAAATTTTAAGTAATTTGTGATATTATTCACTATACACTCTTTGGAAATTGACCTCCAATATCAATTCGCCGTATGATTAATATGTTTCACGAATAATTAACAAAGGGAAAGGAATGGATAAGGATGGAGCTTCGCCATCTTCAATACTTTATTGCCGTTGCCGAAGAACTTCATTTCGGCAAAGCTGCGCTTCGGTTAAATATGACACAGCCTCCTCTCAGCCAGCAGATCAAACAGCTTGAGAAGGAAGTCGGCGTGACTTTATTAAAGCGCACGAAACGGGTTGTAGAGCTTTCAGCTGCCGGAGAAAGTTTTTTAAAACACAGCAGAAACGCGATCGAACAAATAGACAAAGCGATTGAAATGGCGCAGAGGACCGCACGGGGAGAGCTCGGCCGCCTTGTCGTCGGTTTTGTCGGCTCGGCCACATATGAATTTCTGCCGCCGATCATTCGGGAATTCCGTGAAAAGTTCCCCTCTGTCAAGCTGGATCTGCGTGAAATTTCCTCTTTCAGACAGCAGGAAGAGCTTCTGAAGGGAAACATTGATATCGGCATCCTTCATCCGCCTTTACAGCATTCGGCTTTACATATGGAAAAGGTGCAGAGCAGTCCTTGCATACTGGCTTTGCCGAAGCAGCACCCGCTTACCGCCAAACAAACAATCGATATTCAGGATTTAAAAAACCAACCGATTATCACACTTGCGAAAGAAACATGGCCGACTTTATACCTGGAATTTGTAAACTTTTGCGAGCAGGCGGGCTTCAAACCGAAAATCGTTCAGGAAGCGACGGAGTATCAAATGGTGATCGGGTTGGTAAGCGCCGGAATCGGTGTGACCTTCGTACCTTCTTCAGCTAAAAAGCTGTTTAATCTCGAAGTCGCCTATCGCGACATCAATCAGGTTCAGCTTACCGCCGAATGGGTCATCGCCTACCGCAAGGACAATCAAAACCCGATCCTGAAACATTTCTTGGAGATTATGAATAAACGCCAGGCTTTATTGCAGGCGGATAAGGAAAATGCATAAAAAAAGAGGGCGCCGAAAAGCAGCCTCTTTTTTTGTGTGCTTATATGGAATTTTATTAAATTAGTAGAAACGCTCAGTACACCTTTCGTCCTGTACTCGTATACATACAGTACAACTGATCAGGAGGGATAAAAATAACGGGGCGGCAATGGCCCATTCAAAAAGGAGGCAGAACACATTACACATATTAGCGTCATTTTGACCCTGATTTCTTTCTTTGCAACCATTATTTTTATATTTTGGAGACCCGGGGGAATAAATGAAGCCGTTCCGGCAGCGCTGGGCGCCATTCTCGTATTGTTAAGCGGAACCGTTTCCTTTCATGATTTAGGAGATATAGGGTCAAAAGTCACCGGAGCATCCATAACCATTATCTCCACAATGATTATGGCGATCGCGCTGGAAAGCTTCGGTTTTTTCAATTGGGCGGCAGCCAAGCTGCTCCATCGCGCCAAAGGGTCAGGCATCCGGCTTTTTTGGTTAACCAACCTGCTTTGTTTTTCAATGACGCTCTTTCTGAATAATGACGGCAGCGTTTTAATCACCACCCCTATTTTACTATTGGTATTACAGTATCTCGGACTTAAAAGACACCAAAAAACGCCGTATTTAATAAGCGGTGTATTAATTGCGACGGCAGCAAGCACCCCGATCGGCGTCAGTAATATCGTCAATTTAATTTCTCTCAAAATGATAGGCATGGATCTTTATTTGTATACCAACATGATGTTTATCCCCGGCACGCTGGGACTGGTGTTTATGGCCTTTCTGTTGTTTGCTGTTTTTTACCGCCGCTTGCCGAAGCAGCTCCCCGATATTCCGGTTCATTTTGATTCGCTGAAACACAAAAGATATCATCCGCTTCAGCCTCCGCCGGACCCGGCCCAAAACAGCCGCACGAACATCATGTTTTGTGTTTTGGCATTCGTATTGTTAGTACGGATCAGTCTGTTTGCAGCTTCTTACATCGGCATATCCGTTTCGCTTGTGGCCGTCATCAGTTCAGTCATTCTGCTTGGCTGGAGATGGTTTTATTTAAAAATCGGCCCGGCAGACTTATTAAGAAAAGCACCATGGCATATCTTTGTTTTTGCCTTCACGATGTATATTATCATCTACGGTCTTCATAATATCGGACTGACCGCATTGCTTGTGCAGTATATTGAGCCTTATGTCTCACAAAGCATTGCCCACGCAGCATCTATTATGGGAATTGCTACATCCGTCCTCTCCAATTTGTTCAATAACCATCCTGCCTTAATGATCAGCACCTTGACATTAACTGAAATGTCAATCGACCCATTAACCGTTAAAATCATTTATTTGGCTAATATTATCGGCAGTGATATCGGATCATTGCTTCTGCCGATCGGGACATTAGCCACACTTATCTGGATGCATATCACCAGACAGCACGGCGAAAAAGTCTCTTGGTCGGAATATATAAAAACGACTATTATCGTTGTCCCTCTCACCGTTGTGTTTACCATTACCGTTTTATTTGTTTGGATCAGTTGGATTTATCTTTAGCTCCGATGAAAAAAACTGCCTGCTGTATAAGAGAGGCAGTTTTATTATTTATGGGAGGTGCATGGTTTTTAAATGATTCAATTTCCAAAAAACAGTATCTCCCTCTGCATTGGTCAATTCAAGGATATTAGCGGAGACGTCCTGTAACAATCCCACTTTATTCGGTATATCTCCTAAATCCAGAATAATCAATTTGCCGATATATTTTTTTAATTGCTCCTCAAAATTCCGGACAAGGGGCACATTAGCGGGAACAACCGGCAGCTCTGAGCTGTTTAATGTATACGGCGTCTGCTCATTGGAGTATGGTGTCAGCCATTTCAAATGATGCATCGAAATGAAAAGCGTCTTATAAACCGGAGAGAAGAAAACGAAATAATCGTTTAGAACACTTGTCACATACCCATGAATGGAACGGTCTCCTGTCACGAATATTTCTGTAAATCTGCCTTTTATATGCTGGAGGGTATTTCGATAAGAAAATGAATGTTCCTGTTTTTCAGGATGCGGACCTTCTTTTCTTGTGTACGCCCCTTGATTCTGATCGTCCGGCAGCGTCAAAGTCATCCGCTGAAGATGCAGCAGCGGGATATAAAGAAAAGTCCGGCCGTCATAAATCACAATGATATCATGACCGATATCTAAAAGAGTTCCTGAAAATGTTGTATTTCCCGATATTTCAATATCGACTTGTTTATCCAGAAATCTGCTTAATCCAGCCATTTCATCCCCCCTCTCCCGCGTTTACGGACAATCTTTCCGGTCATTTACGGCCGCGTTTCCACCGATAATCTATTGTTCTTAATACAGTGGCGTAACTATAAGAGTCCTCTTCATCCCGTTTTGAGGATCGAACCGATCTTGATGATCTTTTCGATTTTTCAGAGGAAGTATGATGCTCCTCATGTGATTCCTCTTCAGTACACTCTTTCTCACCTTGATTCTCGTTTTTATTCTCCTCTTTTTTAGCTGCTCCTTTTGCCCCTGCGCTTATACTCTTGATATGAAGCGGATGGATTCGCAGCACTTCTTTATCTTTCACAAGGGTATAGTGGCCGTCGGAATTATCCACAAGTATACCTTCAACGGCTTCAGGACCGCCGCGGTTGATAGAAACCCATTTGTGGATCAGGCATTTAAATATGCCGTGAAAATCATCGGCCATTTCAAACTCTGTACGCTCATCCTCTTGATCATCTTCTTGTTCCGCGCTGATGCTTTTGACATGGTCGGTGTTAAAATATACAATTCCGTCATCTTCCGTTTCCAGCACAAGAAAATCGTCCCCTGTTTCGTGAAGCTTTCCTCTTTTCGATTCCGGACCTCCCTGATTCAACTGCACCGTGCGATTGGTCATCCGGCTGATCAGGTCTTGGAAATCATCAGCTTTTTCGCATTCTGCCGACTCGGCCGGCGATACTGTCTCACTCGTATTTTCCGTTACACTTTTCACGTGCTTCCATTGATAGTAAACAATTTTATTATCAACCTGAAGAGCTATATAATCCGATTGAATGTCTGCCAATCTTCCTGTCTTAGACTCCGGGCCCCCCCGGTAGACAGTAATCACTTTTCCTTCCATCGCATGCAAAAAGTTATCATCAAACCGATGCCGATTCGTATTGCGTTTCATCTATTGTCCTCCTAGTCATATTTCTCATTAATGTCAAAACATAATGCATATATACGTATCCCGATTCTTTTCGGGAACTGGTTCACCAGCCTATTTGCAAAAAATTTCCCTTCATTCTAAAATCAGATATTCCACTGCTTTAACTCACTGCTGATGAAGGCGGACCGCTCCTTAATGTATTCGCAAATCACATCAGGCTCCCGGTCAAAGCGGTCAATCTCATCTTTCTTATAAGGATCCTTCGCGACAAACGGCCTGATCTGTTCATACAGCGACATGACTTTCGGTTTCATATAGTCAATGGTAAACCGGGTCTGAAGCGTCTCTTCCAGAAGCTGTTTGTATGCTTTGCGGAAATACGGTTCATCCAGAAGCCTTGCAGTCAAGGTATTAAACCCTTGTATTCTGACATAATCGGCATCCATCCGCTCTCCGTGAATGTCTCTTCCCCACGTCGCGTCGTAATCCCACGGAATGACTTCAAAGAGTCCCGTTTCATGATTCCGGTACAAGGCGTAATTATGAACAAACCCATCATAGTTAGAGGTAAACACGATGCCCGCAAGCCACCGCAGATACTTATCCGCGTCCAAGTGTTTGACAATCTCCCCCTTGAACTCCGACTTCGGCACGGTATTAATTTTATAGATCATATCCTGCAAGTAAAAATCGTCTTCTTTCGTTCCTGTTTTCTTTTCATAGCCGAGTTCGAGCGATGTTTTCGTATCCCGCTCCAGATCACTGACAAGGGAGAAATTGGCGTCATCGTCAACCGCGTAAAAAACGGCGCCGTCCGCCAGATTCCGTTTCGCCAGAAAGTATTCATCCACTGACTCCAGCTCAAGGTACACCCCCTCATATTTGCCGTTGATTTGCAAGGATACGAAATTCGCCTTCGGTGACAGCGTCCCAAGTTCCGCGAAGAAATCGAGAGACAGTTTATTCCGCATCATCGACGGATCTTTGTACTCAGCGTTTAAATGTATTTCTTTAGCCCTGCGAAATGTTTTCGGCGAATAAAACGTGATATGATACGATTTTTTCTTAAAATCTCTTATATGAGAGCCGCGGTACGCCAGATCAATGTCAAGCCGTTTTTGATTAACTCTCAGCACCGCGGGCACCGGATCATCATCCCAAATGTCTTTTTTCAGCTCCCACAAGTCTTTCGGATGAATAAACAGCTGGTATAGAGGCAAGTTTGATTGGTCTTTCACTTGTAAACCTCCCTGTATTAATTTAGGCTGTGCATTTTATATAAAACTCAGCAGAACACACATACACTTTTTTCTTCCATGCGTACTATGTGGTAGTAAGGATCGCATCCTTAAAACATATATCAAGAGGAGGTTTCAAAATGGGCCACTATTCCCATTCTGATATCGAAGAAGCAGTACAGTCTGCAAGTACCGAAGGGTTGAAAAATTATTTGTACCAAGAGCCGCACAGCAAAAAAAGCGGTAAGAAGAGAAAATCTCGCAGCCATAAAAAATCCCGTTCTCACAAAAGATCTCGCAGCCACAAAAAATCGTGCCGCTCTCACAAAAGATCTCGCAGCCATAAAAAATCATGCCGCTCTCACAAAAGATCTCGCAGCCATAAAAGATCACGTTCTCACAAAAGATCACGCAGCCATAAAAAATCATGCCGCTCTCACAAAAGATCTCGCAGCAATAAAAAATCGTGCCGCTCTCGCAAAAAATCCCGCAGCCGTAAGAAGTCATGCCGGTCTCACAAAAGATCACGCAGCAATAAAAAATCGTGCCGCTCTCACAAAAGATCTCGCAGCAATAAAAAATCGTGCCGCTCTCACAAAAGATCACGCAGTAATAAAAAATCGTGCCGCCGCAAGAAAAAACGCACTCAGAAAAAACCTTACCGTTCTCATAAAAAAACCAGCCATAAAAAAGACGATTACTGCAGCAAAACAGAGTACTGGAAAGACGGAAATGTTTGGGTTGTAAAGAAAAACTACAAATAATCCCCCAACAACCTAACACCATTTGTAAATAGGCTGCCGGCTAAACGGAAGCCTTTTTTCCTCAATCAGATATATGCCACGAGATAAGATATGCAGCCGGGTTTCTTTTGTTGTGTTTCCGAATTTTCTTTCGGTATAATCAGGTTATACGAAAAAGAAAGGCGGCCGAATTGATGCATATCTTACGAGCAGACGAACTGAACGCAAAAGACACCTACAAATTGCTTTCCGGCACTGTAGTTCCCCGGCCGATTGCATTTGTCACTACGTGTTCATCTATCAACGGCGCCGTAAACGCGGCGCCCTTCAGTTTTTATAACATTGTCTCCGCAGATCCGCCGCTTCTTGCCATCTCTGTAAACCGCGCGGACGGACGGCAGAAAGACACCGCGAGAAATGCAATCGTTCATCAGGAATTCGTCGTGCATGTGAGTGATGAGTCCATTATTGAAGACATTAACAAAACGGCGGCAAGGCTTGATCCTGATGTCAGTGAGCTTGGCATAACAGACCTTTCTGTGACAGACAGCGCTTGTATCAGTGTTCCCGGTATAAAAGAAGCGAAGGTCAGGTTTGAATGTATACTCGAACGCCACCTTCCGTTCCAAAATGACAGCGGAGAAACGACAACAGATCTCATCATCGGCAGAGTCGTTTGTTTTCATTTGAATGACCAAGTATATGACGCTGATAAGGGCTACATACGGATGGATGAGCTGCAGCCCGCGGCGAGGCTCGCGGGGAATGAATATGCCAGACTCGGAAAGACATATACACTCGTCCGTCCGACCTGAAACAGGACCTAATATAATAGAAGAAACTAGTCAAAAAGACCCCTTTCAAAAGGGGTCTTTTTCAGCCATTTACCGTTTAACACAGCCTAATGTCTTATAGAATATTGAAATTTAGAATGTCCTCACCCGTATGAAAGGAATGACCAAGTTTTAGTGGGAGACCATGGATATCATTCATTTACTGATTTTTTCAGCCGTATTTGTTTTGTTCAGTCTCATGTTTCAAGTGTTTGCTGTCAACTTCTCGGTTTGCCAATGCCTGTTAAAAATCAGAAACCGATAAACGGCACACATCGATTGATCGAAATTTCACTGCTTATTATAGGCACCGCAGCGGTGACATTTTTCAATGAATTGTACGTATTTGCGGGAGTTATTTCTATGTTTTTTTGCTGCAACGGCTGGCACCAGCAGGAGAAAAAGCAATATGTGTACGATTCGTTTTACGCGGGTCTTTCCGCGGCACTTGGCGTGCTTATTTTTTTCACCCTTTTTAGCGGATCATGCTCTATACTCCTGCAGCCGCTCCGTCTCCGCGCGGGTCGGTTCCGCCTTTGAGAAAGCCTTCTTCATCAATGACGATCGCTGCTGCGTGTCCCATGAGCCTGTCAAAATCGCCAACGGTCTCAACGCGGTGACCGCAATGCTTTAACGCTTCCCTCGTTTCGGGGCTGATTCTGCTTTCGACCCTCAGCCCTTCGTACTCCTCTCCCCATGTCCGTCCCCAGACCCAGCGCGGCTCACTGACAGCCTGCTGCGGATCCATTTTGTAATCAATGATGCGCGTAATCACCGCCGTCTGAGTTTGCGGCTGGCCTTCCCCTCCCTGGGTTCCGTACAGGATGTGCGGCTTTCCTTCTTTAAAGGCCATCGCCGGCATGAGTGTGTGGAACGTCCGCTTGCCCGGTTCAAGTGTATTGACATGAGATTCATCCAGTGAGAAAAATGACCCGCGGTTTTGCAGCAGAATGCCCGTCTCCCCCGCCGTCACGGCAGACCCGAACTCGAAATAAAGGCTCTGAATAAAGGAAACGGCATTTCCTTCCGCATCGGCGACGGCGGCGTAAGCGGTGTCGCTTCCGACCGGCCGGCTTACCGCCGGCGCAGCCATATCACCGATTTCTTCCGCCAGCTGCTTTGCATACCGTTTATCAAGCAGCCGATCCAGCGGAATATGAGAAAACGCAGGATCAGTCAGCACTTCATTCCGGTGCTGAAAACTCTTTTTCAGCGCCTCGATCAGCAGATGATAATATTCAAAGGAGCCGTGTTCAATCTGGGTAAAATCATAGTTTTCCAATATATTGAGCGTCATTAAGCCTGTAAAGCCCTGTGAATTCGGCGGAGCCTGATAGATTCGGCACCCGCGGTAATCAGAGGATACCGGGTCCGACCACTCGCCGCGATGGGCTTTAAAATCTTCAAGCGTCAGACGCCCGCCGTTGTTCTGCAGAAATGATGTGATGCTTTGAGCGAGATCTCCTTCATAAAATGCACTCCTGCCTTTTTCGGCAAGCTGTTCCAAGCTGGCCGCCAGATCCTTTTGGACAAACCGCTCGCCTGGCATGGGCGTTTTTTTGTTTCTCGTAAAAATGGACGAGGTATACGGCATCGAGGCTAAAAGAGCGAGATTACGTTCTGTGTGGGCGCACTGATCGACGGATACCGGAAATCCGTTTGCCGCATAATCAAGAGCAGGCTTCAGCACCTCAGCGAGCGAAAGACGTCCGTACGCCGAAAGCACGGCATCCCAGCTGTCCGCCATTCCCGGAACGGTAATGGCGCTTTCTGTCCCGCGCAGAGGTATCGCTTCTCTGCCCCGATACAAGTCTCTCGTCACCTGCATTCCTGAACGGCCGCTCCCGTTATATGCTTTTATCCTGCCCGATTCTTGATGATATGTAAGCCAAAATGAATCTCCGCCAATCCCTGTCATATGCGGATACACGACTGCCAGGCAGGCGCTGACCGCCACCGCCGCATCAAACGCGTTGCCGCCCTTCTCGAGAATGCCGGCACCCGCCTGAGAAGCAAGATAATGCGGACTGACGACCATTTGTTTCGTTCCGATGGTTGAAGTATTCATGGCAAGCCCCTTTACAAATTTTCTCAATTATAAAAAACGGCACCGTGGGGCATCTACTTTCCTGGAAGAAAATCTCACGCATTATTTACCTTACGATAGGAAATGAACCTGATTTATTACATATCGAAAATAATTAAAAAATTCTCCTTCATTCCGTAAGATTTCATGATACAATAATATCTGCCAAATGAAGGAAGGTGAAACCGATTGGAACATGAGTACAGAATTCCGAATCTTGTACTTGATGAAACGGATAAACATATTCTCTCGATTCTGCACGAGGAAGGGAGGATTTCCTATACAGACTTAGGAAAGCGGGTTAATCTGTCGCGAGTGGCGGTTCAGCAGCGCATCCAGCATTTACTGGATGCCGGCGTGATTGAAAAATTCACCGCCGTCATCAACCCGGCGAAAATCGGACGTCATGTGTCTGTGTTTTTTAATGTGGAGGTGGAGCCGCAGTATTTGGAGGAAACGGCATTAAAGCTTGAACAGGAGCCCGCCGTGACAAGCCTTTATCATATGACAGGTCCGAGCAAGCTGCATATGCACGGCATTTTCGCAAATGATCAGGAGATGGAAGAGTTTTTGACAAAACGGCTCTATACGCAAAAAGGCGTCGTCAGTGTCGATTGCCAAATGCTGATTAAACGGTATAAAAGCAGAATGGGCATGAAGCTGTAAGGAGGACACGGCAATGAAAAACCCCTATTGGGACATTACGGCGGCGATGGTGCGGACAGGCATACTCGGATTCGGGGGCGGCCCGTCCGTGATCCCGCTCATCCGCCATGAAGCCGTCAACAAATACAAATGGATAGACGATGATGAATTCGGGGAAATATTAGCGATCGCAAATGCGCTGCCGGGTCCAATCGCCACTAAAATGGCTGCGTATCTGGGCTTCAGGCTAAAGGGCACGTTAGGCGCAATCGCGGCAACTCTCGCCCACATTCTCCCTACATGCCTCGCTATGGCGGGCTTGTTTACCGCTGTAAATGTGTTAAGCCATTCAGCGGTTGTTGCCGGCATGATCGGTGCCGTCACGCCGGTGATTGCAGTAATGCTCGGTATCATGGCATACGAGTTTGGGCAAAAAGCGCTGAAAGGTTTCGGCTGGGTCACCGGCATCCTGTTTTTTATCGTCGCTTTTATCGGCCTGCAAACGTTACAGATCAATCCCGGCCTTGTCATTATCATTTTTTTAGCGTACGGTGCGTTTCATTTTAAATTGAAAAACAAAATCACAAATAAGCATTCAAAAGATAAAGGAATGTCGTCCCCATGATAATGATCTATATATTTATGGCGTTTTTTATCGCAAACCTGCTGGGATATGGCGGCGGGCCTGCGTCTATCCCGCTGATGTTTGAAGAAGTCGTCAACAGATACAGCTGGCTCACAAACGATCAATTCTCAAATATGCTCGCACTTGCGAACGCATTACCGGGCCCGATCGCCACCAAAATCGCCGCGTATGTCGGCTACAGCGCAGGAGGATGGCCCGGCTTCCTGATCGCGCTGATCGCAACCGTTGTACCGTCGGCGCTCGCATTGATCGTCCTGCTGCGCATCATTCAGCGCTTCCGCCAATCACCTGTCATCAAAGGCATGACGCTGTCCGTCCAGCCTGTCATTGCAGTCATGATGCTCATTCTTACCTGGCAAATCGGCGCAGACGGAATCAAAGCTATCGGCTGGGTTCAATCAATAGTGATTGCGGGGATCTCCCTCCTTGCTTTGACAAAATTCAAGATGCACCCGGCATTTTTGATTATCGCGGCGTTTTTGTATGGAGGCCTTGTGATCCCTCATTTATAAAGAAAAGCACCTGGACAGGTGCTTTTTTATTTCGGTACCGACATGTGTTCGCTATGACAGTTGTTTCTTCGCTTCTGCTTAATTTGCACGTGGTTCCTGCCATTTTCACAGATGGCCTGATCAATAAAAACCCTTGCAGCTCCTGAACTGCAAGGGTTATACGTGATTTTTCTGATAAAATGTTCGCAGGATATGTGTTTCAAGGTCAGCCAGGCGGACAGGGATCGGCAGTCTGCTTTCTTGATTGATCAGGCTCATCGTGATCTGATAGCTGCTTTCTAAATTAATGTCATTCCCGCAAGACAAGAAGATAGGCTTCACATCCTGCCGCGTCCGCAGCGCCCGGCCATATACCACACCGTCAATAATGATATCGGTATAGGCACCGACTTCATTTTCAGGCATTATGAAATCACAGCCTTTAATTTTGAGATAAGTTTTCGCAATCCCAATCGTCGGCTTACCCAGAAAAAAAGCCGCATGGGTGGCAATGCCCATATGATTGTAATGCAGATACCCGTTGCCATCAAACAAAAACACATCCGGCTCCGTCTCCAGCTTTTTCGCCGCTTCGATGATCAGCGGCAGCTCACGAAACGCAAGAAAACCGGAAACATACGGCACACTGATTTTCCCCATGCTGTGCACTTTTTCAATGACTTCTTTTGTATCGGCGTCAATGACAATGATACTGCACACCCCGTACGGTTCGCCGTCCTGATCCCAATAGGCGAGATCGACGCCTGCGCAGGTGTTGATGGAGTCTGGGGCGATGGTGGGTGACAGGTTAATTTTATGTTTAAGGGATTGCTGTGTTTTTATAAATTCTTCTTTTTCGTTTATGTTGAAATGGTGTATTTGTTTCACGTGCACCTAAAATCAATCCTGCCTCAAGTTAACTAGTGTCTGTTTTTCGCTTAAAAATTCTTGTTGAAAAACTTGCAATTCAGGTTCCGCAAGCTTTTAGTTTTAATCAATTAACTACATTTCACTATTCGTAACTTTGTTTAATATCATTTCTATATTTTCAACTACTTCAATATGGTTATTTGACTGAAATTCATACATGGGGTTATCCCAATCATCATTTTGTATCACAACCAGTTGATAAAATCCACTAGCATCCGCATCTGGATACCAACCTAAATCAAGTAAGTAATTTTTACGAGAGTATGTTAATTGCAATAAATCTTGTGAAAAAAATAACCACTTTTCATCGTCTGGAGCTAGATTTTTCGGATCAATTTCTCTAAAGCTGTTTTGATTTATGGTCCATCCTTTCGGAATCCTTAAGGATTGTAAACTTACTTCTGGCATTTTTTTTATCTTTCTCATAAAAGCCTCCTATTACTTATCAATACCAAGTTGTTTTAAATACTTATCTAATCGACTTCCAGAAATCGGATGTCCGTGATATTCACCGCCAGAAAACTCTGCTCTAATCCAGGTTGGTTGGTGTGCCAAGATCATAACCGATTGTTTTTCCTGCATCATAAATGAAATAATAGTTGTTATTGCCATTATCAATAATATGACCTTTTAGAAGTGCTTCTTTTTCTAAAACTTTGTTATTCACATCTGGTAAGTACTGAGCAGCCTTTCTACCTGTCATACTAAAACGTTTTGCTTCTTCAGGAGTTTTAGCCTTAACATGTTTATGTCCATGCGGAGTGAACGAAGCATTATTAAGCATCGTTCTAAATTCTTTACGTCCATAATACCCATCATGTGCTACTTTATCGTGATTTTTAGAAATGTTGGGCCTATGAGATCTTCCCTTACGGACGCCATCACTAACCATCTTCACAATCCCAAGATCCTTCACAGCGGCCGTTTCCACATCTATACGGGCTGTTGGGAGTCCGAACGTGAAGCCATTAGTTGTTACCGGGCGTTCTGCGTACACGCGGACATTTGTCGGGACTTTGAATTGCTTTACTTTTTCTAGTGTTTTGTTTGCTTTTTGGACTTTTGAATGGGTTGCAAGCGGTATGCCTTTGTTTACATGCTTCGCCAGCGCCCCGGCTCCAACCAAGCTCAAAGCCGCTTCCAGCGCCCCTTGCTTACGCTTCTCCTCAGATACTTTGTTTCCAAACATATCTCTGCCTGTGACGGCTTCTGAGAATCCGTTTGAGGCAACGAGGCCGTATGCGCCCATTTCTGTCATTTTGAGAATGTCACCTGCTTTGTAGGCGTCTAAAGCATGTTCTGCGGCAATGACAGTTTTTCCGGTTTTGTAAATGGCTTTTCCGCCTTTGAAGGCGCGGCCTGCCCAGCCGACGACCGGTATGAATTCGGCGGCGGCCATTGCTCCTGCTGTAACGCGTTCTGCGGTTGAGAGTTTTTCCCCGGTAACCGGATCAACGCCTTCTGCTGCTCTTTTATAATCATAATAGCCAGTGACTTTTCCAGTAACGGACTTCATGAGGACAGCCATTATGAAGTATCTATTTCAAGTAAGCACCTTTTAATTGTACAGGCATAAGTAATTTGTAAAAAACAAAAGCACTTGTTACCTAAAAGGAAATCCAGTGCTTTTTCTATGCATTACCTTTTCAATTGAGTGCATAATTAGTTTTGTATTTGAAGTTCCCTTAAAACCTCTGTCCGTAAATCACCCATAATGTTCCCATTCTTGTATGCATCCAATAAAATATTCATTTTTCTAATATAACTATCTGCATTATCTATGCATTTTGTAAAACAATCCATAAAATGGTCTAATAATGTATCATCAACTAAAGCAATTGGTTCTGGATAATATTTGACGTCTTCTCTTTCAAATGCTTTTCTACTAGTATAAGCAACTGCATCTATAATACAGTTCCAAGCTGTTACATCTGTTTCATTCACTGACATCTCTTGAATTAATGTTATCCCATTTTCTTCATTATCTAGTGATTCATATAGAATGTCCCCTATATTTTCTTTATCTTTTAACCAATCCCAACATTTATATATAACTTTCTTTGCTAAGACCTGATCTTCCTTTTGAGAAAATACCGTCAAAACTTTTTCTGAAAATCCAAGAAAAAATATTACTTTGCCGTCTTCTGTTAAATTACTGAAATTTGTATTATCCATAATTAACCTCCAATTATTCAATATAATTTCCATTTTCCCCGAAGACAGGTTCATAGCCCAACAGACATTTAAGTCATCTTAAACAGAAAATAACAATTCATTTGTAAAAAAACCTTGAAAGGCTTCATCAGCCAATCAAGGTCAATTAATTCTTCAAACCCTTCACACTTTTAAGTCTAATCCTCAGTTAAATCAATATAATATTTGTTATCATTGAGGAACTTTTTTAAAAAATCCTCTAACGATTCAGCTATTTGAGTGTCAAAATAAAATATTGGATTATTCCCCAATTGTAAATCTATAGAAATATAAACACCCTCGTTTACTTCAAAAAAAATAAGTTTATTTTCATCATCATAAAGTTCATCTAAATCTGGGTCAAACTCAAAAATTCCTTCTCTTAGTCTAATGTCGGCTACTGCCCCTGGCCCCAATATCCTATTAATTGCATTATCACTTTCACCTTTAATAAAACCATAACCGACTTCTAAATATAATTGTTTTAAATCATTTGGAATATCTACGTTCATTCTTTGTTCAGCTTTTAATATATCCTCTTCAGGTACCTTATATGTTTTATTATCTAAATGATTTATAAATTCAAATTCAGCCATGAACTATTTTTACCTCCTTGGAAAAAGCTTTCCTGATGTTGCTCCCTTTCCATATATTTCCTCGTGGTGTGCATCCGGATATTTTGCCGGATGAATATTCCACACCATTCATGAGGGCCTCCAAAGTTGTTCTCTATGTATAATGGGCATCATACTGTTGACCAATACTTCGGGCAACTTCTCCATTATGGGATTTAAGATAATGAAATAGATAACTCTACTTCAAAATATAATTATTTTTAATTGATTGCCGAATGGGAAGCAAAAACCAATCAAAAGTGGCCAAGCCATACAGAAGAGGTTTTTGATAAGTAGATTTCGTAATCCTTCCTTATTACTGTTTCTATCAACATATTTCTATGAGATTTCCCTAAAGAACTAAAAACTGTATATATTAAAACAAAAACGCCAGCCCTTGGATTAGTCATTAGACTGACGTTTGTTTCTTGAGATCCACTCTCAATCTTTTTTCAAGACGATAAAATTCCCGTTAGGATAATCGCCATTCCAACCACATGGAAAATAACCCGCTTTATAAATTTCAAAAACTTTTTCAAAAAAATTATTCGTATTACCATTAATTGCTCTATTAATAGCACAATTGTTTAGGTCAGCTACTATATCCTCAAAAAAGGCATTATATCCAGTAGAAGCACTTCTGATGTTTTCAGAAAAAATATCTAATAACGAGTCTATATTTTCCGGCTTTTGATTATCTTCTAATTCGTAAAATCGCCCCCATACTTCACTCATCTCAATTTCCCTTATATCTTTCCATGTATATTCGTCTTCTCCATATACTTCTTCATAAGCCAAGTATTCAGCCTGTTTTTGATCATTAATTATTTTAGTAAAATTAGATACATTAACTGATTTTATAGGTTTGAAGGTTTTTGAAAATTCAATTACCTCTTCTACTAGATTATAATATTTCCCAAAATTCATTACTTGTTATACCACCTTCTGTACTCCAAATTGTTATCCTATCCGTAAAAAAACTTGCCGATGACAACACGGCAAGTTTTTAACTATAGCAATTCTAATTATAACAGTAAACAAGGCATCTCCTAATGTTAATCCCGTGTTGAAAGGCTGTATATGCGGCAAGTCACTTCAACTGTTAATTGTTCTGTAGCGTTTTAGTTTTTCTTCTTGAAAACACATTTTATTATAAAAAAATTAGAATGGCTTCAGCAGCCAATCAAGGTCCATTAATTTACCTAATCCTCAATTAAATCGAGATAATATTTATCATTTTTCATAAGTTCTATTAAAAACTCTTCTAATGAATCTGCAATTTTTATATCATCATAATATATTGAATTATTTTGTTCATTGCCTAATTCAATTAGTAACAAAGCACTTTCATTTGCTTCAAAGAAAATCACTTTATCTTCTTCAAGTTCCTCATAAACTTCAATATCTGGATAAAATTCAAAGTCATTAACTTTTAATCTTGCATCTCTGATTGAAGCAGGTCCAAGAATGCGGTTAATATTATATTCTGATTTTTTAAGAAAGCCGTAACCCACCTCTAGAAGAAACTGTCTCAAATCATAAGGTAGCCTTAAACCTAACTTATTTTCTACTTCTAAAATTTCATTCTCACTTACTGGATAAAATGTGTTCTCTTTGTAACTTTTAATAAAATCATATTTCACAATTATTTACCTCCCTTGAATAGTTCATTAGCAGGTGAACCCGTCCCATGAATATCAGATTGATACTCATTAGGAAACTTAGCTGGGTGGATATTCCACCACTCATGTTCTCCCTCAAAACTGTTTTCGATAATATGGTGAGCATCATACTTATCACCTTTTTTTCTCACCGGTTCACACTCCTGCAGTGAGGCGTTCTGTGGTGGAGAGTTTTTCTCCTGTGACAGGTTCATAGCGCAACAGACATTTAAGTCACCTTAAATAGAAAATAACAATTCATTTTAAAAAAAACCTTGAAAGGCTTCACTAGCCAATCAAGGTCAATTAATTCTTCTAACTATCCCATTTTTAAGTCTAATCCTCAATTAAATCAATAAAATATTCGTTATCATTGAGGAACTTTTTAAAAAAATCCTCTAACGATTCAGCTATTTGAGTGTCAAAATAAAATATTGGATTATTTTCCAATTGTAAATCTATCGAAATATAAACACCCTCGTTTACTTCAAAAAAAATAAGTTTATTTTCATCATCATAAAGTTCATCTAAATCTGGGTCAAACTCAAAAATTCCTTCTCTCAGTCTAATGTCGGCTACTGCCCCTGGCCCCAATATCCTATTAATTGCATTATCACTTTCACCTTTAATAAAACCATAACCGACTTCTAAATATAATTGTTTTAAATCATTTGGAATATCTACGTTCATTCTTTGTTCAGCTTTTAATATTTCCTCTTCAGGTACCTTATATGTTTTATTTTCTAAATGATTTATAAATCCAAATTCAGCCATGAACTATTTTTACCTCCTTGGAAAAAGTTTTCCTGATGGTGCTCCCTTTCCATGTATCCCCGCTTGGTGTTCATCCGGATATTTTGCCGGATGAATATTCCACCACTCGTGAGGGCCACCAAAGTTGTTCTCTATGATATGATGGGCATCGTACGGTTGACCAATACTTCGGGCGACTTCTCCATGCTTATCAAAAACCTCTTCTGTATATCTAGGCCACTTTTGATTGGTTTTTTCTTCCCATTCTGCAATCAATCTATCTTTCAAACTTGATGTGAATTTGCTCCTATGCTTAGCTGTTTCTTTTGGTGTTAATTTCTCATAGTTATTATTTCTTAAAGCTTCTTTTATATGGTCGATCTGCTCTTTACAAACCTTTCGTCCAGTTTTGGCTTCTATATCTCTGAGATATGCTTTCGCTAAGTCTTTATTTAGTTCACCAGCAGCTTTAGTGCCTTCACTATGAACGTTTTTTTGCCTCTCAACTTTCAGCACCTTAGGCTCTTCTACATGATCTGCTTTCGGTTTTTTCGCAAATTTTCCATCGCTTGTACGAAACACTTTCGACGAGGCATCATAGAATACCTTCCCTGTTTGTGTAATATAGTGAATATGGTCTTTAGCAACTTGTTTTAGGTAATTAACTGGATACTGTGCGACTTTCTTGACAGCTTCTTTATTAATCAAACTCTCAGTATAGTAGCTGCTTTTAGCATATGCGTATGCTGGCTGATTTCGGAATGTTCCCATCAGCTGTTTCGCAAAACGTACGGTTTCACCAGCTGATTCTATCACCGATAAAGATCGTTTTTTAACTGATTGATAGGTTTGATGAGCTACTTTTTTCACATGGGTCGGATTCACGACATGTCGTATATCTGATAGTTTCACTTTAACTGTCGAACCTTTATCCACTTTTCGATACATTGATACACTATGATCAACCGATTTGGCCAGACTGCCCGCTCCAACCAAGCTCAAAGCCGCTTCCAGCGCCCCTTGCTTACGCTTCTCCTCAGATACTTTGTTTCCAAACATATCTTTGCCTGTGACCGCTTCTGAGAATCCGTTTGAGGCAACGAGGCCGTATGCGCCCATTTCTGTCATTTTGAGAATGTCTAGGGATTTGCCTGCTTTGTAGGCGTCTAAAGCATGCTCTGCGGCAATGACAGTTTTTCCGGTTTTGTAAATGGCTTTTCCGCCTTTGAAGGCGCGGCCTGCCCAGCCGACGACCGGTATGAATCCGGCGGCGGCCATTGCTCCTGCTGTAACGCGTTCTGCGGTTGAAAGTTTTTCCCCGGTAACCGGATCAACGCCTTCTGCTGCTCTTTTATAATCATAATAGCCAGTGACTTCTCCAGTAAAGTTGCAGATGCCATCCCATGTTTTCTCGTACCATGGTTTATTGGCTTCTTCTTCAGCTTTTTCCTGAAGCTGTCTTGCTTCGGCTTGTTGGGTTTTCGCATCGATATATGCTGTTCCCTGTTTTTCTGTTTCAATAACGCTTTTGTAGATCTCATTGCTGTGGAAGGCTTTTTTGTCATAGTACATAGGGGATGCGTTTTTTCCGTTGCTGGTGGCCTGCATAAGTACGGAATATTTGCTGAGCACTGCGTTGTCCAGGGATTCTAAGTTTTGATATTCAGTGCTCAGGGATTCATCAAGCTTATCGACTGCCGTGATCGTGTCACGTCTGGTTTTCTGGGCATCGCCCATTTTATCCGCGTAGGCATCAAGTGAATACGTGTCGAGATGAATAATATCGCTGATGCTTGACAAAATCGAATCGATTTCTGCTTTATGAGCGGAGACAATCTCTGAAGCTTTCAAGTCTGCGTTGGCCAGCTCGTGCTCCAAAAATGAAGTCTCCACATATGAATCACTCAGTTTTTGATCTTTTATGTCACCTGAAATGCCATTTAAAAACGCAATTTGAGCAGAGACAAGCGTCAGCCAGCTGTCGGCGATTTCCGCTTGCCCCTGAAAGAAATCCTTTATATTGTCTGCGCCTTTCCCTTTCAAAGCATCGCCGAGATCAGCCATTCCTTGAAAGGATTGTTTGAGCGCATGCAGCTGCTCTTCAAGAGCTTCGTATTGTTTCTTTCTCTTGTCTGCTTCATCCGTTAACGATTGTGATTCAAACACTTTGCTCATCGGCAAGTCCTTTCTTTCGTTATTTTACGGCGATCGCCTCGTCCTGTTCTTTCAGGGAGTCTACGTTGTCTTTTACGTCCGCGATATTCTTATGAACGGCTTGCTTATATTCGCTGATCATGGAGACAAGCTTTGCCTCGCGGGATTCATACTTGGAGGTATAGTCGAGTCTGTTTTTTCCGTTTGAACCGGCGCTCCCGATAGAAACGGCCTCCAAAGCGCTGCTGACGGATTCAAGCTGCTTCATGACGGCTCCGTATTTGAGTTTTATTTCCATTAAAACCAACTCCAGCTTCTTTTGATTGATTGTATTTTGTCTCCTACCGCGTCAAGGGCTTCTTCTCCAAGCGTCAGCAGGTGTTCTGCCTCTCTCGCGATGCTTCTGGCGGCAAGGAGCCCTCCTTTTTCAATTTCAAGCTGTGTCATCTTCAAGCCGATTCGATACATATACCCGTCGTATTTATCTGTGACGATTCTGTATGCTTCTGTATGGGCCTGATCGCGCCGGTCATCAAATTCTTCTGCGAAAGTGCCGGTCCAATGATGATCCAAGTGCGGTCTGAGGATGTCTTTAATTTCAGACATGCCCTCTTCCTGCAGAGATTCTATCTCTCTCTTCGCTTCTTTTAATTTTTCAATTTGGTGTTCGATCTCGCCCAGTTTATGGCTGATTGTGCTGTTAATATGGCTTAATGTGGTTGAATGGCTCATCTGTTTTCACCTCGTCTTACGCAAAAAGTCGTACAAAAAGCACAGACTTTTCCATACTATATTTCCATATATTATATTTTAAAATAGACAGAAAGCGGCTTAAATAGGTTAAATGACTTATTTTCAACAGCTGGAGCGCTCATCATTAACGCCAAAAGACTCACATAACCGGCATATCCATTCACAGATCTCCTCTATATATCCATGATAAATTCCCTAAAAAAAGGAGACAGATTTAACCGTCTCCTTTGCCGTGTATGATGATCAAAATGTTCGGTTAACTGCAGTCCCAGTTGTACAAAACATTTGAGAAATCTTTTTTCTTCAAGTCTTCCGGTCTGATAAAGAAATTGGCGATTCCGACATCTCCCCACATCGAATCAATATCATCGTCTGAATCAATTTGCAGCAGCAGAATCGTATGGTCCTGATGAGAATAAGACCGCGGATCCTCCTGGGTAAAGGACGCATATCCGCTTATTTTATGGCCGAATGCGTTCGCCGTATATTCGTCATACACCTCGTCGTCAAACTGCTCGAAATAGTCGAAGGCATCCATCCCGGCATACTGCCTGAATTGAAAATCAGACGGGAGCACCCATTCAGCAGACAGCTCAGGGGTGATCAGCGCTTCTGATTGAATCGGAAAATCGTACTCATCGTCAACCTGAACGAAAGAAAAATCATCCATGAGCTCTGCTTCTTGCTCTGTCACGTGCTCAAAATATTTGACACAGAAACCCGTTTGCGCGCATCCGTCGTCAAAATTCAGACCGTATACGTCATCACTGACCGATATGTAAAACTGAAGAATACCGGTATCCGGAAAATCAGGCAGTCCGGGCATGTCCGCAAAATTGATCTGGGCGAGGAGCTTCATCGGCCTGCCGCTTTCATCTTCAGGATACGGCTCATGTTTCGGAAAATAGGGATCTCCGGCGATTTTACTGTCATACCGTCCCGTTTCAGCTTTTTTGACGTGCAGTTTGATAAAAGGCCTCGATGACGGTTCCAGCAGGCCGCGGGATGATTCCATTTGTTTCGGCAATTGCCATGTTTTTTCCACGATTGATGCCCCCTTCGTTTCTAAATAACCGCATGATAAAAGGCCGGCGCGGATTGCCGGCCTTTTAAGTGACAGAATCAGTCTGAGGCACGACGGCTCTTCTTCCGATTGAGATATATTCCACGCCCGCCTGTTCCGCTTCCTCAAGCGAGTGGCAGTTTCTCCCGTCGAAAATAACCGGGGTTTCCATCAGCTCTTTGTAGGCTTCAAGCGGAAAATGCTTAATATGTTCCCAGTCTGTCAAAATCAGGACGGCATCCGCTCCTCTGACGGCTGCTTCTATGGAGTCCCGATAAGACACCGTATCCGGAAGCAGCTCGGAAGCCCGGAATGAAGCGATCGGATCGTACGCTGTAATCCGGGCGTCAAAAGCAGCCAGACGATCCGCAATGACAATGGACGGCGCATCCCGCATATCATCCGTATTCGGCTTAAAAGACAGCCCTAATAAGGCTATGGTTTTTCCCGTGACACCGCCGAGACGATTCAGCACTTTATCAACCAGCATAGACTGCTGGTTATTGTTAACTTTAATGACGGACTTCAGCAATTCAAAATCATGCTCCACATGTCCGGCGATCTGCACGAGGGCGTTTGTATCTTTCGGAAAGCAGGATCCGCCGTAGCCGATGCCGGCTCTTAAGAATTGATTGCCGATCCGTTTATCCAATCCCATTCCGTGTGCGACTGATTCCACATCCGCACCGACTTTTTCACATATATGAGAAATTTCATTAATAAAACTGATTTTTGCCGCTAAAAAAGCGTTTGACGCATATTTGATCATCTCAGCGCTTCTGATATCCGTATGATAAACCGGAATCGCAAGCGGCGCGAAAACCCGGTCAAGCGTTTCCCGCGTTTGCCGGTCCTCAGTCCCGATCACGATGCGGTCACCGTGAAAAGTATCGTGAATCGCCGAACCTTCACGCAGAAATTCCGGATTCGAGGCGATCGAAATGTTCACGTCCGCCTTCAGCCGTGAATGAATAACCTCGCTGATCCTGTCATTCGTTCCTACGGGAACCGTGCTTTTTGTCACGACGATCACATCTTTTGAAATATGTTCGGCAATCATTTCGGCGACATTTTCAATATAGGTAAGGTTTGCGTGCCCGTCTTCTTTTTGCGGCGTTCCGACCGCTATAAAGATAACGTCTGCTTCCGCAAGTCCTTTTTCGTAGCTCGTTTCAAAGGCCAGCCGATACCGGCCGATATTTCGTTTCATCATATCTTCAAGACCCGGTTCAAAGATAGGGGACATTCCCTTTCTCATCTGCTCAACCTTACGTTCGTCAATATCTATGCATGTTACGTCATGGCCGATTTCTGAAAGAGACACTCCTGTCACAAGACCGACGTAGCCTGTTCCGATCACTGTTATTTTCATCGTGTTCCCCCAACCGTTTAGAAATTGCTGCTGGGCAGCTTACCGTTATTATCATATGACCCCGGCGCCGGCAGAATGCCGGAAGCCTGCGGATTTGAAAGGAAAACGGCGCCGGCCGCTGATAATAGCATAAGCATAAAAAGATCATCTTGCAAAACAGCCGCTTACGCCTCATTTAAACGGGATGGAGACGACGATTAAAAAAGACCCCAGCGCTTACGCCGGGCCACAGGCAGCGGAGGTTCCTTATAAACAGCTTTGTTTTCAACGAGAAGCGCCGCGTTTTCCGTAAGCATGTAAATCAGCTCCGCCCCGGCTTCTTTTTTCAGAACGCCGAGCGCCTCCTGATAATAAAAATTTCTCGATCCGAGATTATGGGCGTCAGATGCGAGAAAGTGGATCAAATTCGCTTCAATAAGCTGCAGCGAAAAGGACTTCGCTTTCCGCCCGAATGCCCCGGCAATGCAGCCGGCCGTCACTTGGGCAGCCGCGCCTTTCTTCACGAGACTGTAAAGGACGGATGGGTTTTCGCGGATTTCTCTGTTCCGCTCCGGATGGGCGATGACGGGGACATATCCGTTCAGCTGCAGTTCATAAAATAACCTTTCAGCGTAGGCCGGGACATGATCCGCCGGAAACTCCGCCAGCACATACTTTGTATCATGGAGCGGGACAAGCGAGCCATTTTGAAGACCTGCCAGCAGATCTCCGTCTGTTCTGATTTCCTGGCCGGGCAGAACGGTCAGCGGAACGCCTTCCTTATTCAAACGTTTGTTTAACAGTCTGACGGCTTCTTTGATCGTATGCCGGTCAGTGTCATAGCGGTATTTCATGTGATGCGGCGTCGCGATGATCGTATCAATCCCCTGTCTGACCGCTTCTCTCGCCATCTTGAGGCTTTCTGTATCATCCGCCGCGCCGTCGTCTATGGAAGGAAGGATGTGACAATGGATATCTATCATATTACAGTCCCTCCTTAAAAAGAATGGACCGCGCCCATTATGACATTATTGTCTATAATAAGCGTAGTCCGAATGTTTCGTTTGTCTCTTCCCGTTCATGACGGCCCCAAGGAGTTTGCACGGGCAGTAATCGAGCGCTTCTTTCGCTTTGGCCGCTTTTTCCTTGTCCGTTTTCCCGCTTGAGATCACCATAATGGCCCCGTCAGTATAGCTGCCTAATATTTTCGTATCGGCTACGGCCAATACGGGGGGCGTGTCCAAAATCACCTTATCATAAGCGTCGGTTGCTTCTGACAGAAGCCCCTTCATGGCATCCGTCGATAAAAGCTCCGCCGGATTGGGTGGGATCGGCCCGCTCGTTAAAATATCCAGATTGGCTTCATCAGCCGGCAGAACGGCTTTCTGAAACGGAATCTGTTTTACCAGCAGCGACGTTAAGCCGGTTCCGTTATCCAATTTGAAGGAGAAATGAACCGTCGGTTTGCGCAGATCCGCATCAATTAAAAGCACTTTTTTCCCCTGCTGGGCAAATACGACGGCAAGATTGGCTGCGGTAGTCGATTTTCCTTCTTCCGGACCGGCGGATGTGATCAAAAGAGACTTCACCTCCGTATCAACGGAAGAAAACTCAATGTTTGTGCGGATCGTACGATATTGTTCTGAGTTAATGGACTTCGGCTCTGACATCGTAATCACGCTTCGTTTTGCAAATTTGTCTTTTTTACGCGTCAACATGTCCGCCTCCCGCTTGTTTTGTTTCTGCCATCCTCACGCCTTTAGCGAGGCTGTCTTTTGTGCTGATTGAAGTAACCGTTCCCAAGATCGGGATGCCGAGTACCGATTCCAGCTGTTCTTCCGATTTGATCGTATTATCCAAGTGTTCCAGCAAAAAGGCGAGACCGATCCCGCCCAAAAGTCCGGCGGCAAACGCAATCGCGATATTCAGCTTACGGTTAGGCTCTACGGGTGACGGGCTGTCCGCCGCTTCGGCCTTTGAAAGGATGCTGACATTATCCACATTCATGATGGTTGTGATCTTGTCCTGAAAAACGGCTGCAACCGCATTTGCCATAACGGCCGCCCGCTTTGCATCCGTATCCCGCACGGCGATTGTCACGACTTGTGAATCCTGCTCGCTGGATACCGTGATTTTCGATTCCAGTTCTTTCGAAGTCATTGACAGTTTCAGCTGTTTAATTACTTCGTCGAGAATGACCGGGCTTTTGATGATGACATTATACGTGTTGATTAATTGGAGGTTGGTTTGAACGTCATTGAATTGGACTTCTTTTTGGTTGTTTTTGGATTGACTGACCAAAATTTGAGTTGAGTTTTCATAGACCGGCGTAAGAGCGAAGAAACTGATGAGTCCGCCTGCGGCAGCCGCCGCCGCGGTAATGATAAGTATAAACAGCAGACGCTTTCTCAGTATTGCGAATATTTCCTTTATGCTTGTAGATTCTCCCATATAACCTCCATATCGATTCCTATTCCCTCCAATGAACTTTTCCAATTACGATTATACAGCTTTGAACTGTCATTTCTAACCTTTTCAAATGACAATATTCGACAAAAATAGACAAACACTTCCGGTTTATTTTTGTAAGCGTTTTATACACTGGTTTTACAGGAGCAATAAAAAATCCCGCGGTAAAGAGCCCGCGGGATTTTATGTTGCATATCCATTTTTAATATGAGAAATCAAATTCTCAAGCATTTCTTTTGTGGTCATCTCAGAGGACTGCTCACCGATGTCGTGCGCATGCATTAAAATCTTCAGAAACTCCTCTTGATCTAACTTCGTTTTCTTCATCATTCGTTTCCTTTCGGCTTCCATTAAATTGAAAACAAGATTATTATATGCTGTCGGGTGCTGTTTTGCAATCTCTAATACATCATTCGACACACTCGGGTTTTTATGTCCTTTTTTAGGAAAAACTTTTTCCGAATCATGTGTTGCGATATAATAGAGGAATTGGAATCTTTTTATTTTGTGACTCGTTAGGAGCGATAATCATGCTTCAGAATATGATTGCTAAAGAAGATGTGCTCGCAGCGGCTGAACAGCTTAAAGAACTTCTTCCTTACAATGAAGACAATGTTCAGCTGATGAAGAAGGCACTCATTTTATATCGGCAGGATTCCGTCTATCGTATACAGGTTCAAACCCCGACAGAGATTTCCGCGTATGTGCAGGATGTTGTGCCTGTAAGGGTCACGCTGAACTTATTTTTCATGGTGAAAAGCGGCTGCGCATGCCCGTCTGAGACGATCTGCCGCCACGTGCTGGCCGTTTTTCTTTACGTATATGCCCAATTTGACCGGGTCGGTTCCTTTACCGAGCATTGGCTTGAAAGAGAAAAGCTTGAGGAAAGCAGGGAGCTTGTCCGCCGGCAGTTTCAGGAAAAAGTGCTGCCGAATGAAGAGTCGCTGTCAAGCTGGCTCGCTTTTTTTGATTCGGAATTCTCGCTGTGGGAGGCGCGGACGCCGGCCGGAAGCCAGACGATGCAGGGGCTTTATTACGGCTATTTGTCAGCGCTCAAAAAACACGCCCCGAAAAAACCTGAGCTTAAAAGCTTATATCAGATTCATTCGGCGCTTGCCGTCTGGCTTCACATGTTTACGTTGATTGAGTCAGGCAGATTGGATGCCGAAAAAGATTATTACAGCATCAATCCATATGTGGAACAGCTGATGGATACGATTTACTCCTCCATTGACAGACTGAAAACGTACGCGTTGTCTTTCTCGCTTGATCCCTTTTTGGACCGGACGCCCCCGGTGCTCCGCAGGCTGCTGTTGAAAGAAGAGCTTTTTCAATACGAACGCCTCCGGGTATTCGGCGAAATGTGGAGCGCGCTTTTGAACCGGCCGAAATGGATCGCGCGTGAACAGGAGATTCTCGCACAGGAAAGCGGACGCCGTTTTTCGCCGGAATTGCGGTTCGGACGGCTTCATTTGGCCTTTTTGCAAAAAGATGATACAGCGGTCTTTGAAGATATGTCCCGCTTCCCTCCTGAAGCGCTGCCGTATACCTTTCAATGGCTCGGTGAGCTCACCGCGAAAAAAGACTGGAAACGGCTGAAGACATGGTATGGTCACATCGAACCTCTTGCCGTGACCTATACGAAGCTTGATAAGCCGTTTAAAGAAATGCGCGACATTATCGGAGAACTGTTTGTGCTGCTGGCAGATTATGCGCGGCACTCACGCGATGATCAGCTGTTTGAACGGTTTGCTTCCGGCTGCCTTCCCTATACCTTTACTGAATACAGCCAGTATCTGTACGAAAAACGGCGGTACGCGGAATGGGTGGAGATTCACAGCCTCGTCGGTTTTTCCGTCTGGGAAATCGAAAAGGACATCCTGAAAGAAATTGCCGCCAGCGATCCGGAAGCCCTCATTCCCTCCTATCACCGGGCTGCGGCCTTTTTTATCGACCAAAAAAACCGCAGCGCCTATAAAGAGGCTGCGCGGCATTTGAAAAAACTGCGGACGCTGTATAAAAAGGCAAAAAAACAGCAGGTATGGGAGCGGTATATCAGCCAGCTGAGCGCAAGCTACAAGAGGCTGCGCGCCCTTCAAGAAGAATTGCAGAAAGGAAAGTTGATTGATGGCGAGTCTTAAGGAAATTTTCATTCATGTAGAACAAATGGAAGATTGGACATTTACGCTGTCAAGCCATGATGAGAAAGAGCAGCCGCTCACTCTCAGTCAGATGAAGACTCATTTGTTCCAATGGCATGAGTCCACCTTTTACGGAACGTTTCTTGAAGACGTCAGCTTCATCGGCACCCCGGCCGTTCTGCTCAGCCCGTGGATGACCGTCGAGCTGCTCGGAAAAAACTCGTTCAATTCATTCAGCACCGTGCAGCTGACAAAGGAAACGGAGCCATTAATTGAAGCGGCTTCGACGATATACGAATTTATTGCCGACGGCGATTTTCTTCCGGATTATGACGCTTGGCAAAATGGCGTCCTGCGCTTCAAAGACCGCGAACTTTTGCTGGAAGGATTTACGGCAGACTGGTTCTCGGCCGCGGTACAAGACTACATTCAGTACAATGATGACCTGCGGGAGAAATGGCAGCATATCGAAACCCGTTCGCCGGCCGTTCATACATTTAAAGGCTCCTTTTTGGATGAAGATGATTTTCTCGAAGGAATCGGCTGGCATGACGATCTGACGCCGTTTACCGTCGGCCTGCGATTAAACGAGCCTGATTTCGATGGCGACGACTGGAAAATCGAAATGTTTTTACGCGAGAAAAAAACCGGCGCCATCACCTTTTTCGACGGACTGAAAGGACTGAAAAAAGCGTGGCAGGCATACAGCGGAAAAATCGCGCGTGAGCAGGACCGCTTCCGCAGAACGGTTCCCTGGCTTTCGTTTGATTCGGGAACGACGCTGATTTCTGAAGAAGAGGCATGGATCTTCTTATCGGAAGCGAGTGAGACCCTTGTCGATATGGGCGTTGAGATTCTTCTCCCATCATGGTGGCAGATTGTCCGGGACAGCAATATGATGCTCAAGGCGAAAGTGTCTTCCTCACCGCGGGGCGAGTCCTTCGTCGGCATGAACGCCCTGCTTGATTTCAACTGGAGATTCGCCACAAACGGAATTGAGCTGACAGAGGATGAATTCAATGAGCTTGTCGCAAACAACAGGCGTCTCGTCAACATCCGCGGTCAATGGGTGAAAATTGATCCGCAATTTATTAAACAGATGAAAAAACTGATGGAAAAAGCGGAATCAGAAGGCCTTCATATGTCCGATGTATTGGCGCGTGAGCTGATGGATCAGAATGAAGATGGCGGCGAGGACACGGACATCATTGACTCATCGGCATTTGCCGGGATCAAGATCGAATTATCAAAACAGCTCAGAAGCCTGATCCGCAAACTGGCGGACGCCCGGGACCTGCCGGAGCATGAAGTCAGCGCCGCTTTTCAAGGCACGCTCCGTCCTTATCAGATTTACGGCATGAACTGGCTTCTGTTTTTACGGGAGAACGGCTTCGGCGCCTGTCTCGCAGATGACATGGGTCTTGGAAAGACGATTCAGATGATCGCCTATTTTCTCCATGTGAAAGAAAGCGGACGGCAAAAAGCGCCTGCCTTAATCATTGCGCCGACATCGGTGCTCGGCAACTGGCAGCGTGAGCTCCAGACCTTTGCGCCGCAGCTGAAGGCCGTGCTCCATTACGGCCCCCGCCGGCCGAAGGAAGAAGCATTTGTCCCCGCCTATCAGGACGCGGATGTCGTGCTTACTTCTTACGGACTCTCACACGCCGATCAGGAAGAGCTTTCTTCCGTGACTTGGAGCACCATCTGCCTTGATGAAGCGCAAAATATTAAAAACGCGCATACGAAACAGTCCCGCGCGATCAGAAAGCTGAAAGGCGTGCATCATATCGCGCTGAGCGGAACACCGATGGAAAACCGCCTGACAGAGCTTTGGTCGATCTTTGATTTTATGAACAAAGGCTATCTCGGCAGTCTGACGGGCTTTCATAAACGCTATGTGCTGCCGATTGAAAAGGACCGGGACGAAAAAAGAATCAGCCAGCTTCAGCAGTTAATCCGGCCGTTTTTACTGCGCCGGACAAAACGGGATGAAGACGTGGCGCTTAATCTCCCTGACAAGCTTGAAGAAAAAGAGTTCATCCCGCTCTCGGCCGAACAGGCATCCCTTTATGAGCAACTTGTCAAAGATACATTTGAACATATGGCTTCTCTGACCGGCATGCAGCGGAAAGCGCTGATTCTGAGCATGCTCGGCCGGTTGAAGCAAATATGCGACCATCCCGCGCTCTATTTAAAGGAAGAACAGACAGAGCTGTTAAACGGGAGATCAGTCAAACTGGAAAAGCTGCTTGACTTAATGGCGGTGATCCGCGGCCAGGGAGAAAGCTGCCTCATATTTACCCAATACATTCAGATGGGCAACATGATGAAACGCCTTCTGGAAAAAACATTCGGAGAACCGGTTCAGTTTTTAAACGGAAGCCTGTCCAAGCAGGAACGCGATTCTCTCGTGGAGCGGTTCCAGAAGAAAGAATACCCGACCTTGATTTTGTCACTGAAAGCGGGCGGAACCGGCCTGAACCTCACGGCTGCCAATCACGTCATTCACTATGACAGATGGTGGAATCCGGCGGTGGAAAACCAGGCGACCGACCGCGCCTACCGAATCGGCCAGGAGCGGTTCGTCCACGTTCACAAATTAATTACGACGGGAACGATTGAAGAAAAAATTGACACCATGCTCGAAACGAAACAAACGCTGAACGATCAGATTATCCAAAGTGAGAATTGGATAACCGAGCTGTCATCTGAGGAGCTTGAAGAATTATTCACCCTCAGCGCATCGGCGCAATCACATTGAACGTAAAAAGGCCGGCTCTCTTTGAAGAGCCGGTCTTTTATGTCGTCCTTACTGTTACGCCGCATTTGCCATGAATGCGTCACGCCAGTCATGAACAGTATCGCCAAACCTTTTACAGTAAATTCCTGATCATATGCGCAACGCCGTTTTGATCATTTGTCAATGTAACGGCGTCTGCGATCTCTTTAATATCTTCTCTCGCATTTCCCATCGCTATGCCTTTTCCGGCCGCCTGAAGCATTGAGTAGTCATTTAAGCTGTCACCGACCGCGGCGGTTTCAGCCATCGGAATGCCGAGCTTTTGCGCCAGCCGTTTAAGCGCCTGCCCTTTTGAGGCATTTCGCGCCGACAGTTCAAAATTGTGATCCGCAGAGCTGACAAGGGTGATATCTTTCTGATCGCTGAATCGTTCCCAGCCCGCTTTCAGCTTCCGCTCATCAAACGAAAAGCCGAGAATATTGTAAAAATCCAGGCGCTCTTCTTTCTCAAAGAGCTCACGGTATGTTCGAATGTAAGCAAAACCGGACTGGCTGAATTGAACTGAAGCCGCCTGCTCCAAAATAGAAAGATCGGTATCCGGATTGGCGCTTTTCACCCGGTCCATTTCGATTTCGAGCAGCTGCCTGCCCGTTTCAGGCGTATATATGGCTTTGTTTGTAAACACCTCATAGTAATATTGATTCTCTTCAAGCCAAGACAAAATGCCCCGCGCTCTTGTTTCTTCAATCGCATCACAATGGTACAGGCTGCCGTCAGGAGCGTGAATAGCGGCTCCGTTTGCACTGATGACCCAGGTTTTTATGCCGAGCGGTTCGAATATGGAGCGCACGTCAAAATGCGCGCGCCCCGTAGAGACCACAATTTCAATTCCGGCTTGCCCGGCTTCCCTTAAAGCCCGCTCGTTTTCATCGCTCACTTGATGGCTGCTGTTCAGCAGTGTGCCGTCCAGATCTATGGCAATCAGTTTCACATGTCCTCATCCTCTTCTTCAGATTCAGTTACAAGCAATTCTACGCCGTGCCGGTCGAGCAGGTCGCAAAAATCCTGATCCGGCAGCCGATCGGTAATAAGCAGATCAATCTCGTGCAGTTCTGCATATTGATAAAAACTCGTACGGCCAAGCTTGGAATGATCGCTCAGCGCAATCACCTGTTCCGCCTGGCGGATCATTTTACGTTTCACCATGCCGTCCTCTTCATGCGGTATCGTCAGACCGTTTTCCGAGATGCCGACAACGCCGATCAGCACCTTGTCGGCGTGATAATCCCCCAGTTTTTCTACGACAGAAGCACCGTATAAAAACCGATGTTCCTTTTGGAGCTTTCCGCCGAGCAGATGAATATCAATTCCCTCTTTTGCAGAAAGGATATCGGCCTGATTGATCGAATTTGTAATAACAGTGCAGTCGGTGACATTTAAATGCTCGGCGCAGGCCTGAACGGTTGTGGAGGTATCCAGAATGATCCGGTCTCCTTTATGGATCAGGGAGGCGGCCAGCTTGCCGATTTTGTTTTTCTCTTCAGAAACGGTTTGCAGCCGGCCCGAATAGCCCGGCACTTCCTGATGCACAGACGGGAGAATCGCGCCGCCCCGTGTTCTGATAATCGCCCCGCGCTCTTTCAGCTTTACAAGGTCCCGTCTTGCGGTGTCTCTTGAAATATGAAGCAGCGAACAGATCTGTTCCGCGGTGATCCGCCGATGCTGTTTCAAATATTCCATTATCGCAATCAGTCTTTCTTCTTGATACACGTCCTCATTCCTTTTTTCGTCACTTATCTGTAAGTAATTATAAGTTTTCATTTCAATATATTCAATGATTTTAAGTGTTTATAAGTGAAATCACTTCTTTTTAACCATTTTTTAGTACCCGTACAAAAAAACCAGTCTTTCGACTGGCGGATGGGGAGGGGGCATTGCGGGGCCCGCAAAAAGGCGGGAGATAGAGGAAAAAAGCATGCTATTCAGCCAGCGGCTCTTTCCGTTTTTGATCCATAAACCGAACGGTATCAGCCATGACCTCGGTCACATAGACTTTTACGCCGTCTGTCTTTTCATAGCTTCTCGTCTGGATTCTGCCGCTCACACCGACCATTGACCCTTTTTGGCAGTACAGCGCCGTGTTTTCAGCGTTTTTTCTCCAGATGGTGCAGTTGACGAAGTCCGTACCGGTTTCACCCGACGCGCTTTTAAAATTGCGGCTCACCGCCAAGGTAATATGAGCGACAGGGATGCCCGCTGATGTAAAACGGAGCTCCGGGTCTTTCGTCAGCCGTCCGACAAGCATAACGTGGTTAAACAAGCCGTGTCCTCCTCTCTTTTCGCGGCTGGCTTCATTGTAGTACAAGGGCCTCTGAAAGCAAAAAGCGGGAAATACCGTTATCCGTTTATGCCGCTCTTATGTTTTCGCTTTTCTTTCTGATAAAAAAAACTTTTTCTTTTGACCGCTTATGTAATATGTATTTTTGAGCAGCCGCGAGAAAAGTTTCGTTTTGAGCCAGTCTTTCTCAAACATGCGGACAAACTTTCCGCCATCCCATGCGAACCAGTAAAAACTCAGCTTTTTATCAGACAGTGAAAGCTGAATTTTATACTGTTCCATGCGGTCTTTTGTTTCATATAAAAAGACGACATTCCCGCTTCTGTTAAGATGCACCTCACAATCTTCCTTTTTGGATACTAAGTAGGAATGATCTTCCCGCCTTGTGCCGTCTTCTATATAGATTTCCTTCAGGCGCAATTGATTCATAAGCATCTCTCCATGACTATATTCTTTTACATTATAATGAAAAAATAGAAATGATTAAATGTCGACCGCCTACAAAGATGATGAAGCATGTCTTACAGCTTTTTCCCGAAAAAAGTAAGATGTGTTATAATAAATGAACGAAAAACATGGACAACAGGGGTGAAAATAGAGATGAAAACATTTAAACTGGTTGATCTGAATGTGGAACGTTTAGATAAAGACGATCAGCCGATTGAACAGTTTCCCCTTTTAGACGGATTGATTATCAATAAAGAAGACGGTGAAAATCATTGGTTAATTGAAGCTCTGGTCCCGGCCGAACACTTTTCTTTTTTTGACATGCTGATGAAAAGCCAGAAAGAAGCGAAGGTGTTTGTAACGATTACGAAAAAAAGCAACCGTCCCGCCCAGCTGTCGGGAAGCATCAAAAATATCGTGGAGCTGGAAAAGAGTATTCAAGTTTTAATTTACGGTCAGATGGTGTCAAGAAATCACCCCGGATCAGAAAGCATTCTTGAGTCACTCGTGAAAGAAGGCTACTCGGGCAGCCGGCTGATTGAAGCGTTCAAACAAAAATTGTAATCATGAAAAAGGCCGGACATTAATCATCCAGCCTTTTTTTCTATCCTAGTCATTATATTGAGCCCGCTGTTTCAGCAGATCTCTGATTTCAGTCAGCAGCTCTGTCTGCTGATCTGTTTCTTCAGCTTCTTCCGCCTCTTCCTCTGCTTCTTTTTTACGTCTCAGCTTGCCTATTGTGCGGATCACGATAAAAATAGAAAATGAAATAATAAAGAAGTTCACAATCGTTTGAATGAAGCTTCCGTACTTGATATGGGCGTCGCCGAATGTCACGGCCAGTCCAGAAAAATCGAGACCGCCCAGAAGCAGACCGACAAGCGGCATGATGATATCTTCAACGAGCGACGTCACGATTTTCCCGAAAGCGCCGCCGATGACAACCCCGATTGCCAGATCCATGATATTGCCCCGCATCGCAAAGCTTTTAAATTCCGACCACATTACATTCACCCCTTTCTATACAAAATGGGCTTTTTTAATAAGCCCATTTGTTTTTTTATTCTCCGAGTGCAAAGGTTAATTCAGCTTCACACACGAGCTCGCCGTCAACTTTGGCAACGCCTTTGCCGCGTCCGATCGTACCGCGTGCGCGGATAATATCAACCTCAAGCTCCAGCTTGTCACCCGGTTTTACCTGCTTTTTAAAACGGCAGTTATCAATCCCCGCAAAAAATGCGAGTCTGCCCCGGTTTTCTTCTTTAATCAGCATCGCAACCGCTCCGACCTGCGCCAAAGCCTCCACGATTAATACGCCCGGCATCACAGGGTATTCAGGAAAATGTCCGTTAAAAAAGTCTTCATTAGCCGTAACATTTTTATATCCCGCCGCCCGTTTTCCTTCTTCGACTTCCGTAATTCTGTCTACCAGAAGAAACGGATAGCGATGGGGAATAATTTCTTTAATTTGCTGAGTATCAAGCATTCCTTGACATCTCCTTCATCGACAATAGTATGTATAGAAGGTATATGCGGTAACCAATCTGTACATTTGGAAGTATATTATGAATCAATTTCTTTTTCAACTGCGCTGTAAACTGTAACCAGCTGGCAATGAGCCTCGTCCATTAATGTGTTATGATAAATAAAGATTTTTACCCTATGCAAAGAGGTTGGAAGATGATTGCTAAGTTTACTGAAAAACGCACGCTGGTGATGCTGAATGAGTGGTATGACGCCATGGGAAAACGCCAATTCGATCTAGCCCGTTCCCTTCACGAACAAATCAATCAGCATCTCCCCAAATTACAAAGGAATGCGAAGCTCAAACTCAGATATCAGCTGTTTTTCGCGCGGTTCCAGCTGCTGTTTGAGAAAAAAGACGGTCTGAATAAACTGTTCTGCGAGCTGAAGCGGCGCAAAGATGAGATGGATCATGAATTAACTTATTATTTCTATTTTTTCAAAGGGTTATTCCATATGGTGAATGGCACTCCGAACCGTGCGGTCTGCCGCTTTAAAGAAGCTGAACAGTATCTGCCGGCCATCCAGGACCGTTTTGAAGCCGCTGAATTTTATTATAAAACAGCGGGTGCTTATTACATGATGAAGTCGTCTCCGCTTTCCATTCAATATGTCAATAAAGCACTGGAGATCTATCAAAATGAAGCCGGCTACATCAAAAAAGTGCTCAGCTGCCAGCTGCTTCTCGCCGTGAACTACATAGACGAGGCACGCTATGAAGACGCGGAACAGCTCTTCAATGAATCTATAAAAATAACGGATCGGATCAATGACAATAACCTGCTGTGCCACGCCTATTATAATTTTGGATTTTTAAAGACCGCCCAGAAAAAAGATCAAGAGGCGCTCCCTTTTTACAAAAAGGTTTTAGGCAATCAGCTTTTCGAGAAGGAGTCTCCCGTTTCCTATCTTCATTGTGTATACGAAGCGGTCAGGTCACTTTTTAAAACCGGGTCTGCCGCAGAAGGACAAGCCGTGCTTCAGAAAGGATTATACATAGCTGATAAAGTGCAGAACAACATCATGAAACTGAAGCTGACCGCGCTCAACATACTGTATACCTCTCAGGAGGATCCGTACGACCGGCTGCAGAAGCTTGTGCTGGAGCTGCAGAAAATTGAAGCGTGGGTGGATTTAGAAGTGCTGCTTCAAGATATTACTGATTACTACAAAAAAAAGGGCGATTTTGAGAAAGCCGCATTTTTTATCATGCGCGGCTGATCAAAACGCCCCTTCTTTTATCTGACTGAGTTGATTAAGCCCAGCATTTGGTCTCCCAATGTAATCGTGCGGCTGTTCAGCTGGTAGGAACGCTGAGACACGATTAAGTCGGTCATTTCCTTTGACATATCGACATTTGAATTTTCAAGCGCGCCCTGTTCCATGCCGATTTCCTGCCGTTTTGCGCCGGTAAGCTCTTCAATGGCTGAAGCCCCGGTGCCATTTACGGAAAACAGATTATCCCCCTCCGCATGAAGCTCCTGAGGGTTATTGACATTAACGATGCCGAGATTAAAAGTCTGCGAACGGGTTCCTGTCTGGTCTGAAGCTGTCAGAGTTCCGGTTTTGCTGATTTTCAGCTTAGTCAGCGAACTGTCAATCTGTATGGGCTGACCGTTCTCATCGAGAATGGGATTGCCTCCCGCTGTCATGAGCTGAAGCAGCCGGTCATTTCCGCCGGCCGGCTTGAGGGTGAGTGAGCCGTCCCTTGTATACACCCGCCGTCCGTCCGCTTCTGCCTGGAGGTATTGATAAGGTGATGTGAACGCGATATCAAGGTCACGGTCGGTTTTTTTGATGCTTCCCTGTCCTGAGTCCATCTGCGGCGTCATGACCGTTCCGGAGCCGAGACGCAGGCCGGGCGGTGTTTTCCGCATGTTTGGCGAATTTTCCTTTTTATCATCTATATGGTCATACTGCTGTCTGATCAGTTCTGAAAAGCGGGAGTCCCTCGCTTTATAGCCTGTCGTATCACTGTTTGAAAGGTTGCTGCTGACTGTATCCATCTGCTGCTGAAGCTGATTTAAGGCTGTTGAAGCCGTCAGCATTGATCTGAGCATCATAATTGAACGTCCCCCATTTTGTTACACTTTGCCGATTTCATTTGCGGCTTTATCCATGCTTTTATCGTAAGCCTGAATGACTTTCTGATTGGCTTCAAATGATCTGTATGCTTCCGTCATTTCTGTATACGTGCTCGTCACGTCCACGTTTGATAGCTCCGAGACGCCTTGCTTTAATGAATACGAAACTTGGGGATTCGCCGCCGCGCTCGGCAGTTCAGAGCCGTCGGCCGTGCTGTATAAGTCGTTGCCGTCCCGTTTCAGATTGCGCACGTCTTCTTCCATTCTGATGTCAATCCGCCCCGCCTGCCGGCCGTTTGTTGTGACCGTTCCGTTTTCTGATACGGTGAATTTTTCATTGTCGACTGTAATCGGCTGTCCGTTTGTTGATAAAACAAGATTTCCGTTTATCGTAAGCTGATTGTTTTGATTTAATGAGAAAGTGCTGCTTTTTGAATAGCGCACGCCTCCCGCGGTCTGAACGGGATAAAACAGCTCAGCGTTTTCGTTCGTTTCAGCATTCTTGGGAACCTGATTTTCCATAAGCGCGATATCCGTCGGCTGATCGGTTGTTTTCAGGCTTCCCTGCGTGAACAATGGTTTCAGCTCCTGCATGTACACGCCCGTATTGACGGAACCGATTTTCGTTTTTTTATCGCCTTCGATTCGGCTCAGAAGCATCTCAGGGAAAGCGCGGATCGAGCCTTGATCCTCTTTGTACCCCGATGTGTTCGCGTTTGCGATATTATTTGACAGCATTTCCGTTCTTCTCTGCTGTGTAATCATTGCGGACGTTGCGGTATATAATCCTTTTAACAAGTCTTCCACCTCATTATTTCCGGTTGCTCAACCGGAACATTTGTTCTATAATGAAAATCAGCATTTTTTCTTATTATCGGATTTTCCTTCCCGTTCGTGAAGGGTTTGACAGAAAAAAACCCCATTCTTTTTCAGAATGAGGTTTTATGATCAGCTCAGTTTGCGTTTTGGAAGCTTGTCCATGTTATCAAGCATGACGCCCGTTCCGACCGCAACACAATCCATCGGATTCTCAGCGACAAGAACAGGAACCCTCAGCTCTTCGGCGAGAAGCTGGTCAAGTCCGTTTAACAGCGCTCCGCCGCCGGTAATAATAACGCCGCGGTCGATGATGTCAGCGGACAATTCAGGCGGTGTTCTTTCAAGAACCTGCTTGGCAGCCTGCACAATGACAGCAACTGATTCACGAAGGGCTTCTTCCACTTCTTTGCTGTTTACTGTAATTGTTCTCGGCAGACCGGAAACCATGTCACGGCCGCGAATGGTGATTTCTTCATGACGTGCGTCTGGGAAAACCGTTGCGACCTTCACCTTAATATCTTCAGCGGTACGTTCACCGATCAGCAGTTTGTACTCACGTTTGATATAATTTAAGATTTCCATGTCAAACTTGTCCCCAGCCATCTTAATAGAGGAGGAGGTGACGATATCGCCCATAGAAATAACTGCGATATCTGTCGTTCCGCCTCCGATGTCAACAACCATGTTACCGCTTGGCTGGAAGATTTCCATACCCGCGCCGATAGCGGCAACTTTCGGTTCTTCTTCAAGGTATACATGTTTTCCGCCGCTTTTTTCAGCTGCTTCTTTAATCGCTTTTTGCTCAACGGACGTAATATTCGTCGGGCAGCAGATCAGCATGCGCGGTTTTGAGAAAAGTCCTTTTACATTCAGCTTATTAATGAAGTGTTTCAGCATGGCTTCTGTTACTTCGAAGTCTGCGATTACGCCGTCTTTCAGCGGACGGATCGCAACAATATTCCCAGGTGTACGTCCAACCATTCGTCTGGCTTCTTCGCCGACCGCCAGCACTTTTCCGCTGTTTTTATCAAGCGCCACAACGGAAGGCTCATTCAGAACAATTCCTTTTCCTTTTACATGGATCAGTACATTTGCAGTACCGAGGTCAATTCCAATATCCCTTGCAAACATCTATTTATATCCTCCTTGATATCTGTTTCACAGTAAAATATCCACATTGTGCCCTAATTATATATATTATCATAATTTATCAAAAAAAAGCTGCTGAACCATATAAGTTCTTGACAAAATTTTGCGGATATTCGCGAAACGGCCCGGAGGAGAAAAAAGGGGCCGGCAGACGTCAGACGCTACGGCTGCTGAACGGGCTCCCCTTCAAGAATTTCATCCTTTTTGTACTTTAACTTCGTCGCCTCTCCCCCTCTTAAATGCCTGATGGATTTATGATAATCGAGTATTTCTTTTACTTCATTCGCCAAGTCAGGATTGATTTCAGGCAGGCGCTCTGTCAAATCTTTGTGTACGGTACTTTTGGAAACACCAAACTCTTTCGCAATGACACGAACGGTTTTTTTCGTCTCCACGATATACTTACCAATCTTGATTGTTCGCTCTTTGATGTAATCGTGCACACCACTCGACCTCCCCAGTTGGATGTGAGAAGTGTGAAATGAGATCCGTATTCTGTAACAGATTCACTGATGATGCCGCTTCTTCGTTGTCCGATTATATAAGAAGGTTTTTGAAATATGCCCACGATCCCTCACCTCAAACACTCTCTTTGTTAGGTTTGTAACAGTGTATTAGCAATGAATTGGGAATATGCTAAAAACTCAATAAGGACAAGGGGCGGATCACAATTTTCTGCTTTTGAACGTGGGCTTTACATCCGCGCGATCCTGCTGTAGAATAAAAAAGCACAATTAGTTACTTAGGTAAGTTTTTTGAAAAGGAGAACGGAAATGATCCACGTCAACAGACGCCTCATTCATCAAATCAATCAATGCGCCCGCCTGATTACGAAGAAAGCCAATGAACGGCTGGAACCATTCGGCCTTTACTCCTCTCAATGGTCAATCCTATATTGCTTAAAAACGATCGGACCGATGACCCAAAAAGAAATCTGGTCCTATTTGAACGTGGAGGCGCCGACCATTACAAGAACGATCAAACGCCTTGAAGAAAACGGCTGGATTCAGCGGGAACAGGGAGAAGACAAGCGGGAAAAGCTCGTCGTCCTGACGATGGAAGCTGAATTGAAATATGACAGCATCAATCAAGAGATGCTGAAGTTCGAGGAAGACATGCTTGCGGATTTCCAAGATGGAGATAAAGAAGCTTTTTCTGAGTTTCTGAATGTGTTTTTAACGAAATCATAAAGAAAGGGAAGTGCTGTACTTTTGAGTAAATCTGACTCGATCTGGACCAAAGATTTTATAATGGTCGTACTCGTGAATTTATTTGTCTTTGTGTTCTTTTATACATTTTTGGCCGTGCTGCCTATTTATATGATTCAGGAGCTTGGCGGCAGTGAGTCGCAAGGAGGGCTTTTGATCAGCCTGTTCCTGTTATCCGCTATTATTACCCGTCCATTTTCAGGGGCGATTATCGAACGGTTCGGTAAAAAAAGAATGACGATTATTTCTCTGGCGCTGTTCGCCCTGTCTTCTTATCTGTATTTGCCGATACACAATTTTTATCTGCTGCTCGGACTGCGTTTCTTCCAGGGCATCTGGTTCAGCATTTTAACGACGGTCACGGGCGCAATCGCCGCTGACATTATTCCTGTTAAGCGGCGCGGCGAGGGGCTCGGTTATTTCGCAATGTCTATGAACCTTGCCATGGCGATCGGTCCGTTTCTCGGGCTGAGCCTTGTGAAGGTCATTTCATTCCCGGTTTTCTTTACGATTTTTGCCGTTTTTGTTTCTTTAGGCTTGTTAATCGCTTTCATGATTCGTGTGCCGGATCAAAACAACAGCGGAACGACTGTCTTCCGTTTTTCTTTCTCCGATATGTTTGAAAAAGGCGCGCTTAAAATCGCGATTGTCGGGTTGTCCATTTCTTTCTGTTATTCAAGTGTGACGTCATATTTATCCGTTTACGCAAAGACGATCCATCTGTTGGATGTCAGCGGTTATTTCTTCGTCTGTTTCGCAGTGACGATGATGGCTGCCCGTCCTTTCACTGGAAAGCTGTTTGACAGAGTGGGGCCGGGGATCGTCATCTATCCGTCCATTATCGTGTTCTCCGCGGGTCTTTGCATGCTGGCGATGACAAACAGCGCCGTCATGCTTCTCTTGTCCGGCGCTGTAATTGGTCTTGGCTACGGCTCTATCGTACCGTGTATGCAGACGTTGGCGATTCAGAACTCGCCCGGACACCGTTCAGGCTTCGCAACGGCTACCTTCTTCACTTTCTTTGACAGCGGGATTGCCGGCGGGTCCTATGTATTCGGCCTCTTTGTCGCTTCCGCCGGATTCCATACGATTTATCTGGCAGCGGGGCTGTTCGTCCTGATTGCCCTGCTTCTGTATGGCTGGAGCCAGAAAAAAAGAACGCCGCTTGAAGCGGACGGAAACGTTTCAATCGCAGACTGATATGACAAAAAGCCGGGGTGCAGCCCCCGGCTTTTTTTATTCTGCCGCTCTTTCCCGCACCATGCGCCCCGCCGATTTTGCATAAGGAGGATGAATGTACATAAGCGCCGTATATCCGAGACATGACACAAGCACACCCGCAAACCAGGAGATATCATAGATTCCGGCCAACGCCGGGACGTACATCCCGATTAAGGAAATAAATGCGCCGAGAAAGGTCGCGGCAAATGCCCGGTAATTATAGCCTTTGTAATAGGTGTACTGTCCGTTTTCCGAATAAAGGTCTTCAACTGAAAGCTGTCTTTTTCTGATCATAAAATAATCGGCCATCATCACTCCGGCCACCGGTCCGAGCATCCCGCCGATGAGCCCGAGAAACGCATATACATTTGTGGCGCTTTCCATCAGCTTCCACGGTATTGTAAACAGGGCCAAAACGGCGGTCAAATACCCTCCTCTCTTGAAGGTAATATATTTCGGCAAGGCATTCGCCAAGTCATAAGCCGGTGACACGATATTTGCCGCCACGTTAACCGAAACGGCGGCGATGCAGAGCGTGATGACTGAAAGAGCGATAACGAAAGGATTATCAAACCGGGCCAAAATCTCCACCACATCCCAAATCGGTTCTCCGAACGCCGCCTGTGACCCGGAAGTCACCGTAATGCTCGCAAACGCAAACAGCGCAAACGTTCCCGGCAGCCCGTAAAACTGGCCGCGAATCTGTTCTTTTTGCGACGCGGCGAACCGGGTGAAGTCAGGAATATTCAGAATCAGCGTCGCCCATATTCCGATAATGCCAGTTACTCCGGCTGCAAACGGCCAAAACGTTTCAGAAAAGGTATGGAACTTTCCCGGCTGGGAGTAAATCGGGCCAAGCCCGCCGGCAATATCTATCGCCCACCAGACCATTCCGCCGAATACGAGATAAACAAGCGGTCCCGCCCACACTTCAAATTTTTTGATCGATTCCATGCCGTGCCGCAGCACAAGCAGGTGAATGCCCCAAAAGAAAATGAACGACAGAAAGCCCGGCAGATGAAGCCCGAACAAATTCCAATCTCCGCCGAGACTCCCCCAGCCAGGCCATATATTCAGAAGCAGGATATGTAAAGCCGTGCTCCCGGCAAATGTTTGAATTCCGAGCCACATGATGGCCGTAAACGCCCTGAGAAGCGCCGGAATGTTAGCGCCGTATATCCCGTAGGAAGCTCTGATAATGACCGGAAACGGAAGGCCGTATTTCGTACCGGCATGGCCGTTTAAGGCCATAGCGGCAAACAAAATGAGTGACGCTGTCACGATAATGGCGAGCACCTGCCATGGTGAAAGGCCGATCGCAATGAGTCCGCCCACAGTCGCATAGGTCGGAATGTTATGAATACACCCCATCCAGATGGATGCAAAATTCACCGCTTTCCACGTCCGTTCTCCTTCCTCCACAGGCAGTAAATCTTTATTGCTGAGCCGACTGTTCATTGTTTTTTTCATCTTCTCCCTCCCGAATGTTCGGATTCCTCACATTTCATGTTAAAAAATATAACTGAAAATTCCGCAAATAACATTGGGTGCTGTCGACAATAATCGTTTTGATTTTTGAGCATATTACACATAAAAAAAGAGACGGGGAGAGCCCGTCTCTTTTGATGCGGCTGTTAAGAGGCCTTTTTGAGGAGAACCGAAAACCGGAACGCCATCAAAAGGCTTACGGCGCCGACAATGATAAGAATCGTGCCAAGCATATGAAAATGGCCGGCGGTAATTTCTTTTCCGAAAAGAATGCCCAAAATGACAGAAGACAAAATCGAACCCAGATACCGGCAGGTCTGAAACAGGCCGGACGTTGTTCCGACCATGTCAGCCGGGCTTGTTTTCAGCATGGCCGCCTGAAACGTCACATTGCCAAATCCATAGCCGACGCCCAACACAGACAGAATCAGCCCTTTTCCTATCATGGGCGCCTGAAGAAAGAAGAACGTTAACAGCACCGCCCCGATCGCGGTCAGACATGTTCCGGCGACAATAGGCTGAAGAATCCCTTTCTTATCTATCCATTTTCCGGTCAACGGCGACACCAAGATGCTCATGCCCGACATAAACAGCATAATCAATCCGCTTGTCTGAACGGACAAATGCATTTCATCCTGAAAATAGCTCGGAAGCCCGAAAAAAATGCAGTAAAAGAAGATATTCAGCAAAATAAATTGAATATACACCGACGATAGTTTCCGATGTGTTTTAAACAGCCTGACATCAATAAACGGCTTCTCCGTTTTCAGCTCGCGCCAGATAAACAGGACGACAAACAAAAGCCCGAATACGCCTTCTGTATAATGTGGCTTCGTACTGAAGGACAATAAAAACGACAAGAGAAGTATAATCGCCCCGGCAAACAGGAGTATACCGATCGTATCAAGCTGACGGAGCACGGATTTCAAGCCGCCGATCTCGCGTTTTTCATCTTTCGGAAACATATACATGCCGAGAAAAAAGCTGAGAACGATAAACGGCAGATTGACGAAAAAGATTGCGGGCCATCCTCCCCAAACGATCAGAAAACCGCCGAGAGTCGGACCGAGCGCCGTCATAGCTGATGCAAATATGGACAGAACGGCCAGCGCCGATGCCTGCCGCTCCCGGATATTTGAACGGATCAACCCGACGCCGGACGGATATATCGCGCTGCTTCCGATCGATTGAAAAAGCCTCATGATCAGCAACGTCATAAAAGTCGGCGCAAACGGCGCGCCGATGGCAGAGACGGCAACAAGCAGAAGTCCGATCAAAAACAGCTTCTTCCTGCCAAGCATATCACCGAGCTTCCCGGTGACAGGCTGCGCCACCGCGCTGGCCAGATAAAAGGACGATATCAGCCAGGACACCGTAGTAAACGACAGGTGAAATTCATGCTGAATGCTGTGAAGCGCAAGAGAAATCATCGACGAGTTCAACGGGTTCAGCATCGTTCCCGAAGCCACGGCAGTCAGAAACAGGACGCGGCTTTTTTTGGAGATTGTCATTTGGTCTGCGCGATAAATTCTTCCGTCGTCCGGCTTCTGCCGATTTTCGGGAAGATAAACTTGAGTGTCGCCTCGTGCTGTTCATCGCTGAATGTCGCCATCGCGTCAGTCACGAAAACTTGCTGATACCCGAGCTGAAAAGCCTCCCGCGCCGTGCTTTCCACGCCGATGTTTGTCGCAATCCCGCATAATACAATCGTGTCGATTCCCCGTCTTCTGAGCTGAAGATCCAGGTCCGTGCCGAAAAACGCCCCCCACTGCCGTTTTGTTACCGTATAATCATTTTCCTTCACTCCGATTTCAGGCACAAATTCAGCCCAATCCGCCGCCGGAGCCGAATGGCCTGCCGCCTCTTCATCCGTCAGCGGCTTCAGCGCATCCGCTCCGTCGTGAAAGTCCACGTTCACAAAGCTGATAAAGCCGCCTTTTTCACGGAACACATCAATTAATTTTTTGGTGTTCGGCACAACGGCGCCGCTTTTATCAATCGGAACGATGCCTTTTTGTAAATCGATAATGACCAAAGCCGTTTTTTCAAATTGCAGATTTAATGATGCAGTCATAATAATTCCTCCTGATACAGTTAGTGTTTCTCACCCCGTTTATTTTACTCTTTCCCGGGCCGGATTTCTTGCGCCGTGCTCCGGCGCTCTTTTTACGGATATAAAGTCACTTCCTGTTTATTTGAAAATTCGACATTATATATCGCGAAAAACCATGTCATATAACCTTACACGAAAATGTTTTATCGTTCTTTTTTCTCTATAATAATTAATTAATCATGATCACATTCTGAAATGAGACGGAGGAATACAACATGCAGATAGGCGATACAGTATTTATGTTCTTTTGCGCTTTACTCGTGTGGCTGATGACCCCCGGGTTGGCTTTGTTTTACGGCGGAATGGTAAAAAGCAAAAACGTGCTCAGCACGGCGATGCACAGTTTTTCTTCACTCGCCATCGTATCCGTCGTTTGGGTTTTGTACGGATATTCACTTGCTTTTGCTCCCGGCAATACATGGCTTGGCGGCATTGAATGGGCGGGGCTGAAGGGAGTCGGATTTGAACCCGGAAGCTACAGTGATACGATCCCGCATTCATTGTTCATGATGTTCCAAATGACATTTGCCGTACTGACGACGGCGGTTATTTCCGGAGCATTTGCTGAACGCATGAGATTCAGCGCCTTTCTTGTATTTTCCTTTTTGTGGGCTTCACTCGTATATACGCCCGTTGCGCACTGGGTATGGGGCGGCGGCTGGATCGGCCAAATGGGCGCTCTTGATTTCGCAGGCGGAAACGTCGTTCACATTTCTTCCGGAGTCGCCGGGCTTGTGCTGGCGATTGTGCTTGGGAAACGCAAGGACGGTACGGCGGCTTCCCCTCACAACTTAATTTATACTTTCTTGGGCGGGGCGCTCATTTGGTTCGGATGGTTCGGCTTCAATGTCGGCAGCGCCCTGACGCTTGACAGCATTGCGATGTTTGCTTTCATTAATACAAACACCGCAGCTGCCGCCGGAATTATCGGATGGATTGTAATCGAGTGGATGCTGAACAAAAAGCCGACCATGCTGGGCGCTGTATCAGGCGCTATCGCCGGGCTTGTCGCCATTACGCCGGCCGCCGGGTTCGTTACGCCGTTTTCATCCATTGTGATCGGTTTCATCGGCGGGCTTGTCTGTTTTTGGGGCGTTTATTGGCTCAAAAAGACGTTCGGATATGATGATGCGCTTGACGCTTTCGGCCTGCATGGGATCGGCGGCACATGGGGCGGCATCGCGACCGGTTTATTCGCCACCGTCTCCGTCAATGAAGGCGGGGCAAACGGGCTGTTTTACGGCGATCCGGGGCTGCTTTGGAAACAGATTGCAGCCATTGCGGCAACCTATGTATTTGTATTTATTGTCACTTTCGTTATCATTAAAATTGTAGGTCTCTTCATTCCCCTCCGCGCCAGTGAAGAAGAAGAGTCACTTGGGCTTGATTTAACGATGCACGGGGAAAAAGCATATCAGGACTTATAAAGTGAGGAGTGACTTAGATGAGCGGTCAAATGTTCAAAGTAGAAATCGTTACGCGTCCGGCTAAATTTGAAACATTGAAACAGGAACTCGGTAAAATCGGAGTCACATCGCTGACCTTCTCCAACGTACACGGCTGCGGCCTTCAAAAAGCCCACACCGAACTGTACCGCGGAATCAAAATTGAGAGCAATGTGTATGAACGGCTGAAAGTGGAAATCGTTGTAAGTAAAGTCCCCGTTGATCAAGTGGTCGAAACGGCGAAAAAAGTGCTGAAAACGGGGGAGCCGGGCGACGGCAAAATATTCGTCTACGAAATCGGAAACACGATTAATATCCGCACCGGAGAAGAAGGACCCGAAGCATTATAAACATACAGAACGCCCGGAGACAGCATGTCCCGGGCGTTTTTTTCAATCTTCATCAAAAAGAAGAAACCTTTTTTTCATGCGGGATCGGCCGCTTATGACGTGCGGTTTGTTTATTCGCATATGTACTGATATTGACCAGTATGCCGCACAAAAACAGCGTCATGATCAACGAAGAACCGCCGTAGCTGATAAACGGAAGCGGCACACCCGTGACGGGGAGAAGTCCGCTCATCGCTCCCAAATTCAATACAACCTGAAACATTAATTGAAACGTAATTCCGACGGCGAGAAGCTTCCCGAACGGGTCATCAGCACGCACGGCTGTTTTTACGCCGAGAAGCATTAACGCAAAATATAATCCCAAAACGATCAGAACACCGAATATCCCCAGTTCTTCGCTGATCACGGCCATAATGAAATCAGTATGCGCCTCAGGCAGATAATTCATTTTTTCAACACTGTTCCCAAGCCCTCTTCCGAAAAATCCGCCTCCGGAAATAGCAAAATAGGATTGAATCAGCTGATAGCCATCCCCGTTCGCATCACCAAACGGATTGGTAAAGGAAACGAGGCGCTTCACACGATAAGAAGCGGAAAATGCGAGATAAACGACCCCTGACACCGCCGTTGCCCCGAGCACGAACAAATGGCGCTTTTTCAAGCCGGCACATAATAAAATCGAACCGCACGCCGCCAGGATTAAGGAAGCCGTCCCTAAATCAGGCTCAGCCAATGTCAAGATAAAAGCGGTCCCCAAAATCACTAAAGGCGGCAGAACACCTTTCACAAATTGATGAATGTACGGCTGCTTTTTCGTATAAATTGAAGCGAAATACAAAATCATCGCGATCTTCGCCAATTCAGACGGCTGTACGACAAGCGGTCCCGCTCCCAGCCATCGGCGGGAAAAATTCCGCTCCAGCCCGATTCCCGGTATCAACACGAGCAGCAGCAATAACAGCGAACCGACCACAAACAGCGGTACAAGCCGCGCATACCGCTTATACGGCAGACAGGCGGCGAATAAAAATAAGCATATTCCGATCAGTAAAGAGGTTCTCTGTTTATGGAAGAAATAGGATGGGTCTCCGTACCGCTGAGACCCCATCACATCACTGGCGCTGTACACCATTAACAAGCCGAATCCGCAAAGCAGCATGATGACAAACACAAGCGGCAGATCGGCGTTTTTTAAACGTTTCAGCAACGGACAAAACTCCTTCGGCTATTCTTTTCCCTCATACTTGACGCACAGCAATACAGTCACGTTTCAATCTGTTTACTTTTTTATGATTATTTTTAATACCAATTGTGTCTCATAGAAAAAAGCATTACACTGTTCATATAAAATAAAGATAAAAGGTGATATTTGTGAATTACGAACTATTTAAAGCGATCAATGGTTTGTCGCACCATAGTGCCATTCTCGACTCTATCATGGTATTTATAACGGAATACTCCATTTACGCCTATGCCCTTTTCCTGCTTGCCATGTGGCTGTTCGGAAGCACAAAAGGCAGACAAAACGCCCTGTATGCGGGCTTCACCGGGATTGCGGCGCTTATCGTCAACTATCTCATCACAAAAGTCTATGTCGAGCCGCGCCCCTTTGTCGAGCATACGGTTCATACGCTGATCCCTCATGCCGCGGATGCTTCTTTTCCGAGTGACCATACGACAGGCGCTTTAGCGATTTCAATTGCGATTCTGTTCCGCAACAAAAAACTCGGCTGGCCGCTGGTGATTTTCGGCCTTTTGACAGGCTTCTCAAGAATCTGGGTCGGCCACCATTATCCGATTGATGTGCTCGGAAGCATTATTGTCGCCCTCGTTGTCGGATTCCTGCTGTTCAGATTTTCAAATGTGCTTCGTCCGATTGTCGATCTGATCGTGCGAATCTACGAAAGTATCGTTCATAAAAACAAATCGACAAACCATAATCTATAAAAAAAGCCGGCGTCTGTCACAGACTGCCGGTTTTTGTATGTTTGGCCGTATGCTTTTTCCTTTGTATAGCACAGAATGCGGCAGTGCCGAGACCGTCAATCAGCACATCGCGGAGGCATCCGTTTCTTCCGAAAAAGAGCTGGACGATTTCTGTCAAAAACGCGGCGGCCAATGCATACAGCACCGCCCTCTTCATGCGCCTGCGCTCTCTGAAAAACAAATAGGTGAGCACAAAAAACGAAAACGCGTGCCCGAGCTTTTGAATCGCCGCTTCCGGTATGGCCAGCTCCGCCATATCGAACACAAAGAAACCGGAAGCATCCGGATGGGGCGTGAAACGGAAGGCCACCGTCTGCGTCACAATCATATCGTGAAAGCTTTCAGTCAAAGCAGAAATGAAAACAAAGACGAGCCACCCCGCCGCCAGACATTTATTCATTCAGCATCTCCTCGTTTTCTACCAGTATAAAGGCACATGCGGCAAAATGAAAAGCGCCTATCAGAGCTGATAGGCGCTTAAGGATCACAGTTACTTGCCTGAATCTTTCATTGAACCGTCATCTTTACCATCTGTCTTGTCTTTTGTGCCGTCTTCTTTACCGCCGGGTTTTTCCTCGGTTTCTTGTTTAGGCGTCACATCTTTTTTCTCGGAAGACTGCTGAATGGCCCCTTCCGTTTCTTCTGTCACAGCGTTTTTCTCTTCAGCCGCCGCTTTTTCAATAGATGTTACCGGTTTGTCCATAAAGTTCAGCGGGTTCATCGCTACACCGTCTTTGCGGATTTCAAAGTGAACGTGATTTCCGCTTTCTTCACTGTAAAGATTTTTTCCTGATTTTCCGATGACTTGGTTCTGCTTTACTTTGTCGCCCTGGTCGACGCTGACTTCAGATAAAGACTGATAGACAGTAGACAGGCCGTCTGAGTGTTCAATTTCGACAACATATCCCAGTACCGGATCTTTAGCAGCTTTAACAACCGTACCGCTCAGAGAAGCAGAAACATCAAATGATTTTCCGTCTTTCTCAGCTAAGTCAATTCCTTTACTTAGGCTGTACGTGTTATTATAGTTAACAAGTGCTGCTTCTTTCTCTTTTTTTGCGGCATTAGTTTCGTAAAACTTTTTCACAACAGAAACATTTTCAGAATGAGCAGCCGGCATTGCGACGTTTTCCATTGACTTGCCTACTTCGACGGCATCGTCTTTGCCGTTGTCATACGCGGAGTTTCCGCCGTTATTCGTCAGATTGTCCTTCACATCATTTGAAACGGATTGATACCAAAGGACAGCTGTTAAAATGACGGCCGCACTGACTAAGTAGATTGCAGGGAATATCCAGCGTTTGCGAAAGAACCGCTGAAGTTTTTTGACTTGAGAAGTTTTCTTTTCTTCCTCTCTCATTTGTTCATCACCTCAGCAACATTCTGAACACTTTTCTGAAAATATATACACATCTATAAAAAACTTTTTGGAAGTAGTATGTGCAGATTGCTCTTAATTATGTAATAAAATGTGAAGGGAGATCCCGGAATATGAATTTAACCCTGCGCAAAGCCGTTTCGGAAGATTTAGATGCGGTTGTGGCCATATACAACTCGACGATTGCCTCACGAATGGTAACGGCTGATACGGAAGAAGTGACGCCCGAAGACCGGATGGATTGGTTTTTGCGGCACACGGACCGGCGCCCGCTGATGGTCGCGGAAGATGAGAACGGCAAAGTGGCGGCCTGGATCAGCTTTGAAACGTTTTACGGCCGTCCGGCCTATGACAAAACAGCGGAGATCAGCATCTATCTGCATCAGGATTGCCGGAGTAAAGGAGCGGGAAGCTTTCTGCTGAAAGAAGCTCTTGCGATCGCTCCGAAAATCGGCATCCGGAATCTGATGGCTTTTATCTTCGGCCATAATGTGCCGAGCATTAAGCTGTTTGAAAAATTCGGCTTTACTGAATGGGGCGTATTCCCGGGTATCGCCGAAATGGACGGAAAACGATATGACTTGAACATTTTAGGGAGAGAACTGTCATGATCAGCATCGATAAAGAAAAAGACGAAAATCAGCCGCTCAATAAAAAAACCCGTTCCCTTGCAGACATTGCCAAATGGGGAAAAATCACCGCCGTATTTCTTATCATTACGGGCTCTCTGTCCGCTCTGTCAGCCATAGTGACGCTGCTCGGAGCCATCCCGGGGGTTTTGCTCATCATTTCCGGCGTCATGCTGATGCGCTCGGCAAAAGCGGCTGCCGCCCTTCAGGAAGGCATAGAAGAAAACGCGGAAGAAAATATGCTCGAACATTACGCGTCCTTTATCAAAATGCAGTTTTTTTACGCTGTATCCAGTGTGGCATTGGGCATTATCGCTTTTATTTTAGTCGTCATCTTCGCTGTCATCGGAATTATGGCTTATCACAACACTGATACGTATGACACGCCTGATTCCTATTACTATGAGAACGACCCGGTGTTTGAATGACAAAAAGAGCTGATCGCGTGTCAGCTCTTTTTTAATACAGCATTTCTTTTTTCCGGTCTTCTTCCGTTAAAAATTCAATAAAACTCTTCATCGCAGACGGCTCCTCCGCAATCAATCGGGTATAGGCGTTTTTCCGTTCCTCGGACAGAATATTGCTTTTTCTGATTCTGTTCAGCATATACAGACGGATCGTTTTTTGCACCTGTTTCCGCTGATAACCGGCTTCTTTAAAAAACGCAAGACCCAAGGCCGCAAGGAGCGCAAAAATGCCGGCCGATACGAAAGCTCCTCTCCCGGAAGGAGCCTGAATCAAAAGCGATGCCAGATGAAACAGAGAAAAAGCGGCGAGCGGGAAAGCAAGAAAACGGTAAATGATGCTTTTTTTCATCAGCGGCGTGATGGCGATTTGGATTTTCTGAATTTCTTTTTTTATGAATCCCGGCAATTGTTCCGCATGTTCCAGCTTCATACCCTCTCCCCTTTGCTGTCATTTTTGTCTTCTTTTTCATATATGCTTATTTTACCGCACCCGGAACTTTCTTTGAAAGAAAACTGCATCCATCTTTGATTCCGGCTCTTTATTCTTTCAAAATGTCAATGTTATAATTTGAAATGGGAATCAGATTGCTGCACTTGTCGGAATACTAATGGGCACAGTCTTGATAAATATGATATAGCGGGGTTGCAAAGTGAGCATTTCATTTATTTTATTCGGATTTTTTTTCGTTTTAAATATACTTTTGGCCATCATCGTGATTTTCAAAGAAAGACGCGACGCCAGCGCTTCCTGGGCTTGGCTTTTGGTTCTTTTTTTTATTCCCATTTTAGGGTTTATTTTATACCTCTTATTCGGCCATAACCTGAGACGCAAGCACCTGTTTCAATGGGAAGACCGTAAAAAGATCGGGATTGAAAAGCTGCTGAAGTTTCAGCTGAAAGATCTGAAATCGAGGCAATTCCAATTTAACAACAGGGCGACTGTGGATAATAAAGACCTGATCTATATGCTTGTCATGAACAACCACGCTGTCTTTACAGAGGATAATTCAGTTGAGATTTTAACGGACGGGCGCGATAAATTCAAACGCTTAATGAAAGACATTTCCAATGCAAAAGATCACATTCATCTTCAATATTATATTTATAAAGGTGATGAGCTGGGAAAAAAATTGCGCGATGCCTTAGTGAAAAAAGCACAGGAAGGCGTAAAGGTCAGAGTGTTATATGATGAACTCGGTTCAAGAACGCTCAGAAAAAAATTCTTCAAACCGCTGCGGGATGCCGGCGGCCATGTGGAGGTCTTTTTTCCTTCCAGGCTGCGTCCGATTAATTTGCGGCTCAATTATCGGAATCACCGCAAGCTCGTGATTATTGACGGCGAAACCGGATATGTCGGCGGCTTTAACGTCGGAGACGAATATCTCGGCCTGAACCCGAAATTCGGCTACTGGCGCGATACGCACCTCAGGCTTCAGGGCACGGCGGTTCACGCCATTCAGACAAGGTTTATCCTCGACTGGAATCAAGCCTCCCATCACCATACGCTCACATACGTTCCGAATCATTTTCCGGAATGCGAGCCGAAGGGCAATGTGGGGATGCAGATTGTCACGAGCGGACCGGATTCAGAATGGGAACAAATTAAAAATGGTTATATCAAAATGATCTCAACGGCCAAACGGTCGATCCTGATTCAGACGCCTTACTTTATTCCTGACTCAAGTCTTTTAGACGCTCTCAGGATCGCCTGCCTGTCAGGCATCGACGTAAAAATCATGATCCCGAACAAACCGGATCACGCTTTCGTTTACTGGGCGACTTTATCTTACATCGGCGATCTTTTGAAAGCCGGGGCCTCGGTCTATATTTACGATAACGGCTTTATTCATGCAAAGACGATTGTCGTCGATGATGAGACGGCTTCAGTCGGTACGGCGAATATCGACGTCAGAAGCTTCAGGCTTAATTTTGAAGTCAACGCCTTTATTTATGACGTCACCATCGCGAAAAAGCTCATTTCTTCATTTAAAGAAGATCTGCTCGTCTCCAGAAAATATACGTATGAAGAATACCAGGAGCGTTCGCTGCGGATCCGCATCAAAGAATCGATTTCAAGGCTTCTGTCGCCGATTTTGTAATTCCCGGGTGTATCTCCGGGAATTTCTTATATAGAAACGGACACACGGCGGGAAAAAACACATTTTATATTCAAAAGAATGGCCGAATAGTGTATAAATGAAAAGTGAGTATTTTTTTGTAAAGGAGTGCCAAGTTTTGAAACCTGAATCAGTAAATCGTTCGCTTATTTCTATTTCGAAATGGGGAAAAGCGACAGGTATTTTGTTTATTATTATGGGCGCATTTGCGGCGCTGTCGGGTGCGTTTTTCTTCTTAATCGGAGCCATTCCAGGCGTTCTGCAGATCATTGCCGGCATTTTTTTGATGCGCTCTGCAAAAGAAGCGGGACAGATGGCGGAGCAGTTCAATGAACTGACAGAGGAACATATGCTGGAGAATTACGCGAAGTTCGTGAAAATGCAGGGGATCTATCTGATCGTGACGGTCGGCTTGTCCGTTCTCGGTATTGTTCTCTTCATTGTACTTATGACGCTCGGCATTGTTGACGGCGTATTTGATAACATTGATGCCAATACATATTAAAAAAGAAAATCCCGGCGCATCCGCCGGGGATTTTTTTCTTATTCCGCTTCTCCGACAACGGTAAAGCGCTCGTTTTGGTGCTTTGGATTTTCCAATTCATCCAACACGGCAATGGCATAATCGGCGTAGCTGATATAGCTGTCGCCTGCATCATTGACGATGAGTGTGTCTTTGCCTTTTTTGTATGCTCCCGTGCGTTTTCCGTTCGGATCAAACATTGCCGCCGGACTCAGAAATGTCCAAGAAATGGACTCGCTGTTTTCAAGGTCTTGTAAATTTTTCGTCTGCTGAAGCGCTGTCTGCAGATATTCTTTCGGAAATTCCGGCGTTTCAGCCAGACGTGTTGTTTTTGCTTCATCAACAAAGAGGCTGCCTGCTCCGCCAACGACAAATAATGTTGTATCTTTTGCTTCCTTGAAGATGCTGATTAGTGCTTTTCCCGCTTCAACATGCAGATGCTCCTTGCCCGCCGGCGCGCCGAATGCGTTGACTACGGCATCAAATGGCTTTATATCCTCAGCCGTCAAATCAAAGATGTCTTTTTCCACAACCGTGACATCTTGATCTTTTACGTTTGATGCATTTCTGACGATTGCCGCCACCTCATGGACGCGTTCCTTCGCTTCCTTCATAATAGCGCTTCCCGCTTTTCCGCTTGCTCCGATAATTCCGATTTTCATGTTCTTTTCCTCCTCATTTGTAACCATTATTGTTACACCTCTGGCGGCATGAAGCCATCTCTTTTTAACAAAAGAGATGATTCATTACATCATAAAGGGACTTGCTCGCCAATTCATTCTCCATTGCCCGCTGAACGCTTCCGAACGTCTCATCAAGCGCACGCTGAATATTTTTGCCGACCGGACAGTCCGGATTCGGATTATCGTGAACCGCAAAAAGCTCTTCCTTATTCTGCACCGCCCTGTAAACCTCCAGGAGGGTAATCTCAGACGGATCTTTTTTCAGGCTGGCTCCCGGAACACCCGCCCGGGATGTCAGAATACCTGCTTTTTTCAGCTGGCTGATCGTTCTCCGCACTACGACGGGATTGGTGTTTACGCTGCCTGCAATCATATCTGATGATGCCCGTTCATCCGTTGAGATCAGCGATAGAATGTGAATGGCCACAGCAAGACGGCTGTTAATCATGTTTTTCACCACCGTTGTAACCATAATAGTTACATTTCATTTGTTTGTCAACTATTAATATACACTAAATCAGGCGGGAGGATGAAATCAAGTTGGCAACAGAGGTGTAAATAGGCCGGCGGGAAACCGGCCGGAGAAGGATTAAAATAAGAAATAACGCTGTCCGAGCGGAACATAGCTGACGGGCTGGCATGCCAGCTCTTCTCCGTCGGCGAACACCTGATAGGTTTTCGGATCGACTTGTATATTCGGCATCGCATCATTCAGCTTCATGTCGAGCTTACTCAGCTTACGGATATTCCGTACGGGAGAAATCATTTTTTCAAGCCCGAGCTTTTCCGGTACGCCGTTTGCGATACCGGCCTGGGACATAAATGTAATAGAAGTATTGCGGTTCGCTTTACCGTATGAAGCGTACATCTGCCGCATAAACACAGGCTCAGGCGTCGGAATGGAAGCATTCGGGTCTCCCATTTGGGCGCGGGCGACCATGCCGCCTTTGAGCACAAGTTCAGGTTTGACGCCGAAGAAAACCGGGTCCCATAATACGAGGTCGGCGAGCTTTCCTTTTTCGACGGAACCGACTTCATGGCTCAAGCCGTGGGTGATGGCCGGATTGATCGTGTATTTGGCGATATAGCGTTTGGCGCGTACATTGTCATTGCCGTTTTCTCCTGAAAGAGCGCCTCGCTGCTTTTTCATTTTATCGGCAACCTGCCATGTCCGGATAATCACTTCTCCCACCCTGCCCATCGCCTGCGAGTCAGATGATGTCATGCTGATGGCGCCGATATCGTGCAGAATATCCTCCGCCGCAATGGTGGCCGCTCTGATGCGTGAATGACTGAACGCCACGTCTTCAGGCACTTTTGAATCTAAATGATGGCAGACCATCATCATATCAAGATGCTCGTCCATCGTGTTGACGGTATACGGAATCGTCGGCGTCGTAGAGGACGGCAGAATATTGGCGTAAGATGCGAGTTTCATAATATCCGGTGCATGGCCTCCGCCGGCTCCCTCTATGTGATATGTATGGATAACCCGGTCGCCGATCGCATCAAGTGTGTTTTCTAAAAAGCCCGCTTCATTAATCGTGTCTGTGTGAATCGCCACCTGAATATCCGCCTCATCCGCTACTTCCATGCAAGTTTTGATGGCGCTTGGCGTTGTTCCCCAATCTTCATGCAGCTTCAGGCCGATCGCGCCGGCTTCTGTCTGCTCAATGAGAGGCGCTTTATCAGAAGCATTCCCTTTCCCTAAAAACCCGACATTGATCGGAAATTGCTCAGCCGCCTCCAGCATTCTCGACATGTACCACGCGCCGGATGTACAGGTCGTCGCTTTACTTCCCGTCGCAGGGCCCGTTCCGCCGCCCAGAAGCGTGGTCACACCTGAAGAAAGCGCGACTTCCATCTGTTGCGGGCAGATAAAGTGGATATGCGTATCAACGCCGCCGGCCGTTACGATTTTTCCTTCACCGGAAATGACTTCTGTTCCGGCGCCGATGATCATGTGCGGGTCCACCCCATCCATGATATCCGGGTTTCCGCTTTTCCCCACGCCGACAATCCGGCCGTCCTTCACTCCGATATCCGCCTTGACGATCCCGGTATAATCCAGGATGACGGCGTTTGTAATGACAAGATCAAGCGCCCCGTCTTTTCCTGTGATGCGGCCGTTCTGTCCCATACCGTCCCGGATTGTTTTTCCCCCGCCGAAAATCATTTCTTCTCCGTAATTCGTGAAGTCTTTTTCGACCTCGATCCATAAATCCGTATCTCCGAGTCTGACTTTGTCTCCCGTTGTCGGTCCGAACAGTTCTGCGTATTGCTCGCGTGACATTTTCATCGGATTGCCTCCTCCATCCATCCGGCTTTTTTAAGATTTGACAGAGTCTTCTCTTTACCCCGCTCATCCATATACGTATCAGACATGCCGTTCAGACCTCTGACCGTTTTTCGTCCTCCGATTTCCACGAGCGTGACGGTTTTCTCTTCTCCCGGTTCAAAACGGACCGATGTGCCTGACGGAATGTCAAGACGCATGCCGATTGCTTTCTCCCGATTGAAGGACAGGGCGCCGTTAGCTTCCGCAAAATGAAAATGCGACCCTACCTGCACTGACCTTGTTCCGTTATTGGTGACTGACACCTCCAGCGTCTTTCGGCCTTCGTTAATGGTGATGGTCCCCTTTGCGACTTGAATGGCTCCCGGCTTCATGACTTCACCTCCGCTTTGATCGGCTGATGAACGGTGACAAGCTTAACCCCGTCCGGGAACGTCGCTTCCACCTGAATGCTGTCCAGCATTTCCGGAACGCCTTCCATAACGTCTTTTTCCGTCAAAACGGTGCGGCCGGATTCCATCAGCTCAGCAACGCTTTTTCCGTCCCTGGCGCCTTCCATCAGGTAACAGGTCAAATATGCGGCAGCTTCAGGATAATTCAGCAGAACGCCGCGCTCTTTCCGCTGTTTTGCGAGCTCGCCCGCTGTGAAAATAAGCAATTTTTCTTGTTCAACCGGTGTCAGTTTCATCGTATTCCCCCTTTTGATAGTAAACGCAATCCACATGGTCATACCGAAACGATGCAGGCGGTTACCACCCCCTTCACCTCATGAAATGTTAAGTGATAAAAGTTATTCGACGGCGAACAGCCTGATTCCTTTTGCAGAAATTCCCGATTTCTTATTTTTTTCTTAAACAAACGTTTAATCAAATGTGAAGAAAGATGCATTCTTTGTGAATATTATAAAGAAATTACCGGTAAATTTATAGAATATTTAAAAATTTAGTGAATATTAACCAAACGAACTGGAAATTCTGTCATTTCTCATAAAAAAAAGCCCAAAACATTTTGGGCTTTTGCAGGGTTTTCATTTCAAATTAATCGTCACTGAGTTTATCTTTCGTTTTGCCGACACCCTTTTGCAGGCTGCCTTTCGCTTTGTCTTTTTTACCTTCCGCTTTTAAGTCGGTCTTGTCTGTCATGTCACCGGCTTTGTCTTTCGCTTCCCCTTTCATTTTGTTCATGCCGCCTTTTACTTTGTCTTTTAAACCGTTATCTTGACTCATGATCTCTTCAGCTCCTTTTGTTCTTGTGTACTTGTTTTCTTCCCTTTCAGCCCGAACACAAACATGTAAACTCTCAATTATTGATTTCACAGCGTTCCCCGTAGCGGATCACTTTGTAAACGGCCAATCCGTCTGACAGCTTATTATCCCCATATTGGACCGGAAGAAGGGCAAAGAAAACATAATAAGTTGAAAAATAGACAAATTGGTAAAAAAATAAGTTTGGCTCAAGGACATCTTTTATGATCAGCAGATTTATTAAAAAAATAGAAGCGAGATTAAACAGACAGCCTCCGGAATAGACGAGCGCACTCGTCAGACGGTTATCTATCCGCAATTCGCCGAACTTGCAGAAAGAATCTATAAAGTAGATACGCCGAACCTGAATCGGTCCTACTTTTAAAAGACGTTTCCCCATTCCGATATCCAATGACGCCTTGCCTCCGAACAGCATCGCCATAAAACTGTGGCCTGACACATGGATGACAGACACCATCGGCAGAATGATGAGAAATGATACGAAAAACTTTATCATATCATTAAATCCGAACAACAAATCCCTCCTTTCCATCATTCTTTTTTCCCTCTTTTGCGATTTTTCCGATTTTTTCTAAGATCAAACGTCATAATGTGCATAAAAAAATAACCACCTGCCGATCAGATGGTTAAAGAAACTTATATATCGTATAAACATTGTTCTTTTTGAATGTTTTCTCTCATGCGAATCGCTTGTTCATAAAAATACGCCGCTTCTTTATATTGCTTATGGGCGCTTGTGTAAATGGCGGCCTCCAAGGCGAAATCTTCAATATACACATACAGCGATTTTTTATTCATATAATCAAACACTTCGTGGATTAAGTCCATATTGAGGGATTCCAGATAAAGCGCTTGTAAAAACTTATATTTCTCTAAACTGAATCGGTCGCCGCGTTCTTTCGCGATCATAACCCCTCTTTCATAATAGGCAAGGGCCGCTTCGTCATCATGCAGCCTGAAAAGGGTGTGTGTTAAGCTGAACAGCGCCTTCGGAAGCTGTTCAAGCTGATGCTCCTCAAAAACGGGAACCGCTTTTCTAAAGTAACGGGCCGCTTCATCCAGATCGCGCTTTTCAGAATAACAATTCCCCAGATTGTAAAGCGAAGACCCGATCAGGCGGGGCTGTCCTTCAAGCAAAGAAAGGCGGAGCGCTTCATCTAAATGATCGAGCGCTTTGTCGTAGTTTTTGCAGTCGATATAGTTTCCTGAGATGACGAAATGGCATTGAATCCTCCGCACTCTGTAAAAATCGTGTTTTATATATGTATCCAGCGCCTGAATCCCGTGATTCATGGAAAAATGAGTCTGCTTCATGACATAAAACACTTCAGACATCTTGAAATGGAATTCCGCCCTCTCTATATCATCCTCGACAAATGAAAGGAGTTTTTCCGCTTTCCGGTAAAAAGAAATAGCTGCAACATAGTTATTCTGATCGAATTCATACATCCCTCTGAACAAATGGAAATAATACTCAGACAGTCCCGATATGCTGTCCGTGCTTTCGATCGTCTTTTGCAGCTCGCTGTACTGAATTTGTGATTGTTCGGTGAAATCCGGCTTGACGTAATCAAGCATAATATGATGGCGGTAGCTGATCAGCTGATAATACAGCAGCAGCAGCTGGTCTTCCTCCATCCGTTGTATATCCTCATCAATTTCCTCTTTCAGCTTTATGGCATCAGCCGCTTGAAACGCTAAAATGTGCTTGTACCATTTGTTGATCTTGACTCCAACTTGAGATGACGGAATCTCGTATGCGGTCATGCCCCTTTCACAACCTTTTCTAATTTCTATTGGTTATATTTTAACATATTGTATGGCTTTGGAATTGAATAACTTGATCGTCCTGCATCAAAATTCCTATCATATATTTCGGCTGGCACCGGTATTTTTTGAACAGACCGCTCAGCTTCTTTTGAATAAAAAAGCCTGCCCTTGTTCGGGCAAGCTTCATCATCCGCCTATATAAGACATTTCGACTTTCTTTTTCCCATCTGTTTTAGAAAGCGCGCGGTCAATTGAATACTGATCCGTGCGGTTTTTCCAGACAGAAGCGATGGACTCCGTCAATTCGTCATCGGTCAGGCCGCCGCGCACAAGCTTCCTCACATCGTAGCCTGCGGAAGCAAACAGGCACGTAAACAGCTCGCCCCTCGCCGACAGGCGCGCTCTGTTGCAGGAGGCGCAGAATGCATCTGAGACGGAGGAAATCACGCCGATTTCGCCAGATCCGTCAAGATAGCGGAACCTGGAAGCGACCTCGCCTTTATAATTCGCTTCTACCGGTTCCGTCGGCATGTGCTGATTGATCAGATCAATGATCTCAGCCTTCGTGATCACGTCTTTTTTGTTCCATTGATTCGTATTGCCGACATCCATAAATTCAATAAACCGGAGAATATGACCCTTTTCTTTAAAATAGCGAGCCATCGGCAGGATGTCTTTTTCATTGACGCCTTTTTGGACAACCATATTGATTTTAACACCGAGTCCGGCCTCTTTTGCCGCCTCTATGCCTTCAAGCACCTTGTTCACCGAGACGCCGCGGCCGTTAATGGCCTTAAACCGCTCATCTTCTAAAGAATCGAGGCTGACAGTCACGCGGTGCAGCCCCGCCTGCTTCAGCTTTTCCGCATACACGGGAAGCAGTGAGCCGTTTGTCGTCATCGCAATATCTTTAAGCCCCGGGATGCGCGCAAGTTTTCTGATCAATTCAGGCATATCTTTTCTCATCAGCGGCTCTCCGCCCGTCAGCCTGATTTTTTCAACGCCGAAACGGCCGACAAACAGTTTCGCAAGCCTCTCAAGCTCCTCAAATGAGAGCAATTCTGTCTTTTGTAAAAATGGATAATCCGGTCCGAATAGTTCGGCTGGCATACAGTACGTGCATCTGAAGTTGCAGCGGTCGGTTACAGAGATACGGAGATCCCTGAGCGGCCTGTCCCTTTTGTCTGACACCCGGCGCGTTTCTGTATTCATAAGCCCAAGACCCCTTTCTATTGTTCAATCCGTTCAGGATGTGTATATACATTAAACGACCCGTTTCTGACAAAGCCTATCGCCGTGATGTTCAGCTCTTCCGCCATTTGCAGCGCAAGCTCCGTCGGCGCCGATTTTGAAATGACAATCGACACGCCGATTTTTGCGGCTTTTAATAAGACCTCTGAGGAAATCCGGCCGCTGAAAACAATCAGCTTGTCACGGACGGGCATTCCGTTTTTCAAACAGCAGCCGTACAGCTTATCGAGTGCGTTATGGCGCCCGATGTCCGTCCTCATGAAGAGCATCTTTTCCGTATCGCACAGCGCCGCATTATGGACGCCGCCCGTTTCCTGGAATGTGCCGCTCCCGCTTTGCATCTCCTTCATGAGGTGAAGACACGTCTCAGGAGTTATAGTGATGCGGCTGACGGCGGTTTTGGCCGTTTTTACATCCTGCTGAAAGTAAAAATGGCGGCCTTTCCCGCAGCATGAACCGATGACTCTTTTCGTATAGTCTTTTTGCTCAAGCACTTCGGGATTCGTCAGCTCCACATATGCAAATCCGAGACTTTCATCTATAGTAAAGCTTTTGATCTCTTTTTCAAAACGAATGACGCCTTCTGATGCGAGAAATCCGATCACGAGCTCCTCTAAATGATCAGGCGTGCAGACGAGCGTAACAAATTCCTGCCCGTTCACCATGACAGTCAATGGATACTCTGAAACCATCCGATCTGCCGTTTTTGTTAATACCCCTTTTTCATAGCGGTATATTTCTCTTACCGCTGTTGTTTTTTCATCCACTGTATTCCCCTCCGCAGTATCCTTCTCTTTTATTCTTCCACAATCCCTGTATTTTGTCGAATTTGCGGTTTAAAAAAAGAGCCCTCTTCGGACTCTATGTTTCGTTGCGGTGATGTCTGCTCAGAACGGTGAATAAAATAACTGCGGCGATAATGGCCAATATACTGACGAATATGAAGGCGGCAAGCTTCAGAAAAACTCCCAATAGAACAAAAACGACTGCCGCCAGCACTAATATAATGCCTGCTCCTTTTAACAACAGCGGTCATCTCCTTTTAGTCGTATCATTCCCTCGGTTCCGTTTTCTAAACAAAAAAGACGCCGCTCGGGCGTCCTTTTTTAACCTATTCTTTTGCTAAATCCTTTGCAGCGTCTTCCCAAGCCTGTTTGAACTCGGCCGCGCTGTCAGCTGAGACATATGTGCCGCCTCCTGCTTCCGCCGCTTTTTCAAGGCTTTCGCTTCCTTTCATGCCGAAGTTGAAGCCGATGATATTGACGATCGTGTTGACGTTCGCTTTACGGAGCTTTTGAATTTCAGCCTGAGGATTACCGCCGCATGTTTCTTCACCGTCTGTAATCAGGTATACGACGTTTTTCCCTTTAGCGCCGGCCCGCTCAAATTCTTCACGTGTATCAGAAAGCGCCTTTGCAATCGGTGTCCAGCCGGTCGGTTTAATCTGGCTGAGCGATTGCTCAAACGGAGTCACGGCGTACGGCTGAAGGCCGTATAAAGTTTCTGTCGCATTACATGATACGGCTTTTCCGGAGTTTTTATTATTGCCCTTATGGCCGAACACCCGGAGCATCAGATTTGTGTCTTCAGGAAGAACTTTCGCAAAAGAGGTGACAGAATCTTTCGCGACATCTATTTTACGCTCTCCCCCTGTTTTTTGTATCATGCTTCCGCTTGCGTCAAACAGCACAGCGACGTTTGTTTCCTCGTGCTTTTTCTCAGCCGCAAAAACAGGTGATCCGAGTGAAAGCGTCAAAAGTCCGACAATCCCCGCAGTAAACATTTTTTTCATTTCCTTCATTCCTCTCCATTTGTTTTTCGCCGATGGGCCCCGGCTCTTCTCTATGCTAGATGAGGAATATGCAAAAAGAAATAGGGCGGGATGCCTTTTGTGTGAGGGGCGGTACATCGTTAAAAATGAACAGAATTATGCGCTTCATCCTAGAAAGATTGGATAAAAGATGACAGATTTAATGCCTTTTTCGCCCTTTTTGTAATATAAGTCCGGAATCTGATTCTTTTTACAGTTTTCTCTTCATTTCTTCTTGAAAATTTTGTTAATTCAGGCGTAAAAAAAAGGGCCGAAAACGGCGCCTTTTCTTATTCCGCTAATGAACTCGCTTCTAATGTAAAGATACGGTTCATATCCTTTTGACTGTGAGCTTCGTAATATTTTCCTCCGCCCGCTCCGGCAATCGCGTGAAGCTGGCCATTGAAGCCTTCATTAAAGTCAAAGCCGATTACATTGACTTTAATATGCTGTTTGCGAAGTTCTTTCGCTGTCTTAATAGGATCTCCTCCGCATGTCTCCTCGCCGTCCGTTAACAGGTAAACGGATTTACTGCCGAGTTTGTGCACGCCGTTAAAAGAAGCCTTCGCATCCTCTAATGCCTTTGCAATCGGTGTCCAGCCAGTAGGCCCGATTCCGTTCAGAGAATTAAGGAAGCTCTGTTTGTCAAACTTTTGGAATCCGTATACACCGCGAATAGATTCACAAGACTGAACTTTTCCGGAGTTTTTATTATTGCCTTCAGAACCGAAAACCGTCATTCTGACATGTGATTTAGATTTAATTTGATCCGCAAAACGGACAATTTCATCTTTTGCCATGTTGTATTTAGAAACACCGTCTATCCGTTTCGCCATACTGCCGCTCGCATCAAGCAAAATGGCGGTATTGTTTTTAGGTTTAAAGAAAGAATTCTCGTTTGCATTCTCAGCAGCAAAAGCAGGAGATGCAGCAGTCAGCAGCAAACCGAACATGAGTATGAGTGAAAATGTTTTTTTCATTGCTTTTCCCCTTTTCAATAGATTTCCGTTCAACGTCGAACACTACCTATCGTAAATGAGTTGAAAAGGGAAATAAATAGGACGGGGTTCCTCATTATTTTTGCGTATATTCACATAGAAGCGGCATTTTTATCAGTGATTTTCACCCGGTGCGCAGCCATCTATCCGCATTTGTCAGCCTTTAGCCTTTCGTTATATGAGTCCGTTGGTTCCTTAACCGTTTATGGAATAGTTTTCCGAAAAAAAGACGCTGATGAAAGCGTCTACTTTTTCGCCATATATTTGCTTAAAAATGAATCTGCCTCGGAAATATCCACTCCCTGATAATAATGCTTGACGATGTCCGTCACGGATTTTCCCTGCTCCGCCATATAATTGGCACCGTACTGGCTCATGCCGACGCCGTGACCGAATCCTTTCGTCGTAATGGTGATGCTGCCGCCGGTTCGTTTCCATTCAAAGTCGGCAGAACGGAGTCCGAGTTTTTCCCGAATGTCTCGTCCCTTCAGCTTCTTGCCGTTTATGACGGCCGTCGCCACTTGATGTCCCGGCGTTCTGGCCGTAATCTGCCCCACCGTGTCTTGTCCTGCGAGCTGCACACCGAGCTTCTGCTGAAACTCCGGCACACTGAAAGTCTGGGTGGCGAGATATTTTGGCGATTTTTTATCCCAAGGGCTTTTCACGCTCTTTAAATAAGGAATGGCGCTTGTCCAATAGGCTTCCGCATTTTCCGTATACCCATTGCTTGTAGAGAAAAAAGATGCCTCAATCGGCTTGTTTTCATACGTTAAAATCTTTCCTTGCGTACCGGCCACCGCGTTTGTGATTTTCTTAAGGTTTTGCGCGTACTTAGAACCCCATTCTTTTTTCAGCTGGCTTTTGCTTTGATAGACTTGGAACATTTGCGTGTCATCCACCAGTGATCCTTTCGGGGCCTGAACGGCTGAGTTTGCGACCATCAGTCTGACGATGAATGTACGGGCAGCGAGCGCCTGGGCTTTTAAGGCCTCCGCTTTAAATTCTACGGGCATTTCGGAAGCCACGACACCGATCACGTACTCTTCAAGCGGGATGTTTTCTACAGAATGATTGGATGTCCGATAAACCGGAACGGATACAGGTGATTCTTTCAATGTTGTTTCTGCTCCTTTTGTTTCTCGTATGGTGTGTGCTGTTTTGTGTCCGGGCTCCCTGTTTACGGCTGCTCCTTTTTCGGCCTGAAACGGAAGGACGAGAATGGTGGGAACAAGAAGAATAAGTACACACAGCCCGGATAGTAGAAATACAATGGGTTTCATATATCAGCTGCCTCCTGCTTGGGATTCGACTCTACTTCATCTTATGGGCAGGGACAAGCTAATATGACTTCCTTTTGGACAGATTCTTTTATTCGATTATTTACGCGAAAAACGTATTCTTTTTTGGAATTCAGAGCATAATAATGATGATAAACCATATAAAAAAACAGTATGCCAGATTGACATACTGTTTTTGTAACCATTATGCGTTTAAGTCAGTAACGGCTTCTTTACTTTCTTGTTCAGCGGCCGTTTCATCGACAACACGCTCGATGTCAGCGCCGAGAGCCTCAAGTTTTTTATGGAAATCCACATAACCGCGATCCAAATGCTTCAGTTCCGTGACGCGTGTATGACCTTCAGCCACTAATCCCGCAAGAATCAGCGCCGCGCCCGCACGCAGGTCCGTAGCGGCAACTTCTGCGCCTTGCAGCTGTACAGGACCGTTAATGATCACAGAACGTCCTTCAATTTTAATGTCGCCATTCATCCGGCGGAATTCTTCAGCATGCATAAAACGGTTTTCAAACACAGTTTCAGTAATCATGCTTGTTCCGCTCGCACGGAGCAGCAGCGCCATCATTTGTGACTGCATGTCAGTCGGGAATCCTGGGTGAGGCATCGTTTTGATGTCGATCGGCTTCAGCTGTGCAGGACCGATGACACGAAGGCCTTCTCCTTCATCCGTAATTTTGACGCCCATTTCTTCCATCTTCGCAATTAAAGACGTAAGATGCTCAGGAACCGCACCTTTTACTAATACATTTCCTTCCGTGATAGCCGCAGCCACCATGAAAGTACCCGCTTCAATACGGTCAGGAATGATATTGTGTCTTACGCCGCGAAGCTTCTCGACACCTTCAATTTTAATGGTGCCTGTGCCGGCTCCGCGGATTTTTCCGCCCATCGCATTGATATAGTTCGCTAAGTCAACGATTTCAGGCTCTTTTGCCACGTTTTCAAGCGTTGTTGTTCCTTCAGCTAATGCAGCTGCCATAATCAAGTTTTCTGTCGCACCCACACTTGGGAAATCTAAATAGATTTTTGCGCCCTGCAGACGGCCTTCCACTTCTGCTTCAATAAAGCCGTTGCCTACTTTGATTTTTGCACCCATTGCTTCAAAGCCTTTTAAATGCTGGTCAATCGGTCTTGAGCCGATTGCGCAGCCGCCAGGAAGCGCTACTCTTGAATGACCCGTACGGGCTAACAGAGGGCCCATAACAAGCACTGACGCGCGCATTTTACGCACATATTCAAAAGGTGCTTCTGTTTCTAAAGCGTAAGAAGCGTTTACGGTAACTTCATTATTCTCAAAATGCACATCTGCTCCTAAATGACGCAACACTTCGTTAATTGTATATACATCGGAGAGCGTAGGTACATCACATATTACGCTTTTTTCTTCACTTGCTAATAAAGATGCAGCGATAACAGGCAAAACGGCATTTTTTGCTCCTTCAACTTTCACTGTGCCGTTTAACTTCTGACCGCCGCGGACGATGATTTTTTCCAAGGTATTCCCCTCCGCGTCCCTATATTCTCTATATTAATATTCAGTTGTCACGATTGGTGTGCCAACCGTAACGGTATGTTTTTCGCCCATTCCCGCACTTCTAAGCGCAATTTGCACATTCATCTTATGTTTCGATGTCATGATGTAATCTGTCCACTTATATGTAAATGCAGAAACAGAAACGAAATGAGGCTCAACTACATGTTCAACTGGACTTGCTTCAAATTCTTTCATGAGCTGTTCTGCTTTTTTTTGCAAAACAATACTCATATTATCATTTAAATGACCCTTTAGACAAGTAAAAATAAATACTTTATTTTGAAATATGTCATGTGCCTGCCGTTCAAACTGTTCATATGTATCATTCCAGTTTTCCGGTTGCTCCGGGCTCATTTGCTCATATAATAAATACGAAGTTGGGTTCTGATTTTTGAGGGTAGTGACGAGCTGCAGTTTAAAAGTTGTGTGATTTTTTTTGTCAGAATATGTGCCGACGGCCTTTATGATTTTATCTTCCTCGGCGGTTTCCCAATGATACTGCGGATTCTGCGTCTTCAGTTCTTTCACCTTGTCATCAAATTCACTCAGTGACAGGTTCAGATTTTCTTTCGCATGAAGCGTCCACTCATCAACAGTGACATGCTGCCGTTCCATTCCTTCGGCAATTTGGGCAAGCGGAGACAGCTCACTCGCATGAATGGAATGAAATACCGCAATTAAGGCGCTTAAAAAAACAAAAAACAAGATGATACGGCCTGCTCTTTTTTTCTTCATATCGATCTCTCCCCTTTACTCCCATTTTTGCCGGAGCCGGGGAAAGCGATACATGGAAAACTTCGTCAAAACTCGCCAAGCGGGTGAAGTAAAATTGGTTTCTCCCCCAGCGATTCCCTTCATTAAAACTGACGAAACTTCTTAAAACAAGTATGGAAGCTGCTTCGAATAGGTAAGATAATCTAAAAAGAAGTTGGCGACTGCCGTCCCGATCGCAATGGTAAGAAGAATAATCAGCAGCCGTGCCTGCACTATTTTTCCTTTTCGGATCAGCGGATCAAAGTTGACGGCCTGAAGCGCCCACCATGTCACCGCAATGCATACCAAGTGAATCAGGATGCTGATTGCGGCCTGCTGCCCCAATACATTCACAAATTCCATCTCCTTTCATTTTTTCCGCCCCTCATATCCTCTCTTATTATATAAGAAGAAGAGAGAAAGATGATCATTTTTACAGCAGAATTTTTATCCAAAATTAGGGGCAATCCCCGCTTAAATGTCCGTTCTCCGGCATGGTATACTTTTTTGGAAAGGAGATGGGAATATGAATCATTCCTTTTTTCATCCGGAAAAGCAGTATGGAGAAACACTGCCCGTATTTGACCACGAGTGGGAAGCGATTGCATTCTACTATGATTATAGACAGTCCCAAACAGAGGAACTGAAAGAATTATGTCAGTTTTTCAACATTTCTCTAGATTATTCACACGGCAGCCTGCAGGAATTGGAAACCCTTTACTTCCGCAGCATAAAAGAGCTGCTGCTGGCGGATTGGAACCTGCCGATTGACGAATTTGAGAAAATGCTCAGCGTGTATGTCATCGATTGCGCCATCAGACACCATGACGATGCCGAATGGATCGTCAAACCTTATCCGTACACGGACGGCGCCTATACGACGGGTGTGCGAAGAGGAAACAAAACGTGGCACACCGACAACTGCTGTGAACATTTATATCTGCAAAAAGAAGAGGATCATCCGCTTATCGGCGTCTATGAATCTCTTATGCGTTAATATAGAAAAAGAATCCTTCTCAGATAGCCGAGAAGGATTCTTTTTTAGTTTCCTGCAACATCCAATCTGTTTACAGCCCGCTGTAACGCAAGCTCAGCCCGACGAATGTCAGTATCATCTGATCGTTTGTTTAAACGGTCTTCCGCCCGCTTTTTCGCAGCAAGGGCGCGCTCTTTATCAATGCTGTCCGCTGTTTCAGCGGCTTGTGCAAGGATAGTGACCTGATCAGGACGGACTTCTAAAAATCCGCCGCTGACAGCCGCCAAGTCGGTCTGTCCGTCTTTTTTAAGGCGGACAGCGCCGATTTTAAGCGGAGCCACGGTCGGAATATGGCCCGGCAAGATACCGAGATCACCGCTCTCGGCTCTTACACTTACCATTTCAATATCAGCATCATATACTGGGCCGTCGGGAGTAACGATATTGACTTTAACGGTCTTCATGCTTTTACCCTCCTAGGACCAGATTAAACTTCTACACCCATCTCTTTTGCATTCTCAATGACTTCTTCAATGCGTCCCACAAGACGGAATGCATCTTCCGGAAGATGGTCATATTTACCGGAAAGGATTTCTTTAAAGCCTCTTACCGTTTCTTTAACAGGCACGTAAGAACCCTTTTGTCCCGTAAACTGCTCAGCTACGTGGAAGTTTTGAGAAAGGAAGAACTGGATACGGCGTGCGCGGTGAACGACAAGCTTATCTTCTTCGCCCAATTCGTCCATACCGAGAATCGCAATAATATCCTGAAGTTCTTTGTAACGCTGAAGCGTTGACTGGACTTCACGCGCCACCGCATAATGCTCTTCTCCGACAATTTCCGGAGCAAGCGCGCGGGAAGTGGAAGCCAGCGGATCAACCGCAGGGTAGATACCCATTTCAGTTAATTTACGCTCAAGGTTAGTCGTTGCATCCAAGTGAGCGAATGTCGTCGCCGGAGCCGGGTCAGTGTAGTCATCGGCAGGCACGTAGATCGCCTGGATAGATGTAACTGAACCAACGTTTGTAGACGTAATACGCTCTTGAAGCTGACCCATTTCTGTCGCAAGCGTCGGCTGATAACCAACCGCAGAAGGCATACGGCCGAGAAGCGCGGAAACCTCTGAACCCGCTTGTGTGAAACGGAAAATGTTATCGATAAAGAACAGTACGTCCTGTCCTTGTTTATCACGGAAATGCTCAGCCATTGTAAGACCCGTCAGTGCTACACGCATACGTGCGCCCGGCGGCTCGTTCATTTGTCCGAAGACCATGGCTGTTTTCTTGATAACGCCTGAATCGCTCATTTCGTAGAAAAGGTCGTTCCCTTCACGAGTACGCTCTCCTACACCGGCGAATACGGAAATACCGCCGTGCTCTTGCGCGATGTTGTTGATTAATTCCTGGATTAATACGGTTTTACCTACGCCGGCACCGCCGAACAACCCGATTTTACCGCCCTTGATGTAAGGAGCAAGCAGGTCAACAACTTTAATTCCTGTTTCAAGAATTTCAACCTCAGTTGAAAGCTCATCGAATGAAGGAGCTGATCTGTGGATCGGGTCCTTTTGAGCATCCGCAGGCAGCGGTTCATTTAAATCAATTTTATCTCCCAGTACGTTAAATACGCGGCCGAGAGTAACATCACCGACAGGAACGGAAATCGGAGCACCTGTATCAACGGCTTCCATTCCGCGCTGAATTCCGTCCGTAGATGCCATGGCAATTGTACGGACTGTATCATCGCCTAAATGAAGAGCAACCTCTAGCGTTAGATCGATGCTTACTTCATTTTCGCCTGAAGCTGGCTGTGAAACTTTAATCGCATTATAAATCGCAGGCAAGTGGCCGTCCTCGAAACGTACGTCGACAACCGGTCCAAGCACCTGACTTACGCGTCCTTTCTTCATCGCTATCCCTCCTGACAAAATCTTTCTATTCTAAAGCGGCTGCACCGCCGACAATTTCGGTAATTTCTTGTGTAATCGCCGCTTGACGCGCGCGGTTATATGAAAGCGAAAGTGAATCAATGAGTTCTTTCGCATTATCAGTCGCATTTTTCATTGCTGTCATTCTCGCAGCGTGTTCACTTGCTTTACTGTCAAGAAGCGCACCGTAAATTAAGCTTTCCGCATATTGAGGGAGCAGCACTTCGAGCACCTCTTCTTCATCCGGTTCGAACTCGTAAGAAGCCGTGCGCTTCCCGCCGCTCGTTCCGAAATCCGTTAAAGGCAGCACTTTTTTCTCCGTCACTTCCTGTGAAATCGCACTGACGAAATGGTTATATACCAAATGCAGTTCATCAAAAGCGCCATCGATAAACATTTGAACCGTCTGACGGGTCAAATCTTTAATCTGAGCAAAAGTGACCTCGTCGCCAAGCCCCACTAACTCAGACAAAATCGGGATTTCCCGTTTTTTGAAGAAATCGCGGCCGACTCTGCCGATTGCAATCACCGTGTATTCATCTTTAGACTGATGGCGTTCTTGAATGGTGCGGTAAGCGTTTCGCAGAACCGAACTGTTAAACGCACCCGCAAGCCCGCGGTCAGACGTAATGACGAGATACGCCGTCTTTTTCACTTCTCTTGAGACAAGCATCGGGTGTTTCGCGTTTTTCGCGCCTTTTCCGACGTTAAACACAACCTCCTGGATCTTATCCATATACGGAGCAAATGACTTCGCGTTGGTTTCCGCACGGTTCAGTTTCGCAGCGGATACCATCTGCATGGCTTTTGTGATCTGGCTTGTTTTTTTCGTTGACGTGATCCTTGACTTAATATCGCGTAATGAGGCCAAAGATTTCACCACCTTTATTCTTCATTTGCGTAAAAAGAGAGAAAAAGAGAACCTTTTTCTCTCATCTTCTAAGGGTTAGTTGCTTGGTGCAAATGTGCGTTTGAAGCCTTCGATTGCAGCTTTGAAGTCTTCATCAGCAGGAAGGTTTCCTGTTTTCGCAATGCCGTCAAGCAGATCTTTATGGTTTTGATCAAGGTACATGTAGTACTCTTCTTCAAAACGTCTGATATCCGCAACCGGAATATCATCAAGATATCCTTTTGTCAGCGCATAAAGAATGGCTACCTGTTTTTCAACCGGAAGCGGCTTATTCAAGTCTTGCTTCAGCACTTCAACTGTACGCGCACCGCGGTTCAGTTTCGCCTGAGTCGCCTGGTCAAGATCAGATCCGAATTGAGCGAATGCTTCAAGTTCACGGTATGAAGCAAGGTCAAGACGCAATGTTCCCGCTACCTTTTTCATCGCTTTGATTTGGGCTGATCCGCCGACACGGGATACGGATAATCCGGCATTGATCGCAGGACGCACGCCTGAGAAGAATAGGTCGGATTGAAGGAAAATCTGTCCGTCAGTAATGGAAATGACGTTTGTCGGGATATAAGCGGAGATATCTCCGGCTTGTGTTTCGACGAACGGCAGCGCCGTAATTGATCCTGCGCCTTTTGCATCACTCAGCTTGGCTGCGCGCTCAAGCAGACGGGAATGAAGATAGAATACATCCCCAGGGAATGCTTCACGGCCCGGCGGACGGCGAAGAAGCAATGACAGCTCACGGTAAGCGGCCGCTTGTTTGGATAAATCATCATATACGACGAGAACGTGCTTGCCGTTGTACATGAATTCTTCACCCATTGTCACCCCTGCATACGGTGCAAGGTAAAGAAGCGGAGCCGGCTGTGAAGCGGACGCCGTCACGACAATCGTGTAGTCAAGCGCGCCGTGCTTACGAAGTGTTTCCACTACGCCGCGTACTGTAGATTCTTTTTGACCGATCGCTACGTACACACAGATCATGTCTTGGTCTTTTTGGTTTAAGATTGTATCAATCGCAACAGATGTTTTACCTGTCTGGCGGTCCCCGATAATCAGCTCACGCTGTCCGCGGCCGATCGGAATTAACGCGTCGATCGCTTTAATACCTGTTTGCAGCGGCTCATGTACCGATTTACGGTCCATTACGCCTGGAGCCTGGCTTTCAATCGGTCGGGTTTTGCTTGTCAGAATCGGACCCAGTCCGTCTACCGGCTGTCCGAGCGGGTTGACGATACGTCCGATTAATTCTTCGCCTACAGGCACTTCCATGATGCGGCCCGTTCTTTTGACCTCATCGCCTTCACGGATATCTCTGTAAGGTCCTAAGATAACGATACCTACATTGGATTCTTCAAGGTTTTGAGCCATACCCAAAACGCCGTTTGAAAACTCAACAAGTTCACCGGCCATACAATTGTCAAGGCCGTGCACACGCGCAATACCGTCTCCGACTTGGATGACTGTACCTACGTCATGAACTTCAATTTCAGATTGGTAATTTTGAATTTGCTGCTTTATCAGCGTGCTAATCTCTTCAGCTTTGATGCTCACTTAGGTTTCACCCCTTCTATCGATTTCCTCCGGCAAGTTGACGTTCCATGCGCTCAAGCTTTCCGCTCACGCTTCCGTCATAAATCCGGTTTCCAATGCGGACTTTAATGCCGCCTATTAAATCCGTCTGCACTTCATTTCTGATTCTGAGCGAAGCGATTCCGGCTTTTTTTGCAAATACTTGAGATAATGATAACATTTCCGCCTCTGACAGCGGTTTTACTGAATAAACAACCGCATCCTCTGTCTGACGGGCCTGATTTGCAAGTTTAATAAACTCGTCTGTGAGATCAGGCACAATCGAAGACCGGCGGCGGTCAATCAGAAGAAAAATCGTATGCAGCACGGACTCAGACAGTGCGCCGAATGATTGCTGAATCAGCTCTTTTTTCTTAGCAGCCGATACCTTCGGATGGCTTAACACTTCCTGTAATCCGGCTTCGTTTCGGAAAACTTCTTTTAGTACGGTAAGCTCTTCTTCGATTTCATTGATTTGAGAAGTCTCAACGGCAATGTCGAAAAGCGCTGACGCGTATCGTTTAGAGACAGCAGATCCACTCATCGGCTTTCTCCTACCTCTTTAAGATAGTCCTGAATCAGTTTTTCTTGGGCTTGTTCATCAAGCTCTTTTTCAATCACTTTCGATGCGATTAAGACAGAAAGTGATGCGACTTGCTCGCGAAGTGCGGAAACCGCTTGTTCTTTTTCTTTGACAATTTCGGTTCTCGCCGCTTCTTTTAATCTTTCAGACTCGGCGCGCGCAGCCTGGATAATGTCTTCCTTCTGCTTTTCACCCAGCTTTTTCGCATTTTCAATGAGTGATTGTGATTCCTGTTTCGCTTCTTTTAAAAGAACGCGCTGCTCTTCAATCAACTTCTGCGCTTCTTTATTTCTTTCTTCAGCGGACGTAATTTCGCCGGCGATATGATCTTCACGCTGTTTCATTATATTTAATAGCGGTCCAAGAGCGAATTTCTTGAGAAGCGCTAATAAAACTAACATAGCTAACAATTGGAATAGGATATCTCCGCCGTTAAACGAAAGTCCTAATTCAAGAGGTAATTGAGACATCTACTACGGCAACTCCCTTCTGCAGGTTTTCTCTGCTGATAAAAAGCCGTTTCAAGCCGGCCTGCTTATCAGACATAAAGCAATGGCGAAGGTTCTCTTAGAGTGATCTTCGCCATTTTTAGTTCATATAAGGCTTTTTTGCTTAGCCAAAGAACGCTAAGAACGCGATAACGACAGCGATAATAGGAAGGGCCTCAACTAATGCGATACCCATGAACATAAGAGTTCTAAGTTCTTTTCCTGCTTCCGGCTGACGGGCAATTCCCTCTACCGTACGTGAAACAATCAAACCGTTACCAATACCTGCACCAAGTGCACCTAAACCGATTGCAATCGCAGCTGCTATTAAATTCATGAAAAAGTTCCTCCTTTAAAATGTTATCCGAATGGATATATGATTTTAATGATCATGACTGATTTTGTGTGACATGTACACCATCGTCAGCATCGTAAAGATAAATGCCTGGATGGTACCGATGAACAAGCTGAATGCCTGCCATGCAAGCATCGGAATAATGGCTCCGACTGTGCCGACCAAACCGAGAAAGAAACTGTTTGAGTAGAAATTCGTCGCCAGATTTGCAAGAAGGCCCAGAAGAATTTCCCCGGCGAAAATGTTACCGTAAAGACGAAGTCCGAGTGTCAGCGTATTCGCAAACTCCTCAATGATCTTCATCGGGAACATAAGCGGAACCGGTCTGAGATAATCCTTAGAATATTCCTTCAAGCCTTTCATCTTCACGCCGTAATAGTGCGTCAATGACACTACCATAACGGCCAGAGTCAGGGTAATAGCCGGATCAGCCGTCGGTGATTTCCACCAAAGCTCGTGTCCGACCGTTACAGAAAACGGCAGCCCCAGCATATTTGATACAAATATGTACATCAGCAAGGTTACACCAAGCGCCAAGAAGTTAGCCCCTGTCTTTAAATCCATTGTACTGCCTATAATATTGCGGACAAAATCAACAATCCATTCCATGAAGTTCTGGGCTTTTCCCGGACGGATGGACAGCGTTCTCGTAGTAAGAATCGCAATCAGCAGCACAATCACACTTGCCACAGTAATCATCAGAATGTTTGTCAGATTAAAAGTAAGACCAAACAAATCAATAGTTCTGTAATCGTGATTCAATGGGTTTTCACCTCTCTTCCATTGATGAACGTTTGAGCTGAATAATGGAATCTATCATAATGACGGGATAAATTGTCATTAATCCAATAATCACACTTGCCACACTGACTTTGTCGGGATATTTAAAGGCGATAGCCATCGCAAGTACCGCATTGCACCAACGCGCTGCGCTCCCGAGTGATCGTATGGACTTTCCTTTCGCTACGGCCTTGTCAAAAGCATTCATTCTTCTGGTCAAGAGCCATAGATTAAACAAACTGAAAACAGTTCCCAAAAAGAGGCCTAAAAAAACAGTTTTATACGCCGTAAGACCATATCCCAGCAAATAGATTGCTAAGATCATAAATACATATCTCCGTTGTCTGCTGAATGTAAGATTGGGATCGTCCATCAACTATCTGTCTCCTGATGAAAATGTAATATAATTCCTGGATACGGCAATACATGCGGTTAACCCTTGCAGAAGGCCTTTTTTGTCCCGCAAAAAAACGGCCTGTTCGAAAAAACCACTCATCCTCCTGGTGCGGGATGCTGTTTCATTCGCTTAGATAAATCCTCATGTAACGGGTTTTTTTGGGAGGATTTAAAATGAGGATGGATACTAGAAATGAAAGGAATGAAAACCTTCTCATAATACCCTCGTTTAGCATACAATAGCCCCTAACATGTGTCAATCTGTTTAAAGTTAAAAAACTTTTTATACCGAAAGCATACACAGAATGTTCACAAATTCACCTATAACTGTATGAACTCTCCCCATTCAGCAAAAATCTGGATAAAAAAAGAAAACCTCTGAATGAGGTTTTCTGATTTATTTTGTTCCGTACAGTCTGTCACCCGCGTCACCGAGACCCGGAACGATATAGCCTTTTTCATTCAGTTTTTCATCAAGGGCCGCGATATAAATATCAACGTCAGAATGATGTTTCTGCAGCTCTTCCACGCCTTCCGGAGCCGCTACAAGACACATAAAACGAATGTTTCTCGCGCCGCGCTTTTTCAGGCTGTTTATCGCTTCAACCGCAGAGCCTCCCGTTGCAAGCATCGGGTCCACGACAATAAATTCACGCTCTTCTACATCAGAAGGAAGCTTGACATAGTATTCCACCGGTTTTAAGGTTTCCGGATCACGGTATAATCCGACATGTCCCACTTTAGCCGCCGGGATTAATTTCAGCATGCCGTCCACCATTCCAAGACCCGCTCTCAGGATCGGCACAATACCGAGTTTCTTCCCTGAAATCACTTTGGATGTCGCTGTTTGAACAGGTGTTTTCACTTCCACTTCTTTAAGCGGAAGATCACGTGTAATTTCAAACGCCATCAGTGATGCAACTTCGTCTACAAGGTCTCTGAAATCCTTTGTGCCTGTATTTTCATTTCGAATATATGTCAGCTTATGCTGGATTAAAGGATGATCAAATACGTAAACCTTTCCCATACTGTGTTCAGCTCCTTTTTTGTTGTCCGAGTGACTTTTTCACACTTCTATTGATTCTACAGAAAAAGACAAACAGTTTCAAGAAAATCATAAAAAAACCCGCCGGATTAGGGTTCCGGCGGGTTTCTTCCTTATTAATAGTCCAGTTCTTTGTATAAAGGAAACTTCTCAGTCAAGGCAGACACACGCTGTCTCGCTTCTTCAAGTTTTGCTTCGTCTTCATGATTTTTCAGCGCGAGGCCGATGATGGCGCCGACTTCTTCAAGCGCGTCACCGTCAAATCCGCGGCTTGTCACAGCTGCCGTACCGAGACGGATTCCGCTTGTGACGAACGGTTTTTCCGGATCGTAAGGAATCGCGTTTTTATTAGATGTAATGCCGATTTCATCAAGAACATGTTCAGCGACTTTTCCGGTCAGACCGAGAGAACGGAGGTCAACAAGCACAAGGTGGTTATCCGTTCCGCCTGATACGAGCTGAATGCCCTCTTTGTTCAGAGATTCAGCAAGGCGCTTCGCGTTCGAGATGACATTTTGCGCATATGTTTTGAAATCATCTTCAAGCACTTCCCCGAAAGAAACGGCTTTTGCCGCGATGACATGCATAAGCGGTCCGCCTTGGATGCCAGGGAAAATAGATTTATCAATTTTTTTGCCGAACTCTTCACGGCAAAGGATCATTCCTCCGCGCGGTCCGCGAAGTGTTTTGTGAGTCGTTGTCGTTACAAAGTCAGCGTAAGGAACCGGATTCGGATGAAGGCCGGCCGCGACAAGACCCGCGATATGCGCCATGTCGACCATGAAGTAAGCGCCGACTTCATCAGCGATGTCACGGAATTTTTTAAAGTCGATCGTGCGGGGATACGCGCTCGCTCCGGCAACGATGAGTTTCGGCTTATGCGCCAGCGCTTTTTCACGCACATCTTCATAATCTATATATTGCGTGTCTTTATCGACACCGTATTCAACAAAGTTGTATTGAACGCCGCTGAAATTAACCGGGCTTCCGTGTGTTAAGTGGCCGCCGTGGGAGAGGTTCATGCCGAGCACCGTGTCGCCGTGCTCTAGAATCGTGAAGTAAACAGCCATGTTCGCCTGAGCGCCTGAGTGCGGCTGAACGTTTACATGCTCAGCTCCGAAAATCTCTTTCGCGCGGTCGCGGGCGATGTCCTCAACGACATCAACGTGCTCACAGCCGCCGTAGTAGCGTTTGCCGGGATAGCCTTCAGCGTATTTGTTTGTTAAAACAGAGCCTTGTGCTTCCATTACCGCTTCCGTCACGAAGTTTTCAGAAGCAATTAATTCGATCTTAGTCTGTTGACGCTTACGCTCATCTCTGATGGCGTTAAACACTTGTTTATCTTGTACAGGTAAATGTTTCATCAGCGAAATCCTCTCCTATCCGTTTCCTGTTCTTTATTTTTACCACCTTATTGTACATGGTTTTTCAGGTGAATGTAACAGCTTATTTAAAAAAATCACAATATTTAATTAGAAAACACGAACATTATATAGGAAAAGTATTTTCATCATTCGCATTCATAAACAGCGCGAATTCCGCCGATCAGCTTCGGCCTTGTCCGGGCCATCGTCACATGTGCTTCTCCGAGCTCACGGCTTGATACCCGGACAGGGACGGCGACGGGTTTTAAATGCATGCCGATGAACGTATCTCCGATGTCAATTCCGGCGTCGGCCTGAATCGATTCAGCGAGCACGGGAGATTGCATCTGCCGGTATGCATAAGAAGCCATCGCTCCGCCCGCTTTCGGGACGGGGACGGCGGAAACAATGGGAAGCCTGAACCGCTCGGCCGTTTCCGCTTCGATGACAAGCGCCCTGTTTAAATGCTCACAGCATTGAAAAGCAAGATGCACACCCGTTTTTTCCTTGAATCGGGCAAGTCCGCCGTAAATCAATTCAGCCCATTCCCCGCTTCCGGCGGTGCCGATCCGGCTTCCGGCGGCTTCACTCGTACTGCACCCGATTACCAGCAGACTGCCGTCCGTCAGTCCGGCCTGCTCTTGAAATTCAGTCAGCATGCCCGTCCATTTTTGCTTCATCTCTTCCATTGTCCAGCACCTCTTACAGATTTTTTTCTTCGTAATCTGCGATTTTGCCGATCCGCCGTTCGTGGCGGCCGCCCGTAAATTCAGTCGTCAGCCAGATTTTTGCGATTTCGCGCGCCAGACCCGGGCCGATAACGCGTTCTCCCATCGCAAGAACATTTGTATCATTGTGTTCTCGCGTCGCTTTTGCGCTGAAAGTGTCATGGGCAAGCGCACAGCGTATTCCTTTTACCTTGTTAGCGGAAATGCTCATGCCGATGCCTGTGCCGCAAATTAAAATTCCCCTGTCAACTTCGCCGCTCACCACTTTTTCCGCTACCGGAAAAGCGTAGTCTGAATAATCGACAGAGCCGCCGCCGCATTCACAGCCCATATCAATGTATTCAATCTGCAATTCATCTAAAAGACTTTTTATTTCTTCGCGGATATGGACGCCGCCGTGATCTGACGCAATAGCTACTTTCATTCAATTTACCTCCTAGGTGTGGCTGGGCGAAGACAGCCCAGTGTGCTTGTCCTTTTTTTACGAAATCCGTTGATTTCATTCTACTCTTTCACATTCGTTTTGCAAATGACCTGTTTGCAGATTTTCTGACAGGTTACTTGCTTTTGCCATCAAGTAATTGATCAGCCAAAAGGATCAGCAGCTCCTCCAGTTCGTCCCGCGTCTGTTTATAAACATCAAGCGAACCGCCGAACGGGTCAGAGATATCTCCCTTTGTCCCCGTTACGTATTCTTTAATGGTAAATACTTTGCCCTGACTGTTTTGATATCTGCTTTCGATCAGCTGTTTATGCTGTTCGGTCATCGCCAGCACAAGATCGGCCGTCTCGATATGTTCTTCCGATAAGGGAGATGATGTGTGATTGAGAGCGATCCGTTTTTCAAACAGCGCTTCCACGGCATGTGCCGACGCCTTTCCGTGCGGAGACGCGAATACTCCGGCAGAGCTTGCGCTGACGTCCAGCCCTTTCGTTACCGCAATGGATTTAAAAAGAGCCTCAGCCATGGGACTGCGGCACGTATTGCCTGTACAAACAAAGATTATTTTCATATCCGTCACCTCTTACTGCCTATTATAAATGAAGAAAAAAGAAACGGCATCTTCGTTTCTTTTTTTACGTATCTTATATCGGTAAAAGCAGTTTCAGCCCGAATCCGATCAAAATGGCTCCGCCGAGCGCTTCGCTGTAGGAGCCGAGCCAGGACTGCACCTTTCTTCCCGCCAAAAGACCCGCCCATGTTAAAACGGCGCTGAAGGCTCCGAACAGCGCAACGGCCAGAATCGGATTGGAACCGTTCATTCCGAGGCTGAGCCCGACAGAAAAGCTGTCAAGACTGACACCGACCGCGAATAATATCAGTCCCGAGCCTGCCGGAGATATGAGCGGCCCGTCTGATTGTTTAAACGCGGCGATGATCATTTGCACCCCTAAAATGAAAAGAAGAGACCCGCCGATGTAAACAGCGAGCATCCCCAGAAAACCGGACAGCAGATGCCCGGCCGCCATTCCCGCCAGCGGCATCATGACATGAAACAGTCCGATGACAACCCCTATATGAAAAATCTGTTTTTTCCTCATCTGAATCATTCCCATTCCGAGCCCGACGGAAAAAGCATCCGTCCCCAAAGCAAATGCCATGATGCTTAAGGAGACAAGCTCCCCGATGAATAGATTCGACATGAAATAAAAAACCCCCTTGGACGTGCCCGCTTGTTTAGCTTATGCATGTCCGATAAGGGGTAGAACAAGTTAATGGATAACGGTGCCGCCTGCGGCTTTCATCAGCCTGTTCATAACGGCGAGCCCCACTCCGGTATCCGGAAAGGATTCAGAAATAATCATATCCACTTCCGCTTCATCAAAGCTGCGGAGCGCATCGTATAAGGCGGACGCCACTGTTTCAAGGTCGGCGCGCCGGCCGCAGACCTTAATAAAATCAGCCTGGTAACTATCGGCGTTCTCTTCTGTTGTCAGGATGCCGATTCGTTTTCCCCGGCTTTTATATTCGTCCGCCAGCTCTTGAATTCTCCGGGCGCCGCCGTCAGCAATAGCCAGCGGTGCAGAAGGCGCGTAATGTGTATATTTCATACCGGGAGAAATAGGAACTTCATCTTCTTCGGTCAGTCCTTTATCCACAAGGACCGGACCGGCGGCGGATTCAATCTGCTCTTTTGTCACGCCGCCCGGGCGAAGCAGCACAGGCTGTTTCCCCGCACAGGAAAGAACGGTTGATTCTACTCCGATCCCCGTCGCGCCGCCGTCCACAATACCGGCAATGCGGCCGTTTAAATCATGAGCCACGTGCTCGGCCTTCGTCGGGCTCGGTTTGCCTGATAAATTCGCGCTCGGGGCTGCGATCGGCAGTCCGGCCGAGCTGATCAGGGCTAACGCCACCGGATGATCCGGCATTCTGACAGCTACCGTCTCAAGCCCCGCGGTGACACGGGGTGACAGCACCCCGGGCTTACACGGCAAGACAAGAGTCAGCGCCCCCGGCCAAAAAAGCTTCATGAGCTTTTTCGCCGTCTCGGGAATATGGCTGATAAAACGATCAAGCTGGCCGATGTCAGATATATGCACGATCAGCGGATTATCGCTCGGTCTTCCTTTCGCCTCATATATTTTCGTTACGGCTTCCGTATTTTCAGCATTAGCGCCAAGTCCGTAAACGGTTTCTGTCGGAAAAGCCACAACTTCATTCTGACGAAGCAATTCCGCTGCTTGTGTAATCTGGGGGTCAGTTGTGGATAATTCTGCGGAAGAATCCACAAACCATCTTCTTGTTTTCATGTATAACCAAACTCCTTATTTTAAAGCGGTAAAACTTTATTTTCTCTCGTGTATTCCTTTTGAAAGTATAAAAGATGTCCTTAAATAAAACAAGTGTTATCCACAAACTGTGGACAACACTTTTCAATAAGTGGATAACTTTGTGTATAAGTAAGGTTAGGCGGTGGTTTTCACCATTAAAAACGAACCCTCTGTGCATAACGAATTGCGGAAATGCTCGGACGTATACAGTTCATCAGGCACATCGGCGCACGTTTCAAATCCCATCACAGTCAGAAATTCAGCAGATGATGGCTGATTGGCGACTAAGTAGACATCTTGAATTTCATGTTTTTTACACAGCACATCCATACTTTGAAACAGCGTAACGATATGGCTTTGGTTCAGCCTGTCCGACATGACGAGTGAACGAAGAAGCCCTTTTCCGCCGCTGAATTTTTCGATGCCGAGACAGGCGGCAATCTTTTTTTCACTGTCCTCCAGCATGATAAACCGGCTGATCTGCTGATCGATTTCAGCATGTGCCGTATCAGCCTTTTTCAAAAAGGCCTCCAACGCTTCCGTATCTTGATCTCTTGCCACTCTCAGCTGATAAAACATATATTTCCCTCCGTTTCGACCAACTCTTTCTTCCAATCTATGAATCGAATCCGGATTTATGCCTTTTTGCTTCAGGAAAATAGATCTGAAATCCAATCGACGAGGAAAAACTTCACTTCGGTTTTATCGTCATCCTTATTTTCTTTCTTCGCTTTATCAGCCTTTGCTTTTACGTCATCCATTACTTTTTCTGTCTGTTTCTTCGTTTCTTCGTGCTTCTGTCCGCCGTCTTCCTGGTCTTTCACCGCTTCACCGTTTGAGAAATCAAGGAAGCACAGCGGCGGAAACAAGACACACCACCAGTTGGCGCCTTCACCATTGCCGAGAGTAATTAAAATCGCTTCATATTTTCCGGCCGGATAGACCATATTGCCGTAAAGCTTTGTCGGAAACGAGATTTTATTGAATTTAACGGATACGGATTGATGCGCACCCTTTTCTTTCATCGTTTTTTTGGCGATTTCTTTAATTTCAGGGAGCTTCGAACGAATGAGGCGGCGCGCTTCTTCAATGGAAGTGATATCTTTCACCCAGCCCGTGATTTCCTTGTTTACAGCATCTCTGATCTGGCGCTTGAGCTTTTGATCCTCATCGTTATCACTGTTGGCCAAAATCCTAAGCCGGATCGCTTCATCCGGTATGACAACGGGCTCATTGGCTGATGCCCGCGCCGTTTCTTCTTTTGTCAAACCTGCAAGCGCTCCTGATAATAAAAGAAAAATATATATGCAAATCATCATTGTCTGTTTCATCGGTCCCCACCGTTCCTCTCCGTGCTTTTTTGTCTAGTCTCATTATGGACATGACGGAAAAGGTTTAAACCGGCAGGAAGAAAAAAATCTAGCAAGCTGATAATCTGCATTGACAGACTCAGAATATGGTACGATATTATTTTGATAGGAGGGTTTTCAGATGAAATATAATTACACCGTGCTGCTGTCGGCGGCATGTATGTCTGTCATTTATTCAATTTTGTATGTTCATCAATTCATTATTGCGGCTTTCATTTCGATGGCGTTTTATTTTTTGTTTCCTTATTTAATTTTCGCGCTCCCGCTTCAATACTTTCTGAATAAAAAGCCGAAGAGATTTCACCCGGTGTATTTTCTTTATTATTTAGGGGCGTCATTCGTCGCAAACGGGCTCATCTTCGGCCTTTTGCAGCCGTCAGGCCAATCTCTGTTTTCTAATTCAGCCTTTTATATCTTTGCGGTTTTAACAGCCATCGTCTATTGGGTGTGGGATTCCGTATTGCTGCAAAGACCAACCCCGGCTACAGAAGCGTAATCAGCAGACAGACGGCTGAAGGCAGAGCGCCGCAAAAGAAAACGGCGGCCATCTTCAAACGGGCGTGCCGTCCTTCTTTTGTTTCAGAATGATAGTTGGCCCGCTGCTCCGCTCCGCTTACGGCCAGCCCGGAAACAATGATCGCCGTGATGATAAGAACGGCCGTAACGGCACCGAATATGACATCAAAGTCAAACGGCAGAACAAATCCTGCCGCACAAGCTGCGGCGGCCAGTATACATCCGAAGGCAAACGCTTTTTTCAAGGCGGATCCCCCTTCATTTTCTTTCCATTGTACAAAAGCCCGCCGTGTGCGTACCGGCAGGCTTTTTTCATGATTTGATGACCGCCGAAACGGTTCTGTCTTTTCCGTTGATGTCCTTTACGACTTCCACTTCCGCATTCGGAAAGGAATGACGGAACAGGTCTCCCACGGCTTTTCCCTGATTATATCCGATTTCAAATACGACAAGCGCTTTGTCCTTCATGACAAGAGGCAGATCCTCCATAAACCGCTTGTAGAATTTCAAACCGTCACCGCCGTCCGTAAGGGCATGAAGCGGCTCATGGAAACGGACGATATCCGATAAATCCGCCATCTCTTCTTCAGAAATATACGGCGGATTGGAAACAATAATGTCCGCTTTTTTTCCTGACGAAATAAAAGGAGTTAACAGGTCTCCCTGTAAAAAGCACACGTCCGCTCCGAGGTTTTGCGCATTTCTTTGCGCCACCTGAAGCGCTTCTTTTGAAATATCCGAAGCCGCTACTGAAAAATGACCGCATTCAAGCGCAAGTGTCACCGCAATGGCTCCGCTCCCCGTACCGATATCAATGACGTTCAGGCGTTCTCCCTCGGAAAACACCCGCTTCTGTTTGTCCAGCAGATGAAAGACGACCTCTTCCGTTTCCGGACGCGGAATGAGAACATCGTCATTCACAAAAAATTCCCTGCCGTAAAACTGTTCTTTCCCGATAATATATTGAATCGGAACGCCTTCTTTATGCATTTCCACATGCCGTCTGAATCGGTAAAGCTCGTCCTCGCCGACGGGCTCCTGCAGATTTGCGAGAAGCTTGCTCCGATCCATTCCGGTATCATTTAACAGCAGCAGCTCGGCCGCGTTTTTTTCTCTTCCCGCTTCAGTTAAATAAGAAGAAGCCCAGCTTAGGGCTTCAAAAATGGTCTTCATCTTAATTTTCCGCCTGCTGGAGCTTGCTTGACTGGTCTTCTACGATTAGCGCTTCAACCACTTCATCAAGCTTGCCTTCCAGGATTTGATCCAGCTTTTGAATCGTCAGGCCGATGCGGTGATCCGTCACACGGTTTTGCGGGAAATTGTATGTGCGGATACGTTCGGAACGGTCGCCTGAGCCGACGGCTGATTTACGGTTTTGATCGTATTCAGCCTGAGCTTCCTGCTGGAATTTGTCATAGACTCTGGCGCGGAGCACCTTCATCGCTTTTTCTTTGTTTTTAATCTGAGACTTTTCGTCCTGGCAGGATACGACGACACCTGTCGGTAAATGCGTTAAACGTACGGCTGACATTGTCGTGTTTACGCTTTGTCCGCCCGGTCCGCTTGATGCGAATGTATCAACGCGGATATCTTTTTCGTGGATGTCCACTTCTACTTCTTCCGCTTCAGGAAGACACGCCACCGTCGCCGTAGACGTATGAATACGGCCGCCTGATTCCGTTTCCGGTACACGCTGCACGCGGTGCGCCCCATTTTCATATTTCAGCTTAGAGTACGCGCCTTTTCCCGTAATCATAAAGATGATTTCCTTGTAACCGCCCGTTCCGGTCACGCTTGCTTCCATGACTTCAGTCTTCCAGCCTTGGACTTCGGCATAACGGGAGTACATTCTGTAGAGATTTCCCGCAAACAGCGCGGCTTCTTCTCCGCCCGCTGCGCCGCGGATCTCCATGATGACATTTTTGTCATCGTTCGGGTCTTTCGGGATGAGAAGCACTTTCAAACGCTCTGATAAGGTTTCAGTCTCTCCCTGAAGTTCGGAGATTTCTTCCTTCACCATTTCTCTCATATCGGCATCAAGCTTATCCTCAAGCATCGCTTTCGCATCGGCAAGCTGTTCTGATGCGTCTCTGTATTGTCTATAGACTTCAACGGTTTCTTGTATATCAGATTGCTCTTTCGAATATTCTCTAAGCTTTTTCGGATCGTTGACCACTTCCGGATCACTTAAAAGCTCATTTAATTTTTCGTATCGTTGTTCAATTGACTGTAAACGGTCTAACACGGTCTTCACCTCTGTTTTCCTGTGCGTAACATTCTCATTATAGTATAGGGCTTATCGCCAGTCAAAAGCAATTCGCCTCTGTTATACTGAAGCAAAAAAGGAGGAGCGGATATGCTGAAATCCATCCACCATATAGCAATCATATGCTCTGATTATGAAAAGTCGAAAGCTTTTTACACCGAGATACTCGGTTTCGGCATTATGAAAGAAACATACCGAAAGGAGCGCGGGTCTTATAAACTCGATCTGGCGCTGGACGGCGCGTATGTGATTGAATTGTTTTCCTTCCCCGATCCGCCCGAACGGCCGACCCGCCCTGAAGCCGCAGGTCTCCGGCATCTTGCCTTCACTGTAAACGATCTTGAAGCAGCCGTCCGGGAGTTAAAGGAAAAAGGCATCGAAACAGAACCGATCAGAACCGATCCGCTGACGGGAAAACGCTTTACCTTTTTCTTCGATCCCGACAAGCTTCCGCTTGAATTGTATGAAGCGTAACGTTTTTTGAAGAAATGCCGCTTTCTTTGGCGAATTCCTTCTTGTTTTGTCTAATGTGAAGGGAACGCCGCCTCATGGTCGAATACCTAGCAAAAAAGGAGGTATGTGATCATGAATACAAACATGGCCGCGAAAGAACTCGGCGTCTCCGCAAAAACGGTGCAAAGGTGGGTCAAGCAGCTGAATCTTCCGGCTGAACGGAACGAGCTCGGACATTATTCTTTTACGCCTGAGGACCTTGATGTGCTGAAATCGGTCAAGCAGCAAATTTCTGAAGGCACTGCTCTTCTGGACGTCCAAGTGCCCCGGCAGCCGAAAAAACGGACGGGCTTTATTTTGCAGCGTCCGAAAATCAACGGCGGCGCCGAACAAAGGTTGGCTGAGCTGGAGCGCAAACTGGATGTTCTCACGAAAGAGAAACAGGACGGGAACCATCTGCTTTCCAGAATAGAAGAGCTGGAACGCCAGCTGAAACAAAAAGCGGATGAAGGGGTTTCATATCAGCTTCTTCAGCACAGGCGGGAAATTGACGACCTCAATGCCGAATTGCAAACATTGGCCTCCCGCATCCAGGAACTTGCCCAGTCAGCTCCCCTCTCAGAAACAGCCGCTTCTTCAGAACATAAGAAATCCAGAAAAAAAACCAGATTTTCACCTTTTAAATTTCAATTCTAATCAAAAAAGCTCCCTGAAACAGGGAGCTTTTTATTATGCGGTCAGCGCAATGATGATCGGCAGTGAGATCAGAGATAAAATCGCACTGATTACGAACGCTGACGCAGTTTCTTCCTCTTGTTTTTCGAAGCGTGTGGCAATCATCGCCGCTACCGCAGATCCAGGGAATGCAACAAGCAATACCGCTTTTGTGATCTGGTCAGCCGGAAGTCCAACTGCAAGAGCGATCAGGTACATCAATGCAGGCTGAACGGCAACTTTTAACAAAGCGATACCGAAAGCCGGCAGACTGAGCTTAATGTTGCGGATACCGACAGTTACACCGACGGCGAAGAGCGCAACACCTGATGTTGTGCTGCCGAGCTGCTCAAGCATTTTGTCGCCCAGCTCAGGAAGACTTACACCGAAAAGCACAAGAATGATACTGATAAGCGGTGCAGCCGCAAGCGGTTCGGAAAGACCGTGAAGAATAGACTTACCAGTCATTTTCCAGAAGCTTTCGTTTTCATTGTCTTGTTTCTTAGATGACTCACCGACAGTAGCGATAATGATCGCAAGCGGATCAAGCATGGCGTTAACTACGATACCCGTAACGGCAATAGGAATCGCTACTTCGTTTGCGCCGAACAAGCTTCCGAGTACAGGAATACCCATAAACGCAAATGTCGGCTGTGCTGAGTTTAAAGAAAATACAGATGAATTCGTTAAATCATACTTAAAGATAAATTTGCATACCAGCAAAATGACGATATAGAATCCGACGATCCCGATGATTAAAGCGATCATCAAAGGAATCTGTGTTAAAAACGCACTTCTTGAAGTGGTTAAAATGCTGGCGATAAAATGCGCCGGCAGCGCGTACTTCGTAACTAAGGTGCTTACCCCTTTTGCTGACTTCGCGTCATAACTTCCGAAGCGACCTGCGAACCAACCCAGCACGATCACGAAAAAGATCGGTGCCAGGAGGATTAAAATATCTAAGAAGCTCAAAATGTTCTCCTCCAAATCCTTGATGTCCGTATACTTTAGCCTTTAGATAAAAGCTTTCCCTCGGACTGTAAAATTAATCGTACAAATTATTTAGCTACAACTTGTTTATATTGCGGTTTCCACATTGCATCAAGAACGGCTTGTTCCACATTTTCAGGAATGCGGTTTGCCACGCCTTCTTTAATTGCAGTTTCCGCTACTGCGATCGCAACTTTAATTGAAACTTCTTGTAAGTCGCTCATGCTCGGCAGAAGGCCTGCACCCGGTGTTTCAAAATCAACGCTTTCTGCGATTGCGTCAGCAGTTGCCGCAAACATTGCAGGAGTAATCACTTTCGCTTCTACAACGATTGAACCAAGACCAAGTCCAGGGAACGCGAATGCGTTGTTAGATTGTCCGATTTCATGAGAAACGCCATTGTACTCGACATTGTCAAACGGGCTTCCTGTCGCCACAAGCACTTTACCGTCAGTCCATTTGAAAAGATCGCTAGGAACGGCTTCAGCAAGCGGTGTCGGGTTAGACATCGGCATGATGACCGGACGCTCAACGTGTTTAGCCATTTCTTTCACGATTTCTTCACTGAATGCACCGCTTTGGCCTGATGTACCGATTAAGATAGTCGGTTTCGCTTGACGGATAACTTCAATGAAAGGAATTTGTCCATTTTCATCGCGTTTCCAATCTTTAATTTCTTCAGCTGTACGCAGGTACGGCTGTTGGAAATCAAGAATGTTTTCCATGCCTTCAATTAATAAGCCTCTGTAGTCCATTGTGTAGAACGCTTTGTTGGCTTCTTCTTCAGAAAGACCGGCAAGCACCATAGTGTCGCGGATTTGGTCAGCGATTCCGATTCCGGCAGATCCCGCACCGAAGACAACCACACGCTGATCTTTAATAGACGCGCCTGTTTTCTTCATAGCCGCAAGAACACCTGCAAGCGTAATCGCACCAGTTCCTTGAATGTCATCGTTGAATGTAAGTATTTCATGGTTGTATTTCTTCATGATATTGCGCGCGTTTTTGTTTCCAAGGTCTTCCCAGTGAAGAAGAGCTTTAGGGAAATATTTAAGCGCAGCTTTTACATAAGCGTCAATGAAAGCTTCATAACGTTCGCCTTGGATACGTTCATGGCGGTTACCGATGTATAAAGGATCATTCAGAAGTTTCTCGTTGTTTGTACCGACGTCAAGAACAACAGGAATAACACGGCTTGGGTCAATACCGGCAGCAGCTGTGTATACGGCTAATTTACCGATGGCGATGTTGATACCGCCTACACCCCAGTCACCGATTCCGAGGATGCTTTCTGAATCTGTCGCAACGATCAGATCAATATCGCCCGCAGTGGCATGAAGATTTTCAAAGGCTTCTTCAATTCCTTCCACATTGTCGATAGAAAGGTAAATTCCTTGAGGTCTTCTGTACTCATGGCTGTATTCTTGAATCGCTTCACCGACAGTCGGTGTGTAAACAACCGGCAGCATTTCACGAAGATGGTTTTGTAGCAATTTAAAGAAAAGAACTTCGTTACGGTTTTGCAAATCGTTCAAATACACGTTTTGGCGAAGGCGGTCCGGCTGAGCCTGAAACTGCTCGTATGCGCGTTTTGCCTGCTCATCAAGAGACAGAATTGTCGGAGGAAGCAGCCCGTCTAATCCAAGGCTTTTTCTTTCCTCTGCTGAAAACGCAACACCTTTATTTAAAGTAGGGATAGATAGAACTTCTTTTCCTCTTAAAGTAGTTTCTAAGTTGCCTTCCTTCGTTACTTTAATATTATTCAAGAAAATCTCCTTCTTTCTTCAAATAGTTAACAAAGTTAAGTAATTACCCGTTTTGGCTAGTGCGATCGCGATCTGCTATATCTTTTTTTGACAATTATTCGAACAATGTCTCATAACTATTTACATTACTTAGTCATTTTATGCCTGTAAAAATGAAAATTCAAGAGATGAAAATTACTTAATTTTTTCATACTCTTTTTTAAATTATTTAACTACATTTTTTGAAAAAACGATAAAAAAACACCGGATTTTTTTCCGATGTTTTCATGAAAAGGGTTATTTATCAGTCTGTTTTTTCGGGACTTCGTGATGATGTCTGCATCTCGCTTCGTATGACTCCGACGCGCCTACTAAAATGACCGGATCATCATAGGAAGCGGGCTTCCCGTCAATTAAACGCTGCGTACGGCTTGCCGGTGACCCGCAGACAGAGCAGACCGCCTGCAGCTTCGTTACCGATTCGGCAATCGCCATCAGGTCCGGCACAACGCCGAACGGCTCTCCCCGGAAATCCATATCAAGTCCGGCCGCAATGACACGATAGCCTTTATCAGCAAGCATGGATAAGTCATCAATGATTGATTTGCCGAAAAACTGCACTTCATCTACTGCGATGACGTCCGTGCTTTCACTGATATGATCCCATATTTCAGCCGAGGACGAGATGACGTGACTTGTCATGGATGTGCCATTGTGAGAAACGACGGCTTCCTCACTGTAGCGATTATCAATGGCAGGTTTGAACACCTTAACCTCCTGCTTCGCATATGTCGCTCTTTTCACTCTGCGGATCAGCTCTTCTGATTTTCCAGAGAACATGCTGCCGCATATCAGCTCAAGCCATCCGCTTTGCTTCATTATGTACATAGGCTATCCGCTCCCCTTTTTTCCTGTTTATAGACATAAAAAACAGGCAAGAAGCAATTCTTGCCTGCCTGTAAAATCTATTATTACTTAAGACCGTATTTTTTGTTAAAGCGATCAACACGACCATCAGCAGAAGCGAATTTTTGACGTCCAGTGTAGAATGGGTGGCATTCAGAGCAAATCTCAACGCGTACCTCTTCTTTTACTGAGCCTGTTTCAAATTCATTTCCGCAAGCGCATTTAACTGTTGCTTTTTTGAAATTAGGATGAATTCCTGCTTTCATTGTATCCATCTCCTTCCGCCCTGAATCCCGTGTGGAAACAGAGTTATTATTCCGGATCGAATCCGGAACGCATATGAGAGAATTATATCAGTCATTTACTGCATTTGCAAATACATTTTTTATCAGCGGCGGGCTGATGATGAAAGGTTTGCCTGCTTCCATTCTTGGTTGATCAGATCGAAGAATTCCTGATTCGTTTTCGTTTTTTTCATTTTTCTCATAAACTTCTCTGCGAAGTCCGGAGAATCAGACATCGATTTGCGGATCGCCCATAAACGGTCAAGATGCTCTTTCGGCACGAGCAGCTCTTCCTTCCGTGTGCCTGAGCGGCGGATATCGATCGCCGGGAAAATCCGTCTTTCCGCAAGAGAACGGTCAAGGTGAAGCTCCATGTTGCCCGTTCCTTTAAATTCTTCATAGATGACGTCATCCATCCGGGAGCCCGTATCTACGAGCGCTGTCGCCAAAATGGTCAGGCTGCCGCCCTCTTCAATGTTTCTCGCAGCCCCGAAAAAGCGCTTCGGACGATGGAATGCAGCCGGGTCAATACCGCCGGAAAGCGTACGTCCGCTAGGCGGGATGACGAGGTTGTAGGCACGCGCCAAACGGGTAATGCTGTCCATCAGAATGATGACGTCTTTTTTGTGTTCAACGAGACGCATCGCCCGTTCCAGCACAAGCTCAGCTACCTTGATATGATTTTCCGGCACCTCATCGAACGTCGAGCTGACGACATCGCCCGCTACGGAACGTTCAATATCCGTTACTTCTTCCGGTCTTTCGTCAATTAAGAGAACGATCAATTCAGCGTCAGGCTGATTTGTCGTAATGCTGTTAGCGATTTCTTTTAACAGCATGGTTTTACCGGCTTTCGGCGGCGCTACGATCAGTCCCCGCTGGCCGAATCCGACGGGAGCCATCATATCGAGAATTCGTGTTGAGAGATAATTCGGTTTCGTCTCAAGCACCATTTGGCGATCCGGGTAAAGCGGAGTCAGCGCAGGAAAATGGACGCGCTCTTTCGCAGATTCCGGATCATCTCCATTTACCGCTTCAACGTGCAAAAGTCCGTAATAGCGTTCATTTTCTTTCGGCGGGCGCACCTTGCCGGATACTTTGTCACCGTTTCTTAAATCAAAGCGGCGGATCTGGGAAGCAGAAATGTAGATGTCTTCTGAGCTTGGCGAGTAATTAATCGGTCTGAGGAAGCCGAATCCTTCCGATTGGATGATTTCGAGCACGCCTTCCATAAACAGAAGATCCTCCTGCTCGGCGTTGGCTTTCAGTATCGCAAAGATTAATTCTTTTTTGGTCAGTTTGCTGTAGTAGGAGATTTTATAATGTCTTGCCAGTTCGTATAGTTCTTTTAATTTCATATTTTCCAAAGAGGAAATAGATACGTCTTTCATAAAAACACCACGCTTTTCATAGTCAATGTATTGCTGTTTTCATTCAAAATCGGCTGCTTAGCATGATTCCGCCAAAGCACATTCTTTTATAAAACGTTCAGGAACTTCTATCGGTAACACTTCCACCCATGATCGGCGCTTTTTTTAAAAAAGGAATGTCTTAATGAGTTTTGAAGGAAGCGAGGACAAAAACTTGAGAAGATCAATATTTATATCGTCTGTATGCGGTAGAATTTGAAAATTTCCCAGTACTCAAAAGAAGGAATTACACAGAAAAATCGCAGCACTCTTTATTTTTACCTCATTTTAAAAAATTATTCAACTTAAATAATGCTTTGACATATAAATGATAGGGTTGACTCTTTTTTGCAAAAGAAAAGCGGGACTTTCCGTCCCGCTTTTCTCTATTTATGGCCGGATGACAAGATTTGGTTTCTTCTTCAGGCTGTGTCTTCCGTCAACGAATCGGACCGTTCCTGATTTCGCCCGGATGACCAGACTTTCAGTCGTGCCGACGGAGCCTTTGAACTGAACGCCTTTCAAAAGCTCTCCGTCCGTTACGCCCGTTGCGGCAAAAATGGCGTCGTCCCCTCTCACAAGGTCCTCCAACCGGAGCACTTTGGACACATCAAGGCCCATCCGCTCACAGCGGGCTTGCTCTTCCGCACTTTGCGGCAGAAGCCTGCCGATGATCTCGCCGCCGAGCGCTTTTAACGCAACAGCAGACAGCACGCCTTCAGGTGCCCCGCCTGAACCGAAAAGAATGTCTACGCCCGTATGGTCAAAGGCCGTATTGATGGCGCCCGCGACATCACCGTCATTGATCAGTTTGATCCTGGCGCCCGCCTCACGCAATTCAGAGATGATTCTTTCATGTCTGTCACGGTTTAAAATGGTTGCCACGACATCTTCAATATCTTTGTTTTTCGCTTTCGCAACAGCTTTTAAGTTATCAATGACAGGAGCTTCAATATCGATACAGCCTACCGCTTCAGGTCCGACCGCGATTTTTTCCATATACATATCAGGAGCATTCAGCAGTGTTCCATGATCAGCGACCGCGATCACCGTCAGTGCATTCCAGCCGCCGCTGGCTACGATGTTTGTGCCTTCAAGAGGATCGACGGCGACATCGACGCGGGGGCCGTATCCGTTTCCGAGCTTTTCGCCGATGTAAAGCATCGGCGCTTCGTCCATCTCGCCTTCCCCAATCACGACCGTGCCTTTCATCGGCACCGTGTCAAACACGTCACGCATTGCGCTTGTCGCCGCATCATCGGCTTCATCCTTTTTCCCGCGGCCCATCCATCTGGCAGATGCTAAAGCCGCCGCTTCAGTAACTCGAACCAATTCCATTGATAAGCTTCTTTCCATTTCAACACGATCTCCTCTCAAAAGTCCGCATTTCTATGAATTTTGCAGCTGTTCTATTTCTTCGTCCGTCAGCCCTTGCCGCCAGATTGTGGCGCCCAGACCTTCGAGTTTTTTCTCAAGATTGCTGTAGCCGCGGTCCAAATGCTCAAGACCGGTAATTTCGGTTACGCCGTCAGCCATCAGCCCAGCTACGACCAGACAAGCGCCCGCACGCAGATCGCTCGCCTTTACTTTTGCGCCCTGAAGCTCGGCCGGACCGGTGATAATGGCCGATCTGCCTTCCACTTTCATGTTGGCGCCCATCCGTCTCAGTTCATCAATATGTTTAAATCTGGCCGAGTAGATGGTGTCAGTCACGACGCTCGTGCCGCTCGCTCTCGTTAACAGAGATGTCATCGGCTGCTGAAGGTCAGTCGGGAATCCCGGGTAAACAAGCGTTTTCACATCGACCGGTTTTATTTGCTTCTGCCCGCCGAGCATGAGCAGCTGATCATCACTCGTCTCAATGTGAAAACCCATTTCCCTGAGCTTTGCCGTTAAAGACTCCAGGTGAGTCGGTATGACATTATCAATAATGACTTCTTTCCCCATCGCCGCGCCGGCGATCATAAAGGTGCCCGCCTCAATTCTGTCCGGGATGATGGTATGCCTGCATCCGTGCAGCTCCTTCACGCCATCGATTCTGATCACATTGGTTCCGGCGCCCTTTATCTTTGCGCCCATACTGGTGAGCAATGTGGCAACATCAATAATCTCAGGTTCCTTGGCGGCGTTTTCTATCACGGTTTTTCCTTCAGCCAGTACAGCGGCAAGCATGATATTGATCGTCGCTCCCACGCTGACGACATCTAAATAAATCCGTGCGCCTCTCAGCCTTTCGGCGCGCAGGTAAATCGCGCCTTGTTCATTGGTGACTTCTGCGCCAAGCGCCTCAAACCCTTTAATGTGCTGGTCTATCGGCCGCGGCCCAAGATGGCATCCGCCCGGCAGTCCGATGACCGCCTGCTTGAAACGCCCGAGCATCGCACCCATTAAATAATAGGAAGCCCGGAGTTTTTTTACTTTGCCGTTAGGAAGCGGCATGCTGATCATCGGTGAAGGATCCACGACCATTTCTCCTTTTTCAAAATGGACGTTTCCGCCGATTTCTTTCAGCAGGTCACGCAGCGTTTCAATATCTGAGATCTCCGGAAGCCCTTCAATCGTTACTTCGGAATTTGCCAGAATGGTTGCGGGTATCAATGCGACGGCGCTGTTTTTCGCGCCGCTGATATGTACGGTTCCGTTCAACGGGTCGCCGCCGGCAATATTCAACTTTTCCATGATAGTCTCCTTCCATAAGAAGATAGCAGCGGAGCGTAAATAAAATGGCATTTTATTCTGTCTCTGCAAATAAAGCTCTTGTCCAAAATGTAGCCAATTCGAAGAGAAAGAATACAAGGACATTATAAAATAACAGGAAGAAAATAGCGAAGCTTTGCGGGGCATTTTTAACATAGGATGCACAGAGACCCGCCGGGTTTACATTCCGGGGAACTTTGATATTGAAGGCCCGCGTCAAACAGGAAAACATAAGGGTGCGGCAAACGGATGCAACCGGTTTGCCGCCTTTTTCGCCCTTATTTATTCCAGTCTGCCAAGAATTGCTCGATGCCTTTATCCGTTAACGGGTGCTTTGTCAGCTGGTGAATGACTTTCAGCGGCATCGTACCGATATGCGCACCGCGTAAAGCGGCTTCAGTCACGTGCTGCGCATGACGGATGGAAGCTGCGATGATTTGTGTATCAATGTCATGAATGTCAAAAATCTGTCTTATTTCTGAAATCAGTTCAAGACCGTTATGACCGATATCATCCAGACGGCCTAAGAACGGAGAAACATAAGTCGCTCCGGCTCTGGCGGCCAAAAGCGCCTGGTTGGCGCTGAAGATGAGCGTCACGTTTGTTTTAATGTTCAGGTCGCTCAGCGCTTTTACGGCTTTTAATCCTTCAGACGTCATCGGAATTTTCACCGTGATATTCGGCGCGATTTTCGCAAGTTCTTTACCTTCTTCAATCATTTCTTCAGCATTCAGGGAAATGACTTCGGCGCTTACGGAGCCTTTCACGACTTCCGTAATCTCACGCAGTCTGTCATGGAAAGACACGTCAGCTTCCTTTGCCACTAAACTAGGGTTTGTCGTAACTCCGGCAAGAACGCCAAGTTCATAAGCTTCTTTAATCTCGTCAATGTTTGCTGTATCAATGAAAAATAACATAAGGAAAGCCTCCCCAGTAATAAATTTTCAGAACTGTAAAACATGATTGCGCTTTCTAAAGGTAAGACATAAAACCGCCTGTCAAAGCTGTCAGGCGGTTATGGATGTTACATTTGGATTAAGCTTGGTTTGAAGAACCGAACTCACGCATTTTGCCGATAACCGTTTCTTTGATCGCTTCACGAGCAGGTCCAAGATATTTACGTGGATCGTATTCGTTCGGCTTAGCTGCCAATGTTTCGCGGACAGCTTTTGCAGAAGAAATTTGGTTTTCAGTGTTTACGTTGATTTTAGCCGTACCAAGTGAGATTGATTTTTTAATGTCGGCAGTCGGAATTCCTGTACCGCCATGAAGTACTAACGGAAGGCCGGTTGTTTTGCCGATGTCTTCCATTTCTTTGAAGCCGAGGTTCGGTTCGCCTTTGTAAGGACCGTGAACAGAACCCAATGCAGGTGCAAGGCAGTCGATGCCAGTGCGCTCTACAAGTTCTTGACACTCTTTAGGGTCAGCATAGATTACGCCTTCAGCGATAACGTCATCTTCCTGTCCGCCGACAGTTCCGAGTTCAGCTTCAACTGAAACGCCGTGGAAATGAGCAAGCTCAACCACTTTAGCTGTAGTTGCTACGTTTTCCTCAAACGGATGGTGAGATGCGTCGATCATTACAGAAGTGAAACCTGCATGAATCGCTTTCGCACAAGATTCAAAGCTTGAACCGTGGTCTAAGTGAATGGCAACAGGTACTGTCACTTTGTATTCTTCCATAAGAGCTTTAACCATGGCAACCACTGTTTTGAAGCCGCCCATGTAGCGTCCCGCGCCTTCTGAAACACCAAGAATAACCGGGGATTTTTCCTCTTGTGCTGCTTGTAAAATAGCTTGAGTGAACTCAAGGTTATTTAAGTTAAATTGTCCAACAGCATATCCTTTTTCTTTAGCTGTATTCAACATTTCCGTCATTGAAACTAAAGGCATGTCGAAAGTCCTCCTTATGTAGCCTGATTTGCTTCTTCTCGAAAAAAGCTTTCCACCCTATAGCATGACCATAAAAACCTGTCATATGTAAAACAACAGATCGCTTTTTCTCCATCTCTAGGATACCAACTTTTCGACAAATCGGCAACACAATGACATAATTGTTTCTAATTTTATTAATTCGATTTTAGAGGTAAATATTTTTTCACTGCGTCTCTGATCTCATCAATGTCAAAAGGTTTGGCAAAATGTGTAAGCGCACCGAGCTCTTTCGATTCCTTAATCATATCGAGTTCTCCGTAAGCGGTCATAATAATGACGCGGATGGATTCGTCGATCATTTTCATTCGTTTGAGAATTTCGATTCCGTCCATGCCGGGGATTTTCATATCTAAAAGCACGAGATCGGGCCGTTCCTTCGTTACGATGTCCAGCGCCTGAATGCCGTTGGCGGCCTGAAACGTCTGGTACCCTTCTTTATGAAACACTTCATTAAGCAATATACGTATACCGTATTGGTCATCTACGATTAAAATCTTTTCATTCATCATTTTACACCCCAATATTATCATTTTCGTCAAAAGTAAGCAGTTGTTTATGTATTCTGTTTGATTTTCACATTTCCTTTAATTATAATAGTCTACTTTCCGACATTTTCTGAGCATTTTCTCTTTTGTTGTATACTGTTCTTGTATGTGTAAAGGAGGTTTCACTCATGTTAAAGATCTTTACGACACAGCTTGCAGGCATTTTTTCCCGCATTCAGGATAAGGAATCAGAAGCAATAGAAGACGGCGCGCGGCTGCTGGCGCAGGCAGCCGTCAGCGGCCATTCCATTTATTTATACGGCGCAAATGAGATGCAGGGCATTTTGTGCGAGGCGGAACTCGGCTCCGAACCGATGCCTGCCGTCAAAGCGTTTCCGGATACAGCTGATTCGATTACAGAAAGCGACAGGGTGCTGATGTTCTGTTCAGGTCCGGGCACGGCTGAAGAACAGGCGCTGGCTCAAAAGCTTTATGAAAAAGGCATCGGCCTCGTCTGCGTATCTCCCGTCATCAAGGACCAAACCGGGATTGAGGAATTTTGCGATGTTCATATTGACAGCAAATTAAAAATGCCGCTTCTGCCCGACGAAGACGGAACAAGATACGGCTTCCCTTCATTAATGACAGGCCTGTATGTATATCACGCACTGTCCTTTACGTTAAAGGAAATGATGCAGGAATATGCCTGATGCAGAAAAAAGACTTGCCGCTTCTAACGGAGGCAAGTCTTTTTTTTATTACTTCTCTTCTGCAGCTTGTACGGAAGCGCCGATAAAGTCTTTGAATAAAGGCTGAGGTCTTGTCGGTCTTGATTTGAACTCAGGGTGGAATTGGCAAGCGACATACCAAGGATGGTCTTTCAGCTCGATGATTTCCACAAGGCGGCCGTCAGGGCTTGTGCCTGAGAACACAAAACCGTTCTCTTCCATTTGCTGTCTGTATTCATTATTGAATTCATAACGGTGGCGGTGGCGCTCGTACACCACTTCATCCGCATAAGCTTCGAAAGCTTTCGTGTCTTCCTGAAGCTTACAAGGGTACAGTCCGAGACGAAGCGTTCCTCCAAGATCCTCGACATCTTTTTGTTCAGGAAGAAGGTCGATGATCGGATAAGGAGTAGACGGATCGATCTCCGCAGAGTGAGCCCCTTCCAGACCTAATACGTTTCGTGCATATTCAATGGATGCAATCTGCATACCGAGGCAGATGCCGAAGAACGGAATTTTTTGTTCACGCGCATACTTGGCGGCGATGATTTTTCCTTCTACGCCGCGGTCTCCGAAACCGCCCGGCACGATGATTCCGTCTGTGCCGCTTGTCAGCTCTTGAATATTGCTTTCTGTCACTTCTTCAGCGTTAATCCATTTGATCTTCACATCGGCGTCAAACGCATAGCCCGCGTGGCGAAGTGATTCAACGACTGAAATGTAAGCGTCCTGAAGCTCGACATATTTTCCGACGAGACTGATTGTAATGGTTTTAGACAAGTTTTTCACTTTCGTGACAAGGTCTTTCCATTCCGTCATATCCGGGTCTTTGCACTCTAATTTCATATGATCGCAGACAAGCTTATCGAGTCCCTGCTCCTGAAGGTTAAGCGGGATGGAGTAAAGGTTGTCCGCATCTTCACATTCGATAACCGCTTTCGTGTCAATATCGCAGAACAGCGCGATTTTATCTTTCATATCTTGAGAAATCGGCATTTCTGTGCGCACGACGATGATATTAGGCTGAATGCCGAGGCTTCTCAGCTCTTTTACGCTGTGCTGCGTCGGTTTTGTTTTCAGCTCGCCCGCCGCTTTAATGTACGGCACAAGCGTACAGTGGATGTACATCACGTTTTCATGGCCGATGTCGCTTTTCATTTGACGGATGGCTTCCAGGAACGGAAGGGATTCGATGTCCCCTACTGTTCCGCCGATTTCAGTAATGACTACATCCGCGTTTGTTTCTTTGCCGGCACGGTAAACGCGGTCTTTCAGTTCATTTGTGATATGCGGAATGACCTGCACCGTTCCCCCGAGGTAGTCCCCGCGGCGTTCTTTTTTCAAGACGGCAGAGTAGATTTTACCGGTCGTCACGTTGCTGAATCTGTTCAGATTAATGTCAATGAAACGCTCATAATGCCCTAAGTCAAGGTCAGTCTCAGCGCCATCATCGGTAACGAATACCTCACCGTGCTGGTACGGGCTCATCGTTCCCGGGTCAACGTTGATATAAGGGTCAAATTTTTGGATAGTGACGCTCATGCCTCTGTTTTTCAAAAGGCGGCCCAGTGATGCTGCCACAATTCCTTTTCCGAGTGAAGATACAACTCCCCCGGTTACAAAAATGTATTTCGTCATTTCGTTTGCTCCTCTCTTCGGTCTGCGCTACATTCTTTAAAATGTGCCGTTTTATAGAAAATCATTTCACTAAAAACAAATGATGTGTAAAAGAATTTGGGAGATGAAAATAAGAAAGCTCCCTTTCAATTTCTTGAAAGGGAGCGTAGCACTCTTATGAATTCTCTTCTTTTTGAAGAGCCCAAAATACATACTACATAGTTCGACAATGAAAGTCAAGATCGTTTTCGAGATAGAATATCAGTCTTTGCGATCCTCGTCTTCCTCATCAAAATCCTCTTCATCTTCGTCGATGATCTCCTCATCAATCTCAAGCTCTTCGTCCTCATCTTCATCGAGATCGTCGTCAAAGTCTTCTGATTCAATGTCCAGCTCGTCTTCAACCTCATCGAGATCGATGTCATCTTCATCAACTTCCTCGAATTCGTCAAGATCAAGATCTTCCTCAACAACTTTTTTCGCTTTTTTCTTTTTCGCTTTTACAGTCGGCTGTGTTTCTTCGTCCAGCTGATCGTACGGATACCAGCTGCGAAGCCCCCATGTCTGGTCTGACAGGGCAATGAAGCGGCCGTCAATGTTAAGGTCGGTATAAAATTGGGCGATACGGTCACCCAGTTCCTCTTTCGTAACACCGAGCAAGGAGATAATTTCATTCAGCAGCTCCTGGAACGGAACCGGTTTTTTATGTTCTGAGAAAATTTCGTGAGCGATTTCAACTAAAGCCATCTGCTTCAGCTGTTCCTGAGAATATTGTTTGATACTCAAGGTCGGACACTCCCTTTCTATTACTTATATGTATCTGTTTCTATCCTATAATAAGAACGATTTTGTATTGTTTTGTTCACAAACCATACCTCTCATTATAAACAAATTAAAACAGAATATGCTACCCTTAACAGTGTAATTTAAGAAATTTTAGAGCCGTTCCTTCATAATTCGTCCGATGCGCCAAAATAAAGCCGCCGGCATATGCGCGGGCGGCCTGCTTTTCTCTATAAAGACTCTTGTTTTTCCGCGCCGAATACAGACATGGCGAGCAATTCACTGACATCATAAGTGCCGATCGCGTCTTCGGCTTCTTTCGCTTTCGTACCGTCACCGAGCATGGTCAGGCAGTAAGGGCAGCCGGAGCTGATGACCGTCGGGCTGACTGAAAGCGCCTGCTCGGTCCGGGCCGTGTTAATTCTCGCTCCCGTTTCTTCTTCCATCCACATGAGTCCTCCCCCGGCGCCGCAGCACATTCCGTTTTCACGGCTGCGCTCCATTTCTTTCAATTGAACGCCCGGAATAGCTTTTAAAATCGCTCTCGGCGGCTCATACACCTCATTGTATCTGCCTAAATAGCATGAGTCATGGAAAGTAATCGTCTCATTCACCGGGTGAAGCGGTTTTAATTTCCCCTGCGACACTAGCTCTGCTAATAATTCAGTATGATGATAGACTTCGGCCCGGAATCCGAAATCCGGATATTCATTTTTGAACATATTATAGGCGTGCGGATCAATCGTGACGATTTTTTTGATCCCGTGTTTTTCAAATTCGCCGATGTTGTGTTCCGCCAGCTCTTGGAACAGAAACTCGTTGCCCAAACGGCGCGGTGTATCGCCTGAGTTTTTTTCTTTATTGCCAAGAATCGCAAAGGATACGCCCGCTTCATTGAGCAGCTTTGCAAATGAAACGGCAATCTTTTGGCTCCTGTTGTCATAGGAACCCATTGAACCGACCCAAAACAAGTATTCGAACTCTTTATCTTGTTTTTTCATTTCTTTCACCGTCGGAATCTCCGCATCGGATTGCTCCCGCCAGTTTTCCCGCTCTTTCCGGTTTAAGCCCCACGGGTTTCCCTGTCTTTCAATGCTTGTCATCGCCCGCTGCGCGTCGCTGTCCATCTTCCCTTCCGTAAGCACGAGATAGCGGCGCAGATCGATAATTTTATCAACGTGTTCATTCATGACCGGGCATTGATCTTCACAATTGCGGCATGTGGTGCACGCCCAGATCTCCTCTTCCGTGATAACCTCGCCGATTAAGCTCGGGTTGTAGTCAATGGCTGCCGCCGCCTCACGCGATCCTCCCCCTGAGGAAGCCGCTGCGAGCTGATTCGCTTTCGTGTGCTGAAAAACGGGGGCGGGCACCCACGGGGACTTTGACGTCACGGCAGCGCCTTTTTCCGTCAGGTGGTCTCTGAGCTTTAAAATGAGATCCATCGGCGATAGCATTTTGCCCGTACCGGAGGCCGGACACATATTTGTACAGCGTCCGCACTCGACGCAGGCATAAAGATCAACAAGCTGAGAGCGGCGGAAGTCTTCAATCTTTCCGACGCCGTAGCTTTCTTTCGTCTCATCGGTGAAATCGATTTTTTCCAGCTTTCCTTTTGAATCAAGCCTGCTGAGGAACACATTCGCCGGACCCGCAATTAAGTGCGCATGCTTTGATTGCGGCACGTACACTAAAAAGCTGAGCAGGAACAACAGATGAAGCCACCATGAAACATAAAACACGGCGGCTGCAGCCGGCGCTGAAAGACCGCCGAGTACAAACGCAATCGAGGAAGCGATCGGTTCAGTCCAAGACAGAGAATGATCGTGCCATAAAAGGTTCATGGCGTTCCCGAGAAGCACCGTTACCATCAGTCCGCCGATAAACAGGAGGACAAGCCCCGCCTTAAACCCGCGTTTCAGTCTGACGAGTTTTTCAATGTAGCGCCGGTAAAATGCCCAGACCACGGCGACTAAAATAAGAAACGTGACGATTTCCTGAAAAAAGGTAAATGCCGGATAAAGCGGGCCGAACGGCAAATGCCGGTCAGGAAGCAGCCCTTTCAGAATAAAATCAATAGCACCGAACTGAACGAGTATAAAACCGTAAAAAAACAGAACGTGGATGATTCCGCTTTTTTTATCTTTCAGCAATTTTTTCTGTCCGAACACATTCACCCATATCTTCTGCAAGCGTTCTTTCAGGCGTTTATCAAATTCTTCCCTCTGGCCGAGCTTAATATAAGCGATCCTTGTTCTGATCAGGTAAACGAATAAATAAACGGCGTAAGCGGTTACAGCTAAGAACAGCAGCGCGTTTACCATGAGAAAAGCGTTCATCTTGTCTCCCCCTTTGTTCTGATTCCCCTCTTCATTGTCATATCTTTACTTTATCATAAATAATGAATGAGTGTTCAGTCAATAATTAAATTCGGATTCTCGGGGCACACTACCGATACTTCGGAAAGGAGGCGTCGGTATGAAGGTCTTTTTTGTGTTACTTGTCATTTTCATTATATTTATCGCACTTATGCTGCTTGATATGCTGCTTGGCCGGGCGGCGTACAAAAAACAGGCGTACGAACCCGTTTTCGCGCCGAAAAAGAGTGATATCAGACTCATTCACTGCGGCAATGAGCTTGTGCAGCAAATGACGGCTGATATCCGCCAAGCCGTCTCTTCTATTCATATGATGTTTTTTATTATGAAGAACGACCAAGTCTGCCATGATATGTTTCATTTATTGAAAGAAAAGGCGCAGGCCGGCGTCTCCGTATATCTGCTGCTCGATTGGGCGGGCAGCCGCCAAGTGAAAAAGCCTTCCATTCAAACGATGGAAAAAGCCGGCGTTCACGTTCATTTTCTGAACAAACCGGGATTTCCGTATCTTTTTTTCAGGCTGCAAAAACGGAATCACCGGAAAGTGACCGTCATTGACGGCAAAATCGGCTATGTAGGCGGATTTAATATCGCGGAAGAGTATCTCGGCAAAAAAGCGAAGTTCGGAAACTGGGAGGATTATCACCTGCGGGTGACCGGCGAAGGCACTGCGGATCTCCAGACTCTTTTTGCAAACGATCTGAAACGAAGCACCGGAAAAACACTGGAATCACCCGAGGTTTATCCGCCGTTATCCGAAGGGAGTATCGCTCATAGGACATATGCGTCTGACGGTTTTTCGCTTGAATCGCATTATGAAAGCTGCATCCTTAAAGCGGAGAAAAACATCATTATCTGCACGCCTTATTATGTACCGAGCAAAAAGCTTCAGGCAGCGCTTATTTCGGCTTGCCGAAAAGGCGTCAAAGTGACTTTGATTGTGCCGATGAAGTCAGACCACCCGCTCGTTCGGGAAACAGCTTTTGCCTATTATCCCGAGCTTCTGAAGGCCGGCTGCCTCATCTACCGGTATTATCAAGGCTTTTATCATGTCAAAGCCTTCATTATTGATGACCGCATCAGTATTATCGGCACGCCGAATTTTGATAAACGGAGCCTGTTCTGGAATGAAGAAGTGAATGTCATCATTAATGATGAGACCTTTACTGAGGAAGTGCTCTCAACCATAAAGCAGGACATCGAAAAATCCGAGCTCCTCACATTAGAAAAAGTGAAACAGCGCTCCGTCAGACAGCTTCCTGCAGAATGGCTGGGAAGGGCCATATCTTATTTTTTATAAAGGAGAAAACCTATGCTGTTCAGATTCGGATTCGTCTCAAACGCCACGTGTCTTTGGGACGCATCCCCCGCAAAAACCTTAACGTATGCGCGCTATACAACACTTTCCGCAAGCGAACGGAAAGAGGCCCTGCTTTCTGTGACGAAAGCAAATCTTACCAATACGCTGCGCACCATCCACTATGTGATCGGACACGGCATCCCGCTGTACAGGTTCTCAAGCTCGATTGTGCCGCTCGCCACCCACCCGGATGTGCTGTGGGATTTTGTCACGCCGTTTCGCCAGGAGTTCCGCGAGATCGGCGAGCTGGTCAGAAAATATGATCTCAGAACGAGTTTTCATCCGAACCAGTTCACCCTTTTCACAAGCCCAAAACAGGAGATTACCGCAAATGCGGTCAAGGATATGGCCTATCATTATGACATGCTCGACGCTATGGGCATCGCGGACCGTGCCGTCATTAACATTCATGTCGGGGGCGCTTACGGCGACAAACAAAGCGCGCTTGGCCGTTTCGGCATGAATTTGAAAGAGCTCCCCGATATCATCAAACAGCGGATGACTTTGGAAAACGATGATAAAACGTATACATCTGAAGAAACACTCAGTGTATGTGAACAAGAGGGCATTCCATTTGTGTTTGATTACCACCATTTTTACGCCAATCCGACCGATGACGCGGATTTGGATGACATTCTCCCCCGGATGATCACGACGTGGAAGCGGATCGGCTTAAAGCCGAAAGTCCACCTCTCCTCACCAAAATCAGAAGCAGCCATCCGCAGTCATGCCGACTATGTGGATGCGAATTTCATCCTGCCGGTGCTGGAGCGGTTCAGACAATGGGATACGGACATCGATTTTATGATTGAAGCAAAAGAGAAAGACCGGGCGCTGCTTCGGCTCGTCGAAGAATTAAGCGCCATCCGCGGAGTCAAACGCCTGGCGGGAGGCGTGCTGAGGTGGAAATCATAACCAGGTTTATCAGCCGATTATATGGGGAATTTCCGAAATAACAGACCATCAGACGGAGGAGACAACACATGAAAAACATTACATCTTTGAAAATAGCCGCTAAGAAGTTCACTTTAAGAAACATGCTTCAGCTTTATCAGCTTTGCCACACGGGAGGCCATGAGCTGTATATCTACTCTAAAAAAACGATGTGCAAAATCAAAGATATCATCGAACTGGAAACTTTCAGAATGGCTCATAAAGAACAAGAATACTTAATTGTAGTGGAAGGAAAGAAAGCGGTGCAGCTCATTGACCGTTTCAAACATATCATCGAACCTGCACACAAAGAAGCCCATTAAATACGGACTACATAAAAAAAGGAGAGACAGGAGGCCGCTCGGCTCCGTTCGTCTCTCCTTTATTAATGAATCAGCTCGCCGAATTGCGCCTGATGAAGTCTCTGGTACATGCCGCCGGATGCCAGCAGTTCCTTATGGTGTCCTTGTTCAGCGATGCCTTCTTTCGTGACGACGACGATCCGGTCCGCATCCTTAATCGTAGCCAGCCGATGGGCGATCACAAGTGTCGTGCGTCCTTCAGACAGTTCTTGCAGCGACTTTTGAATGGCGGCTTCCGTTTCTGTGTCGAGAGCTGATGTAGCCTCATCCAAAATTAAGATCGACGGGTTTTTCAAAAACATTCTGGCGATGGAAAGCCGCTGTTTCTGTCCGCCTGACAGCTTCACGCCGCGCTCGCCGATCACCGTGTTCAAACCGTCGGGATACCCGTTTACCAAATCCTCTAAATGCGCCTGCCGGACGGCCTGCCAGATCTCTTCCTCAGACGCGTCCAGACGCCCGTAAGCAATATTTTCCCGTAATGTGCCGGAAAACAGAAAGACATCCTGCTGGACGACGCCGATTTGTCCCCGCAGAGATGACAGCGTCATGTCCTTAATATCGATGCCGTCGATGGATATGACACCTTCAGACGGCTCATAAAAACGCGGAAGCAGACTTGTCAGCGTTGATTTCCCCGCTCCCGAAGGCCCGACAAATGCGACTGTCTCCCCCGCATGAATGGATAAATTGATGCCGGACAGCACCGGACTGTTTTCTTCGTAACCGAATGACACATGATCATAGCGGATATTCCCTTTTAAACCGGGTACATGTCTCGCGTGCGGGGCATCCTTGATATCAGGCTCCGTTTCCAGTATTTCCATAAAGCTTTTAAAACCGGCAATGCCCCTCGGATACATCTCAATAATTGCGTTGATCTTATCAATCGGACGGAACAGGACGTTCGTCAGCAGCACAAAAGCGACGAATTCTCCGTAGGATAATGATCCGCGAATGACGAACCATGTGCCGCACAACAGGACGAACAGAGTGACGAATCTTGTCAGCATGTAACTGATTGAACCGTTTTTCGCCATGATTTTATATGACGTCAGTTTTGTCTTGCGGAACCGCTGATTGTTCACGTCAAACCGCTGCTTTTCAAACGCTTCATTGCTGAAAGCCTGGACAAGGCGGATGCCGCCGATGTTATTTTCGACCCTCGCGCTGAAATCTCCGACGTCTTTGTTCAGTTTTGTAAACGCGGAGGTCATTTTTTTATTGAAATACAAAGCGAGCCAAATGACGACCGGCATAATGATAAAGGTCAACAGCGCGAGCTGCCAGTTAATGAACAGCATGACGCCGAATGCGCCCAAAATCGTCATGATCGCGATAAACAGGTCCTCGGGTCCGTGGTGGGCCGTTTCTCCGATATACATCAAATCATTGGTGAGCTTAGACATTAAACTGCCCGTTTTGTTGTTATCGTAAAATTTGAACGACAGCTTTTGCAGATGGTCAAATAGCTTTTTCCGCATATCAGTTTCAATGTTTATACCGAGCATATGGCCCCAATACGTTACAACATACTGAAGTGCCGAGCTGAGGGCGTACACCCCGAATAAAGCGATGGAAGTCAAAATAATCAGACTCCAATCCCGCCCCGGGAGCAATGTATCGATAAAGTAATTGACGATCAGAGGAAAACTCAGCTCCATCAATCCGCCTGCGATGGCAGAAAGGAAGTCGAGAAAAAACAGCTTTTTGTACGGTTTATAATAAGAAAAAAATTGTCGCAGCACCATTCTGTCCTCCTTGTGCCTCGCACTCAATGATAATATTTCTCAATTATACTATACACAAGGAGTTTTTAAAGCGTTTTTTACAAAACGCCTGAAAATAGCCGTGCGAAGGATTCCTTCGTTCTTTCCCATAATGTGCGCTTATAAAAACGGACGGGGCTGATTTTCTCAGACTCTCTCATATCCTCCAGATAATGCGCTTCAAGATCTTTAATCGCCTCTTGATCTGTAAAAAACACATTAACTTCAAAGTTCAGCTGAAAGCTTCTCATGTCCATATTCGCCGTCCCGACAGAAGCAAGGTTTCCGTCAGTGATGAGCACTTTTTGATGCATAAAGCCTTTTTGATAGGAATAGACTTCAATTCCTTCCCGAAGAAGCTCGGGGAAATAAGATCTCGACGCGTACTGGGTTAAAAACCCGTCATTGGTTTCCGGCACCATGACACGCACTTGGACGCCTCTTGCGGCAGCCTCCTTTAACGCCGTGCGGATCGGCTCATTCGGCACGAAATAAGGCGTCGCGATCCATACAGACGATTCGGCCGCCGCGATCATGGCATAATACAGATCGCTCATCCGCTCCTTCATATCGGGACCTGTCGGAACGACTTGATAGACGCCGCCGCTTTCTGCCGGAATCGGGCGGCTGTATGCTTTCTGATCAATAAGCACCTCATCAGAAACATATTCCCAATCAAGCATAAAAATGCTGTGGAGTGTCTGAACGATTTCTCCTTCGACTTTCATATGGGTGTCGCGCCAAAAGCCGACGTTTTTGTCTTTGCTGATATATTCCTTACCGACATTCAGCCCGCCGACAAAACCGGTTTTCCCGTCAACGACGACGATCTTGCGGTGATTTCTGAAATTGAATTTCTGGTTGAAAAAGCCGTATTTCAGCGGCAGGAACGGGACGATGTTCACGCCCGCGCGTTTCAGTTTTTTAATATCTTTTCCGGACAGCTTCAGGCTGCCGGCCGCATCGAACAAAAACCGCACTTCCACCCCTTGACGCGCTTTCTCCATCATAATCTCCATCATCTTGTGCCCGAGCATGTCTGATTTGAACATGTAATATTCAATATGTATAAATGATGTTGCCCCCCGGAGCGCTTCAAACAGCTCCGGAAAAGTTTCATCCCCGTTTTTGAGCACCTTCAGCCTGCTTTTTGTATTGATATTCATGTGGGCCGCTTTGATTGAATATTGAAAGAAACGCTTCTGATTTCCTTTCAATCCGGACAGGTCGGGAGTTTGCTCCATATCAAATATCGTTCTCAGCTTTTCCCGGGTATACGTCCGTTTTGACCTGAACAGCTTGCCTTTTTCATAAAGCTGGCCGGAAAATAGGTAAAATAAGTACCCGGCGATCGGAAAAAAGATAAGAATGTGGATCCATAACAGCGTGTGCTGCGAGGTGCGGTTTTCTAAGATTAACGAATAAATGCTGAACAAGATAATGCTTGCATAGCAAAGCAAGCCGCCGTAAAACTCAAGCCTGGAAACCGGAAAAAACCATATCACATATGCTCCGATCAGCATCATATATAAAAAGCAAAATTCCAGTCTCCTTTTCAGCATCCCGACTCTCTCCAATCTGATCCGATATCTCTTTATACCCTCTGTTCTCCGGCCTGTAAACATATGAAAAAGCCTTCCCGCACGCGCGGAAAGGCTTATGATTCGGCTTCCTGTGATGAAGGAGAAAAGCCTTTTCAAGAACCGTTGAAAAAATCACCCCCCTTTTGCAAGGGGGTGTTTAGCGTTTTCGATATACAACATAGCTGCGGGTCAAGTACTTGAGCGGCAGGCTGAACACGTGAACCAATCTCGTAAACGGCCAGAGGATAAAAACGGCGTATCCTATGATGATATGAAACTTAAACCATAACGGGACACTCTCCATCAAAGAGGCATCAGGCCTGAACAAAATGAGCTCCCTGAACCACGGCCCCACTGTTGTCCGGTAATCAAAGCCTTTCGAATCAATGTTGAGAAACGTGGCCGCAACGCCCGACAGCATCATAAACAGCAGCAGAATGAGCGTGAGAAAATCCGCCGGCGAGCTGGTGTTGCGGATTCTTTTGTCAAACAGCCTTCTGTATATCAGGATGAACAGGCCGGTACACGCCGCGACCCCTGCAGGCAGGCCCGCGCCAATCGCCATTTTGTGATACGTATGCTCGGAAATGCCTATGGCGGAGTACACGGCTTCCGGGATCAGAATTCCCATGATATGGCCGCCGATGACGCACAGCAGGCCCCAGTGAAAAAGGGTGCTGCCCGCCGCAAGTTTTTTCTTTTCCAACAGCTCGCTTGATTTTGCCGTCCAGCCAAACTGGTCATGCTGATAGCGGTAAATATGTCCGCCGATAAAGATCGTCAATACAATGTATGGCATCACGCCCCAGAGAATCTGTCCGTTCATGCTTGAACAGCCCCTTCTTTGCTTTCACGAACGCCGATATCTTCCAGCGCGGCAATCAGGACATGCAGCAGCCCGGCGTATATGCTGTCATTTTTTTCGAGGCGGGACGCCAGCTCCCTCACATTGGACAGATATTTCTCAAATACGCTTCTTGCGGCTTCAATTTCCGCAATCGCCGCAAATTCAAGCATAAGCGGCAGATAATCAGGCAGTTCTTTCTCTGTCGGCAGGAAACCGGATTGCTGGTATGTGTTCTTTAAATGCAGCAATTCAATGCCGCGTTCCCTTTGCTCGCCTGAGTTAAAGTAGGTGACATACATATTCGTTTTTTTCCCGAAATCGAACGTATAGACATAGTGTTCAATCAGCGCTTCCTGAGAAAATCCGGCTGCCGCCTTCAAAAAGCGCAGCAGCTTCTTCCTGATTTCCTGGCTGCTGATGTCAAGGATAAGAGTCTTCCAATCGGGAAGCTCGGCTCTCCACTCTTCGTCCGGATAAGAGAGAAGACAGGAAAGAGCGGAGAACGTAATTTGCCGGTCTGTGGTGTTCATCTTGTTACACCTCATTTATCAAAAAATTAGAAACAAGATCCGGGGCCGCCTGAAAATGATAAGCCGCAGCTCCCTTGTTCAGCGTATAAATCTGACACTTCTTCCCGATGGCTGCTCGGAATCACAAAGCGGTCATCATATTTGGCGATCGCCAGCAGCCGGTACATATCTTCAATTTGCCATTCTGTCAGACCGACACTGGAGATGAGTGCCGGATCGATGGATTTATTCGTCTGGACCGCTCGCATATACTGGCGCATGACAGACATTTTCTTTAACGTTGACCGAATATGATCCGTGTCTCCCGCCGTTAATAGCTGCGCCAGGTAGTCAATCGGGATTCTCATTTGGTCGATAGCCGGAAAAATAGCTTCCGCAGATTGCCGGCTGCCTTTTCCTTCAAAGAGATTCATAATCGGGCTGAGCGGCGGTATGTACCAAACCATCGGCAGCGTGCGGTACTCAGGATGAAGCGGAAGCGCAATCTTCCAGTCGATGATCATTTTATAGATCGGCGATTTTCGCGCGGCCTCTATCCATTCATCCGGGATGCCTTGTTCTTTTGCCAGTCTGGCAACCTCAGGATCATTCGGATCAAGAAAAACGTCCAATTGGGAATGATAGAGATCCTTTTCATGTTCAACCGATGCCGCTTCCTCGACTTTGTCCGCGTCATACAGCATGACACCGAGGTAGCGGATTCTGCCTACACACGTTTCGGAGCAGATGGTCGGCAGCCCCGCCTCCAAACGCGGAAAGCAGAGTGTGCATTTTTCGGCTTTGTTTGTTTTCCAGTTAAAATAAACTTTTTTATAAGGGCAGGATGACACGCAATATCTCCATGAACGGCAGGCGTTTTGATCCACGAGCACAATACCGTCTTCTTCGCGTTTGTACATAGCGCCGGACGGGCAGGATGACACGCACGCCGGATTGATGCAGTGCTCGCAAATACGCGGCAGATACATCATAAAGACTTCATCGAATTCCGTTTTGATCGATTCCTCCATTTTTTGCACGTTCGGATCTTCAAGCCCCGTAATGTGGCCGCCCGCGAGATCATCCTCCCAGTTCGGGCCCCATTCGATATTCATGAAATTCCCCGTCAATGACGATTTCGGACGCGCCACCGGCTGATGTTTTTTCTGCGGGCTGTTTGTTAATGTTTCATAATCATAGTTCCAAGGTTCATAGTAATCATCAATCGCCGGCTGATTCGGATTATAGAAAAGGCCTGCTAGCCGATTCGTTTTCGGGCCGATTTTCAGCTCGAGCTTTCCCTTTTTTAAAGTCCAGCCGCCTTTATATTTGTCCTGATCCTCCCATTGCTTCGGATAGCCGATGCCCGGCTTTGTTTCTACATTATTGAAGTACATATATTCCGCACCGGAGCGGTTTGTCCACGTGTTTTTGCAGGTGACGCTGCATGTGTGGCAGCCGATGCATTTATCCAAGTTCATGACCATACCGATTTGCGCTTTAATCTTCAAGCCAATCGACCTCCTTCAGCTTGCGGATGACGACATTCAGGTCACGCTGGTTCCCTGTCGGACCGTAATAGTTAAAGCCGTAGCTGAGCTGGGCATAGCCTCCGATCATCTGTGTCGGCTTGACGTGAATCCTTGTCGGGCTGTTATGGGTGCCGCCGCGGTTATTCGTCAGTTTTGTGCCGGGCACGTTGATGTGGCGGTCCTGAGCATGATGCATAAACGCCATCCCTTTAGGAATCCGGTGAGACAAAACAGCCCTCGCGACGACAACGCCGTTTCGGTTGAAGCATTCAATCCAATCGTTGTCCTTGATATCCGTGTCCTCTGCGTCATCTTTATTCATCCACACGGTCGGCCCTCCGCGGAACAGCGTCAGCATCGGCAGGGAATCGAAATACATGCTGTGGACGGACCATTTATTATGCGGCGTCAAATAGTTGAGGACGATTTCTTTCCCCTCCTGATCAGGCCGCTTGCTCAGAAACGGACGATGCTGGAGGATCGGTTTAAATGTCGCCATCGTTTCACCGAATTCCATCATCAGTTCATGATCGACATAGTAGGATTGTCTGCCCGTCAGTGTCCGCCACGGGATTAATTTTTCCACATTCGTCGTAAACGGCGAGTATCTGCGCCCCCCTTTTTCTGAGCCGGTAAAGACCGGAGAGGTGATGACCGTTTTCGGCTGGGCTGTAATTTGTTCGAACGTAAAGCATTCTTCCTCCCGCTCTTCCGCAAGGTCTTTCAGCTTCAGGTTTGTGATGTTTTCAAGTGACTCCCATGCTTTGACGGCGACTTTTCCATTTGAAGTGGACGATAGGGCTAAAATCGCTTCCGCCGCCTGCTTCGCTTCACTTATATTCGGACATCCCTTTGCAACACTGTCCGATTCGGTTTCTCCCAGTCTCTTTTTGAGTGATTCATATTCATCGGCTATCGACCAGCTCATGCCTTTTGTTCCGCTCGGCTTTAAAGCAGCGTTTGGACCGAGCGCGGTCATTTTATGAAAAATATGCTTGTAATCCCGTTCAACGACTTGGATGTTTGGCATCGTTTTTCCCGGAATCGCTTCACATTCACCTTTGCTCCAGTCATTGATTTTGCCGAACGGCTGGGCCAATTCCTGGATGGTGTCATGAAGGAGCGGTGTCGCGACAACCTCTTTTACCGGTTCCATATCGACTTCTTCCGCAAGATCGGAAACGGCTTTTGAGAGGGCTTTGAAAATATCCCAGTCTGACCTCGATTCCCACGGTGCCGAGATGGCCGGTGCAAAAGGGTGAATGAACGGATGCATATCCGTACTGCTGAGATCGTGTTTTTCGTACCATGTCGCCGCCGGCAGCACGATATCGGAATACAGCGCCGTACCCGCCATTCGAAAGTCGAGATTGATTAACAAGTCGAGCTTTCCTTCCGGCGCCTGCTCCCGCCATTTGATTTCTTCAGGACGGATGCTGTCGCTGTCGTCATTCATCAAACCGTTCGTCGTCCCCAGCAGATGCTTGAGAAAATATTCATGCCCTTTTCCTGAGCTGGAGATCAGATTTGCCCGCCATACGAAGAGATTCCTTGGGAAGTTCACTTCATTGTCAGGATCTTCAATCGCGAATTTCAGCTTTTTCTCTTGAAGCTGTGAGGCCACGTACGCACCGACGTCCTCTGGTGCCGCCGCCCCCGCTTTTTCAGCTTCTTTGTACAGATCAATGCCGTTTTGATTGAATGTCGGATAAGACGGCAGCCATCCTAACCGGGCCGCCAGCACATTGTAATCAGCGTGATGCTTGTAGCGGGATGACGCAGCAATCGGTGAAGCCAAATCGCTGATCGGCTGGTCCTCATAGCGCCACTGATCTGTCGCAAAGTAGAAAAATGAGGTGCCGTTTTGCAGCTTAGGCACGCCTTCCCAGTCCTTTGCAGTTGCAATCGTCTGCCATCCTTCAGCGGGACGGAGCTTTTCCTGTCCCACATAATGAGCCCAGCCTCCGCCGTTTACGCCTTGCGCGCCTACGAGTAAAACAAGATTTAACACCGCACGATAGATCGTGTCGGAGTTGAACCAGTGGTTGATCCCCGCCCCGACGATAATCATGGATCTGCCGTCTGTATCGATCGCATTTTGGGCAAATTCCCTGGCAATCTGAATGACGGCTTCTCTTTTAATTCCTGTGATCCGTTCCTGCCAGGCAGGTGTAAACGGACGAGGATCATCATAGGATACAGCTGCTTGTTCGCCGATGCCCCGGTTCACGCCGTAGTTGGCCAATATCAAGTCAAACACGGTCGTGACGTACACCTCTTCGCCATTCAGGTTTACTTTTTTAATAGGAAGATCCCGCTCAAGCACTTTGTTTCCGTCATTTGAAAAATACGGAATGCGCACCCTGCCGATTTCGTCCTCTATTCCAAGTACAGAGAGGCGGGGTTCGATCTGTTCTCCGGTGTCTTCATCGATCATGTGCAGATTCCACTTCTTCTGACCGTCCCAGCGGGAGCCCATTGTTCCTTGCGGTATGGCAAACGCGCCTGTCTGTTCATTCCAGACCGCGGGTTTCCACTGATCATGTTTTGTCTGCCGTCCGATGTCCTTCGCATGCAGAAACCGCCCCGCTGTATACACGCCATTTTCTTTTGACAGGGTGACGAGGAATGGAAAATCCGTGTATTGCTTTGCGTACTTGATAAAACGCTCTGTCTCTTGATTCACGTAAAATTCCTGCAAAATGACGTGACCCATCGCCATCGCAAGCGCCCCGTCAGTCCCTTGGCGGATACTCAGCCAGTCATCGGCGAACTTGGAGGATTCCGCAAAATCCGGGCTGACTGAAATGACCTTGGCGCCTTTATAGCGGGCTTCCGCCAAAAAATGCGCATCAGGCGTTCTCGTCAACGGAACGTTTGAGCCCCATGTGATGATATAGCCGGAATTGTACCAATCACTGCTTTCCGGAACGTCCGTCTGGTCACCCCAAATTTGCGGGGACGCCGGAGGAAGATCCGCATACCAGTCATAAAAACTGAGCATAGGCCCGCCCATTAAAGACATAAACCGGGAGCCTGAAGCATGGCTGATCATAGACATCGCCGGAATCGGGGAAAAACCGACATTCCGGTCAGGCCCGTATTTCATCACTGTATACAGCAGAGAGGCCGAGATCAGCTTCAGCACCTCCGGCCATTCAGCGCGCACAAAACCGCCTTTCCCTCTTGCCCGTTTATAAGACTTCGCTTTTTCAGGGTGTTCGACGATTGATTTCCAGGCATCCAATGGATTTTGATGGGCCTGTAATGCTTCCCGCCACAAATTGATCAGCACACCGCGCACGTATGGGTATTTCACACGCAGCGGGCTGTAGATGTACCACGAAAAACTGGCCCCCCGCGGACAGCCTCTCGGTTCGAAATCAGGCATATCCGGGCCTGTAGATGGATAATTCAAGTTTTGTCCTTCCCACGTGACAATTCCGTTTTTCACGTAAATATTCCAGCTGCAAGACCCCGTGCAGTTGACACCGTGGGTGGAGCGAACGACTTTGTCGTACTGCCATCTGTTTCTGTATACATTCTCCCAATCACGATCTTCTTGGGTGGTTTGGCTATGTTTATTTGAATGATGTTCGATAGGAGAAAAATAGTTTAATCTCCTGAACAACGGACTCATTTTCTTTTTCTTCATGATCGTTCACTCCTTCCGAGTCAGGTGATGCTATGTACACTATAAACAGAGACATCACGTTACCTTGTGAACTATGTCACACACTCTGCTTTTTTCACAAAATGTCCACACACAGAAGAAGGAAGGATGCCTGAGTCATTAGCCGCCTTAGATTCAAAGAAAAACCCGGCTCTATTTAAGAACCGGGTTCTGCGCTTTCATCCCGTGATGTATGCAGATACCGTAAAAACAATTGATAGGAACAAAAGACATTTTGCTGAAGCATCGCCAAAAAGTTCATTTGCAGCTTCGGATGGTAAGACATCATTTGCTTGAATATGGAATATGGAATATTGAGTGCCAGAATGTCCGGGGAAGCATTAACTGAGATAAAAGGCGATAGAGACAGTCCGCCTTTTTCATCAACCGGAAACACAGCGCCTTTTTCCCACAGCGCAACGGTTTGCGATCTTTCAGGGAGCCTGCTGTCCTTAAAACGGATACTGCCTTTTAATACGATATATACGGATTGTGAATGATGAAGAAAGGATGGAGACTGATCAGACGAGCCGCGGATTAACGTCCCGTTTTTCAATAAGGCTGCGACAATGGACAGAGGCACTTCATTAAACATAGGAAGTTGTTTCAGACATAATAAATAGTCACACTGATTCATAGGAAAGCCTCCCGTGCTAAGGATAGCTTTAGTGTAGCCCGATTGAGTGTGCACGGCAGTGATATATTTCACAGCTTGTATGATGAATGTCACTTATCAGGAGGATGCCTGCATTTATAATGAAGTAAAAAAGGAGGATTTTGATGAAGGCGATGATTCCGAAGCAGCACGGCGCATGGGCGATGCTGCTGATTCCATTTTTACTCGGGATGGTCAAGGGAGGCCCGGTTTTCTGGCATATTCCGCTCTTTCTGGGCTGGCTTTTCCTTTACTTGACGGTTTATCCCGTTTCACTTGCCTTGAAAAAGAAACAGCTCAAGCCCTATCAAAAGTGGATATGGTACTACGGTGTTCCGGCCTGCTGCTTTCTGACTGTCTCTGCCGTTCATAAGCCCCCTCTCATCTGGGTGGGCGTTTCTTTACTGCCGCTGTTTCTTATCCATATGCATTATGCCCGCCGAAAAAACGAACGAGCGCTGACGAACGATGCTGCGGGTGTCCTGTTCTTTTGTTCAGGCGGACTTGCGAGCTGCTGGCTGGGAACGGGAGCCCTTGACGGCTGGGCTTGGTTTCTATTCTTGCAATCTGCTTTATTTTTTATCGGAAGTTCTTTTTATGTGAAATCAGTCATCCGTGAGAGAAAAAACAGGGCATTTGCATACTGGTCATGGGGATATCACCTGCTGCTCCCCTTTTTATCCGCTCTATTCGGAGCAGGATGGGCGTTTTTTGCTTTTATCCCAAGCAGTTTGCGGGCCTGGTTTTTTCACGGGAAAGATTGGCCCGCGAAAAAAATCGGCATTCTTGAAATCGCAAACACCGGCTTCTTTTTCGCTGTCATGTGTACATATATGGCGTAAAAAAAACAAGGACAGCGGCTGTCCTTGTTTTTTCAGTCAATATTACAGATCTCCAGCGGGCAGTTTTCACACTCGATCTCACATCGTAAATAGTCCCGCTTGTGCAAAATAATTTTCCCGGCTTCATCTATCGAAATAACCCCTTGTTTGCGAAGGTCTCCCAGCATGCGGTTGACGCTTTCTCTCGCCGCCGCGCAAAACTTAGCCAAATCCTGATTTGTCAGCACAATGTTGATCAGAATCCCGTCGCTTCGTTCCACCCCGTAGCTGTTTGATAAGCGGATAAGAGTAGAATAGAGCGCCCCTTTTTTGCCGTGAAGAAGCAGATCCCTGATTTTGGACTGAATTTTCCGGAGATGGGTGCTCATCCATTTCATAAATTCAAAAGTCAAATCACCATTTTGGATTAATTCCTTTTCCAGCTTGTTTTTATTAATGACGAGCACCTCGCCACCCTCTAACACTTTTGCGCTGAGCATATATCTCGGCTCTTCTGTAAACAGTGTCAGTTCCCCGACAATATCGTTTTTTTGGCAGATTCTAAGCGTCAGGTCTTTGCCGTCAGACGTCAGCTTGCCGATTTCAATGAGTCCTGATTGAATCAGATAAAGCTCTTCTGCATCCATTCCTTCTTGAAACAAATACGTGTGTTTTTTCATTTTCCTTTTTGTGCTGATCGATTTCAGCAATTCATGGAGTTCGCGGGAAAGAAGTTCTTTATCAGATTTTCGGACAGAGAGAATATTCATGAGCTCACCTCGAAGAAAGTCACGTTGCGTATGTTTATTGTAACGTGACTTGATTTGCACTCATCCAGAAAAAACTAACAATCTTGTGAATGGATCATCATGAATGGAGGCTCTGACTGTTTCTCTCCGTATGTGTTTTCATTTTTTCCTGCCAATACATCCAGATCACAAGGACAAAGCTCGCCAACGCAACCTCCGAAAGCGCCATAAACCCGATGGCGTATTGTCCTGTTGCCTGAAATACACTTGCCAGAATCAGCGGAGGGAAAAAGCCGCCCAGTCCGCCCATGGCAGACACAATACCGTTGGCAATTCCCGCCTGCTTCGAAAAATAGAAAGGCACCAGTTTAAATACCGTTCCGTTCCCAATACCTGAGCAGACCGCCACCGTTAATGACCCAAACGCATAAAGGCCGATCGTCGGCGAGAATGACAGCATAACACCTGATAGCGTAAGCCCTGCGAAAACGAACATCAAAATGCAGAGCGGGTTCATTTTATCAGCAAGAAATCCTCCCGCAGGCCTGAGCAGCGTAGAGACCGCAATAAAGCCGGCCGTCCGCAGACCGGCATCCGCCGGGCTCAGCCCAAAATGCTGAACCAAAAAGTTCGGAAGATAGATGGTAAAGGCAACAAAGGCGCCAAACGTAATAAAATAAAACAGGCTCAAAAACCAAAGCACATGATTTCGGTAAACGGCTTTCATTTGAGTTTTTACGGAAACTTTGACCTTCTTCTCATGCCGATCGCCGAATAAAACGTGCAGTAATGCGAAAACAGCCAGCAAAACCAGATACATCTGCACGGTTGCTTTCCATCCCGCAGCTTGAGCAATAACCGGCGCCGCAAATGTGGTAATGGCGGTGCCGATGTTTCCGGCACCGTAAATTCCATTGACGGCACCGTGCTTTTCTTTCGGATAATATTTCGGAAGGGAGGTCACCCCAATGGAAAACACCGCTCCGCCGATCCCTAAGAAAAAGCCGCCTGCGATTAAATCAAACAGAGAATCCGCGATACTGATCCAAAACACAGGAAACAAAAGAAAGATGAAGCTGATCATAAACATTAGCCGCGCCCCATATCTGTTCGTCAAATACCCTAATGGAATGCGGAGAAGCGATCCGAGAATAACGGGAATCGCCGTCACCAATGAAATCTCGCCTTTGCTTAAATGAATATCTGATGTCATTTGGGAAATGAGTGATGAAATCAGCACCCACACCATAAACCCTGCCACTAAGCTTAATGACTGCAATGATAATTGAATATGTTGACGATTGATCATTCGGCTTGCTCCTTTCACTGATTCAATATCAGTCTTATCATACAAAAACTCGGTGTACAGGATTGTGAATTACATCACACGCTTTATATGCAAAAAAAGACAAAGCCCGAAGACTTTGTCCTTTCATGATGATTACATTTTTTCCGGAGCCGATACGCCGATCAGCTGAAGCGCATTGTTCAGCGTAATTTGCGTCGCTTTCATTAAAGCCAGACGCGCGCGGCTCTTCTCTTTATTTTCAGGATCGATGACTTTTTCCGCATTGTAGAAGCTGTGAAGAGCGGATGCCAAATCATAAATGTAGTTGGTGATCCGGTGCGGGATGCGTTTTTCCGCCGCCTCCGCCACAGCTTCAGGGAATCCGCCGATCGTTTTCAGAAGATCGTATTCTTTTTCTGATTGAATATGGCTGAAATCAAGATCTGCCGCCGGTTTAAGTCCCTGCTCTTCCCCTTGGCGAAGCATGCTGCAAATACGGGCATGCGCGTATTGTGCATAATACACAGGGTTTTCGTTTGATGTAGATACGGCAAGATCCAGATCAAAATCCATATGCGTATCGGCGCTGCGCATCGCGAAGAAATAACGGACCGCGTCAAGGCCGACCTCTTCAATCAGGTCACGCATCGTTACGGCTTTCCCCGTACGTTTGCTCATCTTCATTTTTTCGCCGTTTTTATATAAATGAACGAGCTGAATGATTTCAACTTCCAATGTGCCTTTTTTGTAACCGAGCGCTTCAATTGCCGCTTTCATACGCGGAATATAGCCGTGGTGATCCGCGCCCCACACATTGATGAGCTTGTCGAAGCCGCGGTCAAGCTTGTCTTTATGGTATGCGATGTCCGGAAGCAGATAAGTGTATGAGCCGTCTTTTTTGATCAGCACACGGTCTTTGTCGTCACCGAACGTTGTGGAACGGAACCATGTCGCGCCGTCCTCTTCGTATACATGGCCCTTTTCGCGAAGCGCCTCAAGCGCCTGATCGATTTTTCCGTTTTCGTACAGTGACGTTTCAGAATACCATACGTCAAACGGCACGCGGAAATTCTCCAGGTCGGAGCGGAGTTTATCAAGCTCGTACTTTAAGCCGTATTCACGGAAAAATGCCTGACGTTCGCTCTCCTCTTCATGTACGAAGCGGTCACCGAAATCTTCGGCAAGCTTTTTCCCGATAGCGATAATATCTTCGCCCCGGTAGCCGTCTTCCGGCATCGGTTTTTCAAGACCGAGCGCCTCAAAATAACGGACTTCAACAGAAAGGGCCAGATTGTTAATCTGATTGCCCGCATCATTAATATAGTATTCGCGGCTCACATCATAGCCCGCTTTAGAAAGCACGCTGCACAGCACGTCACCTACTGCCGCGCCGCGCGCATGGCCTAAGTGAAGATCTCCCGTCGGGTTGGCGGACACGAATTCCACCTGAATCTTTTCGCCTTGTCCGACGTTTGTCTCTCCGTAATGTTCACCCGCTTCAAGCACGGACGGAATCAGTTTTGTTAAGTAGCTGTTGTTCATGTAAAAGTTGATAAAGCCCGGCCCCGCAATATCCATCTTTTCAATGGAAGCCCTGCCTTTATCAAATGCCGCCACGATCTCCTCGGCGATTTGGCGCGGCGCTTTTTTGGCGATTCTCGCCAGCTGCATCGCCATGTTTGTGGAATAATCACCGTGTGTTTTGTCTTTCGGCGTTTCTAACAGTACGCTTGGAATCTGGCTTTCTTCCGCCAGGCCCGCTTTCAGAACGGCCGCTTTGATTTCTTCCTTCAGCACGTCCTTCATTTGTTCCGCAATATTCATGCGTGAGTTCCTCCCTCATACGTGATCGTCATATTATGTAAATGCTGCTGCTCGTCTCCGACATGCATGTCATATGCGATGCTGATTCGGCCTTTTTCTTCACCGAGATCAGATTGAATCGATTTTGTGCTTGTTTCCAGCTCCAGCTCACCAAATGACATTTTATATTTCGCAATTGTGGAAGCTCCCGTTATGAAACGCTGATTCATTTTAACAGCGCCTGACCTCATGATCACGACTTCGCCTTCGCTCACCTTCACAATCGTTTTTACTTTGCCTAGGTCGTGTTCTTCATAATAAGATAGATACACTTTTTGTTGTTTTACATAGTAAAATCCGGTAGTACGGAATTCGATGACTTCCTCATTTCCGTCATCCTCGATCACAGACTTCACATGGAGTGTTATCGGTGTCTCTTGCTTCATTTTGACACGTCCTTTTCATCATTCCACTTTGACTTGAATAGTATAATCATTCAGCTTGTAAACTTCAACTGCTTCTATCTTACCATCATTGCTCATTAGATTTGAAGATAAACCTCATAAAAAGCAGTCCTTATGAGAAGAGAAAATCATATCACTATGTCACCCAATCCTTGAAAAACATGACAGCAGCTTTTCAGAAACTCACACAGTCTCATCGAAGCTGCTGCGACTTCCAGCAACATAGATTGTGCAGCAGCTATAAAAACGTCCGCCAAACACACGTGATGGCTTCTGTATTATGCCAAGTCATCATATTCGGCTGCGTGTTCGAAATCGTCAAGGCCGTCCCTTTCCGCTTTCACACGCCCCTTGCCGTATCAACGGGACTCGCGGTGTTACTGATTTTGTATTTATTGTATTTTATGCGGACGAACTTGCTGCAGCTTTTCCAGCATGACAGCCTGTTCAAAAAAGGGCTTGCGGGAGCGCTGACAGGAGCCGGGGTTTGGTGGATGCTCAGTTTCACCATAAGTGAACTGCTGTTTTTGATCATCCTGACTGCCATCCAGCAGATCGGCTCATTTATTTATAAACGATTGTCTTATCCCAGCTCTGCTTCTCTCGATCTATGAAATCGCTACATTGCAATCGCAGACGGACCCGCGCCAACCGGGATCACCGTCACAGCTGTATAATCGCTCGTGCGGTACACGGTCACGGTATTGTCGTCGGGCTGTGCTGCATAAATGTACTGATTATCAGGTGTTACGGCGAGATCAGAGACGCCGGGGAGAGAGGCAGTTGTTATAAAAGTATGCTGCGCTGTATCTACGACAGTGAGATTCTCCGGGGATGCCTCAAAATAGGGCTCAAGGAAAAACGCACGAGTCCCATCAGCAGAAAAAACAATTGTAATTAAACCGTCAAACAGTCTGTTAATTCGTGAAGATTCGCTAAATGTTGTCAAATCTATCACAGAAACGGCATTCGGCCCTAGCTCACCATTTTCCAGATAAGCAAAATCCCCTATTATCGGGGTTACAATTAAATTTGGTGTTTCAAAGTTACTTAAACTTTCGATCAGCTGTCCGGTGTTTAAGTCATATTTATTAACGACCCAAATTACAGAGTTGGTCGTATAGAAAAACTGTCCGTTAGGGTCTAGGGCAAAATCGTCCGCAGCGGGTGACACCGTGAACGTATTGGTAATGGTTTGCGAGGAAATATTAATTTCATAAACGGAGCTGCCCCCTGCGAGAATATAAGCAAATTCTCCCCCAGTTTCAAACTGGATTTTTCTTGGGGCTCCTACAAGAGGGATGGTTTGTGTAACCGTTAATGTTTCGTTGTTAATGATCGACACAAGATTCGCATTCCTATGGAGAACATACGTATACGCTTTATCCAAGGTAACACCCAAATCAGTCGGGATATCAGATAAAGAAATGGTACTTACAAGAGTATTCACGTCAGCATCAATGACAGAAACCGTGCTGTCTCCAGTGTTTGCAGTAAACACGTAAGATCGATGATCCGGTTCCGGCACAAGCACAATCGTGCCCGTTACCGATAAAGGACTGCCATAGAATGGCGGAACGACAACAAGGTTCTCGATCGTAATGTCACTGACATCCGGGCAATCATCGGGTTCATCAGAATAATAGACGACTTGGTCAATCTCTGCATTGCGGATGACAGAAACAGACCCGTCCCCTTGTCCATATTGATTTCGCACTGGTGAGACACTGACGAGAAGCGTAACAGTTCCCTGCAGGCGCACTGCGAATTGAATACCGATTTCATCAGGCTCAGGCCCCGTCTCAATGAAACAGCGTTCAATGACACAAGAAAGGCTGTCTGCATTCCACGTCACGTTTGCAACAGCTTCAGCCGGATCAACAACAAACCCCTCAGGCAATTCAATCGGCGCTTGAAACATCGCTTCACGGCTTCCTTCTTCCTCGCAAAAACATAAACAATCTTCTTGTACGGCTCCTGCTTTTTCTTTAAAGGAAAGCATGTTACTTCTCATATCTTCACTTCCTTTTCAAACATACACTGCTCACGCAGATATAACAGAATATGGAAGATGTATTTGTTTGCTTGTACAAATTGTCGGGGATAATAGCGGATTTTTTGAAATGATATCCGCAGACATGCGGTTTTAAAAAGAAAACATTGCGGTATTTTTGCGCTATGCTTCCGAATGAAAATGATAAAATATGTCATATACATAACGTGGAAGGGAGGGATTCGGAATAGTGGCGAGTGTTGTATCGTCTTCAGCGGCTGGAGAAAAAATCAACGAATGGTATATGTACATTCGAAGGTTCAGCATCCCGGACGCCGAGTACTTGCGGAGAGAAATCAAAGAAGAGCTTGAGCATGCAGAGGATGATCAGGATCTTCATCTGTACTATTCTCTCATGGAATTCCGCCACAATCTGATGCTGGAATACCTCGAACCGCTGGAATCGCAGCGGATAGAAGAACAGCCGAGACTATCGGATCTGCTCGCGGATATTGATAAAAAGCAGGCCCGGCTGACCGGACGCCTTGATTATTATTTTAATTTTTTCCGGGGGATGTATGAGCTGGAATGCCGTGAATATCTTTCAGCGATTCAGTTTTTTAAGAAAGCGGAAAGCAAATTGACGTACGTTACAGATCAGATAGAAAAAGCGGAATTTTACTTTAAGATGTCAGAAGTCTATTACTATATGAAACAAACTTATGTTTCAATGGACTATGCGCGGCAAGCTTATTTAATTTATAAAAATGGGGAGAATTATAGCATTAGGTTGACTCAGTGCCATTCTTTGTTTGGCGCTAATTATCTTGATGTAAAGCAATATGATCATGCGATATCCCACTTTCAAAAAGCATATACGATGGCTGAACTGGATCAGCAGCCTCAATTAATGGGGAGAACACTTTTTAACATCGCTTTATGCCATAATAATCAAAACAATAAAGATAAAGCTATTCCTCATTTAAAAAAAGCCATAGATGTTTTTGAAAAAGCTCAAATGATTCACTCACTTCCGCAGCCCTACTTCTTACTTACACAGATTTATTATAAGTTAGAAAATATAGATAACGCGTACGATTATCATAAAAAAGGTGTCTCAATATGTAAGGAAATAGATGATATAATTTACGAGGAGAAATTTAAATTTTTGGAATATTTATACACGCCGAATCCAAGAGATATATTAATAAATGATTGTCTGCATTTTCTTGAAAGTAAATTGATGTATGCTGATATTGAGGAATTAGCTCTTGATGTAGCTAAATATTATTACACAAAAGAAGAATATAAAAAAGCTTCTGTCTACTTTTTAAAAGTTGAAGAAGCCAGACAGCAGATCGAAGGAGGAGTGAATTTATATGAAATTGAAGTATAAATTACTTATAGTCTGTTTTGCCGTGAGTACGCTATTAGTATCAGCAGGAATAACGAATAGTTTAACTCCTCATTATTATATTTCTGAACGTGCAATGATCTGAATTTATAATGACAGATTTCACTCTAGGTTTGCGGTGACAATCCCCTTGTGTTTTTTTATTCAAGAGATAGATTCTATTACAAAAACCCGGAACAAAGGCTGCTTCTGCCCTGTTATTCCGGGTTTTCTTCCTTCTACTTCACAAACCCAAGCAGCATTTCACGAATCATCTTGCTTGCCGTGTTTGCGGTTTGTTCTGAGTGGTCATAGATCGGCGCGACTTCTACGAGGTCAGCGCCTTTTACGCTGACTTCTGAGCGGGCGATTTCATGGATGGACGCGAGCAATTCCTTAGACGTGATGCCTCCTGCGTCAACCGTGCCCGTGCCCGGCGCATGAGCGGGGTCAAGAACGTCGATATCAATGGTGACATAAACAGGACGTCCCGCGAGCTGCGGCAGCACTTTTTTCAGCGGCTCAAGCACTTCAAACTTAGAAATGTGCATGCCGTTTTCTTTCGCCCATTCAAATTCTTCCTTCATTCCGGAACGGATGCCGAATGAAAATACGTTTTGCGGCCCGATGAGCTCGGCCGCTTTGCGGATCGGTGTAGAGTGGGAAAGCGGTTCGCCTTCATAATCCGTGCGCAGGTCTGTATGCGCGTCAAAATGAATGATGGCAAGGTCCGGAAACTTCTTATACATGGCTTTAATGACAGGCCATGACACAAGGTGCTCCCCTCCCATGCCAAGCGGGAACTTTCCTTTTTCTAAAATGCTGTCCACGTATTCCTCAATCATATCAAGGCTTCTTTGCGGATTGCCGAACGGAAGCGGAATGTCGCCGGCGTCAAAGAAATTCAAATCAGCCAAGTCACGGTCGAGATACGGGCTGTATTCTTCAAGACCGATAGACACCTCGCGGATTCTCCCCGGGCCGAACCGTGAACCCGGACGATAGCTGACCGTCCAATCCATCGGCATGCCGTAAAGGATGGCGTCCGCCTCTTTCCAGTCGGGTCGGCTTGCGATAAATACTTTTCCTGAATATGCTTCATCAAACCTCATGATAAAACCCTCGCTTTCCTGTAAAAAAGCGCAAGATTCGCTCCTGCGCCGTACGTTTTTATTTAATTAAGTCGCTTACAAATTTCGGAAGAACAAATGCCGCTTTGTGAAGCTCTTTCGTGTAATACTTCGTATCGATATCAAAGAAACGGCTGTCTTCCACTTCAAGCGGATCATACTTCTTAGAACCGATCGTAAATGTCCAAAGACCGCTTGGGTACGTCGGGATATTAGCCGTATACAGACGGGTGATCGGGAAGATTTCTTTCACATCGCGCTGTACGTTTGTAATCAGTTCCGGTGTAAACCACGGATTGTCCGTCTGCGCGACGAAGATGCCGTCTTCTTTTAATGCCTTGGAAATTCCGGCATAGAAGCCTTTTGAGAACAGATTGACGGCCGGTCCGACCGGTTCTGTTGAATCAACCATAATGACGTCGTATTCATTTTCTGATTTTGCGATGTGCATGAAGCCGTCATCGACTCTCACATCTACGCGCGGATCATCCAGCTTGCCCGCAATAGATGGAAGGAATTTTTTAGAGTATTCAATGACCTTGCCGTCAATGTCGACAAGCGTCGCTTTTTTTACGCCCGGGTGCTTCAGAATCTCTCTGATGACGCCGCCGTCTCCGCCACCGACAACGAGGACGTTTTCCGGATTCGGGTGCGTAAATAACGGTACGTGCGCAACCATTTCATGATAGACGAACTCGTCCTTTTCAGAAGTCATGACCATTCCGTCTAAGAACAGCATGTTGCCGAATTCTTCTGTCTCCACCATTTCCAGATGCTGAAATTCCGTCTGTTCCGTATGTAATGTTTGTTTCACCTTTAATGTAATGCCGAAGTTCTTCGTCTGCTTCTCCGTATACCAAAGCTCGCTCAATTGTCATCTCCCTTTCAAGGCTTATTTCATTTATTGTAAGCGTCTGTTTCGCTTTTATTCCGGTTAAAATCTCATTTTCACCTAAGGAAAAAGTATAGAGGATGGAGGGGAAAAAGTAAAGATGTGTCCGGCTTGCGATGTTTAAAAAACCGCCTTTTTTCACATAATAATAGAATCATGAAAAAGGGGGTTCCCAAAAGTGGATAAAGTATCTGGAAAACAGCTCAGAATCACGCTCAAAATCATCCGCGCCTGCATCTTTCTGACATTGATCGGCGGAATGCTGGCCGGCGTCTGCTTCACATCCATTCTTCTTGCAGCGAAATGGCAGGGAGCCCCCTCCGTCCGGGTTCCTCAGTCTACGATTCTTTATGCAAATGACGGCTCAAAGCTGGGTGAGACCGATTTCGGGGAAAAACGCTACTGGGTCCGGTTGAAAGATATCAATCCGATGGCGGTGCAGGCCGCCATTGCGGTAGAGGATCAAAACTTTTACAGCCATCACGGATTTGATTACCGGCGGATGGCCGCCGCAGCGCTTGCTGACATAAAGGCAATGGCCAAGGTTCAGGGCGCCAGCACCATTACCCAGCAATACGCGAGAAATCTCTACCTTGAGCATGATAAAACATGGAAACGAAAATGGAATGAAGCATTTTATACGATCCGCATTGAACAGAACTATTCTAAAAACGAGATTTTAGAAGGTTATGTAAATACGATATATTACGGCCACGGCGCGTACGGAATAGAAGCCGCCTCCCGCCTGTATTTCGGCAAACACGCCAAAGATCTGAACGATGCGGAAGCCGTGCTTCTGGCAGGCATTCCGAAAGGCCCGTCCGGCTATTCGCCTTATATCAGCGAAAAGAAAGCCAAACAGCGCCAGGAAACCATTCTCCGACTGATGACCGAACAGAAAATGATATCAAAAGCAAAAGCGGAAAATCTTAAGAAAGCCCCGCTTGCCTATCAGCCGCTGAAAAATAGAACCGCGGCGAAAACGGCGCCTTATTTTTACGATGATGCGATGAAAGAACTTGAGAAAAAGCTCGGCATGACGCGCGAACAGCTGGCAACGAGCGGGCTGCGTGTTTATACGACGCTTGATAAGCGCATGCAGCGGATCGCAGAAAACACTGTGGCACATACGATCCGTACCGGCTCTGACATTCAGGTCGGCTTTTCCGCGATTGATCCGGCAACAGGTCGCGTGCTTGCGCTGCTCGGCGGACGTGACTATGAAAAAAGCCCGTTTGACCGGGCGACACAGGCGAAACGCCAGCCGGCTTCCACGATCAAGCCGCTTTTGTACTATAAAGCGATTCAAAGCGGCTTTACACCGGTCACGCTGATGAAAAGCGAAGAAACAGAGTTCCAGATTGACGACAACGGAGACACCTATTCTCCAAGCAATTACAACGGCTACTACGCCAATAAACCGATTACCCTGCTTCAGGCGCTTGCGTTATCAGATAACATTTATGCCGTGAAGACCCATCTCTTTCTCGGCATGAATAAGCTCGTGTCGGCGGCGAAGGAATTCGGCATCAGCGAACATTTAAAGCCCCTTCCGTCTCTGGCGCTCGGAACTGAACCCGTGCGCCCGATTGAAATGGTCAATGCCTACGCGATGCTCGCAAACGGGGGAAAACAAATCACCCCTTCATTTATCACAAAAGTGACGGATACCGCCGGCAACGTCTTGTATGAACAGCCGCGCAGGCATCAGCAGGTTCTTGATAAAAAAGCAGCCTTTGTAACGGCAAGCATGATGACGGGCATGTTTGATAAAGATTTAAATGGCTATACTTCCGTCACAGGACGCACCATTTCAGACAGGCTGACCCGAACCTACGGCGGGAAATCGGGCACGACGAGCGCGGACAGCTGGATGATCGGTTTTAATCCCGCTCTTGCTGCCGGCGTATGGACAGGCTATGACAAAAGCAGCACGATTGATTCAGTTGAGGAAAAAAGCTATGCGAAGACCATTTGGGCGGATTTTATGGAGAAGGCGCTCAAAGGAGAACCGGAAATGGCGTTTAAACCGCCGAAGGGTGTCACGGGCGTCTACATTGATCCCGCTTCCGGCTACACATCAGGACCCGGATGCGCCGCAAAGCATTATACGTATTTTATCGCAGGCACAGAGCCCGCGGATGTGTGCTTCGGTCCGGAACCGTCTAAAAAAGAGAAGGAACACGCCCCCGCCCGCAAAGAACCTCGGCAAAAAAAATGGTGGGATAAGTGGCTCGGCAAAAAAGGCTAAGCCCGGTGCATCGCGCACCGGGCTTTAATCCGCATCTTCCTCAAGCACCCATGGGAGCAGAAGTGAAAAGTCAAGATGAATGATAGGATCAGGAAAATCCTTCGGTATAAAAAACCTTGTACTCGGCAAAGAAAACGAAAAGCGGATATCTCCCGCCTTCTCAATATGAGACTTCGGCCAGCCTTCGCCAAGGCGGCCGACAATCGGATAACTGCCCGCATAATGATGCCGGCCGTTTTCCTTTCCGATCTCCCCCAAGTCGTGACAGACAGACGGACGAATCCCAAACTGCGTAAACAATCTTGTTTTCTCGGCGGGAAGGAGATTCATCGCCTCGGAGAAATTCCGGCAGTTCGCGCAATCGCATCGATATCGATCGTCCCATGGTTTTTCGTATTGTTTTCTCGTTTCCGCCGCATCCGCCTCAATGACCCAAGGTCCGATGTCAAATACGGTGAGCATGATGAAACCTCCGCTTAAACATGAAAAACCCCGAGTCTTGGTTCGGCTCGGGACTTTCCATGTCCTGATTCTGTATCAACAGTTTACTCAGTACAATTGCGAAATAGTGCAAATATTTATAAAGTTCACAAAAAGTTCACAAATTATTTTTCTTCCGGAAGCAGTCCCGTTTTCAATTCATCGGATGAACGCTCCCATAGCCCTTTGTCATGCTTCTGCAGAAATTCAGCGAGCACCCGCTTTGAGCTGTCATCCATTTTGTCCACGATAATGCGGCGCTTCATTGATTTATCCATTAAATTCACATGCTCCGGCAATGACTTATAGCCTCTGCGGATACTTCTGTCCACGGTCATTTCACAAGCCGTCACACCCGCGTAATAAGGGCCTTCTTCTTTTCTGTCGATGGTGACCCATACGAGCCAGTACGGTTTTCCGTTCGGCACTTCATCCTTGTTCGGCAGGAATTTGATGCCTTTTTCCACGACACTGCGGGCGTGCATGGCGCCGATATCAACGAAGGCTTCCTTCTCTTCCACATCGACAAATACCGGAGAAATATTGTCAAGGCTCAGCGATCCGGCTCCGAAACCGCCATGTCCGTCGGTCGGATCACTTTTAATGATATTAAACCCGATTGATTTCTTCTTTTTTCCTTCTTCCATGAAAATACCCTCCTACAAAAGCGGTTGAAATATAATGGCAAATACTCTGAGAATCCAGTCTCTTCCCTCGCTTAACAGCGGCCACACGACATAGGAGCCGACCGGTGTCACAAACAGCACGAGGAACACGATAATCCCGTAGCTCTCAAATTGAGTCATTTTGGCGCGCACCCGCGGCGGCACGAGATCCTCAATAATCCGGTAGCCGTCAAGCGGAGGAAGCGGCAGCAGGTTGAATAAACACAGCGCGAGATTCAGCTGAATCCAAATAGAGAAAAAGCGGTCAAGCCCCATGCTGAATGCCGAAAGCAGCTCCATTCCGTAAGCATGCATCAACACTAGCAAAAAGAAACCGATAAAGGCAAGAAGCAGGTTGCTTACAGGCCCGGCGACGGAAACCAGCACTCCCGCCAGCCGCGGTCTTTTAAAGGCGCGGCGGTTCACCGGCACAGGCCGTGCCCAGCCGAAACCCGCGACCAAAATAAGAATGGTTCCGAAAACATCAAGATGTTTAATCGGATTGAGCGTTAATCTTCCCTGTCTCGCCGCGGTATCATCACCGAACCGATACGCGACATATGCGTGCGCCAGTTCATGCATCGTAAATGCCACGATTAGCGTAATCACGACATAGGGCATAAGCTCCAGCGGATAATATAAAAATCTGTCCAAATGTAAAAATCCCCTTTTTTAAAAAATGCAAGATTGTCCTCCGTTCAGTATACTATAAGTGACCGCTCTTCCAAAGAGAGGAAACGATAAAGGAGGAACAGCACCATGCCGCTCGTAACCGTTAAAATGCTTGAAGGCCGCACAGATGAACAAAAACGGAATCTGGTTGAAAAAGTAACAGAAGCCGTAAAAGAAACGACAGGCGCAGCCGAAGAAAAAATCATTGTCATGATTGAAGAAATGAGAAAGGATCATTACGCCGTCGCCGGCAAACGGATCAGCGACACGGAGTAATCCTTGATAATGGCCGGTGCTGCTGTACGCGGGCCGGCTTATTTCACTAATTTTTCAACCAGGCTGAAAAAGGTTTTCTTTTCTTCCTCTGTCAATGCTTCGAACAGCTCGTCAATCAGCAGCTGCCGATTTTCAATCATTTGCATGGCCGCCATTTTCCCTGATTCGGAAAGCGTCATCCACACTGTGCGGCGGTCTTCGTTATTTCTCGACCTTTCCACGAACCCTTCTTTTTCTAAATGATTGAGAGCGGTAGTCGTGGCGGAAGGCGATAATGTGACTTCCTGCAATATATCTTTAATCGTGCACGTGCCGTGCCGGTAAATAATCCTGAGAATAAATCCTCTGATATTGTTTATACTCTTCGGAATTGTCGCCTCATCAAGTTTTTTCGTGCTCTTTAAGTACTTTGTGAGAGCATAATCCAGTACATTTGCTTGCAAGTTATCGTGCTTCATGCAGAAACTCCCCATTTCAAGATGCATCCATCATCATTTGATTGTTTTTATTACATTTTACTGATACCTTACGGAGAAAGTCAAAATTCCGGCCGGAACACCCGCAACTTTTATCCTGCCCTTTACAGACTTTTGTCTCCCTCTTTTTTCACCGGCCCCTTTTATGCAATGCTGGTTTTATAGACATGATTCAGGTAAAATCATTAAGGGTGACTGCGTTTGACGGAAAGACTGATCTGATACGGCAGACAATATGATGGGAAAGAAACGGAACAAACGGGGAAACAGAACACAGGATTGTTGATTACACAGAAGATGTGACACGGGTAAAAGCCAAAGAGTTCCTCTCGGCTTTTGCTTTCGGATGGAGGGATGCGTGTTGCGGAATATCCTACAAAAAAAAGACATCACCCAGCTGCTTGAACAAAGCAGAAACAGGCAGACTGCCAAAACGATGGGTGGATTTGATTTAACATTACTGGGCATCGGCGCCGTCATCGGGACGGGCGTCATGGTCCTTACAGGCATTACGGCCGCGAAAAATGCCGGGCCTTCCGTTATCTTTTCTTTTATCATTGCAGCCGTTGTCTGCAGTCTTGCAGCATTATGTTACGCCGAAATCGCTTCTGTTCTCCCGGTTTACGGAAGCGCTTATATTTACTCTTATACCACCATGGGAGAAATTATCGGCCATTTAATGGGCTGGACGCTCTTATCCGTTTATATGGTGACGGCGTCTGCGGTGGCAAGCGGCTGGTCAAGTTATTTCAATAATCTGTTAGCCGAAATCGGCATACCTTTGCCGGACAGTCTGCTGCACGTGCCGAGCCAGGGGGGCATCGTCAACCTTCCTGCCATCATCATTACTCTATTAATTGCGGTCGTTCTGTCACGCGGATCCAAAGAGAGCAAAACATTTAATAATGTAATGGTTCTCGTAAAAATCGGAATTGTTTTACTGTTTATCATTACAGGCAGCTTTTTTGTGAAGCCGGGCAATTGGCATCCTTTTATGCCTTTTGGAATCAAAGGCGTAATCACGGGGGCTTCTGCCGTCTTTTTTGCGTTTCTCGGGTTTGACGCGATTTCCGCTTCGGCTGAAGAAGTCAAAAAACCGCAGCGCAACCTGCCGATCGGCATTATCGGTTCACTGGTGATCTGTACATTAGTATATGTCATTGTCTGTCTCGTCATGACCGGGATGGTTCCGTATTCACAGCTTAATGTGCCGGAAGCCATGTCTTATGTATTACAGACTGTCGGACAAAACGCGGTGGCGGGCGTTATCGCTGCCGGAGCGGTGATCGGGCTGATGGCCGTCGTTCTCGCCCATACATATGCGGCGACCCGCATATCCCTGGCGATGGCAAGAGACGGGATGCTGCCGAAAGTCTTCACGATTGTCGGAAAGAAATCGGGAGCTCCGATCTTTAATACGTGGGTGATCGGGCTGACAAGCGCATTTATTGCGGGTTTTGTTAACCTGAAAGAGCTGTCAGATCTCTCAAACATCGGCGCATTATTGACATTCGCCATGGTCAGTCTGTCCGTACTGATTCTTCGCCGCACCCATAAGGATCTGCCTCGGGGATTCAAAGTGCCGTTTGTACCCGTTCTGCCGATTTTGGCCATTATCTGCTGTTTGTTTTTAATGGTCAATCTGCCGCTGAAAACATGGCTTTATTTTATCGTCTGGCTGATCATCGGCGTAATCGTTTACTTTTTATATTCGTACAAGCACAGCAAATTGAGAAAATAAACAAAACCAGGCCCGCTTGTTCGCGGCCTGGTTTTTGCATAAAAAAAGACGAAAGCCATCGCCTTTAACAAATGTGTTTCAGCTCTTCTATGTAGTGAAGCGCCTCATCATATTCTTCATCAGTATATTTCTGTTTGCTTTTTATCGTAAACACTTTCTCTTTCTTTTCCTCTGCTTCAAGGCCGTCAAAATACAAAATCGTGGACACCAGCTCCAGAAACCGGGATGAGCGGCTGTTGACGCTGTCGATGTAATTCTTCATATCCGGCATCGTAAGCTCCGCATGATGTAAAAACTCGGCTCCCGTCTCCGTCAGCGAGTATCGGTATTGAAAGTAGCCGCCCTTTTTTTCCTTCACCTCATCCAGAAACCCAAGATTGCACAGCTCTTCAATTCGAAGCGTCAGTTCTTCGGAATACGGACCGTAAAAATGAAAATCATATTTTTCGTAGAAAGGATACTGCATTTTCTTCGCGATATAAATGATTTTCTGCAGCTTTTTCCGCCCGATGATTTCTCCAGAATCCGAGAACACCTTCATCAGTTTTGCATGTTCTTTCAACAAATTCCCGACATCTCCTTTTCCTTCTTTACCAAAATCCTTCTATGTCAGTCCCAGCAGCTGCCGGATTTTTAATTTTGCTTCAGGGTTTTCTGAATCGTCAAAAATGAGGTCCATCGGATAGTACAGCTTATGATCCGTCCGCCGTTTGCCCGAAATGGATTCGACAATGGCGGACTGCCTGGACAGCTCTTTTATCTGGCCGTTCTGCGTTAACAGATGAATCGGCAGACGCTCTTCTTCCTCACCCGGACGGTAAAAATCATACGGCAGATCCGATGAAGAATCGACCACCAAATAGTAATTGGGATCAATTCCCGCCTCTTTAAACAGAGCGGTCAGCTCAAAATAAGCCGACATTTCTTCATTCGGGTTAAATTCGGCATATTGAAACAGCTGGCGGTTAATGAAGCGGCGGCACAAGTCGGACAGAATCGGATCCTCTTCTTCCTCCCAAGCCTGGAAATAATACAAAATGATTGCTTCATCAAGCTTCAGATAATCATCGAGCGTCAGCTTCCCTTCAAAAATGGAATAAAAATGAACGGGAGCATGAGTGAAGATATACCCTTCTTCATGGAGCTGCTTCGCACGGTGGAGAATTTTCGTCAAAATGACTTCAGCGCTTCTCGTCACAGGGTGAAAATACACCTGCCAGTACATTTGATAGCGGCTCATAATATAGTCTTCGACGGCATGCATGCCGCTTTGCTTAATGACGATCTGGTCCTCACGGGGACGCATCACCCTTAAAATCCGTTCCATATCAAAATGTCCGTAGCTGACGCCCGTATAGTACGCGTCCCGCTGAAGGTAATCCATCCGGTCGGCGTCAATCTGGCTCGAAATCAGGCTGACTACCTGTTTGTTTCTGTATGTTTTGGCAATGACTTCAGCAACATCCTGCGCAAATCCCGGTCCCGCCTTTCTGAGAACCTGATTCACCTCAGTGTCGCCCAGAATGATTTCCCTCGTAAAATCTTCATGATCCAGATGAAAAACCTTTTCAAAGGAATGCGAAAACGGCCCATGCCCCAAATCGTGCAAAAGCGCTGCGCTGAGACAGAGTTCGCGTTCATTGTCATCCCATTCAGGACGCCCTTTAAAGACATCATCAACCATTCTTCTGACAATCTCATAGACGCCGAGAGAATGGTTAAAACGGCTGTGTTCCGCGCCGTGAAACGTCAAATACGTCGTACCGAGCTGCTTGATCCGGCGCAGCCGCTGAAATTCACGGGTGCCGATCAAATCCCAGATCAGCTTGTCCCGCACATGAACATAGCGGTGAACAGGATCTTTAAACACTTTTTCTTCTGATAATTTTCCATTTGGATACGCCATCGTCATTCCCTCTTTTTTTTAGCCGTGATTCTATTATATCGGCTCAATCATTTGAAAACATCCTTGAATTTGTCCGGCGTTTTGTTCCAGTTTTCCGAAACTGATTTTTTCGAAGCAAAAAAGCCTGACCCATCGGGCGAGGCTGTCGTAAACACACAAATTCACTTTTTGATCTTCTTTTTCACTTTCTCAATCAGCTCGTCCTCAGTCGGCGCAGACAGCGGGCGGTTGTTTACGAAAGCAAACGATTTTTTGCGTCCGGGCCCGCAATATGACTGACAGCCGACCTCCACTTTTGCATCCGGATCAGCTTCTTTTAAACGCGGCAGCAATGTTTTAATATTGGTGGCTTGGCAATCATCACACACTCGGAATTCATTAGCCATGATGTACGCTTCCCTTCATTCAATGTTCCTCTATGTTAATTCTTAATTTTTAAAAACGAAAAAAATCACATCACATTCCATTGTACAAGGATTCATCTTATCCTGCAAGGCTCTGCGTATCTCTCATTCTTTCAGCCAATTTGTATAAATATTTTCCAATCTGGACATTCTAATACCATCAAGATTATTGGGGGTTGAGAACATTGACAAAGCAAAGACAGGACGCCTGGTCAGAGGAAAATGATCTGCTGCTTGCGGAAACCGTGCTCCGGCACGTTCGGGAAGGAAGCACGCAGCTTAACGCCTTTGAAGAGGTAGGCGATAAATTAAACAGAACATCGGCAGCATGCGGATTCAGATGGAATGCCGTCGTCCGCCATCAATACGAAAAAGCGCTTCAGCTCGCCAAAAAACAGCGGAAACAGCGGATGCGCGCGCTTGGCAACGGCCAGCCGGCCAAGAAGAAATTATTATATCAGCCGCCTGCACCGGATTCGGATATCATTCAAGAAACCGCACCCGAAAAGACGGTTCAAACAGAAGCGCCAAAAGATGAGCGGCAAGCCGTCATGTCCGGCGAACATATGCCTTATGTCGATGAAAGCTTCAAGGAAGAGTTAGCTAGTTTATCACATTTGCTGGCGCCACAGCAGCCGAGCCCAACAACTGAGCTTACAATGGCAGACGTCATTCAATTTCTGCAGAGCTATGAAGGCAGCGGAAAGCAAACCTCTGCCCTGCAAATGGAAAATGACCGTTTAAAACGGGAAAACCAAGAACTGCAGTCTAAAACCGAGAAGCTGGAAGCGGCTGTCGAAAAACTTGAAAAAGATCAAAAAACCATTCAGGAAGACTACGAAACCTTGGTTAAAATTATGAACAGAGCCAGAAAACTAGTTTTATTTGAAGAAGACGAACACGCCTCCCCGTCCTTTAAAATGGATCGGAACGGCAATTTAGAAAAAATGGCCGAATAACGCAAAAACCCCCTTTCCTTATCACGGAAAAAGGGGTTTTTGTCATTTGTCAATGACGCGCATGCTGATCTATATTAATGTAAACATTGTCCGGGGGCCTTCTTCCACAAGGCCTGCACATCTCAGTCCCCGTCCGTACATAAGCATAAAGATTCAATTCTTCATCCCAAATGGTACTTGGGAATTATTGATCAATTAACTACTGTGCAATACACTGTATAAATAATACAATTATTAGATATGATGGGAATGATAGTAAAGTGAATAGCCAATTACGAAAAGGAGCTTTGGAACTTTGTGTGTTATCTCTGCTTCTTTATGAAGATTTATATGGTTATGAATTAATCAAGGTCATAAGTGAAACGTTCCCTGTGTCGGAGGGCACCATCTACCCCATATTACGGAGACTCACAAAAAATAATTATTTAAAAACATATACAGCAGCCTCAGATCAAGGCCCGTCACGCAAATATTACAAAGTAACAGAAGAAGGAGCCTTTTACTATCACACATTAAAAGCAGATTGGCTCGACCTGTCCGAAAAAGTGAACAGCATCATTAAGGAGGGAAAGTGAATGTTTAAAGACCAATACCTAAAACAGCTCCGGCGGGAAATAAAAGATCTGCCGGAACTTGAACAAAAAGAGATACTTGCGGATATCGGCGAAATATTCCAAATGGGCGGTGCTGAAGGAAAAAGCGACGAACAAATCGCCGAAAATTTAGGAGATCCCAAAACACTTGCGCGCACCTTAAAAGCTGATATTTTCATCAATGATGCCCAGGAGCAGAAAACATGGCGCTCCTTTTTCAAAGCATTCGGCCTGCTGTTAGGCATGGGCCTGTTTAACTTCATGGTTATGCTGACACCGTTTCTTTTTGCCTCTGTTACGGTATTAAGTTTGATGGCGATCGGGCTTATGCTGATAACCGGGTCATTCTTTCTTCTTGTGAAGGTACCGATTGTCATAGCCATTTTTAACGGGTGTATTGTCCTCGGAGCGGGTATGGCGGTGTTTATGGCCGGATTTGATCTTTCGAAGCTGATATTCCGTGTCTTTTTGCGCTATTTTAAATGGAATGTCAGCGTTGTAAGGAGGGAAACCATTGAATCGAAAAATGTGGTATAGCATTGCTCTCATTTTAATCGCTGCCGGTCTGATCGGAAGCATGTTCTTCGGTTTTGACGGCTTTTATCCTAATTCATAAGGAAGGTGTGCAAATATCGTGACTGAACCAGCCCTGATATTGGAAAATGTCTCTAAAACCATCAATCATATTCCAATTGTACAGTCAATTTCTTTCGATGTGAGAAAAGGTGAGATATTCGGCCTTTTAGGACCGAACGGCTCAGGAAAAACCACTATTTTCAGAATGATCGTACAGCTTATTAAAAAAACAGAAGGAGCCATTTCATTCAAGGGCAGACCGGACAGCGACTTTGAATATTTCATGAAACATATCGGGGTTATCATCGAAGGGCCGGACATGTATCCGAATATGACCGCTTTGCAAAACCTGAAATATTTCACTAAACTTCGCAGCGCCTCGCTCCGAACGGATGACCTTATGAATATTCTCATAAAAGTCGGATTAGAGCAGGCTGCCCGCAAAAAAGTGAAACATTTCTCATTAGGCATGAAACAGCGTTTGGGGCTCGCTTATTCTCTTCTCCACAATCCTGAGTTATTAATTCTGGATGAACCGATGAACGGCCTAGATCCTAAAGGGATGAAAGAATTGCGCACCATTCTTTCTGATTTAGCGCAGGAGGGAGTTTCTATTTTAATATCAAGCCATTTATTGTCGGAAATGGAGGAGATTTGCGACAGGGTTGCCTATATCAAAAAGGGACGGATTTTAGGAATTGAAGAGATGAAAAAAAGAAATGACCCTGCTCAGAAAAAGCTGTTTACCGTCATGGTTAATAATCCTGAAAGGGCGAAAGAAATATTGGAACAGGAAGGGATTCTTCAAGTACAGCAAATAGACAGCCGCATCATTGAATTGGAAGCAGAAGAAGACACCATCCCGTATGTCATTAAATCTTTAGCAGAGAAAGAGATTCTGATTTCCCGCGTCTCCGCAAGAACTTTGTCCCTGGAAGAAAAATACATGATGATAACAGATAAGGAGGACGCGGTATGAGCATATTTCATCTGGCGCAGAACGAATTCATAAAAATAACCCGAAAAAAAGGCACACTTTTATCTCTTTTTTTCCTGTTTCTCATCGTTTTGCTGACCGGCCTTATCATGAATCATGAGGTAGATGCTTCTTCGGATAACAATTGGAAAGAACGGCTTCTCGCCGAAAAAAAACAAGAAGAAATCGAGAAACCGACTGAAACGACGGGCGTTTATTATTCAGCTGATGTTAAAAATAAAGACTATTATTTGGAGCATAACATTAACCCCTATGAATGGAACAGCTGGAGGTTTTTCAGCACGGTTACTTCAAACGGGCTTGAAATTTTCGTAAGCTTAACCGCAATTTTAACCGTCAGCGGGATTGTTTCCAAAGAGTTTGCTCTTGGGACGATTAAGTTTATCGCTACAAGTCCGAACCGAAGATGGCGGATTTTAACATCGAAATTTCTGGCATCCCTTCTGTTTACCGGCATGGTTTACTTATTTTACTGTATAAGCTGTTTGCTGATCGGCGGCGTGTTATTCGGTTTTTCTAATGGCTCATATCCGCTCGTCTATTCTCATTTAAATGACAGCCTGTATACCATCAGTTCATTAAAAGCATCCGGGAGCATTCTTCTTTTACGTTTCATTTCAATTATAAGCATTGTCACCATCGCATTCACTTTGTCAGTATTATTCAAAAGTCAGGCTCTTTCCCTTTGCTTATCCATTTTACTGCTGTTTGCCGGCAGTATATTGGGCGGAACTGATTTGCTTGCTCAATTTACGTGGTATAAATTTACGCTCTTTCCGCATTTAAATCTCGTTGCTTATGTAAATAAAAGCGCCGGTGATGCGATTTCAACATTAAACATCCCCTATTCTATGACGGTTATAGCAATCTACTTTCTTATTTGTTTGTTGATTTCATTTACCGTCTTTCAAAAGAGAGACATTACAGCATAGACAGAGTGGCGGCGGCATAATGAGCGGACGGCAAAAAATACTGACGGTCCAGCATTTTGCCGCTGACCTTCCCTTGGTCCATGGCCAATGGATTTAAATAACCGAAGCCCCCGTTGCTTCGCTGCTGAAAGCATAGAAATTCCCGCCCTTCCCGTATAAAAAGCGCCTCATCGAACTGAAGAAATTTCATAATGGCGGTGTATTTTGCAACGGCGTCGATGTGATACCTTCTGCACTCAGCTAACATTAAGCCTGAGAAAGCAAAGTCTGATGTTTTGTACCATTCTATGAGAAAAGGCTGCAATTCTTTCATCTGCAAGTAAGTAACAACATAAAGGGCATCCGCCAATTCTTCCTGCCTGCCGCCCGATGCCATAAGCAAATCAGCCTCCCTTTCCAAGCCGTTTTCTAAGAAAACGATCAGCTCTTCCGAAGTCACGGCTTTAAAATAAGCTGCTAACACCATTAGGATCATAGAAGAAGAATCTGATTTCAGCTCATCTTTTAAACCGCTGACCATTTGTTCACGACCGTTATGAAAAAAAATGCTTTTTGAGGCATACATCCTGCGGTATACATGATACGCATACGCGAACAGGACCGGGTGGCATTCGTGCGTTTTTTCTCCAAAATAACGGTCTAAGTAGAGGATGACTTCTTCCGTATCCTTGTTTTTTTCGAAATGATGACATGCCGCTAAACCGCAAAACAGGTGCATGAGTTCCTCTGCTTCCATTTCTTCCGGCTGCAGCTGAAGATTCTTCCAAAAAACCAGCAGCCATTCTTTTGTTTTTTTTATATTAAAATGTTCCTCTGCTATCTGCATGTTTCACACTCCAGAGTCAGAATCTCAATCGCCGGCAGAAGAGCCGGGGCACAATGAATGGATGGATTTTCATTATTTATATAATGAAGAGCTGCTTGACAGCCATAAAAAAAAGGATCGATACATGATTGAATAAATAACATAGTGCACAGCTGTTTCATATTTCTGCTGCCGAGACAAAACACAAGCCATTTTTGAATGGAAGCCTTCAAGCCGGGATGAAGCTGATGCTTTCCCTCATCTAAATAAAGAAGACAATACTCAATAAACTCCAGCTCGTTTTCAGCTGTCCTTTTCCATGCGTCTTGAAACAAAGGCTGAAACATCGAATCTTTGTAAAAACGCACTTTCTCATCATCAGATGACATTCCCAGCTCATTCAGCAAACCGACTAATTCAGCGTATTTAAAATAAGGCCATTCTTTTTTTATAAGATAGCCGTTTTGCAATCCATGACGTATCATCTGATCGTCCGCTTTCAACCCCTGCTTCTTTTTATAGGTTCTTGCCGTTAAATAGATATGAATCAATTCATTCACAATGGCCGTGTTACTGTGAAACAGATCTTCCCAGCATGACTTATCAACAAAAGCAGACGCAATCCGTTCAATATGTTCTTTTACAGCGGAAGAATGGCTCGTCTTTCTGTAGTATTTGCAGAAGCCTGCAAATAGCTGAATGCACTTCATATCCGGAAGCGATTGTTCGCCAAAAGATAATAAAAATTGATCCGTCTCTTCAGCTAATCTGTTCAAGTTAATAGTTCCTTTCTGCTCTAAGACAGGCATGCGCGGCTCCCGCAGCAACAAGTGTGGTATGGTAGCAATTTTTAAACACATCTTCCCTTCGCTGCTCACCTGTCAAACCGGGTTTATGTTGATAGGTAATGCCCGGAACATTCCCCTCTTTCATTCGGCCCTGATATATTTTATTCCATGCTGCCTCATAGAGCGGTTTATGATTTTCTCTTTCCATGTCAATATTTAAAAAAGAACTGCACATCAATAATTCACTGGTAATATCTAAATTCTCGAGACATATATAAATCCCGAGAAACTTCAGGACCTTTTCTTTCAAAGACGGCAGATTATACTCTTTATCTGTAAGCGAAGAACATCCCATGTCTGTTATATAAAAAATCGTATGAGTTATACTGTACGCATCATGATCAGTCATATATGTATTTGGGATATTCTGACCAGCTGCTGTGTAGTTATATAAGTCAGAAAAATCCGTTATTTCCGAGGTCACTCCCGCTCTTTCCAGACTGTACTTCAGATCCATTTTCCGAAAGGGAATTTTAGCAAGGCTGCCATCAAAACGCGATGCCGTGAATTTTTTCAGCTCCCATATCACCGAAGCCCGGGACGGGTGATCAGTTAAGGTAAGAAATTCCCCCGTAATAGCCAATCCGGCAAGACCGTCCGGATCAAAATGAATAAATTCTTCAAGCTTCTCATTGTGAAGCCTTTCTGTAATAAAGTCTGTTAAAACCGTAACCTCCTTATCATCTGCCTGATTTCTGATCAGGTAATTGGTAAGAAAAATGAGCTCTATAAATGTTTTAAGCCGCCATCTGAAATCATTCGCTACTTTATGATTCATATCAAAGAAATGAATATTCTCAACGATCCATGACAGTGCTCCCTGCTTAATTTCTTTTATGTACAATTGGGTCAAATTTTTCACCACCTTGTCTCAGATGTGTAGGTTCCAAACAGCTGATAATCTACTTTTGAGTGGCTAAATCAGAGAAATTCAAATTCGGGTTTTGATTGTCTTCTTGGCTTGGCACTACAAGCACCCAGCCACTCCAAGCGAAAGTATTGCCTGATTGCTCTGCATCTCCAGCTAACAAATGTGTCGGGATCGTGATTCTTTTTTCTTCTTTTATTTTTTTAAAATTCATATCTCCATCTCCTTTAGTTTATAGAATTATTTGGAACCTACATCAATATATTAATCAAATAAGGTATATATTGTAAACTACTTTTGATATAACACTTCTTTTTTCACTATAAAAAATAGTATATAATTACCAAAAATAAAAAAGCCCGGACTCAGTCCAAGCTTTCCTGCGTACCAAACACCTTCTCATTCCGCTCAAGCATTCGGGTCAGATTTTTTTCAAATACGATTTCTTCTTCCGGCGATAATCCCGCCGCATACAGGCGGCCGCTGAGTTCCTTCAGTTCGGTCAAAAGTGCCATCATTAAGTCCTGTACGGAAATGGCCGTTTGCAGCAATTCGCTTAATGAAGCCATCGTTTCGGGCCGGATGTCGGGGTATACGCCTTTTGTATCGTTGCTTTTGTCTTTTAAAGCGGCTTGATAGAAACGTCTGATCAAGTCGGCCCTATCACTGCCGCTTTTATCGGCGCAAAGATAAATCTGAACCGCGGTTCCGCCCCGCAGCCGTCTTTGTGAGATTCCCGCAAATTTTCGGCCGCCGATGCTGAGATCATAGCTCCCCGGACAGTACGATCCTTTAATTTCATACGCTTCTATTTCAGCATTGTACGGACTCAGCATCCGCCGCACCAGCTCTGTCATCGCCTCGTAGCCTCTGTCGATGTCGATGCCTTTTTTCTCATCTTCAAAAATAAGCGAGATATTCAATACGCCTTCATCGAGAACGACCGCGAGGCCCCCGGAATTGCGGACAATGACACGGTAGCCTTCGTCCTTCAGCAATTTCACGCCGTCCTCTAAAAATGGAAGCCGTGTGTCCTGAATGCCGAGCACGATCGTCCGGTGGTGCACCCAAGATCTTGCTGTCGCAGGCGAATCCCCTTTGCCTGCGGAGGCGCACAGCGTATCATCCATTGCGAATGACTGCTTCGCATCAAAATAAGGGCCGAGGCTGGATTGGTCAATGATTCTCCAGCTCGGCTGCATCAATAAATCAATCGGTTGCTTTCCCATCTATATTAAATCCCTTTCGTCATAGGCTTTTCATGCATTTATTATATCACTCCGCTTAAGATGATTGAAATTGGCTTTTCAAAAGAGCGATGAAGATTTCTTTGTTTTTTGTGCTCTCCATAATGGAAGATTGAATGATAGACAGTTTCCGCTTCAAGGAGAATCCTTTTATCTCAAGCACGGAAATGCTGCGGTGAAGCAGATCCTTTTGCAGCACGCTTTTTGACAGGACGGAAAGGCCCATTCCGCTGATGACTGCTTCCTTGACGCCTTGGTTGCTGCTGATCGTCATCAAGGATTTCGGCCGCAGTCCGTTTGAATGAAGGACGTGGTCTAAATATTCTCTCGTTCCCGAACCCTTCTCCCTCGTCACCCACGCTTGATTTTGCAAATCTGTAACCGGGATGTTTTTTTTGCCGGCGAGCGGGTGTCCGTTCGGTGCGGCAATGCACAATTCGTCCTCCATAAACGGCTGAATGTCGAGCTCGTTTTTCCCCGTATGCCCTTCAATTAATCCGATATCGGCTTCAAGCATCCGAACCGCTTCACTGACCTCCTCCGTGTTTCCGATCATGACGTCCAGGTTCAGCTCGGGATACTCGGCATGAAGCTTTGCGAGAAGCGGCGGCAGAATATATTCGCCGATGGTAAAGCTCGCTGCGATTTTCAGCTTCCCTTTGACATAATGGTGATGGGCGTATATTTCGGTTTTCGCCTGCTCGTACAAAAAGACCATTTGTTTGGCGCGCTGATAGAGAATGTCTCCCGTCGGCGTTGTCGTAAAGTGCTTCGGCGAGCGGTTCAGCAAGGCGGTTTGAAATTCTTTCTCCAGATTTTTAATGTGAAGACTGACGCTCGGCTGAGAAATCATCAGCTTCTGCGCCGCTTTTGTAAAGTTTTTTTCTTCCACGACGGCAATGAATGTTTTCAGTTCTCCATAATACAAAAAGCATCGCCCCTAATCATTATTTTTCCTAATCGTTTAGATCATATAAATATATTTTACTAATGATTAAGACCGCAGTAAAGTGGAGTTATCAACATAATGGGAAGTGACTGAGATGAAGATGGTAAAGGGTGTTACAGTTACCGCAGGAATTGCGTTTGCGGCTTTCTTTGTCAGCCGCCTGCCTTTTTTACAAATGCTCGGAATGCTTGTCCTCGCGATGCTGATCGGCATGCTCTGGCGCGCGGTTTTCGGACAGCAGGCGGCATTAGAGCCGGGGATTGCGTTCTCAAGCAAATACTTGCTGAAAGCAGGCATTATCCTGCTTGGCATGAGACTGAACCTGGCGGACATCTATCATGCCGGCTGGCACGTATTTGCAATTGCCGTCTGCTGTATGATGTTTGCGGGCGCCGTGGTATACGGACTGTCCCGGCTGTTTCGTATGGATCAGACACTCAGCATATTAACGGCCTGCGGCACAGCGATCTGCGGGGCGGCTGCCATTGCCGCGATCGCGCCGCAGATCAGATCAAATGAAAATGCAGCCGCCATCAGTGCAGCCGCCGTTTCATTATTAGGAACCGTTTTTACTGTTGTGTATTCTCTTTCTTATCATGTATTGGGCTTTTCTCCCGCGGCTTACGGGGCCTTTTGCGGGGCAACGCTTCATGAGGTGGCGCATGCGGCGGCGGCCGGCAGCGCCGGAGGAAAAACAGCCGTCGAGATGGCGGTGATCGTCAAGCTGACCCGGGTCGCGCTGCTCGTTCCGGCCGCATTCATGCTTGGAATGCGGGCGCGCCGCAGCGGTAAGTCAGAGACAGTATCTGCCGCTTCGCTGCCCATCCCTTGGTTTATCTTCGGATTTCTCGGAATGAGCGCCATCCACACATCAGGCGTCATTTCTGCCGCGCATTCCGCGTTTCTTGTGCAAGTGTCTTATGTTTTAATCGGCATGGCGATGGCGGGTCTCGGTTTAAAAGTCCATATATCAGCATTTCGTCATGACGGCTGGCGGGCGCTCGCGGCTGGTTTGATCGGTTCTCTCTGTTTATCCCTGTTCGGCTGGGCGGCAGTGACTTTCTTTCTATAAAAAAACGCCGGCCTTCATAAAGGCCGGCATTTTCCGGATTACAGCGCTTGAGCCGCCGTAATTAACGCAAGATTGTAGACGTCTTCCGCATTACATCCTCTGGAAAGATCGTTTACAGGCATATTTAATCCTTGCAGAATCGGTCCGACCGCTTCAAAGCCGCCTAAACGCTGAGCGATTTTGTAGCCGATGTTTCCTGCTTCAAGGCTTGGGAATACAAATACATTCGCGTCTCCTTTAATTTCGGAGTCCGGCGCTTTCTTCTCCGCAACAGACGGCACAAATGCAGCGTCAAATTGGAATTCGCCGTCAAGCGTAAGTTCAGGCGCTTTTTCCTTCGCAATTTTCACCGCTTTGGCCACTTTTTCCGTCTCGTCTGATTTCGCCGATCCTTTTGTAGAGAAGCTGAGCATGGCAACGCGCGGGTCAATATCAAACATTTGAGCCGTATTGGCGCTTTCAATGGCGATTTCGGCAAGGTCCTGGCTGTCAGGAGCAATGTTGATCGCACAATCAGCGAATACATATTGCTCGTCACCGCGAGCCATGATGAAGACGCCTGATGTTTTTTTCACGCCTTCTTTTGTTTTGATGATTTGCAGTGCAGGGCGCACCGTATCGGCAGTAGAATGTGCAGCTCCGCTGACAAGTCCGTCCGCGAGACCTTTGTACACAAGCATTGTGCCGAAATAGTTTTCGTCCAACAAGGCTTTGCGGGCCTGTTCTTCCGTCGCTTTGCCTTTGCGGCGTTCTACGAAAGCCTGAACGAGTTCTTCCATGCCTTCATATGTATTCGGGTCAAAAATGTCAACGCCGTCAAGCGTAAGATTTAATTCTTTCGCTTTTGCTTGAATGTCTTCTTTATTGCCGACTACGATCGGCTTTAATACCTTGTTGCCCGCCAAGTTGTTGACCGCAACCAGGATACGTTCGTCCATTCCTTCAGGAAATACGATTTTTACATCTTTTCCTGCTACTTTTTCTTGTACTTTTGTAAATAAATCTGCCACGATATACCCTCCTCTATGTTGACAAAAAACGCTTACTTTTACAGCATACTCTTCTTCCTGCTAAATTCAAATAACCAACTTCCATTATAGCGCTTTCAAAGAAAAATCTTATTTTTCTAACTAATTTAACTGACGGTTTGTTCACAGCTTAGTTTCTGACACAAGGCTATGGATTATTCAAGGTTTCTCCACAGCTGAAACGGTTAAACTGTGATATAGTGAAGGCATCAATGAAAAGATATAGGAGTGAAGATACATGAGTGAGCAGCAAAAAACGAACGAAGCCGCCCAAACGCTTGACGGCTGGTACGCGCTTCATGATTTCCGCACAATGGACTGGACGTCATGGAAGCTGTTATCCAGCGATGAGCGCCTGTCGATTATTCACGAATTTACGGGACTGCTTGAAAAATGGGGCGTCGCCCAAAAAGAAGGCAAAGGCTCGCAAACCATCTACAGCATCGTCGGACAGAAAGCCGATTTTATGCTGATGATTCTTCGCCCGACAATGGAAGAGCTGAACGAAATCGAGCTTGAATTTAATAAATCAAAGCTTGCTGAATTTACAATCCCGGCTTATTCTTACGTGTCCGTGGTAGAGCTGAGCAACTACCTGGCAAGCGGAGAAGGCGATCCGTATGAAAATCCGCATGTCCGCGCACGCCTGTATCCTGAGCTGCCGGAAGCGAAATACGTCTGCTTCTATCCGATGGATAAAAGAAGAAACGGAAATGACAACTGGTACATGCTTTCTATGGATGAACGCAAAAGCCTGATGAGAAGCCACGGCCTGATCGGACGGAGCTATGCCGGCAAAGTCAAACAGATTATCACGGGGTCTGTCGGTTTTGACGATTACGAATGGGGCGTCACGCTCTTCAGTGATGATGTGCTTCAGTTCAAAAAGCTTGTCTATGAAATGCGCTTTGACGAAGTCAGCGCGCGCTACGGCGAATTCGGTTCATTTTTTGTCGGAAACCGATTGTCTCTCGACACACTTCCGCAGTTTTTACACGTGTAACACCCACCCGCCTCTCCGGCGGGTTTTCCTTTGTCAGAATTTAAATAAAATTTGCTATTTTTGTCGTTTTTTTTTACGATGTAAAAGAGATTCCATTTTGGTAAAGGGGTGCAGACAGTTGTCAAAACGAACCGCATTTATTATGGGAGCCAGTCAGGGGATCGGCAAAGCGATCGCTCTGAAACTGGCGGACAATGGCTTTCATACCGTCATTAATTCACGAGTTCCCGAAAATATTGAATCCGTAAAAGAAGAGATTCTCGCCAAACATCCGGATGCGGGCGTCACCGTTCTTGCCGGGGATATGTCGGATCAGAAGACGAGAACCGGTATTTTTGAAGAAATCAGATCAAAATGCGGACGGCTTGATGTATTGATCAACAACATTCCGGGCGGCTCGCCGGACACTTTTGAAAACTGCGATATAGAGGATATGACAAATACCTTTACGAATAAAACAATCGCTTATATCGATTCTATGAAAACAGCCGCAGCGATCATGAAACAGCACGAATTCGGCAGAATCATTAATATTGTGGGAAACCTATGGAAAGAGCCCGGCGCCAACATGTTTACCAACAGCATGATGAACGCCGCTTTAATTAATGCCAGCAAAAATATCGCCATTCAGCTTGCGCCTTTTCACATCACTGTCAATTGTCTGAATCCCGGATTTATCGCCACAGACCGCTATCACCAATTCGTGCAGAATGTCATGAAGCAAAACGGCATTTCCAAAGCAGAAGCGGAAGAACGGATTGCCTCAGGCGTTCCGATGAAGCGTGTCGGAACCGCAGAAGAAGCCGCGGCGCTGGCTGCCTTTCTCGCCTCGGAAGAAGCCTCTTATATTACGGGGCAGCAAGTGTCGGCCGACGGCGGAAGCATGAAAAGCATATAAAAAACATCCCGCTGTTTAGCGGGATGTTTCTTGTAATGAAGCAAAGGACAAACCGAGCTTTCGAATCCGCAAAACGAATTCCCTCAAGTCCCCCTGCTTGGCCACCATTGATATTCTGACATAACGCTTTCCGCGGCTTCCGAAAATCTCGCCGGGCGTCACAACAACATGGGCATGCTCCAGCAGATAATCCGAAAATTGGTGTGAAGACTCGAATTCATTCGGAATTTCAGCCCAGACATAAAAAGTCCCTTTCGGTTTTTCAATGCTCCAGCCCAATTCCTTTTCACATAACTCAGTGAAAAAATCAATCCGTTCCTGATATGTGCGCTTCAGCCGTTCCGTATGTTCAGGGCTTCCTGACAGCGCCGCCGCTGCCGCCTGCTGAAGGCCGCCGAACATACCGACGAATACGTGATCCTGAAATTCATTGACCGCCTGAATGATCTTCTCATTCCCCACGGCAAACGCCATTCTCCAGCCTGCCATATTGAAGGTTTTCGAAAATGAATACAGCTCCGCGCCGACCGTCTTGGCTTCCTTCGCCTGCAGAAAGCTGGCCGGGTTCTGATCAAATTCGAACGCGCCGTACGCAAAATCGTGAATGAGATGGATGTCATGTTTTTTAGCAAACGCCGCCGCTTTTTCATAAAACGCCTGATCCGCTGTCGCGCCCGTCGGGTTATTCGGGTAATTCAAAAACATCAGTTTGGCTTTTTTCAGGACGGCGGGATCAATCTGCTCAAAATCCGGAAGATAGCCGTTCTCTGGATGAAGCGGCATCTCATGCAGCTCCGCTCTGGCCATTGTGATTCCCGATAAATACTCAGGGTAGCCGGGGTTCGGGACTAAGGCGATGTCGCCGGGATTCAGCAGGCATTGCGTCAAAACGTACAAACCCGCCTTCCCTCCGCCGAACAGCGCAACTTCTGTCTCCGGATTGACCGATACACCGTATTCTCTCTCATAAAATTCCGCGATGGCTTCTTTCAGAAACGGATAGCCTCTGAACGGGCCGTATCCGTGATACGAAGGATTCAGCGCAGCCTCCCGCAATGATTGAACGATATGCGGCGGAGTGGGGAGATCGGGATTTCCCTGCCCGAGATTGATGATCCGGGCCCCCGTTTTCTCCAACTCTTTTACCTTTTGAAAAACGAGCGAAAATTCCTGTTTCGGAAGTGTCTTGATGACGTCGGACGGTATGATTTCCATCTGAAAGGCTCCTTATAAATGAATTTGCTCCGATTCGTTATTCCGTTCTGAAAACGATTTATTGACCAGTTTTGTATGCAGAAACAACCCGCTGACCAGAAGCACGATAAACGCCATGATAACCGCCGCATCTACAATGTTGATCAGCATGGAACCGACGGCGATGCACAATCCGATGGACGCCTCTGCCACGGAAAAGATCCGGCCCTGAATCTGGTTCGCCGCGTTCTCCTGAACTTTGACCTTCGCCAGCACCTCGCCGTATTCCATTGCAATAAAGAAAAGAATGGCGGCAATGACTGACACGGCGAAAATCGGGGTGAACAAAAACAGCGCAAGCGAGACGATCGACAACACTGTAAAATACATCAGCCCTTTATTATTGTTAAAGCCCCATTTGCTGACAAGGGCGGCGCCGATAAAGCCGCCGAAGCCGATACAGAACGTCAGAATGAAATTCCCAATTTCCCCGTCGCCTAAAAAGCGGCTGACAATCGGAAAATAGCTGTAGACGACACCCCATAACAGCGCCATCGTAACCATCGTAAACATAGCATTTAACACGAAAGCATTTGTTTTGATTTCCTTCAGGCCTTCCTTAAACGACTGAAAGGCTTCTCTCACGTTTTCTGACTGAATCGGCACGTATTGAAGCTTAATACGGCTGATGAAAAACGCGGAGACAAGGTAGGTTACCCCGTTAAAGGCGACGGCAAGCTCAACAGAACCGCCTAACAGAAACAGACCGCCGGCTGCGGCGCCGACAATAATCGAAATCGTCGTGGCTTTGGCAAATAAGGTATTGATATTTTTAATATCCGCTTCTAAAGACGACATGACCGCGAGACGGGCCGGGTTAAAAAATACGCCGCTTCCGTAAGAGACAAACAGCAGCGCCAGAAAAAGCAGCGGATATTCGCCTTTCGGGAGAAATGTCAGCCCCAAGAAGATGACACCTCTGATCACATCCGTCCACAGCATGATTTTCACCCTGTCGAGCCGGTCGACAAGCACGCCTAAAAACGGCTGAAACACCATCGGAATGCTGCGGACCGCGATGACGCCGGACGTCACCCAGTAGTCATGATAGTATGTAGACAAAATGAGCAGGGCCGGGAGAACGCAATAGTCTCCCATAAACGAAAGCGCCTGCCCGAAAAGCAAATACTTAGAGTTCGGTTTCAGCTGTTTCATACCGATAACGCATACTTTGCAGTCAGCTTCGCCTGCTGCTGAATTTGTTTGATTGATTCGGCCACGTCTTTTGAATTACTTCCTTTCAGCTCAAACGCCGCAATGCTGTTGAACGCTTCGAACAGCCGCAGATCCACTGACGTACCCGCCTCAGCCGCTGAGAAAGAAACGAGTTCAGTGTCTCCCTTTAAAACGCCGTCAGGAATTTCAATGCTTTCAATGACGAAATCGACAACCGTCTCAGGCAGCTGGCCGTTCTCTTTGAAATGATGAGGATACAAGTGGCAGTCTGCGACATAGCATGGCTCCTGCTCCAATAATCCTTTCGGCAGATCGGCTTCTTTTCCGAAACAGAGAACATCCAATAATAGCTGCGCCATATCGACGCCGAAGACCTTTTTAATATTCGGAATCATATTCCATCCCGCGAATCTGGCAGCTGACTCAATCAGTCCGGCTTCTCGGTTTTTCATTAATTTTATTTCTGTATGCGTTGCACAGTTTTCGAGGCCGAGTCCTTCATTCGCCTTCTTGGCAGCTTCGACGATTTTCCGCTTGGCGTCATCATCCAGGATGGACGGCGTAATATGCGCTGTCTCCGTGAATCCGATTTGCGGTGTTTTATCATGGATCGCGACGGGGAAGTATTCTCCGTCGGCCATGATGCCTTCTATGCTGATATAGTCGGAATAACCGCTTGTTTCGTACCAGTCATCATACTCGCCCTGCAAGAATTCTTCCGCGATAAACGGCGCTTCAAACGTGACCGCTTTCGGTACGTTAATAGATTTCAAGTACTCATTGACTCTGTTGAATTCAGCTTCGGCCGTTTCCATCTCTTTGATAAGCGTCACGCCGATCGAGCTCGCCAGATATGTAGGCTTCAGAATAAGCGGCGTTCCGATTTCCTGAAGCGCGGCGCGGAAATCTTCCAGGGTCGTCACCCGTTTGTTTTTGATGGATTTGACGCCGGCCCGGTTGAAGGCGGCTCTCATTTTGTTTTTATCTCTGGCGTTTTCAGCGGCCTGTACGCCCGCTCCCCGCAGGCCGAGCCGTTTACACGCTTTTGCCATCGGAGCGATAAACAGTTCATTGTTGGTCGTAATGGCGTCAACCGCAAACATCTCGGCCACTTTGACGATTTCTTCGACTACTTCTTCCTCAGGTTTGTCATGATCTTCATGAGCCCAGTAAATCGAATCGGGATGTTCAAAATCAGCCAGACTCTTAAAATAGTCTTTATCTTTAATGACCGCAATCGAGTATTTTTCAATTAAGGCCGCATGAGAGGCTGTAATTGCAAAGGGTCTCGGAATAAAGCTGACGAGGTTGTATTTTTCGGCTGCGCTTTTGTAAAACATATGCGGCGGGCAGCCCCCAAGATCAGCGATAACCAATACTGTTTTTCTCTCCATATGTAACACTCCTTCTCTATTGTGCGGTGTATCCACCGTCTGCGGTGATGGCGCTTCCGGTCATATAGCTTGATAAATCCGAGGCGAGAAACAGCATGACGTTCGCTATTTCTTCAGGCTTGCCGAGCCTCAGCAGCGGATTGACTTTCGCTTTTTCTTTTTTGATTTCTTCAAGCGTGCCTTCGTTATTTTCAAGGAACGACTTTTCATTCAAAGGTGTGTCGATGATTCCCGGACACACGCAATTGACGCGGATGTTGTGTTTCGCATAATCGACGGCCATAGAACGCGTCAGCTGCAAAACACCGCCTTTAGAGGCGTTATATGCGGGAATGTCGGGCCATGCGACGACTCCCCCGACGGAGCACGTGTTAATGATATTGCCCTTGCCGCTTTTGAGCATATACTTCAGCGCGTGCTTGCTCATCAGAAACATGCCCGTCAGATTGACGTTAAGCACCTTGTTCCAATCACTCAGCTCCATCTCATGAATCGGGGCGACAATTTCGATGCCGGCGTTATTGATTAACACGTCCAACCCGCCGAACTTGTCAACCGCTGACCGGATGGCGTTTTGACATGCCGGTTCATTTGTAATATCCGTCTGGACAAAATGCAGCCTGTCATTGTTTTCTTTCCGGATCATCGCTTCTCCCTGCGCCTCATCAATATCCGCGACGACCACATTTGCCTGCTGATTCAGAAACGCCTGAACCGCGGCATAACCGATGCCTGATGCGCCCCCTGTGATGAGGACGGTTTTATCCGTCAGGTTCATGACTCTTTCGCCTCTAATTTTTTCGCTTTTGCTCTGTTATAGCGCGGAGGGAAAAAGATATTGACTGATTTTGAATCCTTTTCAAATCTGTTGATGGCGCCGTGATCTTCTCTCGGGTCGCAGAAATAGGCTGTTCCGAATGTCATATCCACTTTACAGCCTTCAATGGTCATATCATAGCCGCCGCCGATGCAGATGCCGATCTGTTCATTGCGATGTTTATGGAACGGCATTTCCCCGCCGTTGCCCGGAATGTTGGCAAGCATGATTTCCACCCAGTCCTCCACGAAGAATGTGACTTCCATACCAGGCAATAAGTCTCGCGTTTTAAAAATATTCAAAAAATAATCCTCAGGGCTTGTGTAGGTTTCACCGGCTTTAAGGCGTTTAATATCAATAGCGATCACTTCTTGATCCGTCTCATTTCTTGCGCCGTGAGGCACATGAGGAGGCGCGATATAAGCTGATTCCAGCGCCGTCATCTTTCTTGTGACGTCTCCGACTGTCATAGACAGCTCGCCGGAAACGACAAGGCCGATTTGGACTTCCTTATGCTGATGCGGTTCCACGTTTGTATGCGGCGGAACGTAAGAGAGCAGAACTTCCGTATCGCCTCTGACGGATGAATATTGTCTTACTCCGTTTTCCCATTCTATTAATTTAGGCGTCGGGAAATAAAGTTCCTGCAAGTCTTGTTTAGTTTTCATCATGAATCTCTCCTTTTCCGAATAATGACCAGCTCATGGGAATGCTTTTAAACGTTTTTACAAATTGAAGGCCGTACTTTTGTCTGGCCAGCTCATTTGTCAGCGCGATGTCGGACAAACCGTCCTTCACTCTTTTCGCGGCTGCGCTTGTTGAGTTTACCAAATCAAACGTAACATCTTTACGGGTAAAATACTTAATCAAATTGATAGGAGACGGGTGGGATACGATAACAGCCTTATCAAGCATGTCATCGGTATATTCAAAATCAGGCCGGACAGCCAGGCCGTACATGGGGGTGTCGCACCTGAAAATTTGCAGAAGCTGCAGATCCGGTCTCATGTAGAAATGCTTAATGCCGTCATACGCGTGAGGCACAATTGTGTATTCCAACGGACTTTGGAGCGTTTTTTCAATGCACGATTCAAATGTATCATGCAGAGATAACTTGCTGTTCACCCCTTGGAGGAGGGTAAAATTGGTGATGAAGTTTTTTGCTGCGTACTCACTGCTTGTCCCTTCAGGACCGAGCGTGTTGATCGTAATCAGTTTAGATATTGAATAAGCCTTGCTTTTCGTCTGAATGCTATTATCCAATATAATCATGAGCACCAACCAATCTGTTAAATTTTAAGTAAATATTATCCATAGAGATTCAAACTGTCAATATTATTTGAAAATATTGATAATTATCCCTATATAATAGAAAACACCTTATGAGATAAGGTGTTAAAAATTAACATTTACAAAATTGTTGAAACTTTATTTTACCGATACAATGATTGGTCAGCCGTATGCTCATATCTGCCATATCTTCTGTAAGCAAAAACGCTGAGGCCAAAGCCGATGAGGGTGACGGCTGCACAGATAAACCCGACAGCTGCATATCCATATCCGACGTAGACCGGGCCCATGACAGCCGAACCCAGGGTCACGGCCAAATTGGACGCCAGACTGTAGAATGCCATGATTTTGCCCCGGCGGCTCTGTGAGCAATCGCTTAAAATGGTGCTGAGCAAGGTCACCGTCAGGCTTTGCATCAAGCCCCAGACGAATAACCCGATGACCAAAAGCGGCATTGATGACGGCGCATAGGCGAGACAGGCAAGCCATATGCTGATAACGGCCAATGCCGCGATCAGGGCACGCATTTTCCCCGCCTTGTCGGCGATTTTCCCCGTGAACACACTCATGGAAAACCCGATCCCGTACACCATGATCATCAGCCCGGAAGCGGTATTTCCCCCCGGCAGCACGCGGTGAAGATACGTGCCGAGAAATGAATACATGCCGTAAAAACCGATCATGTTGCAAAAAGTGATCGTGAGGTATACAGGAACACGGGGCACCTTCAGCGCATCCCGGAAGGTGCCTGTCTGCCGGCCGCTTTCCTCTTCTGTTTTGTCCCCATCCGCCGTTGTGCGGCGCGCCTCAATGAAAATGAGCGAAGCAACGAGGACAGCCATCAAGGCGAAAATCCAAAACGTCCACCGCCAATTCAAAACGCCGCCGATAAAAGAGCCGATCGGAACACCGAAAATCAAAGCAAGCGACCAGCTTGAAACGATCAGACCCATCACCTTGCCGCGATGCGCATAAGGCACACGGTCGCCGACCAGCGCATAAGCTGTCGGCACAAACGCACCCGCCGCAAGTCCGGAAAGCGCCCTGCCCAGAAAGAAAAAAAAGATATTGTTCGCCAGCGCGCAGATTACCGTGCCGGCCGTAAATATAAGAAGCCCCGCCATCAGGCTGAGTTCACGGGAATATTTATCTCCCAGCGGAACCAAAAGCGGCGCCCCGATAAAAATCATCACTCCGTAAATACTGATGGAAAGCGCCAGAACACTGACATCCGAGCTGAAAGCCTGCGCTAAATCCGGAAGCAGCGGGGAAATCACCAGCTCTTCAGAACCCGCGGCAAATACGCCTAATGTCAAAGCAAGCGCGAGAAAGACCGGAAATCGGCGTTTCGTTTCGATGTGATCGGTTTGTATGCTGTTCATGCTTTTTGAACACCTCTTCCGTAAAACTTTTCTACCTTTTGTTGTTTTATAGTTTAGCATCCTTATTTTTCATTTTACATTTCATACGAAAACTAATTTCATTTTTTTATTTACATTAAGATTTTAAATAAAATATTTAGTTTATATTCAATAAATGTTATAAAATAAGCCATCCGGTTATGCTATAGTGATAGAATCATTTGTTAAGGTGGGTCATGGAATGAATAACGGTTATTCAAAGGCCGGCCGCGCAGGCCTCGGCATGGTATTGATTCTCGGGACGCTTGCTTCATTCGGGCCGCTTTCGCTCGATATGTATCTGCCCGCTTTGCCTGAAGTGGCGGCCGACCTCCATACGTCAGCGTCACTTGCGCAGCTGAGCCTGACGTTTTGTCTTTTGGGGCTCGCGATCGGCCAGATAGTTGTCGGGCCGCTCAGTGATATGATCGGGCGCCGGAAGCCTCTGATTCTGTCATTGCTGCTTTATACGCTGTCTTCTTTATTATGCGCCTTCAGCCCTTCTGTTTCGTTTTTAATTGTCATGCGGTTTATTCAAGGGTTCACAGGGGCGGCCGGAATCGTCATCGCACGGGCTTCCGCACGCGATATGTATTCCGGAAAAGAATTGACGGCTTTTTTCTCATTACTGATGCTTGTGAATGGGGCGGCGCCGATCTTAGCGCCGATTACAGGGGGATTTATCCTTCAATTCGCGGGGTGGAAAATCGTGTTTATCGTGCTGGCGGTGATCGGCTGTATCATTTTTGCCGCAGTGATTGCGGCATTGCCTGAGTCGCTTCCGCCTGAAAAACGGACAAGCGGCGGACTCCGGGAGACGCTGATGACGTTTCGGGGCCTGCTCGGCGACCGGATGTTTATGGGAATTGCGCTCAGCCAGGCATTTGTGATGACCGGCATGTTCGCATATATTGCCGGGTCGCCGTTTGTGCTGCAAAACATCTACGGCGTGTCGGCGCAAACGTTCAGCCTGCTGTTCGCCGTAAACGGAGCGGGAATCATATGCGCTGCTCAAATCACCGGACGGATGGCCAAAACACATGATGAACGGAAGCTGTTTGTCGCCGGGCTGTTCATTGCCGTCATCGGGAGCATCGCTTTGCTTTTATCGCTTGCCTTCGGATTAGGCCTGACGGCGGTCTGCATTTCTTTATTTATTATTGTCTCTTCAGTCGGGGTCGTCACAACGACAGGGTTTTCTTTGGCTATGCAAAAACAAGAGAAAGGCGCGGGGAGCGCTGCGGCTCTTCTCGGACTCCTGCCTTTTATCGGCGGCGCGGCTGCCGCCCCACTGGTCGGGATAGCCGGAGAAGAAAACGCCTGGCCGATGGCTGTCAGCATTTTCGGTTTTCAGCTCTTTGCCGTTCTTTCCTATGTTCTGTCGGCAAAACGGAAAACAAAGTAAAGCCCGCCGCTTTTTGCGGAGGGCTTTCTTCTTATCCTGCGGCGCCTTTTTCCGAAGAAGCCGGCTCACGCTTCAAGCGTTTTTTGATACCGAAGTGATAATACGCGTAACAGATGATCATCAGCGGGACACCGCAGTACAGACCGATACGCTGGTCGGGGATAAAGATGAGACTGATTAAGATAAGCCCGTAGACCGAAAATCCGAGAATCGGGACGAGCGGATAAAGAGGCGTTTTAAATGCCAGGTCTTTCAGATTTCCTCCTTCAGCGAGGAAGCGCCTGCGGAAAACGAATTGTGAAGCGCAGATTGACATCCACGCGACGACGGTAATCATACCCGAAATGGAAATCAGCCATACATACACCGTTTCAGCCGCGACTACACTTGTCAGCAGGGATAAACCGGAGATAGCGATGGTGATGGAAAGAGCTTTCAGGGGCACGCCTTTTTTCGTCAGTTTCGTTAAGAAAGCGGGACCCATTTTGCTTTTTGATAGAGACCACATCATTCTGGACGAAGCGTACAGCCCGGAATTCGCCACCGACAGCATGGCGGTCAGAATGACAAAGTTCATGATATCAGCCGCATAGGGAACGCCGATTTTATCTAACACAGCCACAAACGGGCTTTCGATGACGCCTGCCGTTTGGTACGGCAAAATGGACACGAGAACAAACATCGCCAGCACAAAGAAAAACAGCGTCCGCCATATGACGTTTCGGATTGAGCGGGGAAGCGTCTTTTCCGGGTTTTCGCTTTCCCCCGAGGCGATTCCGACCAGTTCGGTTCCCTGAAATGAAAAATTCACCATGACAAGCGTAAACAGCACAGCCTGTCCCCCGTTCGGGAAAAGCCCTTTGTCCGTCATAAAGTTTGACAGATACGGCGCCGTCTGCCCGCCGTTAAAACCGACAAAGCCGAATACGGCAGCGCAGCCGAGAATAATAAACAATACAATTGCCATGACCTTAATACTGGAAAACCAAAACTCCATTTCCGCAAAACTCCGCGCAGACAGCGCGTTAATGGAAAAAATGACGACGCCGAATACAAGGCACCACACCCAAATCGGAACGTCCGGAAACCACCGCTGCATTAAAATTCCCGCCGACGTCAGCTCAAGCCCCACTGTATTGGCCCAGCTGAATGCGTACATCCATCCGATCGTAAAACCCGTCGACGGCCCCAAGAACTTTGCGGCATACGCCTGGAACGAACCGGCGACCGGCATGGCGACTGCAAGCTCCCCCAAACAAAGCATCACCAGATACATTAAAAATCCGCCGATCACATAAGCCATTATCGCACCGATCGGCCCCGCTTCACTGATTGTAAAACCGGAGCCCAGAAACAGTCCCGTCCCGATCACGCCGCCGAGGGCGATCATAAATAAATGCCGGCCCTTCATCGTGCGCTGTAATTCATTTTGATTGGTATCTCCCTGCATATACATCCCCCTTATCCCGTTATGTCAGCCATTTGTGCGTATGTCTAATCGATAGCTGTGCAAAAGGTGCAGCGTCGTCTGCTGAATGAGTTCCGGCAGCACATGGAATGTGTACGGTTTATACACCCGTTCCGTCCATTTATGGCCGTCCTTGCCATATACCCCTATATTGACCGATGGAATATTTAATTCCCTGATTTCTTTAAAAGGAATCATGCCGATGACATCCCATCCCGGAAAATTATCGGTAAAGGCGGAGACTTCAGCATCTGTTTCATGCAGCGATAAGAAGCTTCCGTCCGCTAAATAAGGGAAAAACTTTTTAAAAGCGAATGTTTCTCCAGTTGACGCCGCTGTTTTATCGACGGCTTCTTGAATGACATGCTGCAAAAGCCGGTCCCGCGTGCTCTCTTCCTTCAAATAATTGTGCGGAAGGTAAGGCGGCGCATAGAAAATAATGACCTTGGCTCCCTGCTCAGGATCGAGTTTTTGCAGTTCCTCGACGGCTTTAAAGCATCTCATCCGCAGTTCAAGATGTTCATATGTTTTAAACGTCTGCTCTATACACTGGGCCGGGTCTATGCCGCGGCTTCTCAGCCTTTTCAGGTAATCTTCCAGACTGTACACTTGAACGTTCCATGAGATCTCTTTTTTCGGAAGGTTCGTTCTCCTGCAATATTCGTCGTAATAATCAGATAATTTTTGTTCTGTCTCTTTGCAGGCTTCGGCAGCCACGGCAGTCAGCTGATCCATGATTTCTTTGGCGGTTTTTTCGTAAATAAAATAATTAAAATAGACGTAGCTGCTGACGGCGGTCTGCACGTTATACGCTTCCTTGTTGTCACGCTGGTACAGGCAGGTCGGCGGAAGCACAAGCTCTCCTTCAATGTTTTCTGCCATATGAATATTGTTGTGGATTCTTCTGGTGATTTCTGACGCGATCAAATTCGGGTCTATGCCGGACAGCGTATCCCCGACATGCACTTCCCGCCCGTAAATCGCAAAGCAAGGCAAAAGCTTTCCGGCGGCGCCCGTGTATATGTACCGTGTCGTGTCACCTTCATACAGCGGCGTGATAAAGTCGGTATTAATCGCGGCTAAATAACGAAGCTGTTTTTCTTGTTTCAGCCGTTTTAATTCAGAAATGCTTGTTAAGATGCCGGAATGCTGGCTTTCCTCATCCGGGTTTGCCATGAACAGAATATGGCCCGGCAATTGCTCGCGCCGTTCAGAAAAGTGAAGCAGATTGGCGAGATGAACGGCAATACCGCTCTGCATATCAACCGATCCCCTTCCGAACATCCACTCGCCTGAGCGGGCGTCCCGCTGCACCTCCCGATCAAATTCATAGCTGGAGAAATACTCCGCGAGACGGTCGGAATCAAAAGCGATATCTTTTAAAGGGCCGAAATCCTCTATGCCGACCGTATCAAGATGGGCGTGATAAATGACCGTATTCAGGCTGTCACCGTTTCCTTCAATAAACGCGAAAATATTTTTGCGGCCGTAAGGGTCCTCAGGAATCGCCTGCTCCCACACATGTGACGGGTTGTCCTGAAAGTAGGGAAAGCTCTTGATCATATCTTTGATATAGTCGGCCTTTTTTCCTTCTCCCAATGTGCCGTTAATGCTGTTTAACGCTACCAGCGATTTCGTAATGGCTTCTATTTTCTCCTCCGGAAGCATTTTGCTGAGCTGCTGATACATGTTTCATCCTCCTTACTCTCAAATAGAGAAAATAGCGCGACTCTCTTTGTCTCGCGCTATTTCCGAAAGATTAATAGGCTTCAGATGTTGTTTTCGCCTGCATATGAAGAATCAGATAATCAGGTCCTCCGGCTTTTGAATCCGTTCCTGACATATTGAAGCCCCCGAACGGCTGGTAGCCGACAATCGCACCCGTACATCCGCGGTTGAAATATAGATTTCCGACGTGAAAGTCTTCACGGGCGCGTTCAATGTGCGCGCGGGTTTTCGATAACAGAGCTCCTGTCAGGCCGTAATCCGTATTGTTGGCGATCTCAAGCATATGGTCGAAATCCCGGGCTTTAGAGATCGCGACGACCGGTCCGAAAATTTCCTCCTGCATCAGGCGGGCGTTTTCATCTACATCCGCAAAAATAGTCGGCTGAATAAAGTATCCTTTCGAATCATCACCTTCGCCTCCCGTCAGAAGTTTTCCTTCTGTTTTGCCGATTTCGATATAACTCATGACTTTATTATAAGACGCTTCGTGGATGACAGGCCCCATGTATGTATCAAAATCTTCCGGACTTCCGACGGTAAGTGATTTTGTTAAAGCGACGGCTTTTTCGACAACTTCATCATAGACGTCCTGATGAATGACCGCGCGGGAACCGGCCGAACATTTTTGGCCTGAAAATCCGAAAGCGGAATACACGATTGAGGAAGCGGCAAGATCAAGATCAGCATCTCTGTCTACAAGCACCGTATCTTTTCCGCCCATCTCGGCGATGACCCGTTTCAGCCACTTTTGGCCCGGCTGCACTTTTGCGGCTCGTTCATAGATGCGGCATCCGACCGCACGGGAGCCTGTAAATGACACAAATCTCGTCTTCGGATGCTCAACCAGGAAGTCGCCGATTTCTCCTCCGTCGCCCGGTATGAATTGGAGCACGCCGTCCGGCAGACCCGCTTCCTTCATCACTTCAACGAATTTCGCCGCCACGACAGGCGCCGCATCAGCCGGTTTCAGCAGTATCGTGTTGCCTGTTACGATAGCCGCTGCCGCCGTTCCGGCCATAATCGCAAGCGGGAAGTTGAATGGAGAAATGACGATTCCCACGCCAAGCGGCTCATAATGATATTGATTAAATTCTCCGTCACGGCTCTTTACAGGAGAACCGTCTTTCAGATTAAGCATCTGACGGGCGTAATACTCTAAAAAGTCGATCGCTTCCGCCGTATCCGCATCCGCTTCCTTCCACGGTTTTCCCGCTTCTTTCACAAGGTACGCGGAAAATTCGTGCTTTCTTCTGCGGATGATGGCCGCCGCTTTAAACAGCACGTTCGCACGATGTTCCGGCCGTACTTTTTTCCATGTTTGAAATGCCTCAAGCGCCGCCTGCATGGCCTTTTCCGCAAGCTCTTTGCCGGCCGCCGATACAGTGCCGATCACTTCTTTTTTATCAGCCGGATTGACGGAAACGATTTTTTTATCAGTCTCAATCGATTCACCGTTGATGATAATCGGATAATGCTTGCCCAGCTGTGAATTCACATAAGCCAGCGCTTCTTGAAACGATTGTTTATTTGTCTCTTCTTGAAAATTTGTAAACGGTTCGTGTGCGTATGAAACTGTCATTAGAATTCCTCCTCGTATTTTGTAATGTGTGCTCACGCTTTATGAAGATGCAAGAAGCATACCAGCATAACAAGTTGTGATAAAAAAAAGAAAATCTCTGCCGAAAGCGGACGAAGTTTGTCCGAATCTGTCAGCTGCATTCAGAAAACGCAAAGAAATTTTGCGATCCTCTATAGCCGATGCAAAATTTCTTTGCGGATAACACTTATACCCAGCCGCGGAAACGGGCGGCTTCAGCTGATTTTCTGATGCCTGTCATATAAGCGGCCAAACGCATATCGACCTTGTGGGTATGCGCTGTCTGATAAATGGATTCAAACGAATTCACCATAACACTGCGCAGTTTTCCGGCGACTTCCTCCGCAGACCAGTAAAATCCCTGATTATTCTGCACCCATTCAAAATAAGACACTGTCACGCCGCCCGCGCTTGCCAAAATATCCGGCACAAGAAGCACGCCTCTTTCATTCAGGATTTTCGTGGCGTCTATTGTTGTCGGCCCATTCGCCGCTTCCACAATGATCGAGGCTTTAATGTTATGAGCGTTTTCAGCCGTAATCTGATTGGAGATCGCGGCAGGCACGAGAATATCACAGTCTTTCTCCAGCAGCTCCCGATTCGTTATGATATCTGAGAAGAGATTCGTCACCGTGCCGAAGCTGTCCCGCTTATCCAGCAGGTAATCAACGTCAAGGCCGTCAGGATCATACAAAGCGCCGTGGGCGTCTGAGATGCCGATCACCTTGGCGCCCGCGTCATGCATAAATTTAGCGAGAAAACTTCCGGCATTTCCGAACCCTTGAATGATGATGCGCGCATTTTCCAATGGAATCCCTTTTTTCTTAACGGCTTCCTCAATACAAATCGTGACGCCTTGCGCGGTCGCCGTTTCCCGCCCCTGTGAACCGCCGAGAACGATCGGTTTGCCCGTAATGAATCCCGGTGAATCAAATTCTCTCAGCCGGCTGTATTCGTCCATCATCCACGCCATAATCTGCGAGTTGGTATATACGTCAGGAGCCGGAATATCCTTTGTCGGGCCCACGATCTGGCTGATCGCCCGCACATATCCGCGGCTCAGCCGTTCCAGCTCCCCGAATGACATCGTCCGCGGATCACAGATGATGCCTCCTTTTCCGCCCCCGTAAGGAAGGTTTGTGATGCCGCATTTTAAAGTCATCCAGATGGAAAGCGCCTTGACCTCTTCTTCACTGACTTCAGGGTGAAACCGCACGCCCCCTTTTGTCGGGCCGACCGCATCATTATGCTGTGAGCGGTAGCCCGTAAAAACCTGTACTGAGCCATTGTCCATTTTGACTGGAATGCGGACGGTCAAAAGCCGCATCGGCTCTTTCATTAATTCATACATATTGTCGGGATACCCCAGTTTACGCAGGGCTTCCTTAATGATCGATTGTGTTGACAAGAACAAATTAAGAACTTCTTTTTCTTCATCTTTCTGATTGCTTTTAGAAAGCGGGTTGGCTGACATGTTTCATCACCTCATCGTATTTTACGTGTAAGCTTCAATTACCGGCAGAACAAAATGTAAGCGCTTTTACACCAAGACCCATCAGTCCCTTTCACATTGTCGTTACGCCCCTTTTTATATGCAAGATTCATGCCAGCCTTTTCCGCATAAAAAAAGAGGCTGTTGTGCAGCCTCTTTCATTCGGGATTAACGCGGGTCAATGACCAGTTTTGTTTCGGCGTAAAGACTGCCGGCACCCAAACCGTTTACGTAATCGCCTTTGATTGTATACGTGCCGGCGCGCGGAAGGTTTTTACGCACCAGAACGAGATTGTATTCAGTCGCTCCCAGCAAATCAAGGGTAAGCGGCAGTCTGACCGTTTTTCCATAGTTGAGAATTTGCGTTTCTTTCAAAGTTCTTCCGTTTACAGAGTCCCTCACAGTGGCGTTGAACCCGTCGGGAAATTGAAATTCAATGGCACCGACGGCAAGCAGCGCATTCGGCTTGTATGTGACTTCAATATCAGACGTCGCGTATTCTTTCGTACTGTTGATGGTTTTCGCTTCAATAACAGCAGATTGGGCATTCGCATGAAAAGATGGCAAGAACACAGCTAAAAATACAGCAGCACTGATGAAAAAAGCAGAAAATGATTTTCTTTTTAACATCATTGATTCCTCCAGATCATATGGGATTCAGAGCGTCCTCTGCCGGAAAAGCGTGTCTGATGATTCCATTCGCGCGAATTGGAGTTTCTCTTTTCCTGAGAATAATCTACCACCTTTATCCATGTAAGTAAATTGTTTTTTGAGAATATTCTTTCTTTTATTTTTGCAAGATTCACATCAGCTGAAAATCAAAAAACGAAGACATCCGCTGTCTCCGTCTTGTGCACTACCGATGAGCCGTCTGCCAGTCAAATCCGATGGTTTCGTCATTCCACGGAATTCTTTTTTCGTCAGGCTGATCCGGATTATAGGACATTGTCGTAAAATAAATAATGGTCAGCGGGGTTTCTCCCAGCACTCTGTAACCGTGTGCGACTCCTTTTGGAATGAGAAGCAGCATCGGATTGTCTTCTCCCATGTAGTAGACATCCGTTTCCCCCTTGGTTGCTGACTCTTCGCGAAGGTCATGGAGCACGACTTGGGCATGGCCCGTCGGGAAAAACCACAGGTCATCCTGTTTCTCATGATAGTGAAACGCTTTAATGACGCCGGGGTAGCTTTTTGACCAGGAAGCCTGCCCGAAATGTTCCAGAAGTTGTTCATCGTCACGGACGAGTTCTGAGAAAAAACCTCGGTCGTCACTGTGTTTGATCAGCTTTTTGATTTTTACGCCTTCGATCACTTGCACTGTCCCTCCCTTTGTAAATAATCCCGCAGCGCATCCCGCCAATGCCTCATGCCGAGCCCCTGCCGTTCAATCGACTCAAGGCTTAACACCGAGTAAGCGGGACGCGGCGTCTTATTTCCGTATTCCTCCGTCGTGACGGGAAGCACAGCGGCGGTCCTGCCGCTTTCTTCAAAAATAGCCTTTGCGAATTCATACCAGCTGCACACTCCGCTGTTTGCGGCGTGGTACGTGCCCGGCGGCCTGTCAAAGAGACCGATCACCGTTTCGGCTAAATCCTTAGTGTATGTCGGTGCGCCGACTTGATCGTTGACGACACGCACTTGATCATGTGTATCCGCAAGCTTCAGCATCGTATTGACAAAGTTGTTCCCGCCGCTGCCGTATACCCACGATGTTCTGATAATGGTGTGGTTTTTTCCCGTTAACCGGATCAGTTCTTCGCCGAGTTTTTTGCTTTTTCCGTAAATCGTTCCGGGGTCTGCGGGATCATCTGTCTGATAAGGCTGTGTTCCTTTGCCGCTGAAGACGTAATCGGTGCTGATGTGAATAAATCTCGCTCCGGTATTTTCAGCCTCAAGCGATGTATAATAGGCTCCGATTCCGTTTATTAAATACGCTTTGTCGAGCTCCGTTTCACATTTGTCAACGGAGGTGTATGCCGCCGTATTGACGACGATATCCGGCTTGTAATGGCTGAACGAGTGCCGCACCGATCGCTGGTCGGATATATTCATCATCGCTTTTGTCAGGGCGATCACTTCATACCCTTCCCGCTTCAGTCGGCGGCATAACTCCCGCCCCAGCTGGCCGGCCGCTCCGGTTACTAATACCTTCGTCAATCGGATCCCCTTCTTTCCGATTAGTCTTGTTGGCTGCCTGTATACCAGCGAATGGTTCTTCTCATTCCTTCTTCAAACGTGACGTCCTGCCGCCAGCCCAGCTCTTGTTTCAGCTTTGTGGCATTGATGGCGTAACGGCGGTCATGCCCTTTTCTGTCTTCGACATGAGCAAACCGTTCCTCGACTCCGAGCTCCTTCATGATAAAAGCTGCCAGATCTTTATTCGTCCGTTCATTTCCGCCGCCGATATTGTAAATTTCGCCGAGCGTTCCTTTTTCCAGTACAAGTTTAATGGCGCGGCAATGGTCTTCGGCAAACAGCCAGTCTCTGATCTGCATCCCGTCGCCGTACAGCGGAACCGGCGTGCCGTTTACGGCGTGTCTGATAATGGTCGGAATCATTTTCTCATGATGCTGATAAGGCCCGTAATTGTTGCTGCATCTCGTAATGATGGCGGGAAGCTTATGGGTTTTCACATAGGACATGACGAGCAGGTCTGAGCTTGCCTTGCTGGCGGAATACGGATTATTCGGCGAAAGCGGCGTCGTCTCCGTAAAAGCGGGATCATCCGGCCCCAAATCTCCGTACACCTCGTCAGTTGAAATATGAATCAGTCTGCCGGCCTTTCCCTGTAACACCGCGTCAGCCAGTCGGTATGTGCCCATCACATTTGTTGTGATAAACGGTTCCGCCTGATTTATGCTTCTGTCCACATGAGATTCTGCCGCAAAATGAATGACGGCGTCATACATTTGGGAAAAGGCTTTGTCGATGTCCTCTTTTTTAGAGATATCACCTTTAATAAAACGGAAACGGCCGTTCTTTTTTAAGGCTTCTATTTCAAGCGGCCTGCTTGCATACGTGAGATTATCCAGGACGGTAATCTGCGCGTCCGTTTCTTTCAGCATCATGTTTGTAAAGGTGAGGCCGATAAATCCGGCGCCGCCTGTAATTAAATATGATTTTGGCATGATTAATGTTCCTGTCCTTTCTGTATCGCCTGTTGCGCCAGGCTTCCGGCGAGGCAGAGCGATTCATGCGTGCCCGCATCCACCCACCAGCCCGTTAACACATCATACGTCAGCTCACTGTGTTCAATGTATAAATTATTGACATCGGTAATTTCCAGTTCGCCGCGTTTTGAAGGGGAAATTTGTTCAATATAAGAAAACACTTCGGCATCATACATGTAGATCCCTGTGACGCATAGGCTGGTCGGCGGCTGCTCCGGCTTTTCAATGATCGACTTGATCCGTTTGTTTTCCTCATCAATCTCGGCGATGCCGAAGCGCTCCGGATCATCAACTTCTTTCAGCAGCACTTTCGCTCCTTTTCCCTGCTGTGCGAAGCGTTCCGTATAAGGTTTTAATGAATCTTCAAATATATTATCTCCTAAAAGCAGAACGAACGGATCGCGTCCTGTGAACCGCTTTGCGTACGATAAAGCGTCCGAAATGCCGGATGCGGCGGGCTGGACCTGATATGTGATCGAGACGCCAAGCTCTTCTCCGTTTTCAAGAAGTTTATGAAATTGCGGAATATACTCTTTTTGCGTGATCAGCAATATATCCTTAATTCCCGCTTCTTCCAGCTTCATGATCGACCAGTAAATCATCGGATATGGACCGACAGGGAGTAAATGCTTATTGACCGCTTTCGTCAGCGGCATAAGGCGTGAGCCGGTGCCTCCGGCTAAGATAACACCTTTCACATCAACACTTCCTTACGTGTGGTTTTATCACAAATCAAAAAGAATCGCCGCCGCCCGTTTGATGCCTCTCCCGTCAACCAGCGGCGTTCCGTTCTGATGAAGTCCGAGCCGCATCTGATAATCAGCGGTCAGCTCAGACATATGCCGAGCAAGAACATCCGCTGACATGCGTTCTCCGAGGCCGAGATGAACGGCGGCTCCCCGTCCGGCGAATTTTTCTGCCGTCACGGTTTGATGCGCCACTTGAGATAGAACGATGCAGGGCACACCCGTACAAATGGTTTCATATAAAGTAATGCCGCCGGACACGACGGCCATATCAGCCCTTGTGAGAAGCGCGGCCATGTCATTTGTCTGACTTACCAACCCGGCATAAGGCATTTGCGCAATAAGCGCGCGCACGTCATCAGCATGAGCAGCGGCGCCGCCCATGACGATGATCACCTGTTTGCGCTGAATATCCGGAATGCGGCGGCATGCTTCTATCACTTTAAAGACAAGCTTCTTAGGGTCGCTTCCTCCTAAAGAAACCAAAATGGTCCGGCATTCTTTTCTCAGCTGATAGAGCTGTTTGGCTTTTTCAAAACCCGGATGAAGAATCATATATTCCGGGCCTTCATATACAACGGTGCTGCCCATTTTAACCATCCGGCTTTTCAGTCCGCCATATATGCCGTTTATGATGGCATCGCATAAATGAATAACATGTTCCCGTTTTTCTTCAAACAAGACGATGCGGGCAGATGAGTGCTTTTTGATTTCTTCAAGCCAGTCACACGGTATATCGAGCAGATCGAATATGAGCAGGTCAGGAGCCTGCCGGTTTATTTCCCGGACAATAAATTCCTTCTGTCCCTTGTCAGGCTTGATGATCACTTCCCATTTGTCAGAAGAAAGATAAGAGGAAGCTTCTTTGTTGGTGTAAAACGTAATGGAGCATTTGGTCTTAATGGCATCGGCAAGCAGTTTCATCCGGACGGCGTGGCCCATGCCAATTTCATAGCCCCCGTCTGCGAATATCAAAACCCGCATCTTAATCCGCCTCTTTTTGCCGGATCATCTGATTAATAGCTCTGAGCTCCGGATCGCTATTCAGCAGATGAATCAATTCCTTTGCCGGAATATCAGGGCTCGATCCTGCTTTTGCGTACAGCTCGCGGGCCAGCCGGTAGTCCTCTTCAGTATCCACCGTCAGCCGCAAGTGAGGGGCACGAAGTTCCTGCGGGGGTTCGGGAAAGAGAAGCCGGTACTTCTCAGGAGATTCTCTTATCAAAAGTGTCACATGCTCCTGATATTTGTCCGCCAGCGTTTTGGCGGCGCTCAGCTCTGTTAAAAGATTCGCGTTTACTGCCTCGCCGCCGATGCCGAGCGGCGTACCCCCGATATACGTGTAATCCGCGTGTTGGTCTGAGTGCGATTTAATCAGGAGATCAAGCAGCGAAGGATCGACGAACGGGTTATCCCCCGTCAGTCTGACTGCGATGGCCGGTTTTACTTGTTCGATGACTTGTGCAAACCGGTCAAGCACGCGCTGCTCGCTGCCGCGGTGCACACGGTAGTGTTTGCTGAGGCAGTGCGCAGACAGTATGTCGTCGGTCTTGCTGTCAGACGTGGCAATGATCAGATTATCCCGTGATTGATCATAATACGCGCTTTGCCGAACTCTTTTGACAATCATATCGAGGATGGTATATCCGCCGATCGGTTTCAGCACTTTGCCTGGAAGACGCTCGCTTCCCATCCGTGCCTGAATGATAAACAGAACGTCAGCCATCATAAGAGCTGCCTTTCGTCAAAAGGTCATCCCAGGTGATGCCCGTGTCGGCGGGGATATCCCTGACCGCACGCGCCCCGTCAGTTAAAAGCTCAAAATACCTCGGGTGAAGCCCCTGCGGCTTTTGGCCGGGACGAAGAACGGCAAGGTTATCCGACGTAAAACATTCGCCTTTTTGAATCGGCGCTGTTGAAAAAATGCCTCTGTAAGCGAATTTTCTGATATCCCCTTCAATCAGTGTCGTGGTTTTATGCGAGCTTCCCGACAGCACTTCCGGCACCGGAGCGTGATGCCCTTGTCTCAGCTCCGCTTCAACTGAACGGATCGCCGCAACCATTTCCTTTAATTCATCCGGATTGAGGGCAAAGGAGTGATCGGCGCCGGGCAGGTTTTTGTCTATCGTAAAATGCTTTTCGATCAGTTTCGCTCCGAGCCTGACAGCTGCGCACGGGACGTCATACGGGTGGGCGCTGTGGTCGGAAAAGCCGATCACAGCATCCGGGAAAGCGGCGGCGAGCATGGGAATGACGCTCAGGTTGCTGTATTCGGGCGGTGCGGGATATTTCGCCACACAGTGCATAATCGCAATCTCTTTGTTCCCCTCGCCGGTAATGGTTTTATAAGCCTCCTGAATATCTGAAATATCAGCGCCCGCGGTTGAAAAGATAATCGGTGTCTTCAGCCCCGCGACATATTTCAATAACGGCAGGTGGTTCAGCTCATAGGAGGCGATTTTAAAGGCTGACGGGGATGTCGCATATAATAAGTCCGCAGAGCCTTCGTCACATACCGTGCTTAAAAACAGCACGCCTTTTTTCTTACAATAGTCAAGCAGCGGTTCTATCCATTCGGCGGGCATTTCCATTGATTGCACTAAAGAAAATATTGAGACGTCTTTACCCGCCGCGGTTTTGTACAAACCGGGGTCCTTCTGATACATTTTGTCAGCCTGAAACATTTGAAACTTGACCGCGTCCGCACCGGCCTCACTGGCCGCGTCTATCAATTCAAACGCCTGGCTCAGTTTTCCGTCATGATTAATCCCGGCTTCGGCGATGATGAAAACGGGCGAACCTTCGCCGATTGACTTCGATCCGATTTTGCATGATGCCATCAGTCCGCCTCCTTCCCGGGCCACACATGATAATAGTAATAAGACGCATCCGCTTTAAATCCCATTCTTTCATACAGGCGGATGGCTCTTACATTGTGGAGCTGCGTTCCCGCTGATACAGTCTTATGCTGAAAGCGCAGTGATTGTTCAATAATGCGCGCCGCTAAATGGTATCCCGCGCCCTTTCCTTCAAATCCCGGCTTTACCGCCATCAGATCAAGGACAAATTCATCGCCTTTTGACAGCCCCTGAACAAAGCCCACGGTCTCTCCTTTATATTTGGCGGCGAATTGTAACGAAGCCCTGCCTTCCGCATTATTCCGCGCCCACTCTTCAAACAGGCGGTTTGCACTTTCATAGCTGAGATGAGGGTCTTGGTAATACCTGCTTTTTGTAAAGGCGTCGCGGGCCAGCCGGCTGATCGCTTCCGTGTCGCCGGGTCCGGCTTCTGTAATCTCAAACGGCGGCGCACTGTTATAAACACGCACCGGACTGACGAGCTTGAACAAACTCCCGACAAAACAGGCGGTCGGAAGCTGCTGAACGACCTGCATCGCTCCGACATCTTCAGCCGGTATTTTAATAAATATAAAGTCGGTGCCGTCCGCCCGCCTTGAGGCGTAAAATTCCTGAAACAGCCTTTTGAGCTGGCCGGTGCTGTTTGCGGCTGCGAGCTTCACATTGATGATATTTTTTTGGAACAATTGACTTTCCCACGAAGAGTTTTCGTATAAAATCACGCCTTGAAGGCTGTTTTCTTCCAATAAACAGAGCGACGATTCATAGGCCTCCGGCTGAATGCCCTTTTGATGGAGAAAGGCTTGAATCATGTCCTGAGTAAGATTTTCCCTCAGTCTGTACACCTAATCAGCCCCTTTGATGATATCCGTAACGGCTGCAATGACGTATTCAACGTCATCATCTGTCATTGACGGATAAAGAGGAAGTGATACGGTGCGGTGATAATACGCGGCCGCGGCCGGAAAATCAGTTTCCTTATATCCGTATGTTTTTTGATAATACGGATGGAACGGAACCGGAATAAAATGAACGCTTGTGCCGATATTATATTGGTCTTTCAAAGCGGAAATCAGATCGTTCCGGCTGATTCCGGCTTCCTGCTCCTCTACTTGAAGAACATACAAATGCCATGCATGCCGTCCGTCATCACTGACATATGGGACGGTCAGCCCTTTCATGTCTCTGAAGGCGTCCTGGTAGCGGGCCGCAATTTCGGCTCTTCTTTCCTGCATGCTGTCAATCCGTTTCAGCTGATGAAGCCCAAGCGCCGCCTGAAGATCAAACATATTCATTTTATAGCCGGGCGTTTCGACTTCGTAGTACCAGCTTCCGTTTGAAGAATAACGGTTCCACGCGCCTTTGCTCATGCCGTGAAGGCTGAGCACCCTGATCTGGTCGGCAAGCCTGTCATCATCCGTCGTCAGCATGCCGCCTTCTCCGGTTGCCAGGTTTTTTGTCGCGTAGAAACTGAATGCTGTCGCGTCCCCGATTGATCCGATCATTTTCTGTTTATAAGTGGTGTACACGGCATGGGCCGCGTCCTCTAAGACAAACAGCTGATGCTTTTCGGCAATGGCCAGAATCTGATCCATCTCACACGACTGGCCGGCGAAATGAACGGGCACAATCGCCTTTGTCCGCGGGGTGACAGCCGCCTCTATTTTCTCAGGGTCCGCATTCAAGGTAAGCGGATCAATGTCAACAAACACCGGAACTGCGCCTGTATGCACGATTGTATTGGCTGTTGAACTGAACGTCACAGCAGACGTAATGACCTCGTCGCCGGGACCGATCCCTTTCGCTTTCAGGGCCAAAAACAACGCGGCGGTACATGAATTCAGCGCGATCGCGTGCTTTGCTCCCGTCCAGGCGGCAAAAGCTTTTTCAAACGCCTCCACTTTCGGTCCCTTTGAAAGCCAGCCCGTTTCAAGCGTATCAATAACCTCCTGAATTTCGTCCTTCCCGATCATGGGCAATGAATAGGGAAGAAAAGATGATCTTTTTTGCACCATTTTCTTTGCTCTCCTATCTTTTTTATGAAGGGTCAACCCGTCTGAAGTCGACTCCGGTTTTTTCCTGAAGCACTCGGCATAAAGCGGCCAGCGAATCCTGAACAGGATAGTTCGCGGCGATAAAAGTACGGCGCGCCTTTTCTGCCTTTTGGTATTCGTCGGGGCTTTCGCATACCTGAATCAACTCCTGAGCAAGCGCCTGCGGATCATCAAAGGCAAATTCCCCGAGAGAATGATAATAAGGGTATTGACGGGTTCCCGCTGATTTTCCGATCAGCACGGGTTTCTGAAACAGCATCGCTTCAAGGCCGACCGTTGATGTCTGCGTCACCGCGGCGTCAACATACGGGAGAATATCATAAAGCCCCATTTCTTTTTTGATGATTTTGCCGGCTTTATATTTCCGCAGCACCTGATTGTAAGCATCCAGCTTGTTTTTGCCGATTTCCCACGGATGCGGTTTAATAATAAGCTGCATGTTCTTATGCTTGATCAGTTCTTCAAGCACCCCCGTGTAAAATTCATCAGAGAACGGCTGAGTGGCGATCAGCACCGTCCGCTTTGACGGAAGAAAGGAAAGCTTGCGGTAAAACGTGTCCTTATCTATCGGCTCTCTTGAGAAAATCTCGTCGAAACGAGGATGACCCGTGATGATGATTTGTTCGTCCCCGCAGCCTTTTGCTTTATACCACTCCGCTTCATAAGCTCCGAACACAGCCTGATAGTCCGTAAACACGGGCAGAAACGCTTCATCTCCCATGAGCGCCCCGTGCTGAAGACAGATGCTGACGGCGTTTTTTTTCGCGCACATCAGCGCCAGCACACGGCTGTAAATATCCTCTGTCGTGCCGACCACAACGGCGGAAATGTTCTCGGCCGTAAACAAAATATCAACGGCATCAATCGCTTCAATAAATAACGGAATGTCTTTATACAAACGCTCCTGAAATGCCCTGTTCCCGAAAGCGGGATGGCTGTTGTGCTCTTTCAGAATGGAATGGGCTTTTTCAATATAAGGGACGGGGTTCCCTTTATTGCCCATTCCCGTCAGCTCCAATTTGCAGATAACGGGCAGCCCGTGATAATCAGGAAGACTCCATCTGGCTAATACCGCTGTTTTCGCCGGATCAAACTGCCGGTAGTTTCCCTCGGTGAATCGAAGGTGGTCGAAATGCAGAATGACTTTTCCGTTTACCGGTTTCTCATCTGTTTTCTTAATGGTTTGCTTCTTTTGATCAAAATAAGACTGAATATTGGCTTCAGGAATATGCCGGTCAGCCGGGCCGAAAAGCTCTGGGTCCTGCTCCATGCTCTCCCGAAGCGCCGGACTGATATATTGATAAAAATTACTGATCAATGCGAGCGGGATGCCTTTGTAGCGAAGTGAATGAAAAAGGTCAATATACTGCCGGTACAGCACCCAATAGTTCGCTAAGTATGCCGACAAGCCCTCACCCCTTTCCAAGCTTTTTTAATGATTCCCTCAGCTCTCGGCACGTGGTCTGCGGAGGAAGGCTGTTCACAAACTCGTTTTTCTCCGCCGCAAAAAGCTGATAATGGATGGATTGATCGGTAATATAATTGATGTCAAGCTCCTCAGCAATCGGGTAAAACGGATAAAAATGATTGACTCTCCAGAAGAAACGCGCGTCACCGATCCGATAAAACGCGGGGCTTTCATCCCAATAGGAACCGAATGCCGATTTGACCTGTTCCAGCACGGAAAACCGGTGCATGACGGAACAATGGTCAATGGCGCACGGCGCATTCCACACGATCCGTTCGGCGGGCCTGGCCGTTTCCTTCACCGTCTCTTTCTGCTCATTCAGATGATAGGTTTTGGAACTTGAATACACAACGGCTTTTTCCGGGTCGTCATCAAGCTCTTTCACCATTTTCTCAAGCCGGTCCGGCACATACGTGTTGTCGTCGGTCGCATACGTCACGTATTCGCCCTCCGCCATTTCTATTGCCTGATTAATCAAGGCCGCGTAGCGTGTTTTTTCCGTTCTTTCTTTGACGCCCGATACATCGCTTTGATAAAACCGGACGCGGGGATCCGTGAGAAAAGGACGTATTTCCGCCAATGTCGCTTCATTTGAGTTGTCATCCATAATGAAAAGCTCAAAGTCTGTAAACGTCTGAGACAGAATACTTTTAATTGAGCGGGCCACATAGTCACTTTTGTTATAGCTCGTCATGATCACTGACACTTTAGGCAACTCGTCACCCCCTTTTCGTACCTGAAACTACCGCTATCATATGTTCCTTATACCAAAGATGCGCTAGGAATACAGACTATTATGTGAAAAGTCAGCTTTGCGCGCACAAAAAAGGCCGGCTCTGATGGCCGGTCTCAGGGAAGCGTGTTTTCTTTTTTCGCATAAATCTTTCTATAGGCTCATATGGTGGAATAGATAAAAACAGCAGCCGCTCTGTCGGCTGTCTGATTACTTGTCAGGAGGTTCCAGCATCACGAGGTTTTCATCAAAGGAGGAACAATATGAAACCGAAAAAGAATCAATACCAGCAAATGCAGGGGATGGGGATGGGAATGGATATGCAGGGATTCCAGCCGCAGCTCGGGCCTAATCCTTATCCGCAGCCTCAGGGCCAAGGATCACAGATGATGCCGATGCAGCAGCAGATGTCGATGTCGATGCCGATGCAGCAAGGCCAGCAGAGCTTCGGCGGTGGGTTCCCCGGCCAGCCGCAGCAGCAGGGCGGCAGCAGCTTTCAGATCCCTTCAGGTCCATCATCGTCACAAAATGTTCCCGGCATGCTGCCGATTGAAGAGTCATACATTGAAAATATTCTGCGGTTGAATCGGGGCAAAACGGCGACGATTTATATGACGTTTGAAAGCAGCAAAGAATGGAATTCAAAGATTTTCCGCGGCGTGATTCAGGCAGCGGGGCGTGACCATATCATCATCAGCGACCCGAAAACGGGCACCCGCTATCTGCTTCTGACCATTTACCTTGATTACATCACGTTTGATGAGGAAATTGCTTATACTTATCCGTACTCCATGTCTTCTTATTCTCCGAGATAAATCAAAAAGCCAATCGCTCACTTGGCAGAGGATTGGCTTTTTTTCTTTATAAATATTTGACGGCCGCGACGACAATCATAATCCACGAAATAATAAACGCCACGCCGCCGAGCGGTGTAATTGCTCCGAGAATGGAAATCTGCGTCACGCTCAATACGTACAGGCTTCCTGAAAACAGAACGATGCCAGCAAACATCAGCCAGCCCGCAACAGAAACGCTCCCGACGCCAGAGAGCTTATCGGCTAAAAACGCGACAGCCAGAAGGCCGAGCGCGTGATACATATGATATTGCACGCCTGTGTGCCATACCTGCAAATATTTATCAGGGATTTTCCCTTCAAGCCCGTGCGCGCCGAAAGCACCCAGCGCCACAGCCAATAAGGCGTTAATCGCACCCAGAATAATAAACACTTTCATCTATTCTTCTCCCGCCTTTTCGTTAAAGTTTCCAATTCAATCATAACCCAACATCGGCAAAATTCAACGCCCGTCCTCCGATGACACGAGATTGTCGGATTTTTTCTTTTTGATAAGATAGATCCGGTCAACCGCTATCGCCAACAGCGTCCCGAGCACAAGACCGTTGCTTAAGAGCGAAATCAGAATCGGATGCATGCCTGACAATACGCTCTCAGGCACAAACATCACACCGACTCCCGTCAGAAGCGCCAGACCGATAATGGAGCGGATTCGTTTTTGCTCCGCTTTCTCATAAGAGTCAAACTCCGTAAAGGCAAGACCCGCCATTGTGGAGAAAACGACGAAATTCACCGCAAAGCCGACCGGTGAGGGCAGACTCGCAAACGCATTCATAAATAATGGGATCATACTGATGATAATGACAAATACACTCCCCAAAAGAAACGGCTTTTTCGAAGGAAGCTTCGTCGTCTCAATAAAACCGGCCGCCCCTGAGATCGGCACAGGTGCAATACCTCCCGTCAATCCGCTCAAAAGGTGGCTGATCGAGGCCGCAAACCCGGCCGGGCGCTCACGCCGCTTCCCTGCGGTGCCGCCGAATTTTTTCACCGCCGCTTCAACAACCCGAATGCTCGCAAGCATGTTGACAATCAAAAGCACTGTGATGAAGAGTGATGTAATGATCAGTCCGCTGTCAAACACAGGTTTTCCAAACGGAAAGAGAGCCGGCAGCTGAATCATGCGGTCCGGTATTTGAATCGGTTTGGCAGCGCCGAAGACGGCAAACAATATCCATCCGCCCGCAAGCGAAAGAAGAATCGCATACTGCCTTAAAAACGTAACATGTGATCGGGACATGATGAACATCGCGGCAGTCACAACCATGGCAAGCCCAAAGACAAGGCCGTCGACGCTGTTTTTTAAATAGCCGATGCCCAAAAGACCTTTTACTATCGGCTGACTCAGCTGCATGACCAAAAGCAGCAGATACACGCCAGTCACAACCGGCGTAAACAGTACGGCCAGCCGTTCAATCACTTTAAAAAGGCTGAACAAAAAGAAAAAGACAGCGCTTAATAGCAGCGCCCCCTGAAGCGCCCGCAGCGTCTCGCCGAATGTCACAAACACCGTGCCCGTCAGTCCGCCGTAAATCGTATACACGCCCCACCATAGGCCTGCCGGGCTTTCATTAATCGGCAGACGATGTCCCTGAAGACATTGGATGACCGCGGCGACGCCGAGCACAAAAAATGTACTCTGAATCAATGCGGCAGAATCGGCATGGTTCAAGTGAAATGATTGTGCGATGGCGACAGGAACCACAATCGCAGCCGCAATCATAAATGCCGTCCATTGCAAACCCCCGAGTATCAGTTTCAAGTCAATCAACCTCTCCTGTTAAAAATCGAAAATGGAATCCCCGTTTCCGTCTTCCCCGCGTTCTTCTTTCGTTTTTTTCTGATATTGGTTCAACCCGGCGCTGCCCATCATTTTTTCAAGCAGAAGCGGGTCTGTCGAAGGAGACGCGGAAGGCTTCGGCGCCGCTTTCGGAATCGGATTCTGCACAGGCGCCGGAGCGGTGTGCGTCTGGGTGCCGAGCACGACGTCACACAGAGAGCGGACGGCGGCCACGTGCATTTTGACCTCCTCGGCGCGGGACGCCGTTTTTGCCTGCCTTAGTTCTTCTTCCATCTTCTGAATCAAAGCAGAGATATGTATGTTCATGAGTAAATCCTCCAGCAGTAATTTGTCTTCTTCCTGCATTTTATCAAATTTCTGACCGAATCGCAGAAATGAGTTTGTTATTTTTTCTGACAGCATACGGTCCGGGGCGTCAAAAAAGGCGCTTCCGCCGGGCGGAAGCGCCTCAAAAAACCGTTTATTGCGGCAGATCGGGGATGCACCAGTCGATCGGCTGCTCCCCCATTTTTTCAAGGGCGGCGTTTGTACGGGAAAACGGTCTGCTCCCGAAAAAGCCGTTCCTTGCCGAAAACGGGCTCGGATGAGTCGATTCAATAATAACGTGTTTCGATGTGTCAATACGCTCTTTTTTCATCTGCGCGTGACGTCCCCAGAGGATAAAGACAATCGGCTTTTCTCTTTCATTCACCACATCGATGATGCGGTCAGTGAGCCGCTCCCACCCCTTGCCTTTGTGGGAATTGGCCTGGCCGCGGCGAACCGTAAGCACTGTGTTTAACAGCAGCACTCCCTGCTTCGCCCAGCTGACAAGTGATCCGTGATTCGGTACGGAGCAGCCGATATCATCCTGAAGCTCTATGAAAATATTTTTCAATGACGGCGGCTGTCTGACGCCGGGCTGAACGGAAAAACTTAGCCCGTGCGCCTGTCCGGGGCCGTGATACGGATCTTGTCCGAGAATGACCGCTTTTACATCCTCATAGGACGTATAATGCAAGGCATTAAAAATATCATGGCTGTCCGGATAAATCGTTTGGCTGCTGTATTCCTGTTTCAGCATCTCTCTCAGCTCTTGATAATACGGTTTGTCGAATTCATCTTTCAGCTGATTCCACCAGCTGTCCTTTAAAAGCTGTTTCAAACTGTCCGTCCCCCTTATGAACTGTGCAGTCTCGAATAGACAGGCTTTCCGTCCCACACAATGTCAGTCGGCGCCTCCCGCCTTTTCATATCCGGCTCTTCAAGAAGAACCGCGAAGTTTTTCGTCGGGAGCTCCCCAAGCCCGTGCTTTTCGCTTAACCGGTCTAAGTACTGCTTCCGTTTGGCGCCAAGATCCGCGGACTGATTGCCGCCTCCCTCAAAAAACGCATAGATGACACTCGCGCAAGGAACACGCTTCACGCGGTGCTGTTTCGCAGCGCGCAAATAAAAATCCCAGTCCCAATAATTATGGACATCCGGATCAAAATATCCTAACGTGTCATGCAGAGAGCGTCTGTACATGCTGCCTGACGGAACATACGTGGAAAACACCCGCATATCCTCATAATCGGCCGTATAGGCGAATGGCTTCCGCGACACCGGATATCTCGTGTTGTCCCGTTCTTCAAATGACACAATTTCCGCGTCAGCATGAACAAAGTCGGCATCAGCGAGCTCAGCCGCCATTCTTTCCAAATGGCCCGGCGTAATGAAATCATCATCATCACACAGCATGATACAATCACCTGACGCTTTTTTCACACCGGCGTTCCGCGCTTCCACATGACCGGCATTCTGTTCTAAATCAATAATCTGAATCGGCAGATCACTGTACAGCTGCTTCGCTTGCTCGACCGATTCCCCCGCATCATTTACGATGATCACTTCATAAGGCTTTATCGTCTGCCTGGAAATTGACTCCAGCAGCTCACACAAAGCCGGAATCCGATTATACGTGACTATGACAATTGATATATTCATGATCCGCTCCTTCTGCTTTTTCTCATGTTCTATTAAAACATAAAGCGGCTGAGAGATCAGGGGGGATTTTTTATTTCACCCGGTCAGACACATATCCAGGTCATGCCCGCCAGCAAAACCAGAATGATCAGAAGGTCTCCCCAAACCATGCATACCGCCTTGATATCAAATCTGCCCGCATCCATGGCATTCTAAAGTTTTGACTGATAAACAGGCACCAACACCATCGCATAACACGTGCACAAACAGACCAAAGCCGGCGGGACAAGCGATGTCAAATCATTCCTCCCAAGCCTTCCGTATTGTGATCAGGAGAAAATCTAACTATAATGAGATATAAAACACTGATGGAGGCCATTGATATGTCAATGCACAAAGCACTTACTATAGCCGGTTCTGATTCCAGCGGCGGCGCGGGAATTCAGGCCGATTTAAAAACATTTCAAGAAAAAAACGTATACGGAATGACGGCTTTGACCGTTATCGTAGCGATGGACCCGGAAAACAGCTGGGATCATCAAGTGTTTCCGATCGATGCCGATACGATTCGCGCACAGCTTGCGACGATCGTTGACGGGATCGGCGTAGACGCCATGAAAACGGGAATGCTCCCTACTGTGGAGATCATTGAGCTTGCGGCGAAAACGATTAAAGAAAAACAACTGAAAAATGTCGTGATTGACCCGGTCATGGTCTGCAAAGGAGCGAACGAAGTGCTGTATCCGGAGCATGCCGAAGCGCTGCGCACCCAATTGGCCCCGCTGGCAACCGTCATCACCCCAAACCTGTTTGAAGCAAGCCAGCTGAGCGGTATGGATGAATTAAAAACGGTGGAAGACATGATAGAAGCGGCCAAGAAAATTCACGAACTCGGCGCGAAATATGTATTAATTACAGGCGGAGGCAAACTGAAACACGAAAAAGCGGTTGACGTGCTGTATGACGGGAAAACCGCGGAAGTATTAGAAAGCGAAATGATTGATACGCCTTACACACACGGAGCCGGATGCACATTCTCTGCAGCCGTTACTGCAGAACTGGCCAAAGGCGCTGAAGTGAAGGAAGCCATCTATGCGGCAAAAGAATTTATCACCGCCGCGATCAAAGAATCCTTCCCGCTGAACCAATACATCGGACCGACTAAACATTCGGCGATGCGTCTTAGGGGAAAGTAAAATAAATATCCCCCTCGTCGCCTGAGGGGGATTATTTCATTTTTTTCGCGGATGACCGTAAAAACATCTCAATCGATTGCACAAACAGCGCATATTCCTTCATCTGTTCATATGTATGGCTCAGCCGATCACTCCATTCGTTGTGCGGCTCGGCTCTCTTGAGCATGCGTTTCAGCTGAAGCAATACTTCTTTATATTCTTCCCGCCTATCTTCCACTTGCTCTGCGGCTTTGACAAGTAAACATTTCGGCGTCATCTTCTGATTCTTCAAAACTGAGAAAACAACTCCTTTTATTCCTGAGAATAGTAGTCTTTTGTTTGAAGAATAGCACAGATGGCATAGGTTTCACATAAGAAAAAAGGACGATTTTCTACAAAAGTGACCAAATTGAGGCATTTATTTCCGTTCTCCCTGTCGATGTAACCGTTACCTCATCATTTCCCGGGAAAGGAAAATATCTGGCGCTGAATACCTCTTCTCCATCATTCAAAAACAATTCGATGGAGGAAGCGTCCAGAAAAAGCTGCACGGAATGCACCTCACTGATGACGCAGCTTCTCGTTTCTTTTTCTTTACCGCTAAAAGCGGTGCGCTCCAGCACGGCGAGTCCCTTTTCCTGATGGAATATAAACCGGGCCGCGCCCCGAATAGAGATTTCAAAACCGGATTTATAAGTGATGTCATCCAGCAGCACTTCAGCTCGGGACGCATCTTTCACCGGAAGAGCCGCAGACGAGCAATCCAATTGGAGACGGCGCTTTTGTTCATCCGTACGGCGCGATTTCATTTCCGGGAGCGGACGCTGTATGATTCTGCCGTTTGACAGTGACAGCTGTCTCGGCATCGTCAAACAGTGAACCCAGTGATACGCATGTGTCGGATGTTTGTCCTCCTGCTGATCCGGGACGCCCATCCACGCGAACAGAATCCTCCGTCCCTTATCATCTTCCAGCGTCTGAGCCGCGTAAAAATCAAACCCTCTGTCAAGCTCCGTGAATTCACCATGCTTAAACTCAAGCGGCTCTGTATCCAGCCTGCCGAGGAAATAGCCCGCCTGGTGGCTGTTATGATATTTTATCCCGTCAGCCTCAAGCCCCTGCGGACATACGAGCAGCACGTCGGTTCCGTCAAGAGAAAACAAGTCCGGGCATTCCCACATATAGCCGAATGACCCGAGACCGCCGGAATCCGCCCCCGCAATCGCACCGAGAAATGTCCAATCCGTTACATTCTCTGACGTGAATAACACAGCGCTCCCGGTGAGCTTTTCTGTCTGCGCCCCGAGCACCATGTAATACGTCCCGTCTTTCTTCCAAACCTTCGGATCACGGAAATGAGCGGTATAGCCTTCCGGAAGACGCGCGACGACTCCTTTTTTTTCAAACACTTTCCCATCATCGGATACGGCGAGACATTGATACGTTTCCCGATTGCCTTCTCCGTCACGGACATTGCCTGTGTATATCAGGCAGAGCCGGCCGTCTTTTTCGATGGCGCTTCCGGAATAACAGCCGTTTTTGTCATACCATTCCCCCGGCGCAAGCGCGATTTCTTCCTCTTTCCAATCAACAAAATCCTTCGTCGTCACGTGAGCCCAAAATTTCGCGCCATGTCCCGTATGAAATGGCTGCCATTGAAAAAATAAATGATATACACCGTTCCATTGGATCACGCCGTTCGGATCATTTAAAAGCCCGACAGGCGGCATAATATGATAGTTCTGACGATACGGATCTGATGCAGCGGTTTCCCCCCGCTTCTTTTTCGCTTCCTCAGCCTGCAGCCGCAGCTCTTGATCCAGTGTACTCATTTGGCGGCCTCCTTTTCTTTAGCTCCCATAATGTAAGCGGCAATAAACGCCGACACAGAGGCGATGCCCATTCCGATCAGATAGTTTATGAGATTTCCTAAACCGAGCGGAGCCGTGATGGCAATCATCGGAATTCCGGTCAGTCCGTAGGCATTGGCGGCGACACCGGTCACCACGACATAGGCGCCCCCCAGCGCTCCGCCGATCATTCCCGCGATAAACGGCTTGCGGTATCTGAGGTTCACACCGAAAATAACAGGTTCTGTTACGCCGAGAAAAGCGGAAAACGCGGCAGGCAGAGCGATTTCTTTCATTTTCGCTTTTTTCGTCAGGAAAAATACAGCCAGTCCCGCCGCGCCCTGAGCGACATTCGCCATCGACCAGATAGGAAGGATATAGTTTCTGCCCAAATCAGCGATGAGGCCGGCCTCAATCGCATGAAAGCTGTGATGCACACCGGTAAGCACAATAAGCGGGTAAAGCCCTCCGAAAAGAAGTCCGGCAGCAATGCCCGCGTGATCATACACATATGTCAGCGAGACGGTAATGCCTGATCCGATCACTCTGCCAAGCGGACCGATTGCGATAAAGGTGATAAATCCGGTCACAATCACCGTGACAAACGGCGTGACCAATAAATCAAATGCGTGAGGCACAATTTTTCTCGTGCCTTTTTCCACCCTGCTCATAATATAAACGGCCAACAGTACGGGGATGACCGTCCCTTGATAGCCGAGAAGCGCAATGTTGAAGCCGAAGAGTTCCATAAAATCAGGCGATGCATCCGCAAGCCCCCACGGATTCAAAAGCGCAGGATGGATCATAATTCCCCCAAGCACCGCACCAAGATATGCATTTCCGCCAAATTCCTTCGCCGCGCTGAATCCGATGAATACGGGCAGGAAGATAAAAGCCGCGCTTGAAAACATGTCGAGAAGCCGAAACAGCGATGATTGTTCAGACACCCAGTGAAAGGCCTTCATCATGCCGAGCAATCCCATTAAAAGGCCGCTTGCTACGATAGCCGGAATGATAGGAACGAATATGTTAGACAGTGTTTTCGCAAATCTTGCGGCCGGGTTCAGCTTTTTTTTGGCTGCGTCCTGATGTGTCTCACGATCCTCCCGCCCCAGATCGGCTTCTTTTGAAAAAGCGTCATACACTTTATTCACGAGGCCGGTACCGAATATAATCTGGTATTGTCCCGAGCTGCTGAAAGCCCCTTTTACTCCTTCTATTTCTTCAATGCCGGCCTGGCTGATCTTCTGTTCATCTTGAATGACGAGCCTGAGCCTGGTCGCACAATGTGTCGCACTGATGATGTTTGATTTCCCTCCGATATGTTTGACAAGCTCTTTTGCAATTTCTTGATAATCCATTATGTATCCCCCTTTCTAAAATCAAAAAAGACCTAAAATTCGCCAACGAAAAAGGACAGCATGATCCCTTTTTCATGTACGCAAATTTTAGGTCTTGCCTGCATAACCAGTCACAATCCCGCCGGATTCAGTTTTATTGATGCGCTTTCATTTTATTTCATGACAGCGCTTTCGTCAATATGTTATCAAAAAAAAGTCTGTTTCTCCAAACAGACGCGTTATTCCGGGTTTTTTTGCAGACGCTGGACATGCAGCGTAATATAGCCGGCCTCGGATTCCGGCAGTTCCAAATCATATTCATTTTTTAAAAACGCCGCCAGTTCAAGCGCACACCGATAAGCAAACGGATACTTTTTTTGGATGAAATAAAGCATCTCCTCGTCCATGGAATGGAGGGCTTCATTTGAGTCCAACCGGCTGACCGCATACCGCAAGTGCGTGACGAGGCGCTGATAGGAAATACTGTCTTCATCCACCTTTTGTTCAAAAAAGGATTCGATCTTTTCGATCATTTCTTTGATCATGGTTGTATGCTTCATCGCCGAATACATGCTTTTGGCATCCGCCTTGGCAGTGTGGATATGAAGTGCGATATACCCCGCCTCATCATCAGGCAATGATATACCGAGGGTCTGTTTCACATGTTCGACCGCCCAAAGGCCGATCTCATATTCTTTTTTATAGAGCGCCTTAATTTCATGAAGCAATCGGTTATGCACATGAAGGCCGTTTTGAATCCTTTCGATCGCAAAGGATAAATGGTCCGCCAGCGCAATGTGGATATGATCGCTCAAAGGCGCTGCAAGCTCTCCCTCCGCATGGCTGATGATATCTTCAGCCGCTTCTATATGGTCTTCAGGAAGCGTTTCTAACACTTGTTTGAACTTTTCATTTTCGTCGTGCACGACAAATATTTTTTCAATTTTATGTTTTTGAATCAAATCATTCTTTCTCTTTTGAAAAGCGATTCCGGGACCCATTACGATCTTTTCCCGTCCGTCTTCTTTTATTAACGCCGCATTGTTATTTAATACTTTGTCTATTCTCAAGAGGTTCGCTCCCGTTCATATGTTTAGTGGGATTGTACCCTCTTTTTCATATGATGTAAAGATACCGGACCAGCCCGCTCCCGTTTCGGCAATTCTTTGCGGACAGGTATCCATCGATTTTTATCCAGTCTGCCGCAGGCCGATTTCGTTTCATCGGTCAGATCCGCCGATCGGACCCGGCTCACAAACGAAAACGCCTCAGCCGTCAGCTTCGCTTTCTTATGATAGACAGCTTGGTTTCCGTACACGGCGGCTAATTGAAATCTTCCGTTACCCGGCGCCATCCAGTTCATCAGAAAGACCATCCACACCCGTAAAGATACTAGCAAACGTTTCATTGCAAATCATCCCTCCGCTTCTTTTTGACAGACAGCTTGTTCGCAGGCCTGTTTTCTCTCCGCTTTAACGGAAAAGGCGGCCGATCCTTCTCCGCTAAAAACTAGCGGGTCTAGCAACCCTATGACTCTATGATAGACGCGGCCGGACAAATTGTTTGTCACAATATGAGTGAAAAAACAAACTAGTTTTCAGAAGTTTTGTTGAAAGCTGATGGAAATGACCTGAAAAATGGAGAAGCGGTTAAAAAAAGTTATGCACATCTTATCCCTTGGTTAAGCACAGCTTAAACACAGGACATATCCACATATCCACAAAACAAATCTATATTTTGTATAGGAACATTCGTTCCCAACAATATATATACACAGATTTATTCAGTTATACACATGATTCTGTGTATAACTCCCTCATTATTCACAGATCAATTTCCATAAATGAGTCCTATGTCACAAGGAATATTTTGAATTTTCGAGAAATATATACTAGATTTCTAATTTTAGATAAAGAAAAAGGGGGAAACACGATTGAAAAAAGGAATCATCCGTTATCTGCTTCCGGCTTTTGTCTTATCCTTTACCTTATCCACAAGTTCACAGGCTGCGCCGGCTTCAAAACCGCAAGCTCCTGATCTGGAGAAGGCTGAGGTGTTCGGTGACATTGATATGACCACCGGCAAACAAACGACGGTCATCGTGGAACTGAAAGAAAAATCACTGGCCGAAGCAAAGGAACTCGGCAAAGCACAAACAAAAAACAAGCTGAAAAGCGAACGCGCAAAAGTGAAAAACAAAGCGCTCAAAACGATTAAACACGGAAAGATCAACAGGGAATATGAGCAAGTGTTTTCCGGTTTCTCCATGAAACTCCCGGCAAATGAAATCCCGAAACTGCTGAGTGATCAGGATGTCAAAGCGGTTTATCCGAATATCACCTATCATACCGATCAGCTGAAAGATAAAGACATCACCCTTTCCAAGGATGCCGTGTCTCCGCAGATGGATGACAGCGCGCCTTATATAGGGGCAAATGACGCGTGGAAGCTCGGCTATACGGGCAAAGGCGTCAAAGTTGCCATTATTGATACAGGCGTCGAATACAAACACCCTGACTTAAAGAAAAATTTCGGGCAATATAAAGGATACGATTTTGTGGATAACGATTACGATCCTGAAGAAACGCCGGCCGGTGATCCGAGAGGCGCAGCGACTGACCATGGAACCCATGTCGCGGGCACGGTTGCCGCAAACGGAACAATTAAAGGCGTCGCGCCTGATGCAACACTTCTAGCCTACCGAGTGCTCGGTCCGGGCGGAAGCGGGACAACTGAAAACGTCATCGCCGGCATCGAACGCGCCGTACAGGACGGAGCGAATGTCATGAACCTTTCGCTCGGCAATTCTGTGAATAATCCAGACTGGGCCACAAGCACTGCGCTTGACTGGGCAATGTCAGAAGGCGTTACGGCCGTTACGTCAAACGGAAACAGCGGGCCGAACAATTGGACCGTCGGCTCTCCGGGAACATCCAGGGAAGCCATCTCCGTCGGAGCGACACAGCTGCCGCTGAATGAATATGCCGTCTCCTTCGGTTCTTATTCCTCAGCGAAAGTGATGGGCTACAACAAAGAAGATGACATAAAAGCACTGAATAAAAAAGAAGTAGAACTCACAGAAGCGGGTATCGGCGAGCAAAAAGATTTTGAAGGCAAAGATCTGAAAGGAAAAGTCGCGGTCGTCAAACGCGGCAGCATCGCCTTTGTGGATAAAGCCGATAACGCCAAAAAAGCGGGCGCGATCGGTATGGTTGTGTATAACAACACAGCAGGAGAAATTGAAGCCAACGTACCGGGCATGTCCGTGCCGACCATTAAGCTGTCATCAGAAGACGGTGAAAAGCTCGTCAGCCAATTAAAAGCGGGCGGCACAAAAGCGACATTCAATTTATCCGTGGCTAAATCGCTCACTGAACAAATGGCAGACTTCTCTTCACGCGGTCCGGTTATGGACACGTGGATGATAAAACCTGACGTCTCCGCTCCCGGCGTAAACATCGTCAGCACCATTCCGACCCATGATCCGGCCAACCCGTACGGCTACGGATCGAAGCAGGGAACAAGCATGGCTTCACCGCATGTAGCCGGCGCAGCTGCCGTCATCAAGCAGGCTAAACCGAAATGGAGCCCGGAGCAAATAAAAGCCGCGCTCATGAACACGGCGGAAACCTTAACGGATGCGGACGGTGACGTATACCCGCATAATGCGCAGGGCGCCGGAAGCATCAGAATCATGAAGGCGATCAAAGCAGATTCTCTCGTCGCCCCGGGAAGTTATTCTTACGGAACGTTTATGAAAGACAAAGGCAATGAAACGAAAAAAGAAACCTTTACGATTGAAAACCAATCGTCCATCAGAAAGTCATATCAGCTGGAATACTCTTTCAACGGCACAGGCATTACCGTTTCAGGCACAGAACGGGTCGTGATTCCCGCTCATCAAACCGGAAAAGTCAATGCGAAGGTAAAGGTCAATGCCAAAAAAGTAAAAGCAGGCACGTTTGAGGGAACAGTCACAGTGCGTGAAGGCGGAAAAACAGTCGCAAAAGTGCCGACGCTTCTGATTGTAAAAGAACCGGACTATCCGCGCGTGACTTCGATCGACGTACAGGACGGCACAGCGCAAGGATCCTATCAAATTGAAACCTATTTGCCGGCGGGCGCCGAAGAGCTTGCCTTCCTTGTGTATAACAGCAATCTTGACTTTGTCGGCCAAGCCGGCATTTATAAAAAACAAGATAAAGGTTATCAATATTTCGACTGGAACGGCAAAGTCAATGGTGACACCGCACTGCCGGCAGGAGAATATTATATGCTGGCCTATGCCGCGAACAAAGGGAAATCAAGCCAGGTGCTGACAGAAAAACCATTTATCATTGAATAACCAAACAACCCTGCTGGAGCATCAGCAGGGTTTCTTTCTGAATCATTCGGCAAAAGCCTCACGAAGCAGCCGGTATGACTGAAGTTTATCTTCAAAATGATGAGTAATGGTCACAGCCATCACTTCCTCCGTACCGTATGCTTTACTGAGAGCCAGAATCTGTTCTTTCACTTGCTGCTTTGTTCCGATGATCATTCGATTCCGATTATCGGCAATTCGCCTTTGTTCATATGGTGTATACGTATTGCCGCGGACGGTTTCGTAAGACGGTACGCCATGAAGCGGAATCCCCTGTTCCCCCGCAAGCAGCGTATAATCCATGACGGCAGCGAGTTCCTCCGCTTTCTCCTCAGTGTCCGCGCACAGCACAAACACCGCCACGGCCGTTTTTGGTTCTTTTCCTAATACAGAAGGTTTAAATCGGCGCTTATATTGTGCCGTCGCGCTTTGTCCGCCTTCTCCATTAATAAAATGGGCAAACATATAGCCTGCTCCCGTTTCTGCGCTCAGAAGCGCGCTTTCCCCCGATGAACCGAGAAGCCAGACTTCCGGCGCCGTCTTAATAAGGGGTGATGCAGTCAGATTCGGAAAACGGTGATTGTCATCGGCTTCATCATGTAAATACATCGCCAGCTCACGAATCTGCTGCGGGTATTGATCAGCATTGCGCTTCCCGCCGTCATTCAGCGCCCATGATGCAATCGGCATTCCGCCCGGCGCTCTCCCCAAGCCGAGATCGATTCTGCCCGGCGTCAAACCTTCAAGCACGCGGAAGTTCTCCGCTACTTTATAAGCGCTGTAATGCGGAAGCATGACACCGCCTGAGCCTACACGAATGTCGTTCGTTTTAGCCGCAATATGGCTGATCAGCACTTCAGGGCTTGAACCCGCCAGCCGCTCTGAAAAATGATGCTCTGACACCCAAAACCTCTTATATCCGAGCTTCTCCGCCTCCTGCGCGAGCCTCACCGTATCCCGCAGCGCGCTTTCCGCAGAACTCCCTTCTGATACAGGAGATTGATCTAATATACTCAATGAAATCATCACTGTCACCTCCTCAACATCGTACCACTGCTAGGCCGTTTTTTCTTGCTGTATGCTTATAAGCATCTCTGATGGTAAACATTTATATACCTTGTTCAATTTTGTCGAAATATGTTACACGTGAAACATAAAAAACCTCTCCCATCAGGAGAGGTTTTTTCTTAATTTTTTTGAAAGCCTTTATCTTTAACATATTGATTTAAATAGGTTCTCGGTTTTTGTTTCATGAATTGCAGAATTTGATCAGACCACGTTTCAACCCGCTTGCCGTTTGTCCGTTTATCATAATAAGCGGAGATGGTTTCATCATATTCCTTCATATAATTTCGGAAGTTTTCTTCATTTGTATCATACGTGTTTTCATGATAAACAGCCTGCTTCGGCAGTCGCGGCTTTTGACCGGACGGATGTGCGGGATGGCCGACTACCAAGCCGAACAGCGGCAGCACATGGTCAGGCGTACCGAGCACTTCCGTCACCTGATCAAGTTCATTCCGAATGCCTCCGATATAACAAATGCCAAGTCCCATTGATTCCGCGGCAACACTTACGTTTTGTGCGGCAAGTGCGGCATCAATGACGCTGACCATAAACATTTCCGTATTCTCAAGAAGCTCGGTAATGTTTTCGCCTTTTTCCTCAGCAAGTTTTTTATGGCGGTACAAATCAGCGCAAAACACAAACAAGTGCCCGTTATTCTCGACGTAAGGCTGATTTCCGGCCAGCGCCGCCAGCTTCCGCTTTTTCTCCGGATCGGTTACCCCGATGATGGAGTACGCCTGCACGTAACTGGACGTTGACGCCGCCTGGGCGCTTTTCACTAATGTATCTATCTCTTCCGCTGTCAGAAGCTCGTCAGTAAATGATCGGATCGACCGATGATTAAGTATGGTTTCAATGGTATTGTTCATATAAAAGCCTCCTTCTCCATATATCATATCCGAAAGAGAATCATGCCAAAAGCGAAATGCTCTAACCAAAAAAAGACAGCCCGAAAAACGAGCCGTCTGACATTAAGAATTAAACAAATAGCTTTTATATTTCGTCAGCTGCACACTTGCGTTATATACGATCCCGAAGCTGATTAATGTAGACAGCACCGAGCTCCCTCCATAGCTGACAAACAGCAGCGGAATTCCGGTAACCGGCATAATGCCGATATTCATCCCGATGTTCTGGAAGGTGTGAATCACGATAAGTGCCGTAAATCCTACGCAAAAAAATGCGCCGAATCGGTTAAAGGCATGCAAGCGGTCAATCAGCACCACAAGCCTGTAAATTAAAAAGAAAAACATAACAACGGCAATCGCGCAGCCTAAAAACCCAAAACTTTCACCTAAAATGGCAAAGATAAAGTCGGTCTGCCCCTCAGGTACGTACACCTTCAGATTATGAACGCCGTTTCCGGTAATGCCGCCCGATCCGATCGCCATAACGGCCTGATCCACCTGCCAGCTTTTATCACTCTCTGCCTGAGTCGTTGCCGCACTGGAGTCAGACATCCACGATGTAATCCGGTTGATTTGATAATCCGCAATGCCGATTGAATTCGCCACATGGGGAAATTCAATCACGAGCACTAAGAAAAGACCGATAACAAGGGCGGCCGAACCGCCGATAATGGTGATCAGCTTCCAGTTTACACCTGACATAAACACCATCACCATCACAATAAACAGACAGATCGCACCCGTTCCGGCATCCTGCAAAACGATCAGCCCGATCGGAATCACTGTCCATGCCGCAATTTTCAAGAGCAGATTCACATCTTCCCGAAGTGATCTTTGATCTTTAGGGCCCGCCTTCGATATAATGGACGCGACCATCATCATAATTCCTATTTTCGTAAACTCAGAGGGCTGAAGGGTAAAGGTTCCGATTTGAAACCAGCTTTTCGCCCCGTTTTTAATCGGCGCGATGGATTCCGGCGCGACACGCAAAAGGAGCAGCGACAGAACGCCGGCAATTAATACGTACAGACTCAGTTTCTCAAGCTGCTCTAAATCAAAGTACAGCAATAATCCGATGAATCCCGCCCCTATAACGTAGAAGACAATCTGTTTCATCCAGGCACTGCCTCCATACTGCCCGAACTGTCCGGCCGCATAAATCGCAGCGACACTAATTATTAAAAACACACCAAATATAAAAATCAAATCCCCCTGATAGTAGGGATTTTGCTGTTTCTTATATCGACTCATTCTATCCCGCCTTACATTTTCATCGGAAGTCACTATTGTTTATTATACATGAACACCGTTCAAGAAAACATGATGAGGTTGTTTCCTTTTTATTTTTTACGGTTTGGAGACTACACGACATATGACGTGTCAGAAAAGGAAATGTTTCGGTCATGATGAAACTTTTCCGATAAAAAACCCCTTCTCACCAGAAAAGGGGCAGCGGGAATATAGAAACCGATGAATTCAAATGACTTTACCTCATGTTTAATGTCATAAACAAGCTGTTCGGGTCCTCATTGTAGTCCCCAAACGGTTCACAATATTGAAACCCGGCTTTTTCATACAGCAGTCTGGCGGGAAGGAAAGCCTCCATAGAACCGGTTTCTAAGCTGATACGCTGATAGCCCCGCCGCTTTGCTTCTTCAATCATATGGTGAAGAATCCGTTTGGCCACGCCTTTTCTGACATGCTGCGGGGAGGTTTTCATTGATTTCAGCTCACCGTGCCGGCTGTTAAGCTCCTTTAAGGCACCGCATCCGAGCAGGACGCCGTCTTCCCTCGCACTCCAAAACGTAACGTCAGGCTGACGCAGGCGGTCCGTATTAAGCGCGTGTATACTTTCCGGAGGAGAATAGAGGGTCATGCTCTTCAGATGATCCTGCAAAAGCGCAATAACATCCGGCGCTGTTACATCTTCTTTGTTTATGTTCATTTCAAAACCTGCCTTAGTGTGCATGTTTTCTTTAAACATAACAAAGGTACACAAGGCTGCGCCATCGCACTGTATGAAAATGTGACAGGGTATTTGACCTTTCTGATTTCTATTACCTATCCAAAAATGGGGCAATAGTTGCAATACATTTCTTGAAAAAGCGGTATCAAAAATTGGAAAACATGGTATAATAATTGTAACAAAATGTTCAAAAAACGACCACAAAACAGACACATTTTATTCTCTGTATTTCATTTTGGAAACGCTCCCATAAAATGAAAGGAGACACGTAAGATGGACATGTTTTTTGCTTATTTACTGGTCGCAAGCGCAACACCCCTCTTTATCTGGCTTGATAACAAAAAAGTGGCTCTTTCGGCCATACCGCCAATTATTTTAATGTGGGTTTTCTTCTACTTTTACGCAACCAGCAGCCTATCCCCCCTCGGCCACACACTCATGATTATCCTGTTTGCCGTCAACGTCATCGTTGCCCATATCGCCGCCTTTATCATTTACGGCCTTCCGCGCCTGCGCCGGAGAAGAAGCCAATAAAGGCATAAAAAACCCTCTTCGCCTAAACGAAGAGGGTTTCTTTTTATTCGTGATGTTCGGAATGCTGCTTCGCACCGCCCGGAGGGTTTCCATCCATATGGTCACCGTGATGGTAGTGCGCCGCAAAGATCCAGATGGAACCAAGGATGATAACAATCGCTCCGAAAAATCCGAAGAGCGTGTTTCCGACTTGGATGGTGCCGTTTTCGCTTTCTGTCATGTGCATGAACATGAGAAGCTGCAGGCCGGCCTGAATAAATGCGAATCCGAAAATGATCCAGAGTTTTGCTGATGAGCTTAAATCTGTATATACCGCAACCCAAAGGGCCAGCAGGGTCAGAATAATAGACAACGCAAAACCTACGATATGCTTCCACGGAAAGTGGCTGTGTTCAGCAGATTTGTTTGCCATATTATAGTCCCCCCAATCCGATGAGATAGACGCCTGTAAAGATGAAGATCCAGACAACGTCTAAGAAGTGCCAGTATAAACTTGAAATAAAGATTTTTGAAGACGTCTGCGGCGTTAATCCGCGTTTCTTCAATTGCAGCAAGATGCCGGTAATCCAGAAGATACCGATCGTTACGTGCGTTCCGTGCGTTCCCAGAAGGACGAAGAATCCAGACCAGAAAGCACTTGTACCGAGAGATGCTCCTTCATGTACATAGTGAATGAACTCGTTAAGCTCACATCCTACGAAGCCTGCGCCGAGAAGAAGCGTAATGATCGTCCAAATGACGACGCCTTTTAAACTTCCGCGACGCATTTCATGAACAGCGATCCCGCAGGTAAAACTGCTGATCAGAAGCAGGAATGTCATGATCATGACAAGCTTCACTTCAAATAATTCAGCCGGTAAGACTCCTCCTGCTGTTCTTCTTTGAAGAACGAAGAAGGTTGCAAATAGTGTTGAGAACAACACAATCTCTGCCCCTAAAAAGATCCAAAACCCGAGAATATTGAGTCTGCCGGTTTCAGATTGATATTCCATAGGCGCGTTAGAATTGCCGTGTTCTGCATGTTCCATAAATCACGCCTCCTTTATTCGGAAATCTTTCTTTCCGTCTCTTTTATTTCTTCAACAGGTATATAGTATCCATTGTCATATTCAAATGAACGAAGCACCATGCAAAGCAGAATGCCGATCAAGCCGACAATGCCCATCCAGAACCATTCAAAGACAAGTCCGAAGCCTGCAATACCGAACGCCACTGACATAATAAGCGGTCTGCCGGAGTTGTGCGGCATATGGATTTTCTTGAACTTGCTTTCCGGATGAATATCCACTTTGTCTTCTTTCAATTGCAGGTACGCATCTTGAGATTTCACTTCAGGAAGCACCGCAAAGTTGTAGTGCGGCGGAATCGCAGATGAAGTCGCCCACTCAAGCGTACGTCCCACGCCCCATGAATCTCCGCTGATCTCGCGAGTAGAGTAGCGGAAGCTGTAGTAGATGTTGTAGCAAAGGATTAAGAATCCGACACCCATCATGAAGGCTCCGACAGTTGAAATAAAGTTCAATGTAGTCCATCCGTCATTCGGTCCGTATGTGTAAATACGGCGAGGCATACCTTGCAGCCCCAAGAAGTATTGAGGGAAGAAACATACATTAAATCCGATCATAAAGATCCAGAAGAACCATTTTCCGATTCTTTCGTTCAGCTTGTGGCCGAACATTTTCGGATACCAGAAAATAAATCCTGCGAAACATGCAAATACCGTACCCGCGATCAGCACATAGTGGAAGTGAGATACGAGGAAGTACGTATTATGGTATTGATAATCCGCTGCAGCCATCGCAAGCATAACCCCTGTTACCCCGCCGATAACGAAGTTCGGGATGAACGCAAGCGCCCACAGCATCGGTGTTGTAAAGCTGATTCGGCCTTTATACATCGTAAAGAGCCAGTTAAAGATTTTAACCCCGGTCGGAACCGAAATCGCCATCGTTGTGATCGAGAAGAAAGAGTTAACAGACGCACTGTTCCCCATTGTGAAGAAGTGGTGAGTCCATACAAGGAAACTCAGGACGGAAATGGCGATAATAGAGCCGACCATCGCTTTGTAACCGAATAACTGCTTTCTTGCAAACGCTGAAATAATTTCAGAGAAAATACCGAAAGCCGGTAAGATAACGATATAAACTTCAGGGTGTCCCCAGATCCAGAATAAGTTAGCCCAAAGCATCGGCATACCGCCGGCTTCCAGCGTGAAAAAGTGAGCGCCGAACAAACGGTCAAATGATAACAGCGCCAATGCCACTGTCAGAACAGGGAAGGCGAATACGATAATAATCATTGTAATCAGCGTCGTCCATGTGAACATCGGCATACGCATCAGCGTCATGCCTTTCGTACGCATTTTCAGGATCGTCACCATAAAGTTGATACCCGTCATCAGCGTACCGATACCGGCAATCTGAAGACCGAGCAAGTAGAAGTTCTCACCAGGCCCAGGGCTCATGTCGTTACTTGCCAGCGGCATGTAACTCGTCCAGCCTGCGTTCGGAGAACCTCCGATAACGAAAGAAATATTGAAAAGCATCGCACCTACGAAGAACGTCCAGAAACTCAGGTTGTTCAAGTACGGGAATGCTACGTCGCGCGCACCGATCTGCAAAGGTACGACAACGTTGATCAGACCGATTAAAAACGGCATCGCCATGAAGATAATCATGATCGTACCGTGAGTCGTAAAGATCTCATTATAGTGGTTTGAGTCTAAAAAATTGTTATTAGGAAGCGCTAACTGGGCACGCATCATCAAGCCGTCGACCCCGCCGCGGAACAGCATGATAACAGCAGAGATAATGTACATGATTCCAAGTTTCTTATGGTCTACAGACGTCAGCCATTCAGACCAGAGCCACTTCCACTTTTTGAAGTATGTGAGTACTACGATGATAGCAATAGTGGAAAGCGCAATGGAAACTTGTGCGCCCAGAATTAATGGGTCACCTGTTACAAAAAATTCATCCCATCTCAATTTCATTCGGGCTTCCTCCTTTCTTGTTCAATTTCAATCTTGTTTATCGTCGGATACTTTAAATTCGTTTTTCTTAACATCTTCCCACGGATCTGTTTTAGAGTGCGGTGATACGGCTTTGTAGCCAAGGCGTTTGCGCGCCTCCATCGCATATTCGGCATCTTGGCCGTGGTCAACGTATTTTAAGTGTGTAGAAGAGAACGTTAATTTACCGACATTCTCCGGAAGCATCAGTTCGTCATACTTCTCTTTCGTCAGCTTTGGAGAATCGCTTTGGGCTTTTTTCACCCAGTTGTTAAAGTCTTTTTGCGTAACGGCTTTTACGTTGAATTTCTGGTCGGCAAAGTGTTCGCCGGTGAAGTTCGCGTTGCGGCCTTCATATGTTCCCACTTTGTCAGCCTGTAAGTATTGATCCATCAGCATTCCCGCCATCGCGTATTTTTGTCCCCCGAGCTGAGGAATCCATAGCGACGCCATTGAATCTGCTGAAGAAATTTTAAATAAAACCGGACGGTCTACAGGAATGTTCAGGTAGTTAACCGTCTCAATATCCTGCTCAGGGTAACTGAATACCCATTTCCAGTCTACCGAAGTAGCATAAACGACAAGAGGTTCTTTATCCTTAGTCGCTTCAGGCGCTTTTTCTAACGAATATATCGTCTGTACGGTAGGCACAGAAAGTGCAATGACAATTAAAATTGGGATCACTGTCCAGACTACTTCTAAGAACGTGTTGCCGTGCATGTCTGGCTTGTAATTTCCGCTGTCTTTGCCTTTGCGGTCGCGGTATTTCACTAAAATGATTGTAAATAGTACGAATACGACGCCGACAATGAACAGCATAAATCCGATTGACAAGAGAATCAGATCTTTTTGCTGGTCTGCCACAGGTCCTTTCGGATCTAACACGGAAATGTCGCTGCATCCGCCCAGTACGAAAACAACAGCCAACATCGCTAATAAAAGTAACGGTTTAAATGCTCTGAACAAGAAGATCACCATCCTTCCTATTGATGTAGTGAATCTGAAATGTACTTTCTCAAAATCTTTTCTCTATCTACCTTGTTATGCTATCAAAATCTGCCCTTATTAGCTTTATTTTTTTCTAAAGTTCATCTTTTTTTCGCCCTGATGTCACAAAATCGACAAAAAATGCATGAACTTTTTTCCCTTGCATAAATAAAACATAAAAAGTTTTAGATCATTTAGCATATATAGAGAAAAAAGATAGTGAGAACGAATAATACCAAATAAAGGTTTACCATAATAAAATACGCTGGTCAACAAAAAACTTCATTTTGTTAACCATTCCACATAGGAAATATTTTTTCCTTTGCTCACACCTTTTCACACGGTTTCCATTTTAACGCAACGCATGGTGAAAAAAAAGAGATGAACGCGCGTTGATATGTTCATTATAAAAAACACATTCATATGTTTAATATGGACAAAACGAAGGAAACATATAGGCATAAACAATAAAAAATAGGAAGTGATATTTATGGGTTTCATCGTATCTCTGATTGTAGCTATTATTATCGGCTGGATCGGAAGTTTATTTGTAAAAGGAAGTATGCCCGGGGGAATTATCGGGTCAATGATCGCCGGTCTTATCGGCGCATGGATCGGGCACGGACTGCTCGGCACATGGGGTCCGCACCTTGCTGGCTTTGCTATCATTCCGGCAATCATCGGAGCGGCGATCGTGGTATTTCTGTTCAGCCTCATCGCCAGAAGCAGAGGATAAAAAAAAGCCTCGTCCCTTATGGGATGAGGCTTTTTTCCGGTAGAGCGTCCAAATGGCTGATAAAACGCCGGAAAGCCGCTCTGCCTTCTTCTGTCTGTTTAAAGACGCCGGCATGCTCCAGTATCCGGGCAAAGACATGTCCGATTTCTTCTTTTAGAATCTGTTCCGCGTTTTCTTTCGTTACCTTCCGCTTGTGCAGCACGCTGAGCGCCCACTCCTTATGCTTGGCCGCAGAAGGATCGGCCGTTAAAGCCGCCTCCGGGTCCGGTGAACACAGCGCTTCAGCCGTGCGGATCATCTCTTCTTCAAGACGCCCCGGCAGAATCGCAAGCCCCATCACCTCAATCAGTCCGATATTTTCTTTTTTCAGATGATGAACTTCCTGATGAGGATGAAAAATTCCCAGCGGATGCTCATCTGAGGTGCGGTTATTTCTGAGAACGAGATCTAATTCGAATAAACCGTTTCTCCGCCGGGCAATCGGCGTAATTGTATTGTGCGGTGTCTCCCCTGAATGGGCGAGGATATCCGCCGCCTCATCGGAATAGCCGCGCCATGCCTGCAAGATGGAATCTGCCGCCTCAGAAAGCTCAGACGCGCTCTCGCTTTGCAGACGGATGACCGACATCGGCCACTTCACGACGCCCAAAGCCGTATTCGGATAATCAGGCAGCCTGTAACGGCTTTCTGTCTCCGCCTGCGCCATCGGGAACTCGTGATCGCCCCCCTGAAAATGATCGTGGCTTAAAATACTGCCACCGACAATCGGCAGATCAGCATTGGAACCGAGAAAATAATGAGGATACTGGCTGACGAACGACAGCAGCCTGTCAAACGTTTTTTTGCTGATCTTCATCGGTTCGTGCCGGTCTTTCAAAACGATGCAATGCTCCCGGTAATACACATACGGAGAAAATTGCAGAAACCACTGCTCATCACCGAGAATCACCGGAATGACGCGAAGATTTTGACGCGCGGGATGATCCGGCCTTCCTTCATATCCGACATTTTCTTTACAGAGAACACATCTCGGGTAATCGGATTGCGGCTGCTCTTTGGCAGCGGCAATTGCTTTCGGATCTTTTTCCGGTTTTGAAAGGTTGATCGTGATGTCCAGCTTTCCGTAAGCCGTCTCAGCCGTCCACCCGATATTCCGCTGAATTCTGTCCGAACGGATATAATACACATCCTCTGAAAATCGGTAAAACGCCTTTGTCGCCTGCTCCGGACCGTGCACTGCCTTTGTTTCTTCAAAACGCCGGACAATCTCTGACGGCTGCGGAGCAAAACAGCCCATGATCTTCGCGCTCAGCAGATCGCGGTATGTGTCTGTATCGGCTGCAATCCGGCCCGTCTCTGCCGCCCATTCATAAATCGGGGCTAATATGTCCGGCAGAGACGCCGCCGATTCATATTCTATCTGTTCTGAAGGCTCCGGATGGGTTATGTGCAAAGTTTCATATAAACGGTTTCTTGTATATTCAATATCAAGAAATGAAATCAGCTCTTTTTGCAGTCCGTACCGGATTAAACGTTCTACGTGCCGCTCAATCGCCATTGTCATCCCCCTTTAGTTCTCTCGCTCCGGCCCCGATATCCGCCGTATAAAAGTCAGCCTTTCTCCCGGTCTGTTCCTTATAGCGGGCCCCTGCCGTTTCAATAAAATCTGACACGGCATCGTCCTTGACGATACTGACCGTACAGCCGCCGAAACCGGCTCCCGTCATCCTTGATCCGACAACCCCGGCATGGCGCCATGCCGCTTCTGCCAGTGTATCCAGCTCAAGACTTGTCACCTCGTAGTCATCGCGTAAAGAAAGATGCGAATCCCTCATTAATTCGCCGATGTGATGAAGCTGATTGCTGCTGGACATGTCGGCCGCCTTTTGGGTGCGGTGGTTTTCATAGACGGCGTGTTTCGCCCGGCGTCTGTTCACTTCATTCTGAATCAGCTCCGCATGAGCGTCAAAAGCGGAAGGAGACAGCTCCCCGAGTGACTGAATGGAAAGGTGCTTCTGCAGATCAAAAAGCGCTTCCCGGCACTCCTTAAGCCTCGTATTATAGCTTGAGTCTGCAAGCGTTCGTTTTTTATTGGTATTCGCAATAACGATCGACAGTCCAGACATCCCTAGCTTCGTATATTTAAAGGCGAGCGTCCCGCAATTCAGCAGGATCGCGTGATCTTTCTTTCCCATCCCGATGGCGAATTGATCCATAATGCCGCAGCTGACGCCGATAAAAGAATTTTCCGCCGCCTGAGCCAGTTTCACCAAGTCGAGCATATCCGCATCAAGTCCATGGCATTCCTTGAGAATGACCGCCGTGACAAGTTCAATGGAGGCTGATGATGACAGCCCTGCGCCGTTCGGGATATTTCCTAAGAATACAATGTCGAAGCCGTGCGGAAGAGAAAAACCGCTCCTGAGACATTCCGCCATGACCCCTTTCGGATAATTGGCCCACCCGTCCTCTTTTTGGTAGCGGATCTCATCGAGACTGCATTCCTTTATGCCCGCTTCATTAAAATTATCAGAGTACATTCTGACGAGCCTGTCCCCTCTCTCCCGGACGGCTGCATATGTACCGATCGTCAGTGCGCACGGAAAGACGTGGCCCCCGTTATAATCCGTATGCTCTCCGATGAGATTCACTCTGCCGGGCGCAAAGAAAATACGCAGGTCCTCCGATTCCCCGAATACATCAGCAAACGCTTTCTTTATTTTGTGTTTCATACGTATCCCCTTTCCCGTTACTCTTTCCCCCGGGGCGCGGAAAGAAACCGTTATGACACGCCCTCTTCTTTCGCTTTTCTGAAGACAATCCACTTGCTGGCCGCATAGTTGACGACTACGATAATGACGTTATCGGCGATTTTCGCCAAAGTTTCGTTCATATGAAATTGACTGACCAGAAGAATCATCATGGCGAGATCTATGCCGAGAGACAATACCCGCACGCTGAAAAAGGCTGTCAGTTCTTTCATCAGACTCCGCATCCCCGCGGTTTTTTGCTGAAATACATACAGTTTATTCGTGACATAAGCAAATAGAACGGACAGAATCCAAGCAGCGACGGTCGCCATCTTGTAATCCATCTGAAACATCGACGTCAGAATGTAAAAACTGACGATGTTCACGATCGTCGTGAAAACACCCATAATGATATACATCATAATTTCTCTGTAGCGCATGGCAATTCCTCGCTTTCTGAAAAACTTTTCTAAACCTTTTGTCAAATAAAGACGAACTTACCCTGATTTTCTGTTACTGAAGAAAACAGAGAGCGCATCAAACAGGCTGCGGAAGGTAACGGAGCGCCCCAGCACGTTTGATTGCTTAATCATGCCGTCAATGAGCGCGCACATCATTCTGGCGGTGTATTCCGTATCAATTTGTTCTTCTATTAAATTTCTCGATTTGAGCCAATTTATGTACAAGCAGCTTTCTTCAATCCATAGCTCGTAAAGACGGATATAGGCATCATACTCCTGTACCACCTTGTAATTGGGCATGTGAAGGGCAAAGGACACGATGTTCCATGCCGGTTTGCTGTTAATAAGATGCATCAGCAAGTCAGCCGCGCTTCTTGCCGCTTCATAAAGTGTCAGCGGCCTGGCTGATTGCCGTTCTATTTCGTCGAGATAGCCGGTAATGATCCTTTTTTTGATCTGACGCCTGTCTAACAAATGCTTCAGGAAATCTTCTTTGCTTTCAAAATGAACGTAAAAGGCGCCTTTGCTGTAACCCGCGGCTCTGCTGATTTCATCTATCGATACTGTATCGTAAGCTCGGTCAATTAACAAATGAAGGCCTGCGTCAATAAAACTTTCAAATGTTTCTTCTCTCTTAATTTGAAATTTGTTTTTTTTCATTTTTTACCCCAGCTGTTTGATCTTCACTTTATCTTACACCGAATCATTCTTTTGCGGTATTTTTTATGTAAAAAGAATATGTTAGTTCGACGTTCAAAGGGTAAATGTTAATAGGTCAGATGGTTTATTTTCATTTACATACTATCCAGTCAGTATTTAATGGTTTATTTTCATTTACATACTATCCAGTCAGTATTTAATTGTTTATTATTATATGTAAGATTTCTTGAAGGATTTTGGGTATTTCAGTCATTTTCTTAGGGAATAGGTAGGTGAATTTATCTTCAATTTGGGATTACCGGCCAACTATGTGTGATATTTGTTATACATTGGCTGCTGTAGCTGGGCAAATCAATTTTTCAATTGGAGGTTCTTATGAAAACTCATGTAATGAAAGAGATAGATCAAGATTGGCATTTGTTAATTCAAGAGGCTAGAATCATGGGTTTGCACATTGACGATGTAAGGCGATTCTTAAATGCTGAAAAAGCGGTGAAGAAAAAAACACCAATGAAAAACACCATCCGCCAGCGGTAAGATTACAGGCGGATCCTTTTACTATATGACACAGTCCGCCCGCACCCGAGTTTTCAAAGGAACACCCGCAATCTTATGAGGGGAATCAGAGAACAAAACCGTATACCGGACAACCATTCCCGCCCGCATTCCGCTACCTGAACAGCCAAACATGGTGATATGAGATCCCCCCGCTGCATATCTTGTGTATTATGCCGATTTACGAGGTGATACACAGATGGATACGAATCCCTATTATGATGAAAAACAACAGAACTACTACGAAGGCCTGAATCCTTATTTATTAAAAAAAATAGACAAAAACTGGCGTACAGTGCTTGATGTCGGCTGCGGCACGGGTAATTTAGGCGCGGCGATTGAAGACCGCGGAATAACGGTTTACGGTATTGAAGCGTATCCCGAAGCAGCTGAAAAGGCGGAAAACAAATTGAGCCACGTGCTTTGCGGCGACATTGAATCCGCCATTCTTCCGTACAAATCAGAGCAATTCGACTGTATGCTGTTCGGAGACGTACTGGAGCATCTTGTCGACCCGTGGTCAGTGCTGAAAAAACTTCGCCCTTATTTAAAAAAAGACGGCACAGTGCTTGCATGCATACCGAATGTCGGCCACATCTCGGTGGTGCTTGAGCTTTTAGCCGGCAAATGGACATACAGAGATGCCGGATTAATGGATCAGACCCACCTGCGTTTTTTTACGCGTGAAGAGACTCTTTCCTTATTTAAAGCCTCCGGCTATGAGGTGAAAAGCATTGAGGCGATCCGTGTTGATCATCCCTCTTATCACAAGGCCATCGCATCTTTGCACGAAGTCTGCGTACAGCTTGGCATAAGGCATGATTTTCTGACAGAGGCATCGGCCTATCAATATGTGATTGAGGCTGAGAGGAGCATGTAATGGATGCGCATTCGTTTCTGTTTGTCGTCTGTGTGAATGATGAATCGCTTTACTCCCAATGCAAAAACCATATCCTGCAGCTCACCGTTCCCCCCTCACACTCCGTTGATATCATGCCGATATACGATTCAGAAAGCATGGCCTCCTCCTACAACAAAGCGCTGAAACACCCTGCCAAGTATAAAATTTATCTGCATCAGGATACATTTATCATTCATCAGCATTTCCTGCGAGACATGCTTCATATCTTTCAATCTCATCGGGAGCTAGGCCTTCTCGGTGTCGCCGGCTGCAAAACTCTGCCGCCGAACGGTATTTGGTGGGAAAGCGGGCATCGGCTGGGAAAAGTGATTGAATACCGGGGGAATGGTTACCACCCTCTGGAATTTGAAAACGGTGAAGAAAACGGCCTGTTTACGCATGCTGACGCCATTGACGGATTGTTAATGGCCGCTCAATATGACGTAGAGTGGCGGGAGGATTTGTTTCGCGGCTTTCATTTTTACGACACATCACAGTCGCTTGAATTTCAAAAACACGGCTATCAAGTCGGCGTCGCCTGCCAGAAAGAGCCTTGGTGCCTTCATTTTTGCGGTGATTCATTTGACGCCGCGGCATATGAAGCGGACAGACAAACATTTGTCAAACACTATATGGGAAAGCCCTCTTGCTGATGCAGAGGGCTTATTACTGTTACCGTTTATTCAATTCCCGCTCAATGATTTGTTCAAAGGTTTCCTTTCCCGCCGCGCCCGGGATTCTTTCATCACCGATGATAAACGTCGGCACTGCGGTAATGCCGGCTTCCTCATAGGCATGGCGGAGCGCTTCCCGCTGTATGTGTCTGTACGCCCTTGTCTCAAGCGCCTCTTTGAACGCGCCGCCGTCAAGTCCGGCTTCTTCCGCAAGCTTTGTCAGGAGGTCAATGTCACCGATATTTTGTTCTTCCTGAAAGAACGCCCGAAAAACGCGTGTATGGTATTCGCTTTCTTTCCCATGTTCCTTCGCAAAATGGAAGCCTTCAAACGCCAAATCCGTGTAAGGATGCGGTGATACGCGGGGGAACGTTATATCAACGCCTAAAGACCGCGCCATCGGTTCAATTGAGTTTTCCCACATCTGCCGCTTGGCGGGGTCATTCACCGGATCAAGTTTTGGTGAGGGGCTCGGACGCAATTCAAACGGCATCCATTCCACCTGTACGTCCTTGTCCTTAATTGCTTCTTCAAACGCCGCTTTGCCGACAAAGCAAAACGGACAAACATAATCAGAATATACTTTAATCTGCAGTGTCATTGTAAGTCTCCTTTCTTTTTTATTTTAAGTTGTAACATAAATAGTTACAAGTGTTTTTTTAAAAAAACACCCTCCATATGGAAGGTGTCACGATTCCAGAAGCCTCTGGGCGATATATTCTCCTTTTTTACAGCCGCCGGGACAGGCGAATAAGGAGGAGCCGATCGTTTGTGTGTATTCATTCAGCGCATCCTTTGCCGCCAAAGCTTTCAGCATCGGGACAAATTGGCGGTCCGGGTCTTTTTGAAAGCTGATAAACAGCAGGCCTGCGTCAACATAGCCCGTTTTCGGATCAATTCCGTCCGTATAGGAAAATGCCCGCCGCAGAATCTGTCTGCCGGTTGATTTCGCCACGCTGACATGTGAGTCGGCGGGCATTTGATTCAGCTTGACGGGGTCGGTTTCCTTTTCTTGTCCGAAAGGCGCGCCCGAGCTTTTCATTCGTCCGAACGTGTCCTCCTGATCTTTCAAGGATGAACGGTCCCATATTTCTAAAAACATTTTAATTTTTCTAAACGCCATGTACGTGCCGCCCGTCATCCAGTCCGGCTCCCCTGATTGAACCCAAACGATTGAATTCATCAGGTTTTCATCTTTCGTGCTTTGGTTGCCAGTGCCGTCTTTGAATCCGAAAAGGTTACGCGGGGTTTCGCCGTTTTTTCCGCCGCTTAAGAAACCTTTATTGAGAAAGCGGACTTCACACACGCCGACTGCCTGTTTAATCAGATTGCGCACCGCGTGGAACGCACTCTGTTCATTATCCGCGCAGACTTGTATGACGATATCACCGCCGCCTTGTTTCTTATCGAGCTTGTCGTTAGGCATCGGCGGAATATCGGCGAGGTGCTTCGGTTTTTTATCCTTAAGTCCGAAGCGGTCCTTCCCGTCTTTCTCGAAAAAACCGGGGCCGAAGCCGAAGGTAACGGTTAAATTCGCCGGTGCCAGATCCTGCGACTCCCCGGTATCCTGCGGAGGCATATATTTATTTTTTTGTTCGCCTGACAGGGCGGCGCCTGAGGTCAAGAGCTGCGTCAGACTGGTCCAATTTCTGAAAAGGGAGATGACATCAGCTTTGTCGCTTGACAGGACATCAAGCGCCGCAAAATACACATACGTCTGGTGCGCCGTTGTGATTCCCGCTTGGTGCTTTCCGTAAAAAGGAACGATTTGATCACTTTCACTTTTCCCTTGACTCTTCTTTGAAGCGGTGGCCGCCGGTTTGAAAAGCGGCGCGAGTCCTCCGAGGCCGCTCGCTCCGACAGCGACGGCTGCGCCCGCTACGGCGCCCCACTTCAGAACATCCCGTCTGTGGATCTGTTTTTCCTTATTTTGTTCATCGCTCATGCTGTGTTATAACTCCTTTTTAAAGCACATCGGCAATCTTCGACATGGTTTCAGAAAGGGCCGTCAGCTTTGTGCTTATCTCTCTGATTTGATCTTTACTTAATTTATCATAAGACGTATACGAGTGATCACCCGTTTTGTATTTCGACATCAAAACTTCAAATTCGCTGAATTCCGTATCCAGCTTTTCCGTGACGTCGGAATGGTCTTTCACAAGCGCGCTTTTCACTGTTTCATATACGGCTTTTGAGCCTTCGACATTAGCGGCCAGATCTGTTAAATCAATTCGGGAGTAACGTTCTTCTTCACCCGTGATCTTTGAGATGCCCGCTTCATTCAGGAGTTCCATGGCGCCGGCGACGATTTGTTCCGGCGTCAGTTTGAGAGAAGCGATAGAGCCGTCAAGCTCCTTCACGTCCTTTAACAGAACGGCGGCCGTTTCTTTTTCGCCAGTAATCTTATTGTCCTTCCAGAGCGCTTTTTCAAGCTTGTGGAAGCCCGTCCATTTGTCGCCTTCTTCCACATCATTTTCTCTGGCATCGATTCTCGGGTCAAGCGTGCCGAGGCTTTCGGCAATCGGTTCAATTCGCTCGTAATAGACGCGCGCTTTCGGATAAAGTGATTTTGCTTTATCGATGTCCCCGGCCTTGACAGCGTCTGTAAACGCTTCGGTCGACTTTACAAGCTGATCGCTCTGTTTTTTCACATATGTTTTATAGTCATCAGCCGCTTTCTTGAGCTGGTCACTTGCCTTTTTGCTGCTTTTTTCAGCGCCCGTCAGCTCTTCCAGCGAGGCTGTCAGCGATACGGATTCCGATTTAATCTTCTCTGTATCAGGCTTATCTTTTTGTGCTTCTGTATAAATCGGCTGCAGGTGCTTTTCGATATCCGTGTATTCAAACGGATAATCGCCGCGGATTTTATTTTCAAATGAGAGCCAGTAGCTGTTCAGTTCTTTCCCTTTTTGCTGAATGCCTTTCCGGTCTTGTTTTTTAACGGATTCATTCAGTTTGGTGAGAATATCCTCCATTTTGTCAACTGATGTTTTGATTTCCTGGTTTACACTGTTTTTTTCGGCTCCTTTGTCAGACGCTGACTGCTGAGCGCCGCAGCCCGAGCACAAAACGAGGAGTAAGCCGGCTGACAAAGCCGCTTTCTGGATATGTTTCATTTTGCAACTTCCCTTCTATTCGATTTTATTTTTAAGATTTCCATAACGAGTGCGACGGCTAAAAATCCGATGATGATCAGCTGCGGAATTGTGCTGTAAATCGACGGATAGATGCCGAGGAACGATACCGACGGAAGCCAGCTTTCGGCGTCAGACGGCAGAATATCCGCCAGTTGCAGGCTGTGGACGCCCGTACCGAGAAATTTCACGCACATATACAGCACGACGGCCATGGACAGCAGAAAGAACGGCTTTAACGGAATCCGCATTCCGAGCTTAATCATGAGAAAACCCGCTGCCGCAAGGATCAACAATCCCGCCGCGGTTCCTCCTATTAATTCTGTAAGCCGCAGCTTGCCGACGAGGCCGATAAAAAAGATCACCGTTTCAAGTCCTTCTCTGACGACCGCCAAAAAGGCGATCAGCGCGAAGGATAGCAGACTGCCTTTTTTAAGCGCCTGCGATTTTTGTGTATTGATTTTTTCCCGCCATTTATCCATTGAAGCGTTCCGGTGGAGCCAGACCCCGACATACAGGAGCATCACGGCAGACAGAATGCCGGTCACGCCGCCGAGCAGAAAGTTATTTTCGCCAAAAATGTTCGAGGAAAACAGCAGTGTGACGCCGACTCCCGCACCGAGAGAGACGAGCATGCCGAGTGACGCTCCGCCCCAAATCCAAGCTGATGAACGGGTGACCCGGGCTTTTTTCGTCATCGTCAAAAGCGCGCCGATCACAAGAAGCGCTTCCATTCCTTCCCTTACCGGGATAAGAGCGGCGTCCAGCCAGCTGTAGCTGCTCGACGCAATCGGCTCAAGGAGCTGAATCATTTCATCAATATGCTTAATGGCCTGGTCCGGGCGGTTTTCAGCTTCCGCCTTCATAAGCGCCAGGTTCTCTTCTGAAATCGTGTAGGCCGTTTTTGATTGGGACACGACATCTCCTTCGACTGCCAGCCAATTCGTGACAAGCTGATCGATTTTTGCTTGGGCTTCAGCGGTTTGGCTGCTTTTGATCAGCTGTTTCGTCTCTTTTAAGCTTTGAATATAGGCAGAGAGTGTAAGTCTTGAGCTCCCTCCGGCTGCGTCTTTTAATGTGACGGCCTGCCGGTAGGTTTCCAAATGGGACCCAAGCTCAGAAAGCGCCGCCTGTACTTTTTTTGTATCTTTATTAATCAGAGAAAGTGAAATCATTGCGATATTGGAGTTCATTTTTGAGTAGGAAGATATATTTTCTTTTTTGATAGCAGGCTCTTCCTTTTTCCATACAGTTTTGAATTGTGAAAATGTTTTTTCGACGGATTGCAGGTTTCCGTCTTTTGCAGATTGAATCATTTGCTGATTCAGGCTGATAAGTGAACCGATGGGATCAGCGCCTTTCGCCACGGCAGAAGAACTGAAAATGACGAGCAGGCTGAATAACATGAAAGCAATCTTCCGTGCCATCATGCACCTCCTGTAGTTGAAAATGATTATCATTATATATCATAATCATAGTCCGATATCAGCCTTTGTCAATAAAAAGTTGTGCATACAGAAAAAGGGCCGTCCTCACGGGACAGCCCTTCTGACAGAAACATGTCAGCTTTTTGCTTTGGAGCGCCGAATTTCTTCAAAAAACCTGCGCGCCGCCGCCTTTGGATCTTCGGCTTGGCTGATGGCGCTGATCATGCTGACGCCGTCTGCCCCCGCTTCGATGACGGGCGCCGCATTGTCAGCCGTAATGCCGCCGATTCCTACAATCGGAATGGTGATGCCCTGACGCCGTACTTCTTCAATCAATGTAACGCCCTGCACAGCTTCGGCATCTTTTTTCGTTTCGGTCGGATAGATCGGACCCATTCCGACGTAATCGGCTCCGGCGGCCTCCGCCCGCTTCACCTCGGAGACGTTATGTGCCGATACACCGAGAATCATATCACCGATTGCCGCTCTCGTTTCTTCAGCGTCCGCGTCATCCTGGCCGATGTGCACTCCGTCCGCCTCAAGGCGCAAGGCCAATTCAACATCATCATTAATAATGAAAGGAATGCCGGCCCGCCTGCAGACATCCCGCACCTGCTTTGCAAATAACACACGATCCTCTCCTGTTAAAGAACCGCTCCCCTTTTCCCGAAATTGAAAAAGCGTAGCGCCGCCCTCTATGGCTTTTTTTACCACAGAAACGGGGTCTGCGCTTGTATTATTTGATCCCATGATAAAATAAACCGATAAAATATCCTTCATCATTTCCCGAGAAATACGCGTCATTTTTCTGTCACCCTTTCAATTGCAGCAAGTTCGGCCGCTTCTTGTTCTGAGATGGCCGACAGCTTGTTTAAAAGCTCAATCTGGAAGCTGCCCGGTCCCTTATGAGACGTATCCTGAGCGGCAAGCTGAGCTGCGCTTCCGTATACAGAAACGGCTGAAACGGCCGCTTGCAGAACGTCCTGCTCTGCTGCGCAGAAGGCTCCGATCACAGATGTCAGCAGACACCCAGCCCCAGTTACCTTCGTCAGCAGTTTATCGCCGTTATGTACGGCGTATATGTCGGTGCCGTCGGAAATCACGTCGGTTTCTCCGGTAATCGCAACGACCGTTTTCAGCCCGCTTGCAGCGGTCTTGGCGAGCTGAACCAGATCTCCTCCGGCTTCCCCTGCATCCACGCCTTTTATCTTCCAATCGGCGGCGCCGGCAATATTGGCGATTTCCGCGGCATTTCCGCGAATGACGGACAAGCGGACCTCCTGTATGATCTTGCGGGCTGATGCTGTCCGAAACGGTGTGGCGCCGGCGCCGACCGGATCAAAAATGACCGGAACGCCGTTTTCGTTAGCCGATTTTCCGGCTGCGATCATCGCTTCAACCGACGCCGTACTGAGAGTGCCTATATTCAGGACGAGCGCTCCGGCGATTTTCGCCATGTCGGCGGCCTCCTCGATTGCATATGCCATAACGGGCGATGCGCCGAGCGCGAGCAGGCCGTTAGCGGTGAAGTTCGTGACGACATTATTGGTGATACTGTGAACAAGCGGGCTTTGCTCCCGCACTTTACTCAAGTTTTGAGCTGCGGTTTGTGCGTCCATGGTTTAATCATCCTTTTTTCTCTTTTTCGGATTCCATAAATACGATTTCGTATGTTCCAGCCAGGCTCTGGCGGCAAAGGACATATAGCGGTCCTTCCGCCAAATGATGGCTAAATGCCACGGAATGACCGGATGAACGAGCGGAATGGTGCTGACTTTCTCAGGATCAAGGCCGCGGCAGATTCTTTCCGGCAGCAGGCCGATGCCTAGATTGGCCGATACCATTTCACTGATAAAGTCCCACTGTGATGTTTCATAAATGACGTGCGGTCTGAATCCGGCTTTCACACATTCCGTCATAATTCGATTATGAAGGACAAAATCCTCCCTGAAAAATATGAAAGGCTCGTCTTTCAATTCGTGCAGACTGCATTCTTTCTCGTCAGCGAGCCGGTGTGACGGATGGACGACGAGCATAAGGGTTTCCTTTACGATTGTAAACGTATGAAAAATCTCTTCATTCGCGGGGAGCACGACAACGCCGATATCAAGCGAGCCGTCCTCCACCCCTTGCTGCACTTTAATAGAGCCGTCTTCTACAAGCTGAAACGTCACCTCGGGATATGTGACGCGGAAGTCACCGAGCACCCTCGGGAAAAAGCCGGACCCGATCATCGGCGGAAGTCCGATGCGGACATGCCCTTTCTTCACTTCCATAATATCATTCAGCTCTGACGTCAGGTTTTGGAATGACTTTGTGATTTCCTGCGCCTGCACATACATGCTCTGTCCGGCGTCAGTCAGTTCAACCTGCCGGCCATTGCGGTAAAAGAGCTTGATGCCGAGCTCCGTCTCCAGGTTTTTAATCATTTTTGAGATAGTCGGCTGCGAAACATACAGCGACTGTGAAGCCTTCGTAAAGCTTTTCAAACGGGCCACTTCTAAGAAATACGTTAAGTGCCGGATGTCCATTTCATTTCATCCTTTCTATAGACAAAAGGAATAGATATTATTCTTTATATATATTTTACCTATAGCAAAACCTTATGTACAATATAAATATAAGGGAGGCATCATGATGAAAAAATTGCTGCTTACCGTTATTCAAATCGCTCTGCTGTTTATATTTGCGCGTCTGATCAATTGGGTCACGGCGGCTCTTCATATAAATATTCCCGGCAGTATAATCGGGATTGTGATTCTTTTCACATTGTTGCATTTCAAGATTATCAAGCTTGAATGGATTGAGCTTGGCGCAGCATGGCTCCTCGGCGAGCTGCTGTTGTTTTTCATCCCGTCTGCCGTCGGAGTGATTGAATACGGAGATATTATGTCTAAATTCGGCGTAAGCATTTTACTTGTCGTCGTCATCAGCACATTTGTTGTGATGGTTTCAACAGGTACGCTTACACAGCTTATAGCAAAAAGAAAGGAGAAAAAACAAACGTGTTCATCGGAATCTTAAGTTTATTCTTAACTGTTTTGGTGTATTTGGGCGCAAAAAAACTCTACATTCGATTTCCGCGGGTGTATACTTCGCCGCTTCTGGTTACGCCCGCCGTTTTGGTCGGACTGCTGCTTCTTGTCAATGTCCCGTATCAGACATACAATCTCGGCGGCGGAGTGCTGACCGATATGCTTCAGCCGGCCACAGTGGCGTTCGCCATCCCGCTTTATAAATATTTCCCGATTTTAAAGAAATACGCCGTGGAAATTATTTTGAACGTGGCGGTCGGTTCATGTATCGCCATTCTGTCAACGGCCTTTATCGCGAAATGGTTCCATCTCGGCAGCAGCTTAGTCGACAGTCTCGTACCGAGATCCGTGACGACGCCGATTGCCATGAACGTATCAGAAATGATCGGCGGGATGCCGGCTGTTACAGCGGTTTTTGTCATTTTAACGGCTTTACTGGGAACGATCATCGGGCCGATGGTCATCCGCTATTTCCGCATTGATAACGAAGTTGCCCGGGGCGTGCTGCTCGGAACAAGCGCGCACGGAGCGGGAACATCTAAAGCATTTGAGCTCAGCTCCGTATCTGGAACGATCTCAAGCGTGTCCATGATTCTCGCCGCGATTATGACGCTGTGCGCGGCCCCGATTTTGCTTTCGTTTATGTCATAAAAGACTGCTCCTTACAGAGCGGTCTTTTTTTGTTGGCCGTAAGAATTGATTTGTCCGTCCTTCATAAAAAGACGAAAACACGATATGATAAGACATGAAGTGAAAAGACTGAAGAACGGATGTGTCATATGAACGGCCAGCAGCGAAGCAGCATCAGAAAAGGACTTGAAGTCGATATCGTCCTGAAAGCCGACCAGCGTTCAGGGAAGCTGACAAGAGGAATCGTGAAAGATATTTTGACAAACTCAAGCTTCCACCCGCGCGGCATTAAGGTTCGCCTAGAAGACGGCCGAATCGGCCGGGTGCAGCAAATTATTGAATAGAAAAAAAGCCGGGGTTTCACGCCCGGCTTTTTTTGTTTTCATAACTAAAATCAATGTTCTCCCCTTTTACAAAAAATGTACAGCTAACTATTGACTCTTACGTTGCGTAATACTTTAGAGTAGCAATTGAGGAGGTGGAAAAAGTGACGGGTATGAAAGTAAAAGAAGTAGCTGAACTGATTGGAGTAAGCATCCGTACTCTCCATCATTACGATCAAATTGGATTATTGACTCCTAAAGAAACCACCGATTCCGGTTATCGGCTTTATTCTGAAGAGAATCTTGAACAGCTGCAACAGATATTATTTTTCAAGGAGCTCGATTTCTCCTTAAAAGAGATTAAAGAAATCATCAATAGTCCTTCATTTAACCGAAGGGAGGCATTAATATTACAAAAGAAAATGTTGATTGAGAAACGAAATAGAGTAGACAAGATGATTGAAACCATAGATAAATCAATCAAACATATCAAGGGAGAAATCTCCATGACAAACAAAGAGAGGTTTGAAGGTATTCACTTTAAGCATGATCTTTATGAACAAGAAGCTCGCAAACGGTGGGGCGATCAACCTGTCGATGAGGTAAATATAAGATTGAAAAACATGACTGATGACGAGCAAAAAGATTTATCTGATAAGTGGACTACAATGTTCAATACATTTGCACTCCTTATTAATCAATCCCCGAAGTCTCCAGAAGTACAAACAGCTATCAAAGAATGGTTTGATTTTCTAAATGAGAATTTTGGTGAATATTCTTTTGATGCTTTTTATGGATTAGGTCAACTCTATATTGAAGATACACGCTTTACTAAGAACATCGATCAGTATGGTGAAGGGTTGGCGAAGCTTATGAGTGATGCAATTAAAATTTTCATAGACAGTCAAAAAAAGGGTGATACCAATTAAAATCATTATGGAAGATACAATTAGGCAATACGAAAAGTTATTTTCAATGACTGAAAATAGAGAAGATTATTATCGATATTCAATGATGAAACCTTTTGAAGACATGTGGAAAAAGATAAATGTTCCCTTAAAGGCAAAGCACCCTAACGGATATGATGTAATAGTAGCTACAAATATGATGGGCTATCTGAGCTTAACGGATACGGAAACCGGTAGAAAAGCATTAGAGAACCTAAAAGAAATTCAAGCTTCTCAAATTGCATTTGACACTTTAACTCATTGTGTTGAATTTATCGAACAAAACAACTTACAAATAAATGCTGATGAAATAAGATTTGGGATGTATCTAGCTAATCAAAAAAAGCTTGAATTACATAAAGGATATTGTGGATTTGGAGGCATTCCAGGGTTTATTCAAATTTGTATATTCCCCAATTCATATAATATACCAAGACTGCCCGCTGTAATTGCTCATGAATTTCATCATAATATTCGTTTTTCATATTTCAATTGGGATTATGGGAACGTAACGGTCGGTGATTACTTAATTATAGAGGGGTTAGCAGAATCATTTGCCAAAGAACTTTACGGAGAAACGCTTTTAGGTCCTTGGGTTACTTCCTTTGAAAAAGAAGACTTAGAATACTCAAAAGAAATCTTCAAAGACTCATTACATATTAAAGGATTCGATGAGGTCAGCAGTTATATGTTTGGTGACACTTTTGCAGCTCAACAAGGTTATCAGCCTGTTGGATTATCACCATTTGCAGGCTATGCGGTAGGCTACCAGGCTGTGCAATCCTTCATGAAAGCTAACAATGCGGGGATAAGAGAGGCCACCTTACTTGATACAGATGAGATACTAAGTAATAGCGGACTGTTTCTTTAATAACGTTTGGACAGTAAGAAAGTCATTATTATTTTCGCCCAATTTAAAGCGACTCCCTACGGTCCGGTTACCGTTGACTCACGCTAGGAACGCATCATCCCCTAGGCTTCCTGATCTGCAGATCGATTTTCAGTTTTCCTTATTCATTCTTCCGTAAATAAAAAAAGCAGGCCGTCGCCTGCTCATTATGTATTACTTGGTCTTATCTATATTTATATTTTACTCCAGAAACCTTAGTAGATGCATTTGACCACTTATAAACTGTAACCGTGTAAGAAATCTCTAGACCCTTTTTCTTAGATTTAGCAGTTTTAAAAGGCTTAATCATATTATTAGCTCCTACTTGATACATTAAAACACTTAAACCAGCAGAAGGGTGTGCTAGCCCAATAATATAACCCAGAATAAGCCCTTTATTAGACCCCATATTGTTATATCTAGACACAACTTTATTTACCTGATTCTTTGTGTAATAAACCTTTACCCTCTTTTTAAGAAGAACATCATTATCACACTGAGTTCCAAGATTTGTCGGTCGACAAGCTGCTTTAGAACTAGGGGCAAAAGCAGACAACACGGTAGCGAGAATACACCCCGCTATTAATAATTTAGTAACCTTCTTTAACACTTTTTTCTCTCATCACCTTTTACTCCGTTTCGCAATGCTATAAATCACTAATGCACCAACGAATATAGCAAACAAAACAGTTAATAATACATTACTTAAATCATATACAGAATTAAGCAATAATACTATTATTATATATAATATCAAAAATAAGTAAAAGGTTTTTTTCATATTTTTACCTCTTTCTAACTTTTTTTGTTTAAAGACTTATTTACGGATGAATTTTTAAAGTGAAGATGCCAATAGATCATCCTCGTCTTTGTAATTCAAAAGCCTTTTCCCGTCCTACTTTGTATGTACATCCTCTTTTTTCAACCACATTGGGGGGTACTCACTCTTAAAGAAATTATACCATTTCTTTTGTCAAAACCCCTCGACTTTTCCCCAAAACATTTGATGCTTATACACTGAACACTGCACCTTGATATCCTATCCCAAAACAACTCAAACATATAAAGTATGCAGCACTAAAAGGGCTTTCGCCTCGCCATAGCGAACCTTTTTACGAGGTGATACGTGATGGACATGGGAGTCAAATTATCATCAAAAGACGTCGCAAAACACCTCGGTATAGAGCCGGTGACTGTCCGCAAGTATGCCAGTATGCTTGAAGAACAAGACTGCTCCTTCAATAAAGATTCAAAAGGATGGCGACTCTATACCGAGGATGACGTAAAGACTTTAGAGTATCTATGTACAAAGACTAAGATCAATGGACACTCACTCGACGAAACGGTAAAGCATATAGCAAGCCTATATCGTTCAAAACTAACCATATCGGATACCGCTACATCGCTACAGGACAATCCTTTGGTTGAATTCATGAAGCGACAGGAAGAATTCAACCGCCACATGGCGGAGGAGGGGTTTCTTTTCCCTCCTCCACGCTATACACGATAATCCTATTTTTTCCGCAAGAAAACAACCTTCAAATAGTTCCCTTCTTTAAACGCGGGTATCGTTTTGAAATCCTCCGGAAGCGTATATTCTTCCAAAATGTCGTAACCCTCGTTTGTTTCTTTAAAGGCAGCCTCTATAAAGCCTTTAAATTTCTTCATGTTGAAGGCGCTGCTGTTTGTCGATGCAACGATGATGCCGTTTTTCGCAGTGATGGCGATCGTTTCCTTCAGCAGGTTTTTATAATCTTTCGCCGCGCTGAACGTCCGTTTTTTTGTGCGGGCGAAAGAAGGCGGATCAAGGATGATGAGGTCAAATGCCAGCCCTTTTTTTTCCGCATAGCCGAAGTATTTGAATACATCCATAACCTTAATGTCATGCGCCTCATAATCAATTCCGTTGGCGCTGAACTGTTCAATCGTTTTTGCCAGGCTGCGGTTGGCGACATCGACGCTTGTCGTTTTCTCTGCTCCTCCAAGCGCCGCCGCAACGGAAAATGCTCCCGTATAAGAGAACGTATTCAGCACCCGTCTGCCGTTTGCATACTTGTCCCGGATCGCTTTGCGCACATGACGCTGGTCTAAGAAAATGCCCGTCATCGCCCCGTCGTTTAAATCCACAGCGTACTGTATCCCGTTTTCTTGAACAATGACCGGAAAATCTCCTCTTTCGCCTTTGACAAAATCGTCGTCTTCTACATATTGTCCGGCGGTATCAAACCGTTTCTTTTCGTAGATCGCTTTATAAGACAGTTCCAGCCCGTCAATCGCCTCAATCAAACTGTCCTTATATGCGTAAATGCCTTTGCTGTACCATTGAATCAGCAGATAACCGTCATAGAAGTCAATCGTGACGCCGCCGATGCCGTCGCCCTCACCGTTGAAAAGACGGAACGCCGTTGTATCGGACGCCTTAAACAGATGGGCCCTTGCTTCAGCCGCTTTTTTCAGCTTGTCCAGAAAGAAGCGTCCGTCGATCCGTTCATCTCTCGCGCGGGACAGCACCCAGCCGACTCCTTTATTCTGCAGACCGTAATAGCCTTTTCCGATAAATTCACCCTTCTCGGATTTCACATCAAAAAGATCGCCCTCTGTTAAGTGAGCCGAGCTTCCGGACAGAGCGTCTTTTTCAATCAGGGGGAATCCTTTTTTCAGCTTTCCGGCAAATGTATCTTTCACTGTAAGTAGCTTCATTGTGCATTCCTCTTTCGTTTTGCTTTCTCTTATCGTACCATAAAACATGCATTGTCCCGAAAAATACAAAACAGGGGGAAAACCATGACAGCCAAAAGAATCGACCATACAGGCATTATGGTCAAAGATATTGAAACATCCATCGCCTTTTATCAAGACGTTCTCGGTATGACGTTAAAGGACCGGATCACCCATACAAACGGCATTATTGAACTCGCCTTTCTCGGCTTTCAGGAAGGGCCCGAGACGGAGATTGAATTGATCCAAGGCTACAGCAGCGAGCTTCCCGCAGAAGGAAAAGTGCATCATATCGCTTTATTAACTGAAGATATCGCGGCGGAATTCACGCATGCGAAACGCCAGGGCGCTGTATTTATTGATGAAGAAATCACGACGCTTCCCAACGGATACCGCTACTTTTACATTGAAGGACCTGACGGCGAATGGATTGAATTTTTCCAGCGTTAAAAAAACGGGCGGAAGCGCCCGTTTTTTTATGTTTCTTCTGTGACGTTTTGCGCCGCTTCCCGTTCCTCTCTCCATTTTTGAAGATCCCAAATTCTGAAAAACGGATAATAAATGATAAATGTAATCAGGAGGTTGATCAGCTGCATCACCGAACCGGAGATTTTCCCGCCCGTCGCCAGATAACCTGAAATCAGCGGCGGCATCGTCCACGGCACGGCGATTCCCGCCGGTTTTGCCACCATCCCCGTGCTCATTCCGATGTACGTCGCCGTAATGGTCAAGAGCGGCGCGATGATAAAAGGCACGATTAACAGCGGATTCATGACGAGCGGCATTCCGAAAATAATCGGTTCGTTAATGTTAAATATCGCAGGCCCGATGCCGAGACGGCCGAGCTGTTTCATCTGTTTGCTTCTGGAGCGCACAAGCATGGTCAGCACAAGGGCTAGCGTCGCTCCGCTTCCGCCGACATTAATCCATATTTGAAAGAACTGTGTCGTAAAAATGCTCGGCAGCGCTTCTCCCGCTTGAAAAGCCAAACGGTTGGCGTCCATCGCCCCGTACCAGATCGGTGACATGACTCCGCCGATAATGGATGCGCCGTGTATGCCGCAAGACCAAAGCAGCATTTGCACGAATTCGGCGACAAGGCTTCCGCCGAGACTCCCGCCTAAAATAGACAGCGGGGTGCCCAGCAGGTCGCCTACGACATTGTGAAGGCTTTTAAAAGGAGTCATTTCAATAAACAGACGGGCCAGCCAAACGAGCGTAATAATAATGAAACCGGGAATGAGCGCGACGAACGATTTGCTGACCGCAGGCGGCACTCCGTCAGGCATCTTAATGACGATATTTCTTTGGATGATAAACCGGTACACTTCCGTAGACAGCATTGCAATGATCATCGCGACAAACAGACCTTTGCTTCCGAGCAGTGAAATCGGGATGCCGCCTCCCACCATAATCTCTGTTGCCGAGCCGTCAGGAATAAACGGAATCTGATACGGCGTCGCCAATAAAAAGGCGGCAAGGGCAATGGCTCCCGACGACAGGGCATCCACCTCATAGCTTTCTGCAAGCCGGTAAGCTATTCCAAAGGCGGCGACGAGCGCCATAATGTCAAAGGACGCATTCACCGGATACCCGAACTTTTCAACCCAATGTTCACCGAAAAGACCCGCCATAAAATCGGCGTAACCGGGAATCGGAAGACTCGTCAGAATCAGAAAAACCGATCCGATGATAATAAGCGGCATAGACAGAATAATGCCGTCACGCAAAGCTCTTAAGTGCCTTTGACCGGCGACTTTTCCGGCGACAGGCATGATTTTTTCTTCCATTACCCGATTGAACGTACTCATTTATCAAAAAACCCCCTTTTTGAGTTCATTGCGCAAATGTCTTAAAGCATTTTCTTCATCATATTTTGAAAGCGTTTACATTTGCATACAGAAATTTTCCTTTTCCCTTAGGAAAAAAAGAATTCCGCACTGCCGATATATAAAGAAAAAAGGGGGAACCACAATGCATCACATCCTAAAACCGATAATGGCCGCTGCCTTGTGCGTCAGCCTATTCTCCGCCGCGGCGCCAGCGCACGCCGAGACGCACGACCGGGACGTTATCGTAGTGTACAAAAATCAAAACGGCAAGGAATCCGCCATAGACAGCGGAGCGGATGTGGAACAGACCTATCAGCATCTCCCGGCAGTCGCCGTGTCGGCCGATTCGCAAACGGTGAAAGACCTGAAGCAAGATCCTGACATCTTATATGTAGAAGACAATGTATCCTTTCAGGCAGCAGGCGGCTCTGATGTACACCTGTTATCAGCGGCTCCAAGCAGCAGTTACGCGCTGCCGCAATGGGATATAGAACCGACACAGGTCAAGCAGGCTTGGAAAGAAGGCTTGACGGGACAAAAGGTGAAAGTGGCTGTCATTGACAGCGGGATTTATCCTCATGATGACCTTTCCATTGCGGGAGGCTATTCCGCAGTCAGCTATACATCCTCATACAAAGATGACAACGGACACGGTACACATGTCGCCGGGATCATTGCGGCCAAGCATGACGGATACGGCATTGACGGCATCGCGCCGGATGTCCGGTTATATGCGGTTAAAGCTTTGGATCGAAAAGGTGCGGGAGATCTTAAAAGCCTTCTTAAAGCGATCGACTGGTCAATCGCCAATAAAATGGACATCATCAATATGAGCCTCGGAACAAACGCAGACAGCAAAATTCTTCACGACGCCGTCGACAAAGCTTACAAAAAAGGAATCGTGATCGTAGCCGCCGCAGGAAATGACGGCAATAAAAAACCCGTCAATTATCCGGGCGCCTACAGCAGCGTAACGGCAGTCTCAGCGTCAACCGAAAAAAACGGACTTGCGGCGTTTTCCACGACCGGAAAAGAAATTGAATTTGCCGCACCCGGCACCAATATAACAAGCACTTACCTGAATCAAATGTATGCAACGGCGGACGGGACATCTCAAGCCGCTCCGCACGTCACCGGCATGTTCGCACTGCTCAAGCAGAAATATCCGGAGGAAACAAATACGCAGCTCCGGCAGCAGATGCGGCAAAACGTCAAAGACCTAGGCGCTCCCGGACGTGACAGCCGATTCGGTTACGGGCTGGTGCAATATTATACGAACCAAAAAAGTTTTGCCGAACAGGCCGTCATAAAAGCGGAAAAAACGAAAAAGCAGGCAGATATCAATCAAGCAAAAACGTCGGTCAGCAAGCTTCCCAAGTCAAAGGGAAAAACCGCACTTGAGGCGCGAATCAATAAAGTTCAAGCCGCAAGAAATGTGACGGATGCAAGAGACAAAGTCCGGACTGCCGAAAAACAAAAGAAAAAAACCGCCGTCAATGCCGCCCAAAGCGCCATCCGCAAATTAGCGGCCGGCTCAGAGAAAAAAGGGCTGCAAAAGCGGCTGGATGCTGTCAACTCAGGCCTTTTGAAAACAGCCGAAGCCAGCGTCAAGCAGGCGGAAAAAAAGACCTCTGAGGCCAACGCCGCCAAAGCCAAAAAAGCAGTCAGCGAGCTCCAGCCGGGAAAAGAAAAAACCGCCCTGGAAAAACGGCTTGAGCGGATAAAAGATAAAATCAACCGGAAACAAGCAAGAGACAAAGTGAAAACGGCCGAAAAAACCAAAACGAAAAAGGCAAAATCAGCGGCACAAACGGCGGTCAGCCGGCTGAAGCCGTCTGCCGAAAAGACCAGTCTGCAAAAACGTGTGCGCGCGATCCGGGTAAAACATTAAAAAACGCTTATGAGCCGGATAACGGCTTCACAAGCGTTTTCATCACACCTGCCTATTGGTTCATAGCCGGGCGGTCGATCGTGTTCCATTTCGTAAAGGACATATATCGGAAATAATGATCACGGTACGGGTGCGCGGTACCTGTATTCCAAGGCTTGTCTCCTCCGCAGAAATGGACGATGGCCGGCTCGGCACGTGTTTCTCTGTATCGTATACGGTCAATCAGTTCAGGAGGCGTTTTCTCATTCATGATAATATGCGTCTGCGCATTCCAGCGCGGATGCAGTTCATGCCATTGATCATATAAGATCGCGTTAAGCGCGTCCTGATCATGAAATACGAGAAAATCCTCCGAACTGTTTTCATTGATAAAATCAATCACCTTTTCGGAAATATTTTGTTTTCTCCAAGGTTCGAAATCTATAATCATAATGCCGGAATTAAAATACTTGGCAGTATCGCTGATATTCATTTTTTTCAGTCTGTCATGCTGTCCGGCATCCTCTACCGCCGCAACAATTGCCGGGGAAATATTCAAATCCCATAGAGCTGAAATATCTTCCATCACAATCGCGTCGCAATCAATGTAGATCATCCGCTTCACAGACTCATCCTTAATTAAATCAGGGATGGAAATGCGGTAATAAGCCGCTTTAGTAATGTGGCTGCTTTCGACGGCATGCTTGTATTGATCAGCATCCACTTCTAAAAATTCAAGCGGCGCTCCGAATGACATCGCGGTCTGTTCAAGCTTGTCCTTGTTTTCGGCAGTAATTCCGCCGTCGATTACATATAATTTCGCATCCCTTGTTTTGTCCATATTCATCAATAAAGAAGCGAACATCCCACCCAAATGACGAGCATAATGATCATCAGCACATGATACGATATGCATTGTTTCATTTTTTCCCACTGATATTCATCTCCCTTTTTGTTGTACAAATGTCTTTCCCTTTTTGAAAAAAGTAAACCTTGATCCCACACATTTTTTGCGCGGGAATGTGCTGTTTGCGATTTGATATCTTTTGCATTCTCTGTTAAAATTCATTTCATAGCTAATGATTCTGACAATAATAAGGAGCATGACGCCATTGACGAATCGCAACGATGCCGGATCAGACAATAAGAAGCCGAACAGGCCTTTTTCCGATCTATCCGGCCGAAACAAAGAGGCGGCCTATATTGCCGCTGCACTCTATCGGTCCGCCCAGCAGCTCCGTGTAAAAATGGAGAAAGAGGTGCTGTCGGCACACAAATTATCATGGACGGCGTTTTCCATCCTGTATGACCTTTGTGAATGGGAAACGCTTGATACAAGAAGGATAGCCGCTCTATCCGGAATTACCGCGGCGACGGCGAGCAATGTCTTGAACACTTTGGAGAAGAAGGGCTTATGCAGCAGACAAACGAACAAAAGAGACCGCAGGCTTGTATTCGTCAGTATTACCGATGAGGGCAGAAAGGTTATTGAAGATCTTTACCCCGACTTTCATCAGGGGGAAATTGAACTGACGGCCTGTCTGGATAAACAGGAACAAAAAACGCTGTCCGCCCTGCTGCAAAAAATCGCTGACAATTTCATAACATAGCAGCTATGACGGGAATCAGTAACGGATTGTCTCCCTGTTTCAGAGAGCCGGCGGATGGTGCAAGCCGGCACAAAGACAAACGTGAATTACCTCCCTGAGCTTTCTTTGTGAACTTCAGTAGCAAAGAACGGGAAACCGTTATTCGAATGAGCGGAAGACGTCGTCTTCAATCAGGGTGGTACCGCGTGCATACAGCCACGTCCCTTTTGGGATGCGGCTTTTTTGTTTGGCTAAAAAAAGGAGGATGTAAAAGATGGAATCAATCACTTTAACGAATGATCAGGAAAAAGAAGTGCAAAGGCAGCTGGATTTGTACATGACCGGCGCCGCGGACGTCATACCGCCTGAAGAATTGAGAAATAAAATCGCCAAATCAGTGGCATCCGGCAAGCCGCTGAACATTAAACTCGGCCTTGATCCGTCCGCACCCGACGTCCACTTGGGACATACCGTCGTGTTAAACAAACTCCGCCAATTTCAAGAAAACGGCCATATCATACAGCTTGTTATCGGGGACTTCACCGGAAAAATCGGTGATCCGACGGGGAAGTCGCAAGCCAGAAAACAGCTGACTGATGAAGAAGTCCAGCACAATGCCAAAACCTACTTTGAACAGTTTGGCAAGGTGCTGGATCAAGACAAAGTTGAACTTCACTGCAACTCAAAATGGCTGAAGACATTGAATCTGGAAGATGTGATTGAATTAGCGGGGAAAATTACTGTCGCCCGTCTGATGGAGCGCGATGACTTTGAGGAGCGCATCGCCATGCAAAAACCGATCTCACTTCACGAATTCTTTTACCCGCTGATGCAGGGTTACGATTCTGTCGTTCTCGAAAGCGATATTGAACTCGGCGGTACGGATCAGCATTTTAACGTGCTGATGGGCCGCCATTTCCAAGAACGCTACAAAAAAGAAAAGCAGGTCGTCATCCTCATGCCGCTTTTGGAGGGTCTTGACGGCGTTGAAAAAATGTCTAAATCAAAAAACAACTACATCGGTATTGACGAGCATCCGAACGACATGTACGGCAAAACGATGTCACTGCCGGACAGCCTGATGAAAACATATATTCATTTAGCGACAGACTTAGAGCCTGCGGAGAAAAAACAGATGGAGAAGGATTTGGAATCAGGAAAGCTTCATCCGAGAGATGCCAAAATGATCTTAGCGGGTATAATCGTCAGAATGTACCACGGCAGGAAAGCGGCGGATGCGGCAGAACGGCATTTCAAACGTGTCTTCCAGCAAAACAGCCTGCCTGAAGATATGAAAACCGTCATATGGGATGGAGAAAAGACCGTGCCCCTTATTGAGCTGCTCGTCACGATTGGCCTCTTTTCTTCAAAAAGCGAAGCACGCCGTATGATTCAAAACGGCGGAATCAAAGTGAACGGGGAGAAAACGGATGCCCTTCATACCGTCATTACCGCAGAAGACGGCATGACGATTCAGGTGGGCAAGCGAAAATTTGTACAGCTGCGCGTAAACGGATAAATAAACAGCCGGACTGCACATAAAAGCGGTCCGGCTGTTTGTGATGCTAATCGACTTCTTTCTTAATCCCAAGCATTTTTTCGTCTAAATAATGGGCGATTTCCGCCGCTTCCTTCAGCTCGTCGGTCAGATGCTTCGGGACTTCGTTATTCAATTTATAATAAATTTTATGCTCAAGACTCGCCCAAAAATCCATGGCGATGGTGCGGATTTGGATTTCCGCCTTCACATATTCCACACGATTCGTCAAATAGACGGGAATTTCAATAATCAAATGCAGGCTGCGGTAGCCGTTCGGCTTTGGATGTTTGATATAATCCTTCACCTTCACGATTTTCAGGTCCTTATGCTGCTTCAAAACCTCAGCGACATTATAAATATCGGAAATAAAGGAACAGATAATCCTGACACCCGCGATATCATGAATATGCTCTTTCATTTCCTGCGTCGTCACATCGCAGCCTTTGCGCATCAGTTTGTTGACGATGCTCTCAAAACTTTTTACGCGTGATTTTGTATGCTCGATCGGGTTATGCCCGTGAATCAGATTATATTCCTGGCTGATGATAGAAAACTTCGTATCCAGCTCATCTAAAGCAAATTTATAAACTAATAATTCATTTTTCCAATCTTCCATAACTGTTTTTAAATCATCCATATGGGCTGTTGATAAGTCCATTTTTTTCATCTCCTTGCTTTGCTGTCCACGTATTAGACGGGTCGGTTTGCAGTGAGGTTCTTTACAAAATCGTGAAGATTATTTCATAAAAAAAGCAAATGCCGGTTATGACATTTGCTTTTTTATTTGATCAGCGGAAATAACTGATCAGGAGTCCGATTGAAAGCAGGAATCCGAAGAATGTATTGGTTTGCGCCGTTGATTTCATTGCAATAATCATGTTCATCGGCATTTCGTTTTTCACAAAGCCTTTCACGGCCTGAATCGGTTTCGGCACGCTCAAAAAGACCAGGAACAGCCACGGACTTGTGTACCCCATGATGACAAGACCGACAATCCAGATGTAAGCGATGGCAAAGGATGCGGCCAGTATTATGACGGCTCCTCTATGCCCCATCAAAATCGCCAGCGTTTTACGTCCGCCCTTTTTATCTTCTTCAATATCACGGATATTGTTGGACAGGTTAATCGCCCCGACCAAGATGGCGATCGGAATGGAAATCAAAATGCTCTGTTCATTTACTTCGCCTGTCTGAATAAAGAAAGAAATAAGGACAAATACAGAACCCATGCAAATGCCGGAGAACAGTTCCCCGAACGGTGTATACGCAATCGGCAGCGGGCCGCCCGTATACAGGTAGCCGATCAGCATGCCGGCAAGGCCGATTGCCGCAAGCCACCAGCTGCTGCTCATGCAGATATAAACACCGAGCACGAGGGCAATCGCATAAGAGCCGAGCGCCAGCTGCAGTATTGTTTTCGGCTTCATGCCGTGGCGGACGATCGCTCCGCCGATACCGACGGAATCCTCCGTATCTAAACCGCGTTTAAAATCGTAATATTCATTGAATAAGTTCGTGGCGATCTGAATCCAAAGGCAGGAAAACAGCATGGCCAAAAACAGCAGGAAATCAACCTTTACGTAAAACATCGCCAATACGGTGCCGAGAAGTACGGGCACAAACGATGCCGTTAATGTATGAGGGCGGGTTAACTGCCACAAAATACGGCCCATGCTTTCTTTTTCAGGCGTCTTTTGGCTGCCTCCCATATTGTTTTGATTCATTTTCCTCTTCCTTTCTATTAAAAGGCTTTCACAGTCAGCCGATAACAGTAGTGTTGAATTGGGGTTTTCATGTTTTCTGCTACCTTATCTATCATAATAATTTCTTCCTCATTTCACAAGATGCGGCGCTTTATCAGCTTTCCTGCCGGAAACGGCTTTTCGCCCTTCTCCATTGGGATTCAGCACAACCAGACCAAGAAAAAGCCGGCAAATTTTTTTTACCTCAATTATATTTACGTAAGTTAAAAATCCCGCCTGCACAGCGCTTTTTTAGTATGATCTTTCGCGAATTTTTACATGCGTGTTTTCCAGCCTTTTGTTTCTCATTCATTTTTAAGGAAATTTTAAGCTTAGGATATTAGACATATTTTGAAACTTTTTGTTAATCTAATCGTCATATACTGGTGTAATTATTGAATACGCGGGAAGGAATTTAACATGATGCAAAAATTAAAACGTGCTTATGAAAATACATTGGTCAAATGGACGTTTCATACAGGCTTTTATTTTCTGATATTAGTATTGCTCTTTTGGATGTATGGTTTTCATACAGCAAATACCGGCACTTATATTTACAACGATTTCTAATCGGGGAGGATAACTATGAAACTACTTGATGCTATAAAAACATACGCAGACGCCAAGCCTCAGGCCGAAGCGTTTCGTTCCTTAGATCATTCCCTCACTTACGGGGAATTATGGGATTTGTCGGAGCGGGTCGCGTCCGGCATTCAAAAACATACGGCTGACGGTTCGAAAACGCCTGTTCTGGTTTACGGACATATGGAGCCGAATATGATCGTTTCTTTCTTAGGAAGCGTCAAAGCGGGCCGCCCTTACATCCCCGTCGATGTATCCATTCCGGCGGAGCGGATCGTCAAAATCATTGAAAGCTCAGGCGCAGAGCTGCTCATCAGCGTATCGGGCGATGCAGTCGATACGGGAAGCAATCTGATTAAAACTGTTACACCCGAAGAACTTGCAGCTGACGGAGATGCAGACCTCAGCCGCGAGAACTGGGTAAAAGAGCTGGACACTTTTTACATTATTTACACGTCCGGCAGCACAGGAAATCCGAAAGGCGTGCAAATATCAGCTGATAACCTGCAAAGCTTCACTGACTGGATCTGCAGGGATTTTCCTGTGGGCGAAGGCAAGACATTCTTAAACCAAGCTCCGTTTTCTTTTGATTTGTCTGTCATGGATATTTTCCCGTCGCTTCAAACGGGCGGTACGCTGCACTGCGTAACGAAAGACAAAATCAATAAGCCGAAAGTATTGTTCGAAGAGCTGGAGAAATCCAAACTGAACGTCTGGACATCGACGCCGTCTTTCGTCCAAATGTGTCTGATGGACCCCGGCTTTACGCAGGAGCTCCTGCCTGACACAGAAGTATTTATGTTTTGCGGAGAAGCCCTTCCGGCTGCCGTGGCGCAGGAACTGTTAAACCGTTTTCCGAAGGCCCGTGTATTCAATACATACGGCCCGACTGAAACAACGGTTGCCGTCACCTCCGTTGAGATTACGCAGCAGGTCATCGATGAAAATGAATCTCTGCCCGTCGGTTTTGCAAAACCCGATATGAATATCTTCATCATGGATGAAAACGGGAATAAGCTTCCGGACGGAGAAAAAGGGGAAATCATCATCGCCGGCCCGAGCGTGAGCAAAGGCTATCTCGGAGAGCCGTCTCTGACGGAAAAAGCGTTTTTCTCTGTTGACGGACAGTGGGCATATCATACGGGTGATGCCGGATATGTTCAAGAAGGTCAGATTTTCTGCCAAGGACGCCTTGATTTCCAGATTAAGCTTCACGGCTACCGCATGGAGCTTGAGGAAATCGAAGTCCATGTAAGGCAGTCTCAATATGTACGATCAGCGGTTGTCATCCCGTATCAGCCTAACGGAACTGTCGAATATCTAATTGCCGCCATCGTGCCTGAAAAACATGATTTTGAAAAAGAATTCCAGCTGACAAGCGCCATTAAGAAAGAGCTGGCCGCTTCGCTTCCGGCCTACATGATTCCGAGAAAATTCATTTATCAGGATCACATTCAAATGACTGCGAACGGAAAAATCGACCGTAAACGCATTGGCGAAGAGGTTCTTGTATGACGCCTTACAGCTCGTTTTTCTTCTTTATCCTACTTGGAATCCTTCTCTTGCCGACGATTATTTTAGGGCTGAACGGCAAGAGATTTCAAGGATACAACATGTTTATATCCATCATCGTACTGGCTTTGATTTTCTCGCATGATCTGCACGGCGTGATCGCATTATGTATCTTTACGCTGTGGCAGGTGCTTTTAATCAGGGGGTATCTCGCTTACAGACTGAAAGCCAACAGCGGCTTTGTCTTCAGTATGGCCGTGATCGCGTCCATTTTACCCCTGTTTTTATCTAAATTATGGCCGTTTTTCTTTCCGCCGGCGCCTCATCATCCGGTTCAAAACCTGATCAGTTTCTTAGGGATTTCTTATTTGACATTTAAAGGCGTCCAGTTGATCATGGAAACGAGAGACGGACTGATTAAAGAAAAAATGCCGCTTCACCGTCTTTTGTACTTTATTATGTTTTTCCCGACCATTTCTTCCGGTCCGATCGACAGATACCGCAGATTTGCCAAGGACGAACAGAAAGTATGGACAAAGGAAGAATACGCTGATTTATTGTATACCGGCATTCATAAAATTTTTATCGGTTTCTTGTACAAATTCATTATCGGATATGCGATTAACACGTACTTCATTATGAATCTGTCTCATATCACCCACAGCAAACTGTGGGGTAATGTGCTGTACATGTACGGATACAGCTTGTACCTGTTTTTTGATTTTGCGGGTTACACGATGTTTGCCGTCGGTGTCAGCTACATTATGGGTATCAAATCTCCGGAAAACTTTAATAAGCCGTTTATCAGCAAAAACATTAAAGACTTCTGGAACCGCTGGCACATGTCCTTATCCTTTTGGTTCAGAGACTACGTATTTATGCGCTTTGTATTCTGGATGACAAAGAAAAAATGGATAAAGAACCGGATGGCCGTCTCGAACATCGGGTATTTCCTGCTGTTCATGCTGATGGGCGTCTGGCATGGACTTGCCTTGCAATATATTGTGTACGGCCTGTACCACGCCGTGTTAATGACGGGGTATAACTTTTTTGAGAAGTGGAATAAGAAATACAAGTGGCTGCCTGCCAACCGTTTTACGGCCTTTTTAGCCATTGTCATCACATTCCATTTCGTATGTTTCGGATTTTATATTTTCTCAGGAAAACCATTTCATCATCACTAAAGGAGATTGAAAACACATGGAATTTAAACAAGAAGTATTGGACGTATTAGCTGAAGTTTGTCAGGAGGACGTTGTTAAAGAAAATCCTGATATTGAAATCTTTGAAGAAGGACTGCTTGATTCTTTCGGAACTGTAGAGCTGCTTGTTGCCATCGAAAACCGTTTCGGCATTACGGTGCCGATCACTGAATTTGACCGTGACGAATGGAATACGCCAAACAACATTGTAAACAAACTGACTGAGTTGAAGTAAATGAAAAAGCGTTTCTTTGGACCTATTATTTTAGCGTTTGTCCTGTTTGTCGGAGCTATCGCAGTTCCGGCTTCATGGCTTACGCGCTTCATACCTGAAAAACGTGTCGAAGAGTCGGCAGCGGCCCTGAACCCGAATATGTTCCAAGGGCTCTATCTGCAAAACAAAATGTTCGAAGACTCGAAGTATCTGCCGATTTTCGGTTCTTCCGAGCTTTCAAGACTGGATGAGTTTCATCCGTCCAACTATTTTCAAGTGAACAACCAAGGCTTTACGCCTTATCTTGTCGGAAAAGGCGGGGATCAATCCCTGATACATGCCGTGAACTTTGCGGCGCATTATCAGCAGCTGAAAGGCAAAAAGCTGGTATTCATTGTTTCTCCGCAATGGTTTATCAAAAAAGGTTCTGATGAACAGCACTTTGCACCGAATTTTTCATCACTCCAGGCATTGGATTTAGCATTTAATGACCAGATTGATCCCTCAGTCAAAAAGAACATGATGAAGCGCATGCTTCGTTTTAAAGTTGTTCAGCATGATGCTGTCCTTTCTGAACTGTACAAGGGAATGGTCAACGGACAATCATGGAAAGTGAAAGCGGTCATGCCGGCTGCCAAGGCTTATTATTCTCTGCTTGAGAAAAAAGATCTTTATTATTCAATGGGAGAAACCAAGGGCCCTGAGCGGACGATCTCTGAAAACCTGAAAGGGAAGTCTTGGTCAGAGCTGAAAACAGCCGCCTCTCAATTAGGAGAACAGAACTCCAAATCCAACCCTTTCTATATCGATGACGCTTCTTATAAAAAAATTAAGAAGAAGGTAAAGAGAGTAAAAGGAATCAACAAAGGCAGAACATACGCCAAATCAGTCGAATATAACGACTTTGAAGATATGCTGAGCATTCTGAAAGATGCCGGCGCTGATCCGATGTTTGTGGTTATTCCGGTCAACGGAAAATGGTATGACTACACCGGCTTCCCGAAAAAAGGCCGGACTGATTACTACAAGAAAGTCACAAAGCAAATTAAAGCGAAGGGCTTTCAGGTTGCCGACTTATCCGGGCACGAATATGATCCGTACTTTATGAAAGATACCATCCATATCGCCTGGAAGGGCTGGGTGTACGTCGATAAAGCGATGGAGCAGTTTTACAAAACCGGCAAGGTGACGGTTCACTGAGCACGGTGATGACCGAATACGAAAAAAACGAACACGCAGGGGGGCTTTTCTCCCCTGCTTTTTATGTGATTTGATTTTTTCACAAATTTGAGGAAAACTATTGCGAATATTTGTTGAAGGTATACAATAGAATATAAATTATTTTCAAATAAGTTTGACAATAACACCAATAGGGAGACAGAACATTATGAAACAAGACATTCGTGTTGAATTGACTTCAGCTAAAAAAACGAAACCGGACCCCCATGACCTCGCGTTCGGCAGAATTTTCACAGACCATATGTTTGTCATGGATTACGACGCCGATCAAGGGTGGTACGACCCGAGAATTATCCCTTATCAGCCCATCTCAATGGATCCTGCGGCTATGGTTTATCATTACGGGCAAACCGTTTTCGAAGGGCTTAAAGCGTATGTAACGAAAGATCAGGAAGTGCTTCTGTTCAGACCGGAGAAAAATATGGAGCGCCTGAATCAGTCAAATGACCGCCTTTGCATCCCGCTCATTGATGAAGAGCTTGTTCTTGAAGGCCTGAAGCAGCTCGTAGCCATCGACAAAGACTGGATTCCGAAAGCGGAAGGCACTTCCCTTTACATCCGTCCGTTTATCATTGCGACCGAGCCTTTCCTCGGTGTAGCGGCATCCCATACGTACAAGCTTTTTATCATTCTTTCGCCGGTCGGCTCTTATTACAAAGAAGGCATTAAACCGGTGAAAATCGCCGTAGAAAATGAATTCGTGCGCGCCGTCAAAGGCGGTACGGGAAACGCGAAAACGGCCGGCAACTACGCATCAAGCCTGAAGGCGCAGCAGGTTGCGGAAGAGAAAGGCTTTTCTCAGGTGTTGTGGCTTGACGGCATTGAAAAAAAATACATTGAAGAAGTCGGCAGCATGAACATCTTTTTCAAAATCAGCGGCGAGATCGTGACGCCGGAGCTGAACGGAAGCATTCTTGAAGGAATTACGAGAAATTCCGTCATCGCCCTTCTCAAACATTGGGGACTGACTGTGTCTGAGCGGAAAATTTCGATCGACGAAGTCATTCAGGCGCATCGTGACGGCCGTTTGGAAGAAACATTCGGAACCGGTACGGCGGCGGTCATTTCTCCGGTCGGCGAATTGATCTGGAATGATGAAAGTCTTGTCATCGGCGGCGGTGAAACCGGAGAGATCTCGAAGAAATTGTATGATACCATTACAGGCATTCAAAAGGGCGCGGAGGCCGACGTGTTCGGCTGGACGACGGCAGTCGCCTCATTAAGCGAATCAAAATAAACAAAAAACCCGGAAATGAATCCGGGTTTTTTTGGTGCTTTTATGCTTCAATCGACTTAAAGAAATGAGGCAGATGTTCTTTGTGCGCCTCAAGCATTTCATCCAGAATGGCCTTTGCCACGGTGTCTGACGGGACGAGAGGGTTGATCGTCATCGCGAGAAGCGCCGTTTGATAATCTCCCGTGACAGCTGCTTCCGCGGCGACACGCTCAAATGATTTGATTTGCTGGACGAGGCCGCGGACAGACACCGGCAGATCGCCGACGGCGATCGGTTTCGGACCGTCTTTCGTTATGACACAGTTCACTTCCACCGCTGAGTCATTCGGGATGCTGGCGATTGCGCTGTTGTTTATTGTATTGACGGGCTGGATATCATGTTTGTCGTTATAGATGGAGCTGATCAGATTGCAAGCCGCGTCACTGTAGTACGCCCCGCCTCGTTTTTCAAGCTGCGGCGGTTTGATGGCGAGATTCGGATCTTTATACAGTTCGAACAGTTCTTTCTCAACCTTCTGCACGACCTCGGCGCGTGTGCCCTCCGTTTGAGATGCTTCTATTTCATGCTCGAGCATTTCTTTCGTTTTAAAATAATAGCGGTGGTAGCCGCAAGGAATCAGATCGAGCGCCTTCAGGAACTCAGGCTCCCATTCCGCCCCGGAAATGTTTTTCATCGTCATGGCGTTTTCCGGATCTCCCATGGCTTCAATGACTTTATCCTTCACGCTGACGCCGTCTAAGAAAACATCTAATCCGAAGACCATGTGATTCAGCCCGGCAAATTGCACTTCAATCCGGCTGACATCCACATCCAATGCTTTTGCGACGCCCATTTTAATGCCGATCGGCACATTGCAGAGGCCGACGACTTTTGTCAGATTCGAATAGCGGAGCAAAGCTTCGGTGACCATGCCGGCAGGGTTTGTGAAGTTCACAAGCCATGCATTCGGACAAAGCTCTTCGATGTCTTTCGCGATTTCCAGAATGACCGGAATGGTGCGCAGCCCTTTGAATAAACCGCCCGGACCGTTTGTCTCCTGGCCGATTACGCCGTATTTTAACGGAATCCGTTCATCTTTGGCGCGGGCCTCAAGAAGGCCGACGCGGAATTGAGTCGTCACGAAGTCTGCATCCTTCAAGGCTTCTCTGCGGTCAAGCGTCAGGTGAATTTCTATCGGAAGACCCGCTTTTTCGACCATGCGTTTTGCAAGCGTGCCGACGATATTGAGTTTTTTCTCGCCTTCGGGAATGTCGACGAGCCATAATTCTCTGACAGGCAGTTCATCATAGCGTTTGATTATGCCCTCTACAAGCTCCGGAGTATAACTTGATCCTCCGCCGATCGTTACGATTTTAATTCCTTTTGTCATATTGTTGCTCCCCCTTGCAGACTCACTTTTTCATAAATCTCGACTAACTCTGCGGCCAAATCTTTCACGGTCATGGCATTCATCAAGTGATCTTGCGCATGTACCATCAAAAGCGTCATGTCTGTTTTTTCTCCGCCGGCTTCGTTTTGGATCAGTTCTGTCTGATAATGATGGGCTTCTGTCAGTTCCCTTGCGGCTTCCTGAAGCTTTTCTTCCGCCAGGGCTCTGTCTCCCTGCTTTGCGGCGGCTATGGCTTCCATGGAGGCGCTCCTGCCGTTTCCGCCATGCAGGATGATCTGAAAAATGGTCTGTTCCATTTTCTCATTCATGTGTTTCACTCCCTTTCTCTACAGCACGGCTGTTTCGTCTCCCTGTACGGCTGGCGCCTGCGATTGTTCAAGTTCGTTTTCTTCTTTGAGCTTTTGTGAATCCCACATTCTGAAGAACGGGTAGTACACGATAAAGGCTGTGATGATGTTGATCGCCTGCATGACAGCCCCTGATATTTTTCCGCCTGTGGCAAGATAGCCGGAGAAAATCGGCGGCATCGTCCATGGGACGGCAATGCCGGCAGGTTTGGCGACGAGGCCGGTGCTCATGCCGATATAGGTCAGTGTCAGTGTGACAAGCGGTGTGAGGATGAACGGGATGAGAAGCATCGGGTTCATGACGATCGGCATTCCGAAAATAATCGGCTCATTAATATTAAAGATGGCCGGCCCGATGGCGAGTTTCCCAAGCTGCTTCATCTGTTTGCTTCGGGCGCGGAGAAACATGGTGACCACGAGTGCAAGTGTCGCGCCGCTTCCTCCGATGTTGATCCAGATTTCAAAGAACTGCTGGGTGAAAATATTCGGAAGCGCATCGCCCGCCTGAAAAGCAACCCGGTTCGCATCCATCGCTCCGTACCAGATCGGCGCCATAACACCGCCGACAATGTTTGCTCCGTGTAATCCGCACGCCCACAAGAGCATTTGAACCGCTTCAGCTATCAGGCTTCCGCCGAGACTTCCGCCGAGAATCGAGAGCGGCGTCCCCAGTAAAACGCTTACAATATTATGAAGACTCTCAAATGGCGTCGCTTCGACAATTAAACGTGCGCCCCAGATCAGAAAGATAACGGCAAAGCCGGGAATTAAAGCGACAAACGATTTGCTGACCGCCGGAGGCACGCCGTCCGGCATTTTAAATACGAAATTCCGCTGTATGATCAGGCGGTAAATCTCCGTTGACAGCATGGCGATGATCATCGCGACAAACAGCCCTTTGCTTCCCATGAGAGAAAGCGGAATGCCGCCGCCCACCATGATTTCCTCCTTAGCGCCTGAAGGCAGAAACGGCACTTTGTAAGGCGTTGCCAAAAGAAATGCCGCCAGAGATATTGCACCGGCCGATAAAGCGTCTACCCCGTATTTTTCGGCCAGGCGATAGGCGATCCCGAAAGCGGCGACAAGACCCATGATTTCAAAGGTCGCATCAACCGGATATTGCAGTTTTTGAGACCACGAGCTTCCGAACGTATTTGCCATGAAATCCGCATATCCCGGAATCGGCAGGTTGCCGATGATCAGAAAAAATGAACCGATGATAATAAGCGGCATGGTGAGGATGATCCCGTCCCGCAATGCTTGCAGATGCCGCTGAGACGCAATTTTTCCGGCAATGGGCATAACTTTCTCTTCTAAAAACTGGTTCACCTTATTCACACGGCCCGCCCCTTTCTATGATGCGTTTCCGAGCTGTTCTGCTGATTTCAGAACCTCCGCTCCGTTGCACGTGCCGTAATGGACGGTATTGATGACTTCAACCGGCACTCCTTTTGATTCACCCAGTTTTTTCAGCTGCGGAAGCAAATAACGGACTTGAGGCCCAAGCAGCAATACGTCCGCTTTATCAATATGCTGCTTGACTGAATCGCCTGACACCGCCCAGATTTTATATTCTTTCCCTTGTTCCTGCGCGCTTTTTTCCATCTTGGTAACGAGTAAGCTTGTAGACATCCCTGCTGCACAAACGAGTAATATATTCATGTAAAAGACCTCCTGAAAGTTTGATATTTTGTATGTCTCGATGTTAGTACCATCATATTATGAAATCGCTTTCATAACTACTCAGGCTTTTTCCGCTGCTAACGGAAAAAAGGTGTATCCCGGTCTTTCTCAGATCGTTTGTCTCTGAATACTTGTAAAACCTCCTGATAGGTTGTGCATTTTAAAAGACGGCTCACCGCGGCCTGATCATCTAATATACCGCCGAGCCATTTGTACATATGCTGGAGGTCGGCTTTGTTTTCTTTCTCGACGCAGAGCAGGCAGACAAATTGGACACGCTTATTCGCCCAGTCAATCGGCTTCTTCAGCGTGCATACCGCCCAAAACGTCGTGTCTGTCTGGGGAACGAGGGGATGCGGAATCGCCGTGAGATTACCGAAACTCGTAGGAGAAATCGCTTCCCTTTCGAAAATAGAATCGGTCAGGGAATCAGAGGCGAGGCCGGCTTCTGCAACCTTCTGCCCGAGAAAACGGATGACGTCCTCCTTCGTCTCCAGATCCTGCTGCAAAAATATCAGCTCCGGTTTCAGAAAGTTCAATTGTTCCCGCTTTTCTTCCAGCATGGCATCAATTTTGGTAAAGTCCCCGCCGCCCAACAGCGTATGAACCTTTAAAACGGGAACGGGCAAGTCTATTTTGATCGGCACGGTGCTGACCACAAAATCAATCGACTCAAAAGAAAGCTGGTCAAGACTGTAGTAATCAGCCGTTCCGACGATTTCAAGGCGCTTTCCGAACCGGGAACGCAGCTTTTCTCTTAAAAGCTGCGCACTGCCGGCGCCGGACGCACAGACAATCAAACAGCGTTTAGGCGGCCGTTCCGTCTTTCTCCTTTCGATGGCGGCTCCGAAATGCAGCGCCAAATAGCCGATCTCATTTTCATGAATATCAATCCCGGTTTGCTCCTTGATCACGATTCCCGCAATCACTCCCGCTTCAAATGCGAGCGGATAATTTTCTTTGATGGCGGAAAGCATCGGGTTTCTCAGGTTCATTCCGTAGCGGTTTCGGTTAATCGCCGGCTTGATATGGAGCGCAAGACCCGTTTTCAGCTCATTGTCGTCCGTGATTCCGAGCTCCAGCTCCCTCTCAATGGCTTCAATCATGGCTTCCGTTAAACGGCTGGTTTCTCCGTCTATCAGCCTTGTAAACTCTTTTCCTTCAATTTGTGACTGGGTCATGCGTTTTGTCCCCAGCAGGTGAATGGCGATATAGGCGGTTTCCTGTTCGGGAAAGGTGACGGAAAGCGCCGATTCAAGCTCATTTACGATGGCTTCCGCTGACTGATATTCTGTTTCAAGCTTAATGTCATGAAGATCCTCCGGGATGAGAGATACATAGTTTTCCGTCCGGATTCGTTTGCAGGCAATGGCGATATGGATGATGAGATTGTTCAGGCCGAAGAAAGAAAGCGGAATCTTGTGGTTTCGAACCTGCTTCATAATGGCTGTGCGGATCACATGAATGTCTTCTTTCGGCAAAATACCGGCCTTCTCATTCAGGAGATCAGGCTCAGGCTCGCGGTCGTCCACTAAGTATTCCGCCATACAATAACGGAGGCGGAGCTCTTCGCCGCGCAGCTTAAATCCGCAGTTCGGCCTTGTTTCCAAAACGATGTCATAGGGGCGGAGCCGCTTTTTTACTTCTTTCAGATCAGATTGAAGCGTGGATTTACTGATGAACAGTTCTTCTGCCAAGTCATCCAGCTTGAGGCAGCCGTCGGTCAGAAGCAGTCTTTTCATAAGATAATGAATTCGTTCATCGGGAAAAATCGGCACGGCGCTGTTCTGCTGGAAATTGTCCTGAAGCCAGTTTTTAAACGGCTGCTCATTGCGGATCAGCAGCTTATAGCCGCTCCCTCTGACAGATTGAATGGAAGCGCCGTGTTTTTCCACAACGGTTTGCAGTTCCTTTATGTCATTGCGGACCGTCCGCGTCGTTACCTTTACATTTGCAGCGATGACTGAGCTTGTAATCGGTGTTTCAGCAGCTAAAAGCAAGCGCAGAAGTTCACGAAGCCGCCCATGAAGCATGAGAAAAACCTCCTATCAGATCAAATGCAATCGTAAAAAATGGGCAAAAAGGATGAGGAAGGGGTAAATGTAATGTAAATTCTATAATGGGGAGGATTTCAAGTCAATGCGGCAGCCCGATAGAAAGCCCGTAAAAAAACAGCCGGATCAGCCGGCTGTTCGGGATGCGGACATGCGGTTTCGCTTAGATGCCTTCCGTTCTTTTATAATTTTTCTAATGATCGGATAGATGATGGGCGCCCATTTGATAATTGTTTTGAAAAATTTTTTCAATGTCTGAATCCCCTTTCTTTTACCTTGTCTTTCCCCTGTTATCAGCAGCTGTAAACATGGTCATCGTGAGACATACCGATTTCCCGTCACCCAATAGCGCCACGGATAATCCCGGGCTTCTCCGCTGTTTTCAATCCCGATTCTCGGGCCTGTTGATATATGCTCCGGCGTAAAGCCTTCCGTAATAAACAGCGGCGGTTCCGTGATCATGCCGCCATAGTCACTCATTGAAATGCCCATCGCCTTTGTGAGTTTTCCCGGGCCGTTTGTCCACTCTCTAGGGCGTCTGCCCGGTCTCCTGCGCTCCATCAGGAACTGTCCTTCATGAGGTTCTGCCGCCCTGATTAACACGGCCTGCGGAATGCCGATGTCAGCGGCGACAACATTCATTAATGTATGGGTGTGCATGACGTATGTATAAATGCGGCCCGCCTCATGGAACATGATTTCAGTCCGTTTCGTGCGCCGATTGCCGAAGCTGTGCGCCGCCCGGTCTTCCGCTCCCATATAAGCTTCCGTTTCAACGATGAAGCCTGAAGCCGTTCCCTCATCCGTTTCCTTCACCAAGAGACAGCCGAGCAATAAAGGAGCAAGCTCTACTGACGGTCTCTGGAAAAATTCAATCGGCAAAGGCTTTCGTTCTCCCTTCATCCGTCTTCCTCCTTTTCTGAATATAGCCATTTCCCTCTTTCACGTTTTTCACTTCTTTTTTACAATATAAACATGAAAGAAAAAAGGGCGTCATTGTTGAACACTCTATTGCGTTTTGAAAATCGGCTGGTTATAATATGATGGTTCAACTGAAAATGATTCTCATGTTCAATACCGGACAATGATCATAAAAGTAGGTGAATTGATTTTTGAGCGATTCTGTCACGTCCGCAAACCGTCTGCTCAGCATCTTAAAAAACGGGATTTTCTTCCTGGCTGCGGTGCTCGGACTGCTTGTTTCTATTTTTTTCGCCGTCTCATTCGGCGCGAAAGACATTACTTTACATACGGTTTGGTCGGCTGTTGCTGATTACAACCCAAACATTACGGGCCAGCAGATCATTCATGAATTACGCCTGCCGAGAGTGCTCGGAGCGGCCGTTACAGGAGCCGCGTTTGCAGCAGCCGGCGCCCTCATGCAGGGTGTCACGAGAAACCCGCTTGCCGATTCGGGTGTCTTAGGCGTAAACGCAGGGGCCATGTTTGTTGTTGCGCTTAGCTTTGCTTTTTTCCCTCATTTGTCATACGCCCTGCTGATGGTGCTCTCATTTTTCGGCGCACTGGCAAGCACAGCCTTGATTTTCTTTATCAGTGCGGCGGGAAAAGGCAGCATGACACCTTTAAAGGTGACGCTTGCCGGGGCGGTTGTAGCCGCTCTATTGCATTCACTCAGTACGGGTGTGGCGATTTATTACGATTTAAGCCAGGATTTGGCCTTCTGGTATGCCGGCGGGGTATCAGGGATCAAGTGGGCACATTTACAAGTCCTCGTTCCCGTCATTGCGGTCTTCATCATTCTGGCGACATTCATGGGCCGGTCCGTCACCCTTCTCTCAATGGGCAATGACGTTGCGGCGAATTTAGGGGTGAACACGGCTCTGACGCGTGCCGCCGGATTAATGATCTCCGTCGTTCTTGCCGGTGTGTCTGTTTCGGCTGCCGGTGCAATCGGCTTTGTCGGGCTGGTCATTCCCCATATCGCACGGAAGATCGTCGGCGTTACGTACAGGCTGATTATTCCGATGTCCGCATTGCTTGGCGCGATTCTTTTGATTTTGGCCGACTTGGCCTCGAGGACAGTCAGTCCCCCGAGAGAATTGGCGATAGGCATTATGGTCGCACTTGTCGGTGTCCCTTTCTTTCTTTACATTGCCCGCAAGGAAGGGAGAGATTTATAAATGAAGGTGCAGAAGGAAACAAAAAAAGCGGCGGCGGCAGGCCTCATTCTGCTGGTCATCGCCGTTTGCATTATCCTGATCGGGTTACATACGGGCTCATTCCGGCTTTCTCCTCTTACGGTGGGAAAAACGCTGTTCGGATACGGTACGTTTCAAAGCACAACCGTTTTATTTGATTACCGGCTTCCCCGGATTCTGGTGACGATGCTTGCCGGTATCGGTTTAGGCGTGTCGGGCGCTATTTTGCAGGGTGTATCCCGAAACCCGCTTGCCGATCCGGGCATTCTCGGACTGCATGCCGGCGCTTCGTTCGGTCTGATGATTTATATCACGTTCTTTCATTCACTGGAGGCGCAGGCGTCGATGTTCATCCCGTTATTTACGTTTGCGGGCGGAACCCTCGCTGCCCTGCTGATCGTGTTGCTTACGTACGACAGGCTGAACGGTTTTTTAACGATCCGCATGCTGTTAGTCGGGATCGCCGTTTCCGCGGGCTTCAGCGCCGTTACATTGTTTATGTCGCTGCGCCTGAATGAAGAAACCTATACATTCGCGTCCCGCTGGCTGGTCGGAAACGTCTGGGGCAGGGACTGGATTCATGTGTGGTCGCTGCTGCCCTGGATCGGCATTCTCGCACCGCTGGCATGGCTTAACGCCCAGTCTTTGAATATTTTAATGCTTGGTGACCAGGCAGCCGCGGGGCTTGGCGCACACGTACAGCGAAAAAGGATCATGCTGATCGCCATAGCGGTCGGCTTATCCTGCGCGAGTGTCGCGATGGCGGGCGGAATCGGCTTTATCGGCTTTGCCGCCCCTCACTTGGCGAGACGGCTCGTCGGCACCATGCATCAGCATATTATCCCGATTGCGGGGTTAATCGGCCTTGTCATTCTTGTCGCGTCAGATACCATCGGCCGGTCTTTGTTTCAGCCGAACGCCATTCCGGCCGGAGTGGTTGCGGCAGCCATCGGCGCGCCGTATTTTCTCTATCTGGTCATGAAAATCAAAACATAAAATAAGGAGCTTTCTCATGAAAAAAATAATTGCGCTCGTCAGTTTCATGTGTATTTTCTTATTGGCTGCCTGCCAATCCGATTCAACACAGCCGGAGACAAAAAAGAAATCCGGCGATCATAAAATCGCATCGATGTCCATTCACCTGACAAATGACCTGCTGGCTCTCGGCGTTACACCGGCCGGTTCCGTCGTGGGCGGAGAATTAAAAGATTTTCTCCCTCATGTGAAAAATAAGCTGAAAGACACGAAAAAACTCGGCCCTGCCTCAGATCCGGATATGGAAGCTTTACTTGAGCTGAACCCTGACAACATTTATCTTGATAAAGAATTTGCAGGAAAAGATGTGTCAAAATACAAAAAAATCGGAAACACACACGTGTTCGACCTTGATAAAGGCACTTGGCGCGATCATTTAAAAGACATCGGAAAAATCGTCAACCGTGAAAAAGAAGCGAAAACCTTTATTCAAGATTACGAAGATGAAACAAAACAAGTCAGATCCATGATCAATAAGGAATTAGGGAAAAACGCCAAAGTTATGGCGATCCGCGTGAACGCAAAAGAGCTTCGCGTCTTCAGCACACGCCGCCCGATGGGTCCGATTCTGTTTGATGATCTGAAGCTGAAGCCGGCTGACGGCATTAAAGAAATGAACACCTCCCGCCCTTATGAGGTCATTTCTCAAGAGGTTCTGCCTGATTACAACGCAGATGCGATTTTCGTCGTCGTTAACAGAGACGACAAATCACAGCAAGCCTATAAAGAATTGCAAAAAAGCGCTGTATGGAAAGGCCTGAAGGCGGTTAAAGCAAATCATGTCTATAAGATCGCCGATCAGCCTTGGCTTGATTATTCGGCACTGGGAAATAAATTAGCAATGGATGAAGCGAAAAAGCTGTTCCAAAAATAAACATGAGCCGGTTTTGCAAAAGTTGCAAAGCCGGCTTTTTTTATATTATTGTTTACTTATATAAGCGAATGCTTATATAATGATGTAAAAAAGGAGTGAGCGCATGGAACGGCAGCAAAACGCCTTAAGTTCCGAAGAGGTCAGTCAATGCCTCAAGCTTCTCAGCGATCCGACGAGGCTTTTGATGATGAAGCTTCTGGCGGATAAGGAATACTGTGTCTGCGAGCTGACGGCCATTTTTGATATGAGCCAGCCCGGCATCAGCCAGCACTTGCGGAAATTAAAGAACGCCGGGCTTGTGCAGGAAAGGCGGGAGGGCCAGTGGCGGTACTATGCCATTCATCCGTCCGGTCCGGAATACGCGCTGGTCCGCTCGATTCTGCGGCAGATAGATGAGAAGGACGGCGTTTTACAAACACTGCGGCAAAAAGAAGTCACTGTTTCATGCCGGTAAGGAGGATATATACTTGGGAATTGCGGTTTTATCAGCGCTGATTTTTGTGCTGACACTTGTATTTGTCATATGGCAGCCGAAACATCTATCCATCGGCTGGTCTGCCTGCGGCGGAGCGGTCCTCGCTTTGATCGCGGGAGCAGTCAGCCTTCATGATATTGCGGAAGTGACGGGGATCGTCTGGAATGCGACACTTGCCTTTATCGCCATTATTATCATTTCATTGATTCTTGACAGCATCGGGTTTTTTGAATGGGCTGCGCTGCATATGGCCATGGCGGCCAAAGGCAGCGGGCTGCGGATGTTTCTCTATGTGTCGGGCTTAGGAGCGGTTGTCTCCGCCTTGTTTGCCAATGATGGAGCGGCGCTCATTTTGACGCCGATCGTACTGGCGATGGTGCGGGCTTTGGATTTACCTGAAAAGCTGGTTTTTCCGTTTATTATCGCCGGAGGATTCATCGCGGACACCACCTCGCTTCCGCTCGTTGTAAGCAATTTGGTCAATATCGTCTCGGCGGATTACTTTCATATCGGATATATCGAATATGCATCACGTATGCTGGTGCCCAACCTTTTTTCTTTGTCGGCAAGCATTTTGGTGCTGTATCTCTATTTCAGAAAAAACATTCCGAAACGGTATGACACCGGCCTTGTCAAACATCCGTCATCCGCAATTAAGGATCAGCGCCTCTTCCGGTTATCATGGGTTGTGCTGGCCGTTTTGCTGATCGGATATTTCGTCAGCGAACTGCTGTCGATACCCGTTTCCTTCGTGGCCGGCTCCATCGCGGTCATTTTTCTCATTCTGGCCCAGCGAAGCCCCGCCGTCCCGGCAAAACAGGTCATCAAGGACGCCCCGTGGGCCATCGTGTTTTTTTCTGTCGGCATGTATGTTGTCGTGTACGGCTTGCGGAATGCCGGACTGACGGATCTTCTTTCTCAGGTTATACAGAAAGCGGCGGATCACGGGCTGTTTGCGGGGACACTCGGAATGGGTTTTATCGCTGCGATCCTGTCATCCGTTATGAATAATCTGCCGACGGTGATGATTGACGCCATAGCCATCAGCGGAACGGACACTCACGGGCTGATGAAAGAAGCGCTGATTTACGCGAATGTTATCGGTTCGGATCTCGGACCGAAAATCACGCCGATCGGGTCGCTGGCGACATTGTTATGGCTTCATGTACTGAGCCGGAAAAACGTGAAAATTTCCTGGGGAATGTATTTCAAAACAGGTCTGATATTAACCATTCCGACGTTATTTATAACGCTGACCGGACTTTATTTGTGGCTGTTATGGCTCTCCTGATAGGAAAAAACCGAAACGTAAAACTTGTAAGCCCGGCAGCCACTCAAGGCGCGCAAAGCCTTTGAACAAGGGCGAAATGTGGAATGGCGGAACCTTGACGCCGATTGCGGAATAACCGCTTCTTTTGAAAACCGGTTTTAAAAAACGGCTCTGCTGGGCATATTGTTACCGTTCAATAAGGAGGGTTCAACAATGGAAAATAACAAAAACAGCGATGAGACGCTTTCCAGTAAGACGACCGGTAAAGGCGAGTCAGAAGACACGCTGACAAACCGGCAGGGCCATCCGGTCACTGACAATCAGAATGTCAGGACAGTCGGCAACAGAGGGCCGACAACATTGGAGAATTATGATTTTTTGGAGAAAATCAGCCACTTTGACCGCGAACGGATTCCGGAGCGTGTCGTTCACGCGCGAGGCGCCGGCGCACACGGATACTTCGAGGCATACGGAAGTTTTGGAGACGAGGAAATTTCGAAATACACAAGAGCGAAGGTGTTCCAAAAGAAAGGAACGAAGACACCGGCGTTTGTGCGCTTTTCAACTGTCAATCACGGAAAACATTCACCGGAAACATTGCGTGACCCACGGGGGTTTGCCGTTAAGCTTTATACGGAAGACGGAAACTGGGATCTGGTCGGCAATAACCTGAAAATCTTTTTTATCCGTGATCCGCTGAAGTTCCCGGATCTTGTTCACGCATTTCAGCCTGATCCCGTTACGAACATTCAGGACGGCGAGCGGATATTCGATTTTATTTCCCAATCACCGGAAGCGACTCATATGATCACTTTCTTGTTCTCACCGTGGGGCATTCCGGCCAACTACCGGCAGATGCAGGGCTCAGGGGTACACGCGTACAGATGGGTCAATGAAGAAGGAAAAGCCGTGCTCGTCAAATATCACTTTGAACCGAAACAGGGCATCCGCAACCTGACACAGAAGGAAGCGGAAGAGATTCAGGGGAAAAACTTCAACCATGCGACACAGGATTTGTATGAAGCGATTGAAAAAGGTGATTTCCCTGAATGGGAAGTGTATGCGCAAATCATGACTGATGACGAGCATCCCGAGCTGGATTTTGATCCGCTTGACCCGACCAAGCTGTGGTATAAAGACGATTTCCCTTGGAAGCCGATCGGTAAATTGGTTCTGAACAAAAACCCTGAAAACTACCACGCCGAGGTGGAACAAGCATCATTCGGAACGGGCGTGCTTGTGGACGGCCTTGATTTTTCAGATGATAAATTGCTTCAGGGGCGGACATTCGCCTATTCAGATACCCAGCGGTACCGCGTCGGCGCAAATTACCTGCAGCTTCCGATCAATTCGCCGAAAAAGCATGTCGCCACCAACCAGGAAGGCGGACAAATGCAGTATCGGGTCGATCGGGCAGAAGGACAAAACCCGCACGTCAACTATGAGCCGTCCATTATGGGCGGACTGAAAGAAGCGAAGCAGGATGGGAAAGACCATAGGCCTCATGTCGAAGGCGACGTGAAGCGGGAAGCGATCGACCGGACGAATAACTTCGGCCAGGCCGGAGAAACGTACCGCCGTTTTTCCGAATTTGAACGGAACGAATTGATTACAAACTTGGTCAATACGCTGTCTTCTTGCCGAAAAGAAATTCAGGATCAAATGATTGAGAACTTCACAAAAGCAGATCCGGACTACGGAAAACGTGTTGCGGAAGGACTGAAAAAAGCCTCCGAAAACAACAGCGGCGGGCCGATCGGCACAACGGATACGGCACAGGCCGCAAAGCAGGCTGAACAGGAAAGCCATCCGTCAGATCCGTATTAAACAAAAAAAACAGGACAGCAGCGTCCTGTTTTTTTTTGAGCTAATTGAGCTCCTGTATATTCTGCTCCGCCACAGCCGCAAATACTTTCGGCTCCGGACGGTCAAGATCTTCATGGAATAAACTTACTTTATGAATCTGCCGGTTGTCGTACAGATGAAAGTAATAGCTCCCCGTGTCACAGCACATGACCGACGTATACTGCGTATAATCAATTTCATTCTCCTCGGTGATCACCGCGCCTTTTGGAATATTCACATTGGACAGCACGTGAAAAGCTGCCGTAACCCCTTCCGTTTCATGGGCTGCAGGCTCCAAATGCTCTTTCAGATAAGCGGCTCTGATGAATCGGGATGGCGGCGTGTAATCACCGGGAAGCCCGATCGTTCCTGAGCCTTGCCCGAATGCGGTTAATGTCATTCCGCCCAATGTCTTGCTTTCTGACTGCTGCGGCCTGATTCCGATATAATGGCGCAGATTGGTCACATGCCAAGGAAATTCAGGGCTGTTGGTCATCACTCCGGGTTTGTTGTCATAGACTTTCATTCCTTCGGGTGTCGGCTCGATCACAATGCAGCCGCCCGTGCGGTCTGATAAAATCCAATGAAGGGGCAGGACCGTATCCAATAACATTAATTTCTTCTCTACAATCGTCAATGAACCAAGCTTTTCCTTTACATCTTCAATAGATTCACAGTTTGATAAGGTCCATGTGACAAACTCATGAGGAGCGATGTGAGAGGTGCCCTCCCGTTCCGCTTTCTCGTATCCCGCAAAGCCCGGGAAATACAGCGTCGCACACGACAGTCCCTTTTCATTCACGCCGTCGGCAAACAGAATATTGCCGAGATTTCTCCCCATGCCGATAAATGCGTATTTCGTCTTATGCAGCCTGCCGTCAGCTTCACTTTTCCAGCTGTACTGACGAGGGTAAAGCATGACGTCCGTGCCGAGCTGAAAAGCAAAATCCATCGTTCGCGCCAATAAGTGGTTACCGTCTGCCGTTTTCAATGTAAGACTTGTACACATATCATCAATCCCCTTTTCAATAATGAAATTTACACAAAGTAAACTATTCTTAAAGCTTAACGAAAAATGATTCCATTCGTCAAAGAATTGACACATTTCTCTTTGATACATATTAGCCTTTAAACCTATCCATACCTTTTAAACCCTGCCAAAAACGTTTTTGCGGCAGGTATCAGTTTGGTTTTCAAAAAAACTTTTACTGGAATTTGTAAACGGCAAGTCATTCTGTTAAGCTATGACTTTATGTTAAAGAAGAACATACGGAGGAGATTATCTATTGAAAGTAGAAAGGCGAACGATTGAACATATTCCGCATCATGAAAGACACGGAAAGGCCAAAGATTTGTTTCCCGTTTGGTTCGGGGCGAATATGCATATCACGACGTTAGTCACCGGCACACTGCCCGTCACAATGGGACTCGATCTCTTTTGGAGTATCGCCGCCATTATTATCGGAACCTTTATCGGCGCAATTTTTATGGCGTCTCATTCCGCACAAGGACCTCAGCTCGGCATTCCGCAAATGATTCAAAGCCGCGCGCAATTCGGCGTGATCGGAGCGATACTGCCCCTCTTTTTGGTCATGTTTATTTATCTTGGCTTCTTTGCGAGCAGTACGATTCTCGCAGCCGGCACACTGAGCAGCTATGTCCCGATTCCGGCTTCATGGTGTATTATCGGCTTAAGCGCCATCTGTTTTTTACTCACGATTTACGGTCATGATCTGATTCACAAAATGCAGAAAATCCTCTCTTGGACCTCCTTTGCCGTTTTTTTTGCTGCAACGATTCTCATTTTTCAACTGCCGATTCCCTCAGGAAGCTGGGTGCCCGGCTCATTAGATCTGCCTGTTTTCTTAGTGGCGGTCAGCGCGGTGGCGACATGGCAGCTGGCATACGCGCCATATGTGGCAGATTACTCCCGCTATCTGCCGGTTAAAACACCGGCATCGCATACTTTCTGGTACAGCTATGCAGGCACATCAGTCAGTTCCATCTGGATGATGCTTCTCGGCGCCATTTTGACGACGGCGCTCCCGGAATTTACCGCTAATGCAGGAAATGAGATTGTCCGATTGTTCGGTCCGTTTTCCTTTATTATGCTTATCATCGTCTTGTTCGGGCAAATGGCGATTAACGTCTTTAATTTATACGGAGCCTTTATGTCAACCACGACCACCTTGGAGCCGTTTTTGAAACTGAAGGTGACGCCGAAAACAAGAGTGGTGATGATCCTTTGTGTCACGGCAGCGGGTACTGTGTTAAGTCTCTTGGGACAAAGCAACTTCATGGAACTGTTTTTAAATTTCATCTTTTTCATCAGTTATTTCTTAATTCCATGGACGGCGATCAACCTCGTGGATTACTATTTTATCCGCCGCGGAAAATACCACATCAAATCGATGTTTGACGTAAACGGGCAATACGGCAGGATCAACTGGATTACAGCAGCCGCCTTCGTTTTGTCGATAATATTAGAAATCCCGTTCATCAATACATCCTTTTACATCGGACCGCTCGCAGAAATATTCGGCGGAGGCGACATTGCCTGGATCGTCGGCCTGGCCGTGCCGTCGCTGCTGTATTATGTCCTGATGAAATCAAGGTTGAAACAAAAAGAGGCGCCTTCCATATGAAGACGCCTCTTCTTTATTCATACTGTTTCCACACCCGCGGCAGCAGTTCAGAAAGTTCGTGCGCCAATAAGGTGTGGGCGGAGCGCTCTTTCGTCCATAATTCCGCACAGGCGCCGTGAAGGCGGACGGCGTTCAATACGGCATGCTTCGGGTCTTGATGACAGCACAGCATACCGAGGATCATCCCCGTCAGCGTGTCGCCGGTCCCGCCTTTTGCCAGCGCGCCGTTTCCGGTTGTATTCCTGCGGCACTCCCCATCGGGAAAAGCGATAATGGTTTCGTTTCCTTTCAGGACAATCGTGACATGAAGCCGCTCAGCCCACTCCGCGGCATATGCGGCTCTGTTCTGCTGAATCTCTTGAATCGGAAGGCCTGTCATTCTGGAAAATTCGCCGGGATGAGGCGTCAAGATCACCGGGGCTTCCCTCTTTGGATAGGTTCTTTTCGTAATGGCGCCCGCGTCCAGTATGACGGGATAATCGGCAGAAAGCAGCTGGTCAGCCGCCTGCTGCACTTCATCCGTTTGCGGGAGTCCCGGCCCGATGGCTGCGGCCCGGATGGTTTCTTCAGGCTGGCCGTCCGCGGCTTTTTTCCAGCCGTCACGCCAGTACGTCGCTTCCGGCAGCACCGGGACGATGAGCGGGATGACGCTTGCCGATGTACCGATGACAAGCTTGCCGACACCGCTTCTCATCGCGCCCAATCCGGCCAGAAGGGCGGCTCCCGGCATGTCATCGCTCCCTGCCAGCAATAACGCCGTCCCGAACGTTCCTTTATGGCTGTCTGCGTCCCGTTTCGGCAGTGTGTCTTTCACATCCTGTTCCGTCCAATCCAATATATTCATCTCTGTACCTCCTCTTCTGTCTCCTATTTATATTCCAAATCAGGAGCGGTTTTAAACCGCACAAAAAAACAGCCGCTCATTTGCGGCTGTTTATGTTCTGATCGGAACGTCAAGACGGTAAAGCTTCCGGTACCGTTCGTTTTCTGCAAGTAGCTCTTGATGGGTTCCTTCCATTTCTGCTTTTCCATTTTCTAAAAAGACGATTTTATCAGCTGTTTCCACACCTGCTAAGTGGTGTGTGATCCAGAGAATCGTTTTCTCTTTAAAGACGTCAAAAATGGTCTCAAGCAAGTCACGTTCGGTGACCGCATCAAGGCCGACCGTCGGTTCATCAAGGATAATGACCGCCGTATCCTGAAGCAGAATACGGGCAAGCGCGATCCGCTGCCGTTCCCCGCCGGAGAAACGAATCCCCGTCTCCTGCACGGACGTTTCATACCCGTCAGGCAGTGATTCAATATAATCGTGCAGCTTCACTTGCCGCGCCGCACGCCTGACATCTTCATCACTCGCCTTGCCGTTTCCGAGACGGATATTGTTCATAATGCTCGTATTAAAGAGATGAGGCTTCTGATTCAAAACGGCTACCGCTGAGGAAATCTGATCCTGTACGGCCGCAGTTTCCAGCCCGTTCAGCGTCACTTTGCCCGAATCGGGAAGTAAGGCGCCCTCAATTAAAGCGAGAGAGGTCGACTTACCGGAGCCGCTCCTGCCGAGCAGCGCCATTTTTTCACCTTGGCGGAGAGTGAAGGAAAAACGGTCAAGCACATGACTGTGCTGATCATAAGAAAATGTCACGTTATCAAATGTCAGTGTCACATCAGTTACATCCAGTTTCTCACCTGACTGCTTTACCTCACGCCCCCGCAGCTCCGGAGCCGCCTTACTCATTCTGCTGATGGAATCCTGATAAGAAGGCACTTCCGTCAGCGCATCCGAAAGGGGCAGAAAAGCCTCCGTCAATGGAAATACGACGAGCACAAAGGCCGCGATCATCGTGTTGGCGATGCTGCCGTCCGCATACTGACCCGCCGTCCAGAACAGCATGATCAATATGAAACCGCCGACAAGACATTGCGCAGCGAGGTCACGCAGTCTCGTAAAGCGCTGACGTTTGCTCTCAAGGTCAAACCATGCCTTTTCTTTCTCTTCATAAGAGGAGATAAAGGCGGCCTGACGTCCCGAAAACATCCAGTCGCTCACGCCGAGCACGGCATCTGTCAGCCGGCTGTAGAGCGTATTCCGGCCGCTTTTCAGCCTCATGTTTTTCGCTCTCGTCACTAGAAGCGATACAACCGGAAATAATACAACCAATACAAACAGGTAAATCGCCGCAAAAGCGGCAAACGGCCAGGAAAAGAAGCCGAGCCCGATAACGGATGCCGCATACAGCAGCAAAGCGGAAACCGCCGGGAAAATCGTTTTCAAAAACGCATCCTGCAAATGCTCAATATCCTCAGCCAAAATGCCGAGCATGTCGCCCGTCCTGAAACGGGAGGAGAGCATGAGCGAGGCCGGCTCCAGCATATTGTAAAGCCGCACCCGCATGTCAGACACGATTTTCAAAATGATATGGTGCCCCGTCAGACGCTCAGCATATCGGGACACTGAACGGGCAATCCCGAAGGTGCGCACGGCCACAATCGGAACGTATACGAGCAGGATATTCTCAGGCCTTGTCGCCGACTTTGAGATCAAAAAACCGGAAGTGAACATGAGAAAGGCCGCCGAAAAAATCGTCACTGCGCCTAAAAAAATCACAAGAACAAACAAACGGGCATTTTGCTTAATATACGGCAGAATCCATTCTTCTTTCCTCATGTTCTTTCCCCCAGTTGCGCCTTTACAAGTTTGGCGTATACGCCTTGTTTTGCCATCAATTCGTCATGGGTGCCGATTTCCGCCACCGCGCCGTGATCAAGCACGATAATTTCGTCCATCTCAAGCATCCAGTGAAGACGGTGAGTGGCCAGAAAGACAAGCTTGTTTTCAAACAGGTCTTTCATCGTTTCTTTTATTTCATATTCTGTTTCAATATCAAGGTGAGCGGTCGGCTCATCCAAAAGGAGAATCGGCCGGTTCCCCAGGAAGGCTCTGGCCAGCGCGACACGCTGAGCCTGCCCTCCGCTGAGCGCCCGTCCGCCTTCTCCGATCCGGCCGTCAAGGCCGCCGGGCAGATCACGGATCAGGTCGGAAAGACCCGCCGAAGCGGCGGCGCGCGCCGTTTCCTCACGGGAAGCATCAGGATGATAAAACCGGATATTATTCAAAAGCGTGTCATCAAAAATATACGGATGCTGCGGAATATAAAGCAGCTGCTTCTGCCAGCTGTCCGACTGCAGATGTGAGCGGGATTCACAGTTTACCTTGATCTCACCGGACGCAGGCTCTAAAAAGCCGCCCAGCACATCAATAAGTGTCGATTTTCCCGCACCGCTTTCACCGATAATCCCGATTTTCTTCTTCCCTTTAAAGGCCAGATTAAATTCAGACATCGATTCACGGACGGACAAACGCGTAAGCTGTAATTCGTCCCCGTCAGTCCACGTATCAAGTTCGAGCGGCTTTTCTTCTTTAAAACCGGGCTGCGCCAAAATCGCTTGAATCGTTTTTCCAGCCTCCTGCCCGTTTAATGTCGCGTGGTAGTCATTTCCCACCTCGCGGACCGGGAGAAAATATTCAGGGGCGAGAATCAGCGCGGTCAATGCCGGACCGAGAAGAATATGCCCGTCTATCAGCCGTAAGCCGAGAAACACCGCAACTGTCGCCACCGACAGCATCGTAAAGAAATCAAGGGCGAATGATGATAAAAACGCGACCCGAAGCGTGCTCATCGTCGCCTTACGGTATCTCTCACTGACATGAAAGATATTTTTGCTGTGTGATTTGCTTAAACCTAAAAACCGCAATGTCTCCAGTCCGCGGAGCGAATCCACGAAATGATTGGAAAGCGCCTGATAGGACTTCCATTGGCGATCGGCTTTTTTCTGCGCGACAAGCCCGAGCAGAATCATAAATACAATCAAAATCGGAAGCGCCAGAATCAAAATCAAAGCCGATGTTTTATCCTGAAAAAACACGTAAATGACAACGGCTGCCGGCACAATCGCCATGCTGACCATTTTCGGCAGAAACAGCTCTAAATAGCGGCGGAACTGGCTGATGCCTTCCATCGCCAGCGTTACCATCCGGCCCGTCCCCTCTTTTTTCGCAAAGCGGGGTCCGAGACGGAACAATTGCTCAAGAAATCTTTTTCTTAAGTCCGCGCCGGTTTGAGCGGCATATTGGTACACGATTTTCTGCCGAACCGCTGTCACCGCATGCCGGACCAAAAACGCAAGCAGGAAAAAGCCGATAACCGGATAAAGAGAAGCAATCCGCTTCCCGTTAAATAACCCGGTTACCGCCTGGCTCAGCCATTCCGCCTGCAAGATAATGGCGGCCGTTTGTATAATCGTTAATCCCGTAATGATCGCAAGAATCCGCTTCATTCCTTTATAAAGAAACAGGTCTTTTCCCATTAATAAGTCATAGGCTCCTTATGGCTGACGCGTTTCCGGAAGACATAGTAGCTCCAGATTTGACTGCCGATGACAAACGGCAGCAGAGTCAGTGCGGCAATTGTCATGACCTTAAGTGAATAATCACCGGAAGACGCGTTAGCTACTGTTAAGTCATACGCGCTTTTCAGCGAGCTGACCATGACGCGCGGGAACAATGAGATGAAAATCATCGCGACTGTTAACGCAAGTCCCGCACCGGTCATACCGAATGCCCAGCCGTCTTTTTTCTTGCTCATAAACAGAACGGCAAGCAAGTTGCAGATGACAATCAGCACGAACACGGGGATCGTGATGTTTGCCCGGCGTGTAAACATATCCGTGTCGTATGCAGACATCGCAAAGAAAGCAAGTACAACAAGAAAGATAACACCAATTACGCGTTTTGCCATTTTTCTCGCACGCTCCTGTAAATCACCGATCGTGCGCAGTGTAATAAACATTAAACCGTGCAGGAATGAAAGAAGGGTGACCGCGGCTCCGCCAAGAACGGAATACACGTTCACAATATCTGAAAATCCAGCATGCATATTCATATGGCCGTCAATCGGCATGCCGCGGAACATGCTTGTGAAAATAAGGCCGAATACAAACGGCGGGATAAGGCTGCCGAAGAAAACCACCCAGTCCCATGTTTTGACCCATTTCAAATGATTCACTTTCCCGCGGAATTCAAATGCCACACCGCGGCCCATCAAGGCAAGAAGGATGATGATAAACGGAATGTAATATCCGCTCAGCATCGTCGCATACCAGTTCGGGAATGCCGCGAAAATCGCTCCCGTCCCTGTCAGCAGCCATACCTCATTCGCATCCCAGAACGGGCCGATGGTGTTAATCAGCACTCTGCGTTCTAATTCATTATGGCCAAGAAATCGGGTCGAAATGCCGACACCGAAATCAAAACCTTCTAAAAAGAAAAATCCGACAAACAAAACCGAAACGAGTATAAACCAAAGATCATGAAGTGACCCCATGGTAGACCTCCTGACTGAACGGATCTGTTGATACAGGAACATCCTTGTGATCATCATGGTCCGCACCTTTTTTAATTTCACGAACGAATAGGAAGACAAGCAGCGTGCCTAAAATCAAGTACATGACGCCGAAGCCGATAATTGAAAACAGCAGAGATCCCGTCGTTACGTTAGGCGAAACGGATTGTGCGGTCGTCATTTGCCCCATGACCGTCCACGGCTGGCGGCCGATTTCAGTCATAATCCATCCGGCAGAGTTCGCAATGAATGGGAATGCGATCAGCGCGACCATACCGCGTAAGTACCACTTGCTCGTATGAAGCTTTTTGCGGCGGTTCAGAATAAAACCGGCAATCGCGGCAAAAATCATAAGCGCGCCCGCTCCCGCCATAATGCGGAAACTCCAGAACGTCGTTTTAACAGGCGGGATATAGTCGTCTTTTCCGTACGTTTTTTCGTATTCTTTTTGAAGTGTTTTCATCCCTTTAACACTGCCGCTGAACTTCTGATAAGCCAAGTAGCTCAGTGCGTAAGGAATTGAAATTTCAGATGTGTTTTTTTCTTTATTCGTATCAATGTTCGCAAAAGCCGTCCACGCGGCAGGATCACCGCTGTCATCCCAAAGCGCTTCACTGGCAGCCATTTTCATCGGCTGCGATTCCATTAAATGCTCAGCCTGCATATGTCCGCTGAACGCAACGCCGATACCGGCGATCAGGCCGACAATCATCGAAAGCTTGAACGATTTATGGAAGAAAGGCACTTCTTTTTTCTTCAATAATTTAAACGCGCTGACACCGGCGACAAAGAAAGCACCCGTTGCAAGCGCTCCGAAAATGACGTGAGGGAATTCGACCCAAAGCTGAGGGTTTGTCAAAAGCGCCCCGAAATCACTCATTTCCGCGCGGCCATTTTTAATCGTAAAGCCGACCGGCTCCTGCATGAATGAGTTTGCCGTCAAAATCCAGAAAGATGACATAATCGTTCCGAAGGATACAAGCCAAATGCAGAGCAAATGCACTTTTTTAGATAAACGGTCCCAGCCGAAAATCCATAATCCGATAAAAATAGACTCCATAAAAAACGCCAAAAGCGCTTCAACCGCAAGCGGAGCTCCAAATACGTCTCCGACAAAGCGGGAATAATCAGACCAGTTCAAGCCGAACTGAAATTCCTGAAGAATCCCTGTGACGACGCCGACAGCGAAGTTAATTAAAAAGAGATGCCCCCAAAATTTAGCCATTTTGAGATAGGTCTCTTGTTTTTTGACAACATAAAGCGTCTCCATCAAAGCAACCATAAACACAAGCCCGATAGACATAGGCACAAACAAGAAGTGAAACAATGTTGTAGATGCAAATTGAATGCGGGCTAAAACCAACTCACTCATGATGTTTTTCCTCCAATCTGGTAAATTGCTCAACATTTCACAAACACAACAAAATCAATGCTCGCTATTTCACAAAGATTGATATATTTGCTCAACGTTTCACAAGTTTGTCAAAACTAATGAATTATCAGCCTGTACACCCTGGGGGCAGCGGCTGTCATAGAAATGATTCAATATCATTACTTTACAACGATTCGGCCTAAAAAAAAAGATCAATATACCTAAAAATAGGCTGAAATTGTGACCGATTATTGTCGAATTTATAAAGAATTTATGTCAGCATCTAGGATATTTGTCCCTTTTATATCGTACCTCTTTTTTATTCGTGTGGCGAATAAAATGCTTTATGCAATGAAAAAGGCCGTCAGATCGCCTTTTTGAGAAAGAAAACGAAGAAAAAGTATACCCACTAGTAAATTCATAATATATGAACAATTTAAATTTTTTAGTATACTTTAAATGGGGGATTTTTTCACTACATAACGACTGGGGGAACAATCATGGGAGAACTTCAACCAAATTTGCAAACGGAATCAATCCAAAAACAGGAACGGACTGATAACTGGTTTGCCAGAGCAATGAATATAAGAATCGGCATTATTCCACTTCCTATCTATATCCTGCTGTTCTTGCTCATTACGGTGTTTGTCATGAGCCGCGATGTAAAAAGCGACATCCTGACATCGATTGCCGTCATGAGTTTTTTCGGATTTACCTTCGGCCAGATCGGAAAATCCATTCCGATCGTGCGTTCCATCGGCGGCCCTGCGATCCTCGCAACCTTTATTCCGTCCGCAGTCGTCTACTACCACCTGCTTCCGAAAGACATTATTACTTCAACAACAGAATTCACGGAAAGCTCTAACTTTCTCTATCTATTTATTGCCGGTATCGTCGTCGGCAGTATTCTCGGGATGAAAAGAGAGACGCTCGTTAAGGCTTTCGTCAAGATTTTTATTCCGCTTATCGCCGGCTCGATCGCAGCCGCCATCGTCGGCTTATGCGTCGGGACCCTGCTCGGCCTCGGCTTTCAGCACACGCTGCTTTATATTGTCGTCCCGATTATGGCTGGAGGTGTCGGTGAAGGCGCGATTCCTTTATCCATCGGCTACTCCGATATTATGCCGATGTCCCAGGGAGACGCCTTTGCGCTTGTGCTGCCGTCCATCATGCTCGGAAGCCTGTGCGCCATTATGTTATCGGGTCTGCTGAATGTCATCGGGAAACGCAAACCGGAATGGACGGGCAACGGGAAGGTTGATAAGTCTGATCAGAACGCTCCTGCATTGGAACAGCCGGCCAGTGACAAAACGTTTGATTTGTCCTTTTTCGCTTCCGGAGGCATTTTAGCGGTTTCCTTATATTTGGTCGGCATGCTGGCGCATGATTTCTTTCAGCTTCCGGCTCCTGTCGTGATGCTCGTCCTTGCCGTGCTTATTAAGCTGTTCAGGCTGGCGCCGGCCTCGATTGAAAACGGAGCCTTCGGCGTCTCGCGTTTTTTCTCGACAGCCGTGACCTATCCGCTCTTATTTGCGATCGGCGTTTCAATGACACCATGGGACAAGCTCATTGCGGCGTTTACTATCAGCAACATCATTACTATTTTATCTATCGTCGTCACGATGATGGCCGTCGGTTTCCTGACCGGAAAATGGCTGAACCTGTACCCGATTGAGACGGCGATTATTAACGCCTGCCATTCCGGACAGGGCGGCACCGGCGATGTCGCGATCTTAAGCGCTGCTGAACGGCTTGAGCTTATGCCGTTTGCCCAAGTGTCCACCAGAATCGGCGGGGCGATTACCGTGAGCGTCACCCTTCTATTGCTTCATCAATTCTATTAAACGGAAAAAAGCCTCCGCTATATGCGGAGGCTCTGTCAGTTCATCACATTTTGAATATAAGAGCCGAATGCCGCGCCGGACATGCCAGGCGACACACGTACTCGGTGAAGCGCGTAAAGCCCCTGATCTCTTGATGCCGCACCCGGCTCCGTCGTGACCGCCATACGGTAGCCTGATGCAGCGGCGGCTTTTAATGTTTCCTTATTATACCGTCCGACAGGATAGCTGAGCACAGACGTCCGCTGCCCGAACATTCGATCAAATAAATGCTTGGAATCCGCCATTTCACGGCGCTGCTGCTCTGGTGTGAGTCCGTTCAACTCAAGATGGTTCATCGTATGGCTCTGAATGGAAATGCCGTGTGCGGCCATCTCCTTCATCTGCTTCTCAGTCAGATGATTTTTATGTCCGATAAAATTTCCGATCATAAAGATGGTTGCTTTCATCTTATATTTCTTTAAAATCGGATACGCCTCTTTTACATTGTCGGTATAGCCGTCATCAAATGTGATCAGAACGCATTTTTCACGCGGCTCTCTATCCTCCGTCAGCATCAGATAGGCTTCTTCCGGAGTCATCGTATAATAGCCGTGATCATGAAGCCATTTCATATGCTGCCGGAATTCTTCCTTCGGCACACGCAGGCTGTTCCCCTCTGAAATGCTGTGGTACATCAGAATCGGCAGTCTCGCCGTTCCTTTCGTTTTAACCCATTCCGACGTATCCGGCTCTTTTTTTATTTGCGGCTGTACGGACTTTTTTTCGTGGTGCCCTTCCGCCTTCGGAATGCTCTGTTCGGCACTTGCCTCATGGCCCGAGCAGGCGGCAAGCGTAAACACGGCAGCCAAAAGGCACATGCACATGATGATGCGTTTCATGGTTTTCCTGCTTTCTGTCTTATATTTACTTTTTATATCGGTTATGCTGATAAAATTGTTACATCAAAAAAGCCGGACATCCAGCTGTCCGGCTTTGTGTTATGAGCGGATTCTGATTTCTGTTTCACTGTCAAAGAAGTGGGCTTTATTCATGTCGAAAGCGACAGTCAATTCCTCACCGGCATGAATGTCATGGCGGGCGTCAATCCGAGCGATGAAATCCTGATCCCCGATCCGGGAATAAACCATAATTTCTGACCCGAGTAATTCCGCGACATTGATTTTAGCTGTGATGGATGAATTCTTATAGGATTCTACCACAATCAGCTCGTCATGTATGTCTTCCGGACGGATTCCGAAGATGACATCTTTGCCGGCATAGCCTTTTTCCCGGAGCATTTTCATTTTTCCTTCCGGCACGCTGAGAGCGGCTGAACCGATCTGAATGGCGCCGTCTGTCAGTCTTCCTTTAAAAAAGTTCATAGCGGGGGAGCCAATAAACCCTCCGACAAATACGTTTTCCGGATGTTCATAGACTTCTTTCGGCGTGCCGATCTGCTGAATCTTTCCGTCCTTCATGACCACAATGCGTGTCGCCATCGTCAGCGCTTCGGTTTGGTCGTGAGTCACATAGATTGTGGTTGTTTGCAGCCTTTGATGGAGCTTAATAATTTCAGCCCGCATCTGCACCCGAAGCTTTGCGTCCAGATTTGACAGCGGCTCATCCATCAGAAATACTTTGGCGTCCCTGACAATCGCCCGTCCTAAAGCAACCCGCTGCCGCTGTCCGCCGGAGAGCGCCTTCGGTTTGCGGTGCAGATACTCTGTGAGTCCCAGCATTTTCGCTGCTTCTTCGACCCGTTTTTTAATCTCCGGTTTCGGCATTTTTCTCAGCTTCAAACCAAAAGCAATATTATCATAGACTGTCATATGCGGATATAACGCATAGTTTTGAAACACCATGGCGATATCCCTGTCTTTAGGAGCGATGTCATTCACTCTCGTATCACCGATGTAAAAATCGCCTTTCGTGATGTCCTCCAGCCCGGCAACCATCCGCAGGGTTGTCGACTTTCCGCACCCCGACGGACCGACAAACACGATAAACTCTTTATCTTTAATATGAAGGTTAAAATCATCGACAGCCGCTTCTTTTTGATCGTAATACTTATAAATATGCTCCAGCCGAAGTTCCGCCATGTCATATCCCCCTTTGATTGCAAACGCTTTCTCAAATAGGATTGTAACAGCGTCCGGCGGCGGCGTGTATGGGCAATGTACATAAAAAAAGTCCGCTGCCTTCGTGCATATTTCCCATTTAATGTGACTTTTCATACTGCAGGCAAATAAAATAAGCCAGCAGGGCGCCCCGATATGTCTTAATATCAATACCCGAGCGTTCCGCAAATTTATCAACACGATATTGAAGACTGTTGCGGTGCAAATGCAGTTTTTTCGATGTGAGCGACATGTTCGAGTTATGTTCAATAAAAGTCTGAATCGTATGCTTCAGCTCCGGTTCTTTCTGAAACAGCAACGCCGCCTCTTCCTGAAGCAATGCGGAAAGCTTTTCCCTGCTTTCTTCCGTGAGCATTGCCGGAAATACCGTTTCCGCAGTCATCGTGCTCAGCTGTGGAAGATGGCGCCTGCCATTCTGAAAATATTGCTGTTCTCTCCGATAATGATGGCGCAGACGTTCCCCGGCGCCGTAATACCTTCCGATGAAAAAACGGACACTGAAATAAAAATCGGCTTCAAGAACCTTTACAAAAGATGCGATATCATCCTGATCAGGCGCTTCAAGCTTTTCTTCCTCTACAATCACGCCCTGATCCCTTCCCGTCCGGACAACTGTATACGGAACCGGCCAGAAATGGCGAAGCGCTTCCGTAAATGCCCACCAATCCCTTTCTCCCAATAAGTCATAATGGATAAAGCGAACACGAGGCTCCTTGACCTCAGGCACCAGGCCCTCTTCCAGCAGAAAACGCCACCACCTCTTTGCCGCCGCCGTCTCCGGGAAAAAAACGCCCTTCTCTTCAGCGGGTGTCAAAAACGAATCCAGAAGCAGTTTCTCCTTCTGGGTGATATCCTCCTTCGGAATGGCGACATAGACCCGCCTCTTCTCATCATAAAAACAAAAGACATCCTCCGCCGAACAGCACGTATCAGACAACACAGCCCTCGGGTAAATTGCCAATATAGGGTTCATATGCGCTCCTCTCTATCGCTCTTTCATATTTTCAGTATAAAACGTCCGGCAATTTGTATCCACTGAGTTTTACGAAACAGCTTTCCGGCTATTTCCCGGGAAACGAATCATAACCGCTTCTGCTGTATAAAAAAAACCCTCTGCACCGGCAGAGGGATCTTTTTTATTTTGAGATATCGACAAAGCCTTCACCAAAGACGTCACGCACATCATGAACAATGACAAACGCCTTTGTATCACAGCTTTTAATAATTTTCTTGAGCATGGAGAGCTCTTGCTTCTGGATGACGATATATAAAATTTCTTTTGACTGCCCCGTGTAATTTCCTTTACCCGACAGCAGCGTCACCCCTCTGTCCATAAGCGTGTTGACCTGTTCAGCGATTTCGTGCTTATGCTCAGATATAATCGTCACCGCTTTTTTCGTATTCAGACCTTCAATGATAAAGTCCATCACCTTAGTTCCGATGTAAAGCATGACAATGGTAAACATCATTTTTTCCGCGCCGATGATGAAATAAGAACTGAAGACGACAATCAGATCAAAGAACAAAAGCGCGTAGCTGATATTCCAATCGAGATATTTATTCGCAATCCTCGCCAAAATGGCAGATCCCGCAGTCGTGCCTCCGACTCGAATAATGATCCCGATTCCGACACCGGCAAACACACCCGCAAAAATAGTATTAATAATGAGTTCATGTGACGGTGAGTGCCAATCATGCGTCAGATGCAGAAACAGCGAGTTGGCGACAACGGTAATGATTGTATAAAGCGTTGTTTTTCCGTCTAAAAATTTATATCCGATGATCAATAAAATTCCGTTCAAAATGATATTCGTCACCCCTGGCGACCATTCAAACACATAGTACAAGATCAAGGTAATCCCCGTTACCCCGCCCTCTCCAAGATCATTCGGAATGGCGAATAAATTAACAGCCAATGCAAAGATAAAAGCCCCAATGATCAGCATCAGCACATCCAGCAATCTCTTTTTCATCCCAGACACTCCCTTTTTATAAAATCAAAAAAGCCCGGGGAGAGCACTCTTCATCAAAAGAGCAGAAACTCCCGGGCTTTTATCCCACCGTGTCACAGCAAAAACCTGCTGTGTGTTTTCTCTCGGTCCAGACCAATTCAGCATTGCGGAACCCTAGAAAACCACTGTTTTTTATGTTCAGTTTTTGTATTTCTTTCAAGATTATACGGGAAATCGCGATCATGTTCAACCTCTCTTTTTTCCATAAACCTATGAAAAATTCGAACGACCTGCCGATACTAATAAAGGCCCTTAAAATATATAACTAAAAAATCATTAAAATACTGTTTTTCTCAAAAATGTATTGACTGAAGGATATTTTACAGGCATTATAGTATATAGTTTTTAAGGAATAGTTTACATATGAGGAAATATTATGGCAGGCAATTTAGTGTCTTGCAAGGCATGCGGCAAAGAAATCGCTAAAGGCGTTAAAAAATGCCCGAACTGCGGTAAAGATCAGCGAAACTTTTTTATGAGGCATAAAATCATTACATTGCTTCTGGCAGTAGTGGTTATTATCATTCTCGTAAACATCGGCGGCGGAGGCGATTCTTCATCATCTAAGGTCGCATCTTCAAGTTCTGCGGAATCTAAAGAAAAACTGTATAACATCGGTGACACTGTTAAAACTGAAAAAACTGAAGTGACTCTTACAAAAGTGGAAAAAAGAGACTCAGTAGGGACACAATATATCCAGAAAAAAGCATCTGACGGAGGCGTTATCGTCGCTGTACAATACACAGTTAAAAATGTGTCAAACAAGCCGTTAAGCTCTTTCTCCATTCCGAGCGTGAAATTAGCAGATTCTAAAGGAACATCCTATGATTCAGATATTGATGCTTCTTCAAGCTATGCAACAGAAACAAAAGTGGACACCAGTAAAATTTTAAGTGACTTGAACCCGAACATTAAAGTGACTGACGTGAAAGCTTTTGAGGTTGATAAAGACGCATATGCTAAAGGCACTTGGAAATTAAAATTGAACAATAATGTTGAAGTAAAAGTTAAATAATGATCCTAACAAAAGAGACCTCCACCATTTGAAGGTCTCTTTCTTTTTACACCTTTTGATATCCGTTCACATTAGAGGATTGCCACTTCCAAGAGTCGGCGCACATTTCTTCAAGACCGCGCTTTGCTTCCCAGCCCAGTTCAGCCTTCGCTTTTGCCGGGTCGGCGAAGCATGCGGCGATGTCTCCCGGGCGCCGGGCGGCAAAACGATACGGCACTTCTTTTCCCGATACTTTTTCAAACGCTTTGACCATCTCAAGAACGCTGTAGCCTCTCCCCGTGCCGAGATTATAGGCATCAGCGCCTGTTGTGTCCAGTACCTTTTCAAGCGCTCTGACGTGCCCCTCGGCAAGGTCAACGACATGGATGTAATCCCGCACGCCTGTGCCATCCTTCGTCGGATAATCATTGCCGAACACTTGCAATTGCTCAAGCTTGCCGACAGCGACTTGGGCGACGTACGGCATTAAATTATTCGGGATGCCGTTCGGGTCTTCTCCGATCCGGCCGCTCGGATGCGCGCCGAACGGATTAAAGTAGCGGAGCAGCGCAATGCTCCATTCAGGGTCTGCCTTATGCAGGTCGCGCAAAATCTGTTCCAGCATCAGCTTTGTCTGCCCGTAAGGATTGGTCGCGCTTAACGGGAAATCCTCTGTGATCGGCGTTGTTTCCGGAACGCCGTAAACCGTCGCTGATGAACTGAAGACGATTTTTTTTATACCGTATGCCTGCATGACTTCACATAAAATAAACGTTCCCGTCAGATTATTATGATAATAACGGAGCGGAACAGCCACAGACTCACCGACCGCTTTTAATCCCGCAAAATGAATGACGGCTTCAATCTCATTTTCAGCAAATACCCGTTGAACGGCTTCACGGTCCAGAAGATCCGCTTCATAAAACACAAGCTCTTTTCCGGTAATGTCTTTCACCCGCTCCAATGCTTCCGGTGAGCTATTTGACAGATTATCCAGAACCACGATCTCATAGCCGCTGTTTAACAGCTCGACACATGTATGGCTTCCGATATAACCCGCTCCGCCTGTCACTAAAATCGCCATGAAGAAAGCCTCCCCTATTGAATGAACTGTCCATATTATATAGTTTTTTTCTTCCTCAATCATCCATTTCCAAAAAGTTTAATCGTTTAGTCATCGTTTCTTCATAATTTGTTTTCATTCGCGTAAAAAACAGAGCCTTCGATTCAAAACGGGTGGCGAAATAGAAATCCCTCCCCCGCACATGGTAAGATAAGACAAAGGAGATGACGGTATGAAAAATGAAATCATTGAACGCTTTACCTCTTATGTAAAAGTCGATACACAGTCTGACGAAAACAATGAAAACTGCCCTTCAACCCCCGGGCAGCTGACATTGGCCAACATGCTGGCGGATGAATTAAAGTCGATCGGCATGACAGAAATCACAGTCGATGACAATGGGTACGTCATGGCGACTCTTCCGGCAAATACGGATAAAGACGTGCCGACTGTCGGTTTTCTGGCTCACGTGGATACAGCGACTGATTTTACCGGAAAAAATGTGAATCCTCAGATTATTGAGAGCTATGACGGACATGATATCGTTCTGAATGACAAACTCAATGTCGTCCTTTCGCCTGAGCAATTCCCGGAGCTTTCCCGCTATAAAGGCCAGACGCTGATCACAACGGACGGCACGACGCTGCTCGGAGCCGACAACAAAGCGGGCATCGCCGAAATCATGACGGCAATGGCGTACTTGATTAAACACCCTGACATCAAACACGGCACGATCCGGGTCGCCTTCACGCCTGATGAAGAAATCGGCAGAGGCCCTCATAAATTCGATGTCGGCCGCTTCAACGCTGCATTCGCTTACACGATAGACGGCGGCCCCCTCGGCGAACTGCAATATGAAAGCTTCAACGCAGCCGCCGCTAAGCTTACTTGTTACGGAAAAAGCGTCCACCCCGGAACGGCAAAAAACAAAATGGTCAACGCTTCAAAAATCGCGATGGAATTTCATCACGCGCTGCCGAAAGAAGAAGCGCCTGAATATACGGAAGGATATGAAGGCTTCTATCACTTGCTTTCCATGAACGGCGACGTTTCTGAAGCCGCCCTGTCGTACATCATCAGAGATTTTGACAGAGACCGCTTTACAGAACGCAAAGAATATATGCAGAAAACCGCCGACGCGCTTGCGGCCAAATACGGCAAGGAAAGCATCAAGCTTGAATTGCATGATCAATACTACAATATGAGAGAAAAAATCGAACCGGTCAAAGAGATAGTCGACGTCGCATATCAAGCCATGAAAAACCTCGACATCGAACCGATTATCGAACCGATCCGGGGCGGAACCGACGGATCACAGCTCTCTTACATGGGACTGCCGACGCCGAACATCTTCACGGGCGGCCAAAACTTCCACGGAAAATATGAATACATTTCTGTCGATCATATGGAAAAGGCGGTAAACGTCATTGTTGAAATCGCCAGGCTGTTTGAAGAACGCGCGTAAAACCAAAGCCTCCTGCTTTGGTTTTTTTCTTTCACATGAAACCTTTCCTTCTTTCTTTCCGTATATAAGGTATGAAATGGAAAAAAGGAGTGAACACTATGGCAAGAGGAACTGTAGCGAAAGAATTGAAAAAAACCTTAAAAGACCCGCGCGTTTTGGAAACGAAATCAAATCCTTTTAAAAAGCTGCGGAAAATGTTCAAACGATTTTTTTAAGATAACTTCTCGTTTTCTTACAAAAAATAAAGAAAGCGCTGTCAATCTATAACCATCTGTTAGAAGCAGTTATTTTGCATATCACAGGATTTTTTGGGGTACTGAATAACACAAGGCAAACGAAAACACCGTATTAGTTAATTCGACTCTGTTAAAAAATAGTAAAAAAGTTATATAAACGATAATCACTCAGCAGCCGATACAATCTATAGAACCACAACATGAGAAAATCTCTTGCAACTTATAGTCGTTTTTACGGAAAATGTCGTTATTTTTTAAAAAAGTTACAATTGTTTGAATACTTTTCGTTTGTTTTTTCGTACAATAATAATACCAAAACTTTTTTTGGGAGGTATGTAAAATGATGCTACTTATTTTTGCTGCTTTGACAGGATACCTGGTTTTCTCTTTCAGTAAGGACAACCGCCGGAAAACGCCAAAGACAAGCCCGCTGGTGACAGCTGCCGACACGAATAACATCATTGATTTAAATGCGATCCGTCAAAAACGCCGGATGCCGCTATCATAAAAAACGACAGCTGCCGCAAAATCGGCAGCCTTTTTTTATGCACCTGTCTATATGAAACCATCCGCCTCCTTTTTACGTACAACATAAAAAAGGAGTTTTTTTATGAATCATTTTTATATCAAAGAGCGGGTGTTTACATTTAAGAATCGGTTTCAAGTGTTTCTTGAAAGCGGAAAAGAAGTCTTCAATGTGGAGGGAAAGTTGTTTTCGTTCGGCGATGAACTGAAGCTGACTGATTTGGACGGACGCACACTCGCCAGCGTCAGTCAGAAACTGATGTCGCTCGTTCCCCGTTACGAGATTTCCGTCAGCGGCAAACCTGTATGCCAAGTCATCAAGAAAGTAACGTTTTTCAAACCGAAATTTGAAATTTCCGGACTCGGCTGGGATATTACCGGCGACGTGTGGGGGCGGAATTTTCAAGTGACAGACGGAAAATCAAGCCGGATGACCGTCAGTAAAACATGGATGAGCTGGGGCGATTCCTATCATCTGCAGATTGAAAATGAAGAGGATATCGTTCTTTGTCTCGCGATCGCAATTGTGATTGATATGATTTTATTTGAGGGTGACAAATAAAAAATATTTTTCGAAATATATTGACAATTTGATAAAACATACTAAGATTAATAGTATTACAGTTTATTCTGAAAATAGCATATTTCCTTATCAAGAGAGGTGGAGGGACTGGCCCTATGATACCCGGCAACCGCTGTTCAGCAGAATGGTGCTAAATCCTGAAGATAAGGTTGAGATTTGCGGACGCAAGCTCTTCCCTATCCGAGGGAAGAGCTTTTTTATATTTCATCAGGAAAGAAGGAATCGTTCATGTCACAGCAAAACACAGAGCAACCATTGCACACTCTTCTAAGAAAAAAACCGCCGTTTCGCGCGGATCAGGTCGGAAGCCTCCTGCGGCCGGCGGCTGTGAAGCAAGCCCGTCTGCAAAGAACGGCTGATGAGATTTCGGCAGAACAGCTGCGCGAAATCGAAAACAAAGAAATCATCCGCAGTGTGGAAAAGCAGAAAGAAACCGGCCTCAATGTCGTGACAGACGGCGAATTCCGCCGTGCCTGGTGGCATTTTGATTTTCTCGAAAACTTAGACGGCGTCGAAGCGTTTACGCCTGAGAGCGGTATTCAGTTCCGCAATGTACAGACGAAAGCGCGCGGCATTAAAGTAACGGGAGATATTGATTTTTCTCAGCATCCGATGCTCGAAGATTATAAATTCCTGCACAGCATTGCCGGCGATGCCGTGCCAAAAATGACCATCCCAAGCCCGAATATGCTGTTTTTCCGCGGAAAATTGGAAAAAGCGGCGTATCAGAACGATTACAAACAATTTCAGCATGATGTATCACAAGCGTATAAGAAAGCGATTCAGGCTTTCTATGACGCCGGGTGCCGCTATCTTCAGCTCGATGATACCGCATGGGCCGTTTTCTTATCGGAAGCGGGGCTTCGCCAGATTGAAGCTTTTGGCACGACGCCGGATGAGCTGCGCAGGCTGTTCGCCGCTTCCATTAATGACGCCATCAAAGATCGTCCTGCCGATCTGAAGGTTACGATGCATATCTGCCGCGGCAACTTCCAGTCCACATGGACGGCTGAAGGCGGGTATGATGCGGCGGCGGAAACGATTTTTGACGGACTTGACCTTGACGGATTGTTCTTGGAATATGATGATTCCCGCTCCGGCGGCTTTGAACCGCTTCGTTATGTCAAACGCTCTGATCTTCAGCTTGTGCTCGGTTTGATTACGTCGAAACACGGCGAACTCGAAGACAAGGACGCGGTTAAACGCCGGATTGAAGAAGCTGCTCAATATGTCAGCCTGGATCAGCTTTGCCTCAGCCCGCAATGCGGATTCGCTTCGACTGAGGAAGGAAATCTGATCACAGAAGAACAGCAATGGGCGAAACTGCGCCATGTCGTCGACATTGCCGGTGAAGTCTGGAAATAAAAAGAAGACACGCTTACAGCGTGTCTTTTCCGTTTTACAGCGGACCGGTTCCTATTAAAATATCGATATCTATCGTAATATCAGCCGCTTTCCGGCTGATAAAGCGCTGAATGCTTTCATCAGAACATTTCCATGTTAAGGGCGTCATGTTCACAAGCAGCTCAAGATCAGTCTGCGATAAGGTCTTCGTGTAACACAGCCGCTTGCGCTCAAAGGCTTGAAAGCCGGTTTGGAAACGGCCGGCCGCGGACTCAGCGGTATCATTCCGTTCAGGACTGTCTCCGAAGAAGAATTCCCTTACTTCTTTCAAGTAATCCCGCCGCGGCACCGCTTTAATGACTGTGCCGCCCTTTCTTAAAAGCCTGCTGCATTCCTTGTAATTCCAAGGTGATAAAACAGACAGAATCACATCAAAACTGCTGTCGGCAAACGGCGTATCCGCCACATCAGCGACGGCAAAAACCTTATGATCCCCGAAGGCTTTTGCAGCTTGCAGCACACCTTCTTTCGAGATATCAATGCCGATTCCCGTCACGGAAAAAGCGGGCTGCAGCAATCTGTATACGGCGTCTAAATGGGAGCCCTCCCCGCATCCCGCGTCCAATACCGCCGCCTGTTTTCGCGGAGATTGAGTACGGGTGATGATGGCGGCGATCTCTTTTTGAACCGGCGAAAAAAACTCCCGGCTGTCAAAAAGCTCGCGTCTCGCTTCGAACAGCTGCCTGTCATAGCGGGTTTTAACCGGTTTATTGAGGAAATTCACATAGCCTTGTTTTGATATATCAAATGTATGCCCATGCCCGCATGTCAGGCTTTGATATTGCGAGACCGCCATGGCCATGCGGCATAGCGGACACCTGAATACGGACTGGCATGTGTTCAGTAATTCCGCGCGTTTTCTTTTCATAGACGTCAAAAAAAACACCTCATTCATTCGTTATTCTGATGAAATGAAAAAGGCATAGACAAATAAACCTCATCAAATTGGAAGGTTTAACCTATTTATCTATACCTCTCATTATCTGTAACGAATGTACTGAATAATCATGAAGATGCCTCTTTTCCGCCGTCTTTTGAAGGCTGTGCCCTCAGATTCATTTTATCAGCCGCGTCCCGTCTTTACAATGACCCGAACTGTTTCTGCGCGTAATTTATACCATTAAAATCCAATTACTTTTACATATCCTTTATTTTCTTTATTTATAATATAAATTTATTATTTTGAAAATATCCAAAAAGGTTGATTTTCAAAAATTGAAACGATAAAATACTGCTATCTCATGTAATATCGTTATTCTTGTATATGATCAGTAATATGGTCTGATTGTTTCTACCTAGTGCCGTAAAAGACTAGACTACAAGGAAGTTTGCATAAATTTGAACGAGTGAAAAGCATATGACGCTGTCTATTCTTTTCTTTTGGCTCTTATTTATCACACTTTCTGACTTTCAGGAATTTGTGACGAATAAGAGCTTTTTTTATTTCCATAATACCCTTATAGGAGTTGCTCACATGTACTTTTTATTGAACATTGTCGGTCTCATTGTTGTCATGGCTGTTGTTTTCTTATGTTCTCCCAACAAGAAGAAGATTAAATGGCGTCCGATTGTCATGCTCCTCGTCTTTGAGTTTCTGATTACTTGGTTTATGTTAGGGACAAAAGTCGGCGGCTTTGTCATCGGGAAGATCGGCGCGTTCTTTACATGGCTGATTTCCTGCGCCAGTCAAGGGATTGCATTTGCCTTTCCGTCTGTCATGGCGAATCCGACGGTTGATTTTTTCTTCAGCGCGCTGCTGCCGATTATCTTCGTTGTGACCTTCTTTGATATGCTGTCGTATTTCGGTATTCTGCCGTGGCTTATTGATAAAATCGGCTGGCTGATTTCTAAAATATCCCGTCTGCCGAAGCTGGAGAGCTTTTTCTCCATTCAGATGATGTTTTTAGGAAATACGGAAGCTTTAGCCGTCATCCGCCAGCAGCTTGCCGCCGTCAACAACAATCGGCTTCTGACATTCGGGCTGATGAGTATGAGCAGCATCAGCGGTTCGATCATCGGATCGTACTTGTCGATGGTTCCGTCCACTTATGTATTTACAGCGATCCCGCTGAATTGCTTAAACGCTCTTCTAATCGCAAATATGCTGAATCCTGTGGACGTTTCTAAAGAGGAAGATATTATTTACGTCCCTTCAAAAGCGGAGAAAAAAGACTTCTTCTCCACGATTTCGAACAGTATGCTAGTCGGCATGAACATGGTCATTGTTATTTTAGCGATGGTCATCGGGTATGTGGCGTTAACGGCCGCGTTAAACGGCGTGCTCGGACTGTTCATGGACGGTTTGACCATTCAAAAGATTTTCTCTTACATCTTCAGTCCGTTCGCCTTTCTTCTCGGATTAACCGGACATGACGCGATGTATGTCGCACAGCTGATGGGCATCAAGCTCGCAACGAACGAGTTTGTGGCCATGGCCGATCTGAAAGGGCAGCTGCATTCACTGCCGCCGCACACGATTGCCGTTGCGACGACGTTCCTGACATCATTCGCAAACTTCAGCACCATCGGTATGATCTACGGATCGTATCAATCTCTGCTTGATGGTGAAAAGTCAGCCATCATCGGGAAAAACGTCTGGAAGCTGCTTGTCAGCGGAATTGCCGTTTCCTTATTGAGTGCGGCGATTGTCGGATTGTTTGTCTGGTAAACGAAAAAAGCGATACCGCTCCGTTTTGGAGTGATATCGCTTTTTTTTATTGATAGACGGATGCAGGTACGGAAACGTCCCGGATTCCCACCGCGTATGGTCCAAGGTCATATTGTCCGAACACAACGGCAATGCCGTTTTTCGTAAAGAAGAAAGGTCTGTCGTTATCCAGGGTGATCTCCTGTTTTTTGACGTCCTGGTCGAACAGATCGTCATGTTTCTTGATGTAGCCGTACAGATAGTCTCTCGTTTTGTTTACCTTCGTTTTCGTATTCAGCACATCACTGAGTGCGACCTGTTTTTTTGCGGCCAGATCATAATTAAAGGTCTGTACGGATGTCAGGCCATGTGCGCCGCCTGTGTAACTGTAGTCCTCCGTCTGAATGCTGAGCTTGCCGTCTTGATTATACTTCACCTTGAAATCGGTTTGGTATTCCGCTTTGTAGCCTTGTTTCTCACCGTCTTTTTTGTTTTTCACATATTCTTGATATGAATGGTCGATATAGCGTTTGAAGTCCTGATTGATTTTCTTTTCAAAAGATGCGTTTCCCGTATTTGTGACCTCGGGGTACGTCAGCTGCTTCACTTGCTTATACGTATGGCTTTTGACAACGGGCTTTGCGGTTTGCGCGGCCTCGGCTGAAGGCGCAAATCCTCCGAACGGCGCGGCTGTCAGCACTGCCAAAAGCACAGCCGCCATCATTTTGAATGTCTTTTTCATCACAACTCCTCCTTTTTATTTACCGTTCCCTTTTTGAAAACGGGTTACACTCTATAGACAGCACAGATCAGGAAATTGTTTCTAGGCCATTTTTCACATTTTTTCCATCAAAAAAGAGACGTGGAAAATCCACGCCTCTTTTACCGTGAAGGTCTTTGCGCAATGGCTTCATAAACGGCTTCCGCCAGATCGGAGTTGCCGAACATCTCCAAAACGCCGATAACGGTTTGATCAGGAATCGGCTCAGATTCCTCCTTCGGTACGACAAGCTCTTCAGCCGTTTTTCGCAGCTCTTCGTTTAAAGGCTGTCCGGGATAAGCCCTGCTGTAAATCGCCATCGGATCAAGGTCATGATTGACGCACCATTGGGCAAACACCAAAATCATCATGTTTTCGTCACGCCGGTAATATTCTTCGAGTTGTTTTTCGGTAAACGGCTTCACTATGTATCCCTCTACTTTTATTATTCTTCTACTTGAAGTTCCAAAGTTTCAATCTGTTTTCGAATAATTTGAATGTCTCTCTTAATTAATGTCCCCGGTACTATAATTTTTGCAGATTTGCCATTAGTAAGGGAAAAATCGAACCTTTGCATTTCAATAGTTCCTTGTTCTAACGCTTCTCTTGGAGTGCTGTTTTTTTTATCCATAAATGTTTCCTCTCTATTTGATTTTATTATTTTTCTATTTTTATGTATTATATTAGCGAATAAAGCTGACTCAATGAAAATCCTAGAGGCATATTCACTACTGTTATCTGAAATTTCATGATATACATTTAAAATCTCAGGTAAATTATCTGGAATTGCACCTTCACTTAAATACTTATTAAAAAGTTCAGCAAATAGTTCTGGTTGAAGAAATGCTGTTCTCAAAGCACTTTGAAAATCCTTCTCACTCATTGAATCAATTATCCTTTTGGAAAGCTGAGTCAGCTTATAATTACCAGAGGAGCTTTCTAATAATCCAAAGTGTTTTAAGGATGCTATTTTGTTGCCTACAGCCCCGCTGTATTTTTTATATCCCAGAGCTTTTGTTATTAAGTCCTTTTTAATATCGCTATCTCCTGAATAACTTCTTATTAACTTAGCGAACTTTAAAGTGTTTTCTAAATTAAATCGCGGAAATCCACGGCTTCTCTTTTTCATAAAACTCCCCTAACTTGTATCGCGAGATAATTACTTACTTTAAACTTATGTTAACTTAAAGTCAACTCCAGTTCAAGCAATATAGAGATTAAATTTTTAGTTTGTTCTATTATTAACTCAACTTAAAGAGTGCCTCATTTTCAGAGGCACTCAAATATATTCTTATATTTTTCTGTCCCAATGCCGATGCTCGGCTACGGCCTTCAGAAATTGTTCATGGTTCCCGTCCGGAACAAGGCCGGGGCCGCTTTCGGTTCCGGCGGCGAGGGTGAGAAGTTCTTTTCCTTCCCCGGAGGCGCCGATCGCTTTGTAATGACTGAAGGCTTCACTGACGAAGTCTTTAGCCGATTTTCGGGCTTTGAGACTGTCTGTGCTTCGTTGTCCGCCCGGAATGAAAACAGCATCATACAGGACGGAATCCGCTGTCAGGAAAGTGGCTGACGCTTCCAGCTCCGTACCGTTTTCTCCCTTGACGGTGCCAAGTGCAGGGCTGATGATATCGGCTCTGACTCCCGCCTCTTTGCATGCGGCAAGCAATTGTTTGACTTCCTCATCCGCAAACCCGTGATCGGCCAAAACCGCGACCTGCCTTGTAGCTGCCGTTTTCACCGTGTTTTCCTGGCTTAAGGCCGGGGAAGTGAAGGTTTCATCGGATTCACGATCCTTCGGCGGCGGGTTCACTCCGATTCCTTTCGCAACGCGCTCGGCAAGCTCGGCGTCGACGTGACTGAAGACCTTCACCACCTGCTGCTGCACATCCTTGCTGTTTACTTTCCCTACCTCAAAACAGAACGCGGAAATGATATGTTCCTTTTCGGCGGGAGACATGCTGTTCCAGAACATCTTGGCCTGAGAAAAATAGTCATTGAAGCTCTCACTGCGCTGTCGGATTTTTCTGCCTTCTACTTTTTCCTGATAATGAACGTATCCGCCTTCTTCTTCTGAGGCCGGCGACGGATCATTATTCTGCAGAGAATTCTTATGATAGGCGACAGGGCCCTTATTAATCGTCATCCGGTGGTAGCCGTCGTATTGGTTGTTATGGAACGGACAGACCGGCCGGTTGATCGGAATCTCGTGAAAATTTGGCCCGCCAAGACGGATGAGCTGTGTGTCTGTATAAGAGAAAAGCCGTCCCTGTAAAAGCGGGTCATTGGTAAAATCAATGCCCGGCACGACATTTCCCGGGTGGAATGCGACCTGTTCTGTTTCCGCAAACACATTATCCTGGTTGCGGTTCAGCGTCATTTTTCCAATAATCTTCACCGGCACAAGCTCTTCCGGCCACAGCTTGGTCGGGTCAAGAATATCAAAATCAAACTTGAATTCATCTTCCTCATCAATCATCTGAACGCCAAGCTCGTATTCAACCTTGCCGCCGTTTTCAATGGTTTCCCACAGGTCGCGGCGATTGAAATCGGGATCTTTCCCGGCAATTTTCTGCGCTTCATCCCATACGAGGGAATGAACGCCGAGAACCGGCTTCCAGTGGAATTTCACGAAACGCGCCTTTCCTTTCTCATTGATGAAACGGAATGTATGTACGCCGAAGCCCTCCATCATCCGGTAGCTTCGCGGGATTCCGCGGTCAGACATCGTCCACATCACCATGTGCGCGGATTCAGGATTGTTCGCGACAAAATCCCAGAACGTATCATGAGCCGTCGCAGCCTGAGGCATCTCATTGTGCGGTTCCGGTTTTAAGGCGTGAACGAGATCCGGGAACTTGATCGCGTCCTGAATGAAGAACACCGGAATATTGTTTCCGACAAGGTCGTAATTCCCTTCTTCGGTGTAAAACTTCGTCGCAAATCCCCTGGCGTCACGGACTGTGTCGGCTGACCCCTTGGAGCCCGCCACTGTTGAAAAACGCACGAAGACAGGCGTTTTGACAGACGGATCCTGCAAAAATTTCGCCCTCGTGTATTCCGTCATCGGTTCGTACACCTGAAAATGCCCATGAACGCCGTACCCGCGCGCATGAACGACCCGTTCCGGAATCCGCTCGTGGTCAAAATGCGTCATTTTTTCGCGAAAATGAAAATCCTCCATCAGCGTGGGGCCGCGGACACCCGCTTTTAAAGAATGCTCATCCTCAGACACACGAAGCCCCTGATTGGTCGTCATTTTTTTGCCGCTGTTATCTGCCCGGTACTGCTCCAGCTGCTCGTCCTTTGAGTGTTCATTTACACGTTTGTTTTGATCATCACTCATGTCTATTCCCCCTTATCAAACGAAACATTCTACAGCACATTTACCCGCGGCGTTCTTCATATAAACTGCTGATCCGCTGATTAGGATTTTAGGTCTACATATAAATATGCGGCCATACACATTTGAAATAAGCCTTCTTCACAGAAAGAAAGTGTGGAAGCGCTTACCAAAATAACTGTTGAACAGGGGAGGTCATATCGTGCTTGCCATACTCGGTTTTGTGATGATGATTGTCTTTATGTATCTTATTATGTCTAACCGGCTTTCCGCTCTTATTGCTTTGATTGTCGTTCCTGTTGTGTTTGCCCTGATCAGCGGATTCGGCAAAGATCTTGGGGAGATGATGATTCAGGGCGTGACAGACCTCGCACCTACCGGTATCATGCTGTTATTCGCCATCCTGTATTTCGGCATTATGATTGACTCAGGTCTGTTTGATCCCCTCATTGCCAAAATCTTATCGCTTGTCAAAGGAGACCCCTTAAAAATCGCCGTAGGCACAGCAGTTCTGACAATGACCATTTCGCTGGACGGAGATGGGACAACAACTTATATGATTACCATCGCGGCGATGCTGCCTTTATACAAACGTCTCGGCATGAACCGTTTGGTGTTAGCAGGAATAGCGATGCTCGGTTCAGGGGTCATGAATATTATTCCTTGGGGCGGGCCGACTGCGAGGGTTTTGGCTTCCTTGAAATTGGACACGTCAGAGGTCTTCACGCCGCTGATTCCAGCTATGATCGCCGGCATTCTCTGGGTGATCGCCGTTAGTTATATCCTCGGCAAGAAAGAGCGGAAGCGGATCGGCGTCATTTCGATTGATCACGCGCCGTCTTCCGTTCCTGAGACGGCGCCGCTCAAACGTCCCGCTCTTCAATGGTTCAACCTGCTGCTGACTGTCGCCCTGATGGCCGCACTGATCACCAGCCTGCTGCCGCTCCCTGTTCTTTTTATGACCGCGTTCGCAGTGGCCTTGATGGTTAACCATCCGAATGTCAAAGAGCAGCAGAAACGAATCTCGGCGCATGCGGGTAATGCATTAAACGTTGTCTCAATGGTCTTTGCGGCAGGCATATTCACAGGCATCCTCTCCGGCACAAAAATGGTGGATGCGATGGCGCATTCCCTCGTTTCACTCATCCCTGATGCCATGGGCCCGCACCTGCCGCTGATCACTGCGATCGTCAGCATGCCATTCACCTTTTTCATGTCGAATGACGCCTTTTACTTCGGTGTCCTTCCCATCATCGCTGAAGCCGCTTCCGCTTACGGAATAGATGCCGCTGAAATAGGAAGGGCCTCCCTGCTGGGTCAGCCGGTGCATTTGCTCAGCCCGCTTGTGCCTTCCACCTATCTATTGGTCGGAATGGCAGGCGTCAGCTTTGGCGACCATCAAAAATTCACCATCAAATGGGCCGTGGGGACAACGATTGTGATGACGATTGCGGCGCTTTTGATTGGGATTATTTCGTTTTAATCAAAAAAAGGATTTCCGCCAGCGGAAATCCTTTTCTGTACATTATTTTTTTGTATAGCGCACCCAGTCGTAATGAGCGTATAGCGGATTTACACCATTGTAGGAACCGAGCCAATCATCGACACCCGTACCATTCCACAAATTCATCATGATTTTCCCCGGCGCTGCCGGAATTTGGGTTGTCGCAGTATGTTTTAATTGCCCATCGACATACCATTTAATAGAGTTTGGCTGCCAATCGAATGCATACGTATGATAGGCATTGGCTGCATCAAATCCGAGATCCGCCATCTTCTCATGGTTTCCTGCGCCATTTGTATAATAGTTAAATTGAACCTTTGTTGTGTCTTTTCCCAAAAATTCGATATCAATCTCATCCCAAGGAGTCCCATCCGTTGGACCTGTATAAGTGAAGAACGATGAAACAATCCCTGTGTTTTTAGCCGGTTTCATTCTGACTTCATAAAGTCCATAGCCATATGTTTGAACCGAGCGGTTTTCCCCGCAGTCAAACTTGTTATAAGACGGACTTGTCAGCGCCAAACGCATTTCACCTGATGACGTCATAGATACGTTATTCGCACGCCAAGTGCAGTTAAACATATCTCCATTCGAGTAACCATCAGCTTTTTGCCATAATCCGGAATTATAGCTGTTAAAAGGTTCAAAAAACGAACCGCCTGTTTGAGCCGAAGCACTAGAAGTGACCCCACACAAACTCATAAACAATCCGGTGACAAGAATCAGCAACACTCGTTTCATGTTAGCATTCCCCCTTTTTTGAACACGCTTTCTTTATTGATCATACATGATCCTTTTAAAAGGGAACATCGGTCAAAATAATGATAATCCTTCTGTTAAAAAATAAAAACCTAAACTACATCAGCACAGACAGAGATGATCCGCACTCATTGTCATTTAGGTTTTACCTGCTTATCAGTAACAATCCTATATATGAATGGAAGAAACAATCAATATGAGGAAACGCTTTCATTATACTAGTTTGACTGCCCTTTCTATGTGAATCGTTAAATACAGCAGCTCGTCACTGGTGAGCTTATGTCCATACTCTCTCTCTCAATGTAGGTATGGATATTCTTCGTGCATTTATACGCCCGATGATACTTTTCTTTCACTGTCTCCAGCAAAAAATCGTCCTGGCTTTCCATGTGTGTGCCGTTAAAAAGACGCTGTGCGAAAAACTTTAAGTGGGTGACAAACCGATAATAGTGCAGCGATTCTTCGTTGAATTCAATCTTAAAATGGTATTTTACGATACTCAAAATCTCTTGCATGACTTTTGTAATGTTGATGATAGTGGGCATCTCTTCATTCAGCTCGGCATTTATAATATGCAGCGCAATAAAGCCCGCTTCATCCTCCGGCAAAGACACGCCAGTCTTGTTTTTTACCATGACCAACGCTTCTTTTCCGATGGCAAATTCGTCTTGTACAGCCGCTTTGTTTCCCACAGCAAAGCATTTTTGATATCAAGCCCTCTCTGGCTGCGGCGGATGGCGAAGTTAATATGGTCGGTCAGCGACACATAGAAGCTGTCGTTGAGTTTTTTGCCGAGCTGTAATTTCGCATAGCTGATAATCTCTTCGGATACTTCCATACACTCGATCGGAATTTCATACAAAAGCGTTTTGAACTTTTCGGATACATCTTTGTTATCGAGCGTGAACACTTTCTCAATGCGGGCTTCATCTACCGGGTCTCCTGTTTTCTTTTGAAAAGCAATGCCCCGGCCCATGATGACCAATTCCTGATTGCCTTCCTTGAGCACACTGACGACATTATTATTAATGACTTTCGCAATCTTCAATTCCGTTTCCCTCCCACCTGACCATTTACCTGTTTCACCTTGATTGTACATCCTTTTTGAACTAGGTCAATATCTCCAGGTCAATCAGAAAACGCCGTTCAGAAATCATTGTCCAACTATGTGACAGAAGCGCATATAATGCAGAGAACCGGTTTTTGAGAAGGAGCGTGTGTGATGAAACGGTTTTCGAAAGAAGAAAGCAGCTGGATGTTGTATGATTGGGCCAATTCAGCTTATTCCGTCATTATTATGACGGCGGTGTTCCCCCTGTTTTTTAAAGCGGCGGCGGCTGAAAACGGCGTCAGCGCGGCCGATTCCACCGCTTATTTGGGCTATACGATTGCCGCCGCGACTTTTATTTTGGCGATGCTCGGCCCCGTCTTAGGAACGATTGCCGACTACAAAGGATGCAAGAAACGGTTTTTCGCTTTCTTTTTCCTGATCGGTGTGGCGGGCACCGCCGCGCTGGCTTGTATTCCCGGTGAATCTTGGGTGCTGTTATTAATTTGTTATACGATTTCCACGATCGGCTTTGCCGGGTCTAATGTGTTTTATGATGCGTTTCTCGTAGATGTGGCCGCAAAGGAGCGGATGAACATGGTGTCCGCCAGGGGGTTTGGGCTGGGCTATATCGGCAGTACGATCCCTTTTCTTCTCAGCATTGCCGTCATCCTGTCAGCACAAGCGGAGGTGATTCCGCTGTCCGCCCAGGCTGCGGGCCGCATTGCCTTTTTGATTACGGCCGCATGGTGGGGGCTGTTCACGATCCCGCTCCTTCGCCGCGTCCGCCAGCGCTATTATATCGAGAGAGAGCCGCGGCTTGTGATCAGCAGTTTTAAACGGCTTGCCGGCACGCTGAAGCAGATCAGGAAGTACCGGGCGCTGTTTTTGTTTCTGCTCGCCTATTTCTTCTACATCGACGGGGTCGGCACAATCATTACGATGTCGACGTCATACGGGGCTGACCTCGGTATCAGCGCGGCAAATCTGCTGATTGTTTTATTTGTCACGCAGGTTGTCGCCGCCCCTTTTTCGATTTTGTACGGGAGACTGGCCGAACGGTTTAAGGGAAAAACGATGCTTTACGCCGGAATCGGCGTGTATATGATTGTCTGCACGTATGCTTATTTTATGGATTCCGCTTTTGATTTTTGGATTTTGGCTATGCTTGTCGCCACTTCTCAAGGCGGTATTCAGGCATTGAGCCGCTCGTACTTTGCCAATCTCGTCCCCAAACAGCACGCCAATGAGTTTTTCGGCTTTTATAATATTTTCGGCAAATTCGCATCAATTATCGGGCCGCTTTTGATTGCCGTAACCGCCCAGCTGACCGGGAATTCGTCAGCCGCCGTGTTCAGCCTGATATTATTATTTGTGATCGGCATTGCCATCCTTGCGTTTGTCCCTGAGGAGACGGCGTAAAAAAAAGCCTGCGTGCGCGGCAGGCTTTCTTTTTTATTTCTTGGCTTTATGGACTTTCAGTTTTTTGCCTTTGACCGTCGTATTTTTCATAATGTCGAGAACGTGCGGGCCTTTGCCGTTCAGAATTTCGACGTACGATGCGTTGTCCAGAATCGTGATAATGCCGATATCATCGGCTGACACGCCGTCGATTTTCGCAATCGTTCCGACAAAATCGACCGCTCTGAGTTTTTTCTTTTTCCCGCCGTTAAAGTACAGCTTCATGATGTCTTTGTTTAACTGTTCGCTTTTGTCTGTTTTGACGTCGGGGCGGGCGTTCAATTTTTCCGCAAAAGCCGCTTTCCGTTCCGCTGTTTCTTTCTCTGACGGCGCCTCACGCTTTTTGATGCGGAAACCGATATATGTCTCAATGTCATTCAGAAATCGCGATTCAGACGGCGTCACAAACGTAATGGCCCGTCCTCGGTGTCCGGCGCGCCCCGTTCTGCCTGTGCGGTGCACATAGCTTTCTTTTTCAAGCGGAATATCATAATTGATAACGAGGCTGATGTTTTCGATATCAATCCCTCTGGCGGCAACGTCGGTCGCAATCAAATAGCGGAACTCGCCGCGCTTGAACTCATTCATGACGTCAAAGCGGTCTTCCTGCACCATGCCGCCGTGAATTTTATCGCAAGGATAGCCCAGCCTGTCCAGCTCATCGGTTAACTGGATGACTCTTTCTTTTGTCCGGCAGAATATGATGCAGCTGTCCGGGTTTTCAGTGATCAGGACGTCACGCAGCAATGAGGATTTTTCCTCTTCTGCTGTTCTGGTGACAAAATGCTCAATGTCTTTAGTCGTCAGGCCTTCCGCTTTTACTTCAATCAATTCCGGGTCTTTCATATATGTGCGGCTCAGCTTCTCGACGTCGTCCGGCAGCGTCGCTGAAAACAGCATGGTGACTCTGTTTTTCGGCAGATGCTGAATGATGGCTTCCACCTGTTCAATAAACCCCATATTCAGCATTTCGTCCGCTTCATCAATCACCACATACGCCAGCCGGTCAAGCGGCAGCGTCCCTTTTTCTATATGATCAAGCACACGCCCCGGCGTTCCGCAAACGACATGGCTTTTTTGCTTCAGTTCGGTTTTCTGTTTATCAAAAGAAGCTTTTCCGAAAACCGCCGTGGCTTTTATCCGTTTAAAACGGCCGATATTCGTGATATCTTCTTTTATCTGCGCCGCAAGCTCGCGGGTCGGCGTTAAAATCAGGGCCTGCGGTTTGTTTTCTTCCCAATCCGCAAGCTCACAAATCGGAATGCCGAAGGCCGCGGTTTTGCCGCTGCCCGTCTGCGATTTGACGACGAGATCTTTTTTTTGCAGCGCGGCGGGGATGACGCGCCGCTGCACTTCAGTCGGCTCGGTATATTGAAGTCCTTCCAACGCTCTTACGATGTCGGGGCTGATAGAAAAATCTTTAAATTCGCTCATGAATAAACTCCTTCTCTGTCTAACTCCCCTCATTATACGCGAAACGCCGCCGCTTTACCCTGACGTTTTGCCGGGCCATTCGGAGGACTGCTTTTTCTTCATGTCAAGCACGACCCATTTGGCGCAATAAAAGCTCATGCTTCCTTCCACGTCATCGACATAATAGCGTATCGATTCCCAGCCGCCATCGATCGGGCTGATATCCAGACGGATGTCGGTGATGCTTTCAAGATCATCCAGCCGGGCAGAGCACACACCTTCAAACCGCAGCACAGCATCATACTGTCCATCAGTCAGCTTCAGCTCGAACACCGGGATTTTATCATAATACTCGTTATACCCAGTAAAGAAAGTAAACTCCGTCAATTCAAAACACCCCGGCGAATCCGGCCTCAGCATAACTGCTTTCTCATGTTTGTGCCACTCCATTTTGTGCCTCCTTCTCCTCTGCTGCTTCATATTGACGGCAGTAAAAGCGGAACGTTTGATCCTCCCGCTCCTCTATGAGAAAGTGCCGTCCATCATCGCCATCAGCAACAGGATCAATTGTTACAATGCCTGAACCAGCCGCATGACTCTCCATTTCTTTTATCCGAACGGAAGAAACGTCTTTGCATGTGAGCATTACATGAATGAGCTGATGTTCATACTCGAAGGAAAACGCCAACTCAATTACAGAAATCTCCCCTTCCCGGAAGAGGCGGAATTCTAAAATCTCATGAATCAGCCACTTATTCTTTTTCATTTTCTATTAATTCCCCTATAGCAGCGGCATACAATTCAACGCCGGCAGTCTCATGATCCCACAGATAAACGGTCTCCTCCATTACACCGTCCGCTTTCTTCAAGCACAGCTTATCCCCGGTTCCGTTGTCGGCAATTACGATCAGATCGTCAGGCATGCTTTCTTCTCTGCACACACTGTTTTGCCTAATCACATCATCCCAGGTTTTCTGTAAACGGCCTTGTTCACGGATAGGGAAAAAAATCCACTCCCCGATTTCCGCGGGGTTCTTTTTATGAAGCAGCCGTTTATATGCTTTCGGAAAAGACGCTCTCAAGCTTTTTTCCGCAGCCCTGAACTCTTCTTCTGTCATCGTTATTCCTCCCCCATAAAACATGAGATGCATTCGCAAGCGGCATTCACTTTTGAAATAAGACAGGAGCGTTTCTTTCTATCGCCCTTATTAGCGGTGAGCCAAAAACCGTAATGGTTTGCTGCCGCGGATCCCCTGACAGCCCCCACTGAAAGTCCTGATGAATAAAGAAACAATAGTCTCCGTTTGGGATAATGGGGACCAGCCATTCGCCGAATTCATCTTTATCAATTGGCGCATGAGGATTAAATAGATAACATTCATGCTGCCAGTCCAGCGCATATATAAACTCTTGCTTTAAGGTACAAGATTGAAATGCCTTGAGTATCTGCACCTCTGCATCTTCCAAAAAACTGATATTCCCTTTTTCATCATTAAATCCTTGAGATACATTAAAGACTTGAAACGGCTTCGGAGGTTTTATTGAAGCAAATCTACTGTACGGTTTCCATTTCACTGCGCGATTCACCCTGCGCCACAATTGCTCTGTCTCCTCCTCACTCAAACAATGCCAATTCATATATTTCTGCCTCCCGCAGTTTCAAACGTTTCACCTCTGCCCTTTCTTTTTTAAAAGCCGCCTGTCAGCTCAGCAAGTAAAGCCTGTTGCTCTCATCAATCCCCGCAGCCTTATCTTGATAAGCAGCCACTTGCGTAAAACGGAGAGGTTTTCTTGAGGCTTTATCAGTGAGCTGATATTCCCCAGCCTGTTTTGTCATGTTATGGAATTTTAGCGCTTTGTCAATTTGGCACGAAGCTTGATTCCGAATCAAAAAATAATATGATGAATCTTTCTTGAATTGTGCACTAAAGTCAAAGTCTGCCCTATGAAAGCTTAACGTTTCACCTTGCAAATCGACCTTCCGAATATAATCTTCACCAAGCGTACGATAATGAAGATACATGGCATCTTTTTGTGCATACGCCCCGTAAAAATGATCAATAAGGTGCGGAGCCGTACGGAAAGTATCACTGCAAGATTTCCAAGTTCCGTCTTCAAAGGGAAAGCGGGCCACGCCTTTTGAACTGATATCGTCGTCCAGGCAAGAAAATATTCCCGCTTCATCGTAGCCCAGCCACAAATTATTCGCAGAATCGACTGTCATTGACCGGATATAACGGCCCCCGTAGAGCGAATGATAAAACCCTTTGAGCGGGTGCCATATATAAATATTCGGATCTTCCTGAACCACCCCATCTTCATAGTCCTTATGAATAAGAAACAAAAATAAATCCCCCGATTTTTGAACTCCGATTATATTCATTGATGTTTGAATTTGATAGCGATGACGTAAATGTCCATCACTGTTCCGGAATATGAAAATGTGGTTGATATATTCTTCTTTCCGCACTTTTTCCTGAGCCAGTACGATGAGTTCCGCTGCATTCATGGACAGAATGATTGGGCCGCTTGTGTTTATTTTTGTATTGATTCTTGTAAAAACTAATTCCGACATGAACGCACCCTTTCTTCATGTATTTCCGGTCACCTATATTCCTGCACCCATTCTCTTAATTCTTCTGTGGTATGCAGATATGAATCAGGCGAATCTTTCAGATCAAACCCGCTCAAATACACGAGCATCTCCCAAACGTTTTCATCCTCAACCTCCGGATCATCTGCAGCCACATACTCACACGCCCAATCCGACACTTCTTCCCTTGCCGCTTGACCGTTCAGGATCAGATCAGCCTTCTTCAGACATTCTGCCATTGTTGGTTCTTTCATGTTAGAAGCCTGCCTTTCGATTTTCTTTCATTTCTTGTTTAAAATGCTGACTAACAGCCTCCTGGCCCGTTCGTGCCGCCCGATTTCCCGGCTGAGCTCCGGGTATTCTGTTAAAGCAATTTCCAGATGCGCATATTGAGGATACAGCTCAAAAAAGGATTTATATAAGGCTTTACGCTGGCGCTTAGGCATTTGTTTATTCGCCAAAACAAAATCTAAGCTGCCGCAGACAAGCGCGAAATATTCATAAAAATCCCCCGCGCAGGCAACCCCCTCAAAGTCTTCTTCAAAACTCCCCGCATCTGAGGGCAGCGGACCCTCCAATTCTTTTTTGTGAAACTTCAGGTTTCTGATGTCGTCATCATTTAAAGAATATCTGTTGGATCTCAACATTTCATTTAGCCGAAAAGAATTCATTTTGTTTTCCATTACTTATATCCCGCTTGTAGATCCCCGAAGTCGAGACCGCGTAAATGGAATTTCCAGTCAGCTTCAGCTGATGCCCCGAAAGCTCACGGCCATCCGGATCACAGCACTTCACCTCTTGCACCGGCAGACTGACATCAGCCGGAATGAGGGACAATGAATGATCATCTTTGCATATCCAAAACCCGTCATCTGAAATCGCAAGCTGATCATATACCCCTGAACATGCTTTATCAGAAATAATCCACACTCGTTTTACATCGGTTTCATCAAACGCAGCAATGACTGTATATGAGTAATACAGCATGTAGATCAGTCCGTTTTTTTCTGCAAGCGCATAGCAGTCATCTGCCGCGGGCGCATATATTTCTGAAAGCTGCTGATCAATGTGGATTTCCTTTAGCTGCCCGTCTAAAGTGAAGCACAGCACACTGTGCCCATCAGGATTTTCATCGCTATAAATGCCTTCATCACTTAAACCGATCCACAGGTTTTGTTTTTCGTCCAAAAGACTGCATGAAACCCCTGAAGGCAGAGAAAATGCACTTTGTTCTGTTCCATCTGCTGAAAATACCTTCACTTTATGCTCATGCGATTCAAAGAAAATCAACACATACCTGTCAGCCGAAATCTGTTGAAACAGCATAATATCCTCACACGGAATTTGTTCATCGATATGAACCTCTCGGGTATCGCCGGATTCATCCGTGATTGTAAACGAGAGACCGCCATTCTGATGCCGTCCAAGATACTGACGTCCGCAGTTGTCAAAGTGACAAAAACATCCTTTTACTGATTCATCGTGTATCTTGTTCATTTTTATTTTCATGTAATTGCCCCTTGCTATTTATAATGCGCGGCGAGCTTTTTTTGAAATTCATCCGGAACGATCTGATCCGGGAATACAACTGATATCCAGTCTAAAACATGATCATCTAACGGCCTCCATGATTCTAACGTTTTTCCCGCAATCTCCTGATCAATGCCTAAAATACAAATTTCAAATTCCCTCTCTCCGTAAATCGCCCACTTGAAAGTCGGTGAAGCCCAAACAATACGAGATGCAATATTCAATATACAGTCATTTTTACTGTGCTTTGGATAATCAGTTAAGATTGAAAAATATTCATCTGCAGTTATATGCAAAGGGATTTTTAACCAGTTAAAATATCCGAATTCCCCATAAAACCGATTCATATCATCCGAGTGTTCCAGAACGGCCATTAAGATAAATTCATCGTGATGATGATGAGCCAAACTTTTGAGCATCATCCAGCCTTCTTCAGACAAGACCCAGTGGAATTCCTCGAATAGATAATAATGTTTTTGTTGTTTAAATACTTGTTCGGGCAACGTTTTGTCTTCATGAAATAAGGAATATATCTGGGATTGAAAGACTGCCGATTCCTTTGTGTTCTTTATAAAAAAGGGGTGCATCTTGTACCTCTCTTCGGCGGTTTATACGCAAGCTCACAGCCGTATTCTGTGTGAAATAAACAGATAGCAAATAGGAAGGACGGCTCAACTACAATAAAGCTGTTAGAAAGCTGCCGGCCTTCAAAATCAATAAAATTCATGAGACAGTGCAGATGATTTGCACAATCCTTCAGCGCACATTTGATAGCGCCGACTTCATCACTATACGGATGAAACAGATAAACGAAATCATTCTTCCGTTCAATCCCCACATCCGCAATGGTCTCTAAAATAAGCGATACAGCCGCTTCCCTGCCGCTTATATCAACTTCACGTACTGCACTTTGGAAAGAGCTCGATAATACATTCTCCAATATCTTCCTGCTTTGTTCTGCCTCGGCAAATTGATAAACAAACCCTGATTCTTCACAAGATGTTAATCCGGCACAAACACGTTTCATTAAAAGATGCCTCTTATTTTCTTCAAGCTTGTCAATTAACTTTTTTCTCATAGCTGGGTACTTCCTTAGAGGATATTTTCATGCTGCACAGAAGTATCAACACTTTACCAAATATAAATCGTTACCATTAAAGATAAAAATGCGGTTCTGAACGGCTCTGTACGCTGTTTCTTCTTTTCTATCAATACCATGTATCATGACGTCAGCCTCTGATAACCCTTTGCTCTCTTCATGAAATGCAAATACGTTATCCTCGTGATTCTGTATCAGCAGCACCCTATTTTTCGAAACGGACAGCTGGTCACAATAGGAGTATTGATCTCCGTTTAGCACATATTCTGCAACAGTACGAATTCTGTCCTGTTCAATCTGATAATGCCCGATGACACAGCAATCCTCTCCCTCGAAACATACATACAAATCAGATTTGATCGATTGTACGGCATAGCATTCATGCATCATTTCTTTAAAATCGTCTTCAAAATAAAACGTTCTGTCTTCTGCATGAAAAGCAAATATCGCTTTCCCTTGAGGGTTTCTCTCATCATACATACCCTCGTCCGTTAATCCGATCCATAATAATCCATCCTCACCCAGATGAAATACATTGGCGCTTAATAGAAAAGAACAAATCGGATTGATTTTATTACTGTTTATGCAGTATGTTGCCAATTGACACGTATGATTTTCCAGGTAAACGATCACGATTGTGTCATTATATGAATCAATCAGATAGAAATGAGTATCTTCGGAAAAGCCGCATAACTCTTTTTTGATTAAATGAGAGCTTCCTTTCATAACTTCCAATATTATTTTGTGATCATGCACAGACACAATAAATAACTGATCATCCCTGCCCGCATTGAAATAAATGATATTTTCCCTTTCATATGAACCAACCCGCTCCGCAGTAAGTTCTAACATCAGCAACCTCCGTTGATTAGGAATCTGGAATAACACCTCTATATTAAATTAATCAATGATATATAAATCTGCTGCATCATTTTCAAACCAAATGATCTTCTCATTATACTCAGTGTTTACATCGACTTTTAGAGTGTTCAGGTTCATGTAGGACTTATTTTTGGAAGGGTTTGCTATTATAACAACAAATTCATTGATCGAGGCTAAAAAATATAATTCATCCAATAAGTGATCTGCCATCAATTCTTCTTTGGTCAGGACACATTCAATATGAATTAACTTTTTCGATACAGAATTCATATTTATTACTTTCTTTTCAACCTTCTTCTTCCATTCTTCAGTAAAAGAAGGGGATGCCATTACTTCTATAAGAGCTGTTTCGAATTGTAAGTCATTCATTAATTGAGAAAAAGTATCTTTACTCACTAGATCACACGAATATATTGAGTTGTATTTCAGTAGATTAATCACATCCAGATTCCCTATAGCCCTCAATGATTCTTTTTGTAAATTTATAGGAGTGCTCATATTACCTCCGCAAACGGTTTCCCGCGTAAAAGTGGTTTTGTTTGTAAGAAAAGAGAGGCCGGGAACCTCTCTTATTTGTTTATTTATGATTTCGAATGATACGCATAAAATGATTGATTATCAAAGCGAACTGTTTCAGCTTCTATAGCAATCAGCATTCTGTTCATGTCAATGAGAAAGTTAGCATTTGATTGATACTCCGGAATTACAGAATTTGATAGATTTCCGATTCCTTCCGGGTGATAACTCATCTCGAATACTTGCCAATTGTATTCTTCCGGGTCTATTTTTTCCAATCTCATATCACCAATATCTGCACTAAAATAAACAGATGCTACATTTTGAAATAATATTTTATGTGTATATTCACTTTCTTTTTCAAAAACCTTAATATCAAGTGATAGTTCTTTTTTAAACACATTAAAATCAAAATGAAGGACAGCGCACCCCCCATCTATGTAATCTACCCATTCATTTATTGTTTTGTACATGGTCATCTCCTGCCTATTTTATTAAGACAAATGTAAAGCCAGACCTCACAGAAGAGGAATTACCTTTCAAAACCATCTAGATAAATTCTTCGTTACGATCAATCTTTATCTGTTGCATATATTTCAGTTGAATCAAAGAACACCCGTTCAGTTTCAATTGCATAGACTGCTTGGTTAATCCCAATCAAAATGTTTGCATTCGATTCATAATCTTCAATTAAAGGGTGATATATTGTTCCAATCCCCTGAGGATAGCATGAGAACGAATTTAACCTCCATCTTTTCTCTGTATTGACTCCATCTAAAGATGATTCCTTGCCCGCATAAAAAAATAATGATGATACATTTTTGAATTCAATACAATGCTGTTGCTTCTTTCCTTTCGTATTCACTTCCAAATGAAGAATAAACTCTTTTTTAAAGAAATGAAAATCTGTTTTTAATACGATGCATTCCGAATCAATCAGCAGCTTTTGTAATGGATTATTCACCTGAATCCTCCCTCCTTGAAAAGATTTTTTTGATTCCAGCCACTATATGACTCTTTTGATTTTTTTCAGTTTTCTCGTGACAATTAAACACTTGATATTCTTTAGAATCAAAGTATATATATTTACATTCTATAGCAAGTAAAGTTCCGTTAATTTCTATAAGAAAATTAGCACTTGAGACTTGATCACCTAATATACCATTTTGCATTTTTCCAATTCCCTCTTTGAAATAACTGATTTCCTCAAGGTACCAATTAGCATCACTGGGCATAGTTTTATCAAACTTGTTATTAACACCGAAATAAATTCCGTTTACATCTTTAAATGAAATTTCTTTTAAAGTGGCTTTTTCTCCTCCATCATATACCTTGAAATAAAGAGTTAATCTATTCTCTAAGTATTCAAAATTAATATCGTGCAAAAAGCAATTAACATCATGATTTATATAGTCTATCCATTGTTCAATGCTGTTCATGTAATAACATTCTCCTCACTTTATTTAAGTAAAAGGTTTGAAAATGCAGATGGTAACTTGGTAAATATATATAAATAGGATTCACCTGTATAACCATCTGCATCTCTATCTATGTTAATTGCTATTATTAACCCTTAAATGGATCAAAACTTAGAGCTATACATTTATACTAATATCATCTGTGTGACTTACTGCGTAAGCGTTTATTTATATTTCGATGTGATGACCATCTTAACTTTATATGAGTCTCATAAGGATTATTTGAGAAATGCCCTTTTGCATTTAAAGGACCTTTATTTCTAACTGACATTCTATAGTAAGGTTTTTTTCGCTGACCAGAATTCTTCCCCATTAATCTTACTGTATGTTTTTTAGTAGTAACTACCCAACCTTTCTTAGTTTTAGCTCTCTTAATCACACCTTTGTTTGCCTTTGCGACTTTTCTAGCATTCCAATATGTTTTAGATAATTTTCCAGCTCTATACAAAGTACGTCCCACACGAAGATAATTTCCGCCAATAGCTCCGCCTGCAGCTCCTAATGCTACAGACCCAGCTAATCTCCATCCGCGCGCCCCTTTTGCCTTTGCTGCTTTGTAAGATGAAATTCCGCCAATTAAAGCTCCTGCTACCATCCACACCCAATGCCCATCCGGATCGACGTTCATGACTGGGTTATTATTTCCGTACGCATACCCGTTCTGATCCAATGAATCCCCGTCGCTGCCCGGGTCTGGGTCTAGTGATAAGAATACGCCGTTTCTTGGTTCGTAGTAGCGGGCCATGAGATAGTACAGGCCGGTTTCTTCGTCGTATTGGTAGCCTGCGTAGCGGTAGCGGTTGTCTTTTACTTCGTCGCTCGCTTCGGTTTTTGTCGGATTTCCCCACGCATCGTATTGATATTTTGCGACCGTTTTTCCAGTACTGTCTGAGATGGCGATGACGTCACCGTGTGCGTTGTAGTGATAGAAATATTTTTTGCCGTTCTCTGTGTAGGATAACAGCTGGCCGCTGTCTCCGTACGTGTATGATTTGGTAACGTTGTTGTCGGCGTCTGTTTCATACAGGACATTCAGGCTGTCTCCGTCGTAGAAGTAGTTCGTGACGTTTCCGTTGACGGTTTTTTGGATTCTGTTTCCTTTTTCATCATATTTGTATGTCGCGAACGGCTTGTCTTCGCCTTTTTTCGTTACGGCGGTCAGGTTGTCTTCCGCGTCCCACGTGTACGTGTATTTGCCGTCGGATGTGCGGTTGCCGTTTTTATCATAGGACAGTTCTTCGTCATTCACCTTCGTCAGCTGGTTCATGATGTTGAAGGAAGCGTTGACTGATTTGCTTGCGCCATCCTTTGTTGTGGTGACGTTTGTCCGGTTGCCGAAGCCGTCGTACGTATATTGAATGACGGTGCCGTCTTCATGAGTTTCTTTGACGAGCTGGTTGAGCTTGCCGTATTCGTACTGCACCTTTCCGCCCGCTGAGCTGTCGATGACCGTGCGGTTGCCGTTGGCGTCGTATTCATAGCTTTCCTTGAAAATGCTGCCGCCGTCTTTCGCTCCGATATGAAGAGAGCTGACGAGATTCCGCTCATCATATGAGAAGCTCGTGCCGACTTCGTTGCCGCTGATAAATGTCTGGACATTGCCGTTTTCATCATAATCAAATGTATAGGCTGATGTGCCATCTTTCATTTCAACCATTTGATCAAGTTTGTTGTACGTAAAACTGTTTGTTCCTTTTTGGCCGCCGTGGCTCCATGAGAAAGTTTTCAGCTTATCCGAATCAGCCCGATACGTCCAGCTTTGGCTGCCGTCGCGATCGGTTAATTCGGTCAGACGGTTTTTGTTGTCAAAGGTGCGTTTTTTCGTTGTATTTTGTTCTTTGTTTGTAACCGATGTCTCATTACCGTTTTTGTCATAGGTAAAGTTGTATTTTTCCGTGCCGTTATACGCTTTTGACTTAACCCGGTCTGTGCCGTCATAGGTCAGCGACACTTCATTGCCATTGGCGGAAACAGTTTTCGTCAGGTTGCTGTTGGCGTCATATTCACTCTTCAGTACATTGCCGAGCGGGTCGGTTGTTTTGACGAGCTTGCCCATGACGTCATATTCATACTGATAGGTCTGGTCTGCGCCTGCGCGAATCGTTTTTGTCAGCTCATTTCCTTCCTTGTCATAGCTGTGAAGGATGGATGTGCCGTTTGACAGGGTCTGTTTTGTCAGCTGGTCGGCCTGATCGTATTCGTAGGCGGTTGTTTCGCCTTTCGCATCGGTTTCAGACGTTTTTTTGCCTGTCTCATCATATGCTGTTGTGCTGGCGTAGCCTAATTCGTCTTCTTCTTTTGTGACGTAGTTTCCTTTTTCGTCATAGGTGCTTTTCGTCAGGATGCTTCCTTCAATTAAACGGATATCATCAAACCACGCCGTTCCCGTGGCGCTTTTTTGGAACAGAATGTTAATTTCGATTTTATTGATCGGCTTTGTTTTCGGAATGACTGCCGCCGCGCGGTTCCATTCCTGTGTCCCCTGCGGGAATTTGGCGGTGTATACGCCCGTCGTGCCGTCCGCATACGTGACATTGGCCTGAAGCGCGTAATCATTGTCATTCGTTACTTTTACGCCGTCAGCCTTGGACATCCCTGTCAGCGTGATATATACCGGCTTATCGTCTGTGCTTTGGCCTAATGTGACGGTTTGTTTTGCAACCGCATTGGCTTGTGATGCATTTGAGCGGGACGCTTTAAGTGAGCTGTCATCATCGAAGCCTTCATCAAGGTCAGCGGCGGCTCCGCTTGTGCTCCAGCCGTCTGTTTTGGCCGTGAAACTGCTGTTTTGAACCGGGTTATAGCTTGAAGAGACTTCGCCTTTTTCCAGCTGAACCTGATCAAACCACGCTTTTCCTTTGCCGTCCTTGTCGTTATGATCCACTTCCATATAGACGATGGCTTTTCCTGCATTGGCCGGTGTTGTAAAGGTGATCTGCCGTTTCATCCAGTCATTCTTTCCGGCTAATGCGCCTGATTCATTGTGAATCCATTGAATGCGTTTTTGGTCTTTGTCACGCAGATCAATGTTGAAATACGCTCTCGCCTTCGTCAGATCCGTTTTGATCTGGCCGCTGAGTGTATACGTTGTATTCGGCTCAAGCTGCACTTCCTGCGTTGCGGACGCATGGCCGTGCTCCGTTCCGGCGGAAGCGGATTGTGACGAGATCTCCAGTGCTTGTTGTCCGGACAGCGCGCCGCTTCTTCCCTTTACAGAAGCGATTTTCCCGCTGTCCTTCGTGGCCGTGAGGTTCCAGCCCAGCTTTGTTCCTTCAAAGCTGCCGTCTTTCAGCAGACTCGCCGAAGCTGCCAGCTCTTTGCTTGATTGAATGAGATTTCCGTACTTGTCATAAACGGCGGCGGATGAGGATTTTCCGCTTTGATCCGTCTCAGAAACGGCATCAAGTCCGTCGTACGCAATATCGGTGACGTTCCCCTCAGTGTCCTTCATTTTCGTCACGTCATTGTTTTTGTTGTACTGATACGTTTCGGTGCCGTAGTTGTCTTTTACGGCTGTGACGTTGCCGTCTTTGTCATATTGATAGCTTTCTGTCGCTTTGCCCGTATCCGCGTCGTTCGGATCGGTGTCCTGAATGACATTGTTGCCTTCGTATACGGTGTTGGTCGTGATTTTCAGCCCTTCAACATCATCGATCATCTGAATCGGGTTGCCCGCCTCGTTATAGCCGTACTGCACTTTGCGGCCGTTCGGCTGCGTCATGAGCAGCGTTTTTTTGTCCGCGTCATAGCTGTAGTCGTACGTTTCTTTTTTCGCATTGACGGCTTTGGCCAGGCGGTGGCCGCTGTATTGGTATTCAGTGAACAGCGGTTTGTCATCCGTGCTGTTTGCGGAATACTGCTTGATGAGGCGCCCCTCGTCATCGTAGTCATAGCTTGTGACGCTGCCGTCAGTATCCGTCACCTTTTTGAGAAGGTCTTTGTCATATGAATACGAAATCTTTTTGTTTTTCGGCCCTGTAAGAGATGTGACATGGCCGTTTTCGTCATAGTCAAAGGTCAGCTTGCGCCCTGATGCGTCTGTTATGGCAGTCAGCTGATTGTTGTCGTTATACTCGTATTCGGTTGTGTTGTTGTGTCCGTCGACGACTTTTTGAAGCTTGCCGCCCTTTTTGCTGAAATAAGCGTTCGTCTGATCCTTTGTTTTTAATACAAATTGATCGCTTGTTTCCGTCAGTTCGAGATAAACGCCTGTCGGCGGCTGATATGTGCCGTCAGATTTTTTCGTAAAGACATGTGTTGTCGCGTCCTCGTCAATATAAACGGCTCTGCCGTCTTCAGAAAGGATCGACGTTTCCGCATCGGCGTACCAGCCTTGGCCGAACATATGGTCAGAGCTGTCAAGGCTGTTAAAGGTCCGGGAGAGTCCGAGCCCCGGCCCGCGTCCGTCGATTGACATATCTTCTTCATTGACGATGACATTTCCCGTCGCGCCGTTCAGCTGTCCGTCCGGAATGTCAATAATGGACCAGAATTCTTCCGTTCCGAGGAATTCCGCGCCTTCATGGAATACAGGGTTAAAAGGTGCCGTCGGTATGCTGTCACCATTTGCGTCATAGGCAGTCAGCGTGAAGGAATAGTTCTTTTTCCCTTTGTAATTGCCGTTTGCGTTTTCGTAAACAGGGGAAGGGTCAAGCGCCAGTTCGCCGCCCTTTCCGTCTGTGTGAAGCTGGAATCTTCCCGCTTTCACTTCATCGGCTGACGGCCAGATGTTTTTGTTTTGGGTCGTCCAATGATCGGTATCACCGACATCGAATGATTGATAGTTTTTTCCGTTATAGATGTTGATTTTGTAGCCTTTCGCGTTTTTGACCTTATCCCATATGAGATTGACATAACCCGTTTGGCTCGATTTCGTGTTCGTATAGACATAGCCTGTCAGGTTTTTCGGTTTTGCGATGTCAGGCAGCGCCGGACTTGCTTCCGGTGAGGCGATCGCTTCCCCGTCTTTGTTATAGGCGATGACTTTAAATCCGTATGTTTTCCGGTTGGCGTCTCCGCCGGCGTTTTTATAAACGGGTCCCGGGTTAATCGGCAGTTCCGCGCCTTTATTGTCTTTCAGGTGAAGGGCATATTTTCCGGCGCTGATTTCCGCCTTTGTCGGCCAGATGTTTTGATCTTTTGTGGACCAGGAAGTTTTATTTCCGAGATCAAGCGTTTCAAAGCCTTTGCCGTTATAGACTTGCACTTTATATCCGGCTGCGCCTGATACGGCTTTCCAGGAAAGGTCAAACCAGCCTGTTGCGTTGTTGTTATTAAAGCCTTTCGTGCTTGGTTTCTGCACTCTGCCAATATTCGGAATGACTGGCTTGGCAGCCGCAGACATGGCGCCTTCTCCCTGGTCATACACCGCGCTGACCGCGATCCAGTAATTTTTGCTTGTCGGATAGCTGCCTCCGGAGTTTTTATAGACCGGCGAAGGGTCAAGCGCTAATTCACTTCCGCCTTTTCCGTCTGTATGCAGCTTAAATTTGCCGGAGTCGATTTCCGCTTTTGTCGGCCAGATGTTTTTCCCTTTGGTGCTCCAAGAGGTCACATTGCCGACAGGAATGGCCTGATATTCTTTCCCGTTATAAAGCCAGACTTTATAGCTTTTGGCGCCTTCAGCTTTTTTCCAGCTGATATTGAAAAATCCTGTCGAATCTCCGTTATGATACGCTTTGACAGATGGCGTGTCCGCCTTCGGAATCGTGTACGTCACTTCGATGTATGGTTTTTTGTCGGTGTTTGCTGATGACATCAGCTTCTTCCAATATTCTTTTCCGTTGCCGTTTGTGTGAAGCTTAAAGCCGTAATTGGCGCCGCCGCTGTTCCACGACTTGACTGCGGATGTGACATCGTAGCTGGCCCATTGGCCTTTATAGACCTCGGCTTTGCCGATATTTTTGGAGTCCGGTTTGTTCTTCCATGTGATCTTGGCATTGTCGTAATTGCTGTTTACGGTGTCGAGCCAGAGCCCCGTCGCCTTTGATCCGTAATAGGAATGGGCTGTGTATGCTTTAAGCGTCGCTTTCGTCACCGTCATGTTTTTGATCGGTTTTAGATTATCAAACTTCATAAATGCATAGTTCGTTCCGGTTGTGCCGTCATAATAGCCCGTTTTCAGCACGTATGCTTTCAATCCGGCGTCCCATTTCTGCGACGCGGCAGAGTAGTTTGTCGTCGGATACGCGCTCATGACGAAGGTATCGGATGACACGGATACTGATGTCGACGGATCAATAGATACCGGGTAAACCCGCTTGGGATCTTTCAGCCATTTTTCATCAGCCGTTACATGAAGCAAGTAGCCTTCGCTGTTTTTTTCAAGCTTGAAGCTGACATCTTCTGACCTGCTGACTTCACCTGACTTTTCGTCGAGATCAGAGTCGGTCATAAAGGGCTTCGGCACGGTGTAGACGACATTGTCTTTATCATCAGAAAACGCGATAGAGCCGTCTTCCTGTTCTTTTGCCTGAAGGTCGGTTTTGATTTGAAAGGTGAAGGAATTGTAGCCTTCATATTTGTGAAGCACAAGGTCTTCTTTTATGTTTTCGTTAAATGTGTAGGTTTGTAAATCAATTGCAGGAAACACTTGCTGATATGTAAGCTCGTTGCTGTTTTCCTTCACTTTTGCTGAGGCATCTGTCGGAGTGATTGCAGCCTGATCGGGGCCTTTTGCACCAGTTAATGAGTATGTGAGCTTATGATCATCGTGTTCAAAGGTAGCGTATAATCCGTTTTTCATTTGCTTCATAAAATCGGAGTTCAGCACTGTATTTTCCGTCCCGACTTCCTTTGAGCCGGTTTTCAATTCAGGGGAAATGTCCTCCCAGTCCGCATTGGCGGTCTCTTTCGTATGAATGGGGTCTGTGTAGATTTCCTGTTTGTACACACCCTCGCCTTTATAGAAGAGCTTTGAATTCTCAGTTCTTTCAGACGTGATTTCACCGTCCTGATTGATATCTTTTTGATCAAACGGAATCTGCCCGGATTCTTTTTCCGCCGGGAGATCTTTTTCAGGATCTGCGGCCGGAATGGCGGCGGTTTTCTCTTGATCTTGTTTTTCACGCGTTTCTGCCGCAAACACATCGGCAGGCGCAATGGAAATCATCAGCGTCGCTGCAAGAGTGCTGGCTAACCATTTTTTCCACTTGTTCTTTTTTCCTATTTTCATAGGTTCTCTTCCTCCTTTTGTAATATAGACTTAATAATAGTAATATTATTGAAATAGTTTTTCAATATTTTCCTAGGTATTTAAGGTTATTTTAAGGATTACAGGGATTTATAACCTTTTACCCACAAAAAAACCGCCGAGGCCGGCGGTTTTTCGTATTATGGATAGCGGAGATTTGTATTTTGCGCTCCTGCGTAGGATTGGGCGAAGTTTTTGGCATCCTGTGCTGAAAGCGTGCCGTAGCTGTAATTTGATCTCGGATTCCAGCCGGTGCGCGGTGATTTCGGGGCTTTGAGCGACGGGAATGAACCGATGTCGGTAAATTGGGCCGTTCCGTAGTCGTCTATCATTCCGCCTTTTTCATTTCCGTTACCGAAATAGTTGGCTTCTGAGAAGACAGTCGCGTTTGTATGAATGGTGAATCCTAAATTGAAATTGGTCACATAGTTGTTTTTTGCGTGAAAATAGCCGTATCTCATCAGGCCCGGCGAACGGACATAGACGTTATTAAAATAGTTGTTGGTGATGGTCATATGCGGATAGCCGATATAATTGCGTCCTTCGTTATCATCATTCGGATAACCGAGAATCAGGCCGTACAGATGATCGGAGAATTTAGAATTAGAAAGAGTCACAAAATCCGCTTTGGCGCCGACATACAGAAGCTTTCCCAAATCGCTGTGGCTGTTCGGATTGTAGCTGTGCCCTTCAAACCACACGTGGTCAATCCAGTAATTCTGTCCGTTCGCTATGTACATCGGAATGTCGTTGTTGCCCGTAATGGCGGCACTATGGCTGATAATGAGGTTTTTGAAAATCACATTGTTTGAGCCGGAGCCAGTGGTCAGATAGATATTGGTCAGCCTGTGGCTGGTATAAGAGCCGACGATGGTTTTATTGGCGCCGACTGTCACAACGGCTTTACCCGGGGAGTAAATATCACTTGTGATGACGATGGTTTTGCGGTCTGTCCCGCCCGCATTGTTTTTCAAATCATTGAGATTGCTGACATAGACAACGGAGCCGCCCTGGCCTCCCGATACGGCTGATTTTGCTTTTCCGTTATGATCCTTCGCATTTCCCGCAAATCCGGTAAGTCCCTGCATCACATCCGGATAAGCCGCTGCCGCTTCTGCCTGCTTGGATGCGGAACATACGATGGCCAGACAAAGCGCAAAGCCGAGTGCAGCCAAGAAAGCGAGATGACGCGTCTTCTTTATCATGCCCTTCACTCCTTTACTCTCTTAAAATGTAAACATAAGAAGTATTATACAATTACCATCCTCTTTTTCCATGATCTGTTTGTCTGCTTTTTCGTTATGGCTGAAAAGACCCAAAACAAAAAAAGCAGCCAATACGGCCGCCTATATACGGGTGCTGTCTGCCTGAGCTTCCGTCGGCACGGCTCTTTGCTTTCGAATCAGGGACAGCGCCATCCCCGCAAAAATCATCATAATCCCCAAAGATTGATATAGGTCGGGGCGAAATCCCGTAAACACGGTGTCAAGCACGATCGCGACAGCCGGGTCAAGAAATACGATGATTGAAATAAACCGAGTGGATAAAAACCTCAGGCTGTCAAAAAAGAGCAAATACACAATTCCCGTGTGAATGATGCCGGTCGACACAATCATGATCCAGTTCACCTGCGACAAATCAGAAAAAGCGCCGAAACGGACGAACGGGAGAAGAATGATGACGCCCAATCCGGTCTGCAAACAGGTGACCGCATATGGGCTGAGGCTGTTTATGCCTTTCCCGGCCAGTGTCGTAAAGGCATAAAAAAGAGCGGCCAGCACGGCCCAAATAATACCCGATCCCATCAGCTGGGAAAAGGACGTATTTCCGTTGATGCCGGAAATCAGGGCGGTTCCCAGAAAACAAATTACGATAGAACTGACGGATGCGAGATGCAGTTTTTCCCGGTATATGAGACTCCCGAGGAGAAGGACGAGAACCGGAGCCAAATGATAAACGGAAATCGCGATCGTCACTGATGTCTCCTCAAACGATTTAAATAAAAACACCCAGTTCAGCACAAGAAAAAATCCGCAGGCCAGCGTCTGCAGAACCTCCCGCAGGTTCCATTGTTCGGTGCGGTAACGTCCGGAACCAAACCAGCAAACACCCAGAAACAATGAGGCGCACAGACACCTCACAAAAACCAGTTCAATCGACGGCACATTCGTATGTTCTGAGAAAAAGCCGATTGATCCGAAAATCACCATAGAAATCACCATTTTGATGACGGCATTTGATGTTTGTTTAGCTTGCATCGTGCTCTTCCTCCATATCATTGACTGTTTATTCAGACAAATACTAACAGCCATTTTACTTGATTCAGAGGAAGAAATCATCATATTTTTCAGCCGACGGAGGTCTTTTCTCATGAAAAAAGCCCCGCATCAGCAGGGCCGTTTGTTTAACGAACGATCAGTACAGGACAAGGAGACAATTGTGAGACCTTGTGGCTCACGCTTCCGAGCATCATTTCCTTAAATCCGCTGATTCCTCGGCTTCCGACGACAATCAGATTGAAATGCTGTTCTTTCGCTATGTTTAAAATTTGATGCGCAGGCTCACCTTGGACGTACAGGCTTTCCGCTTCTACTCCGCTTTCCGCCGCTTTTTGCTTGGCATCTTCCAGAATGGCTGCTCCTTTTTGCTCGACTTCATGTTTGATGTCTTCAATGAAGTTCTCCGGAACATAGACAATCCCGGTTAAGGCTGATGTGGAAACAACGGCTTCACGTCCAGCATAGAGAATGGTGAGCTCAGCCCGCTGTTCTTTCGCCAGGTGGATGGCTGCGTCCAGGGCTTTGCTGCTCATGTCTGAACCGTCTACTGCTGCAAGAATTTTTTTAAACATATGAATCCCGCCTTTCTGCTTTTATTGTCCTCCTCTCATTGCTGAATGTCAATTTTGCCGGCTTTCTCCGGAACATTGCCTTACAGACTTTCTCCATTTGTCGCGATGACCTGCTGATACCAGCTGAAACTTTTTTTCTTGATGCGCTTTAACGTGCCTTTTCCTTCATTGTCCCGATCCACATAAATGTAGCCGTAGCGTTTTTTCATTTCAGCGGTTGAGGCGCTGACGAGGTCAATCGGCCCCCACGACGTGTAGCCGATCAGGTCGACTCCGTCTTCGATCGCCTCTCTTGCTTCTATTCATTATTTTCTAAAATTTCATTCCCTCCATGCCTAGCAAATAGGACTTTATTCTCTCCTTATTTAGTATTACCTATTGGTAAAAGTAGTGATAAAATGAAATTATTGATACAAAAAAGGAGATTATGATGAGAAATCTTAGAGGCTTCCATGAGGAAATTCAGCAACAACAAAAACTTTATCCAACATCACATCACATTCAACCGGTTAGCCCCAAAGAATATACAGAGGTTTTGACTTTACATACGGCAAAACAACTCAGCGAGACATTTCAAACACTTGTGGATCAAGATCAGTATGAGCAAGCGATTCAGCTGAGCGAGAAGGTTTCATCTCAGCTTGGACAACATGCGAATTTTTCATTACCACTTTCCACAGTGCTTTACAGCTTAAATGAAATGGAACTTCCTATTTCAGATGAATTTTCTCTAAATCGTCTGAAACTGCTAGGAAATCATCAAACTCATGATAACTTTTTCAAAACATTAAAACACGAGATGTTAACGGCGGATCGGGTAGACTTTATGGTCAGTTTTACACGGTGGTCTGGTGTTCAGCTTCTGATCCCTCCACTTCAGGAGCTTGCTAAGAGACATGTCCCTGTACGCATCATTACATCAACCTATATGGGCATTACAGAACCAAAAGCGTTAAGACATCTTCTTCAATTTGAAAATGTTGAGCTGAGAATTGTCAATGAATATAAAAAATCTTTCCATACGAAAACCTACTTATTTGAACGCTGTTCTGGACAGCATAGTGTCATTGTAGGTTCTTCAAATCTATCACAAGCTGCACTTACAACCGGGTATGAGTTAAATGTTAGGCTACCTGAAACGAGATATCTCCCTGTCTACCAACAAACAAAAGATTTGTTTGACACGGTTTGGAATGAAAAGACACAGCCTGTTGACGAACAATTTTTACAAGCCTATGAGGAATTCCAAGCTGGAAGCCAAAAGGTAAGTGCTTCCTTTGTTGCTCAAAACCCTCTTTACAAAACGAAAATGTCCCCGAATGCCATGCAAAAGGAAGCGTTACAAAACCTTAAAAAAACAAGAAACGAAGGGGAAACAAAAGCAGTCATCATCGCCGCTACTGGCACTGGAAAAACATTTTTAGCAGCATTTGATTTTGAGCAATTTAAACCAAATAAATATCTTTTTCTTGCCCACCGGGAAGAGTTACTAACAAAAGCAATCGAAACATTCCAGAAAGTCACAAATAATCATGAAGATTTTGGTTTATTGACTGGAACGAAAAAAGAAAGAGATAAGCGTTTTTTATTTAGCACTGTACAAACGCTACATAAAAAAGAAACATTGGAATCCTTCTCAACAGATGAATTCGACTACATAGTGATTGATGAATTCCATCATGCAGAAGCATCTACCTATCAAGCTGTATTAAACTACTTTACACCGAAGTTTTTATTAGGTTTAACTGCAACACCAGAGCGGCTTGACGGTAAAGATGTCCTTCAGATTTGTGATCATAATGTTGTTTATGAGATCAGACTTCGAGATGCCCTAAAGGCAGAGCTACTTGCGCCCTTTCACTATTTTGGAATTTCAGATCCTACTGTAGATTACGAAAAAGTAAAAGTGAAAAATGGGCTGTACGAAGAGAAATCGCTAGTAAACCAATTAAAAACTCATAAACGAGTAGAATATATCATCAAGATGATCAACATGTATGGATTCCACGGTGAGAAAATGGTTGGCTTAGGTTTCTGTACAAACGTCGAACACGCAAAATACATGAGTGACGAATTTAATAAATTGGGATTTTATACAACTTATTTAACAGGAAATGATTCTCCTTCAAAAAGACAAGAGGTCATTCGTCAATTGGAGGATCCGCACCATAGTTTAGAACTTATATTTACAGTAGATATTTTCAACGAAGGAATAGATATTCCAAAACTCAATCTACTATTATTCCTTAGACCAACAGAATCACCAACGATTTTCATTCAACAATTAGGACGGGGACTAAGAAAAACTGACGACAAAGAATTTGTAACGATACTGGATTTTATCGGAAACTACCAAAAGTCATTCATTATTCCACTCGCACTATCTGGACAAACAAGCCAAAAATCGTTTGATAAAGATTCCCTCCGAGTAGCCGTGACGCATGAATTTGCGGATTTACCTGGGGGATCATATGTTGACCTTTCAGCTGTAACGAAAAAAGAAATTTTGAATAAAATCGATCATATTAAACTAAATTCAGATGCCATGCTGAAAACGTTATACAAGCAATTTAAACAAGAGCTTGGACGATCTCCAGAATTAATTGATTTTCTATACTCTGAACAAGCACCTGGACTTACCTTTTTTATAAAAAAATACAAATCATGGGTACAGACAAAAAAGAAAATGGATGATTTGAACGAGAAAGATCAACTCATTCTCAACCATTCAATGGTTGTAGAAATGGTAGCCAGATTAGAACAGCAATTACCTATTAAGTGGCCTTATGAATGGTTAATTTTGCATTGTGCCTTTCATTCCGATATTATCACGGTCGAAAAAGTGAAAGAGACATTAGAGCAACAATTTCATATCAAAATCACAACAAATACACATGATAACCTTATTGAACGAGCGATGGAGCGTTTAACAAAGCCTGCTCAGAAACAGAATTGGTCATTCGGCTCTATTAAAGATCGTACATTCAAGGTAGGCCCTAAAGTAAATCAAATCTTAAAGGATTCTATTTTTGGAAACTATATCATGGAGCGGGTGCAATTTGGTCTCATTGAATATCGTAGAATGAACAATATTGAAGCCCTGACTTCAAAAGAGATAAAGCTTACAATGTATCAAACCTATACAAGAAATGAGCTCATTTATCTTTTTCAGTCAACTGATCAGGAAGGAACTTGGCGAGAGGGTGTACGTAGAGTTAAAAATCACTATTTAATCTTTATTAATTTGAATAAGTCAGAAAAAGTAGAAGACCATTTGCTATATAAAGATTATTTTATTGATCCTAGCCATTTTCATTGGCAAAGTCAAAACCAAACCTCACATGCTTCAAGCGTAGGTCAAAACTTTATTCACCATAAGGAAAAAGGATACCATATTCATTTATTTGTGAGGAAATTCACTGAAATGCACAACATCACTTTACCATTTATTTATTTAGGGGAAGCGGATTACGTATCAAGTCACGGAGACAAGCCAATGAATGTCAAATGGAAGCTTCATCAGCCTGTCCCAGAAAACTTGTATGTAGATTTAACGAATTAAAGCAGCTACTGTCGGAAGATCAGCGGGTGCCCATTCTAGTGATTCAAGCTCACGGATAGGCACCCATCTGAATTCTGCGTGCTCTTTCGCTACCGGCTTTCCTGATACAATCTTCGCTTTTATTGAAATTAAATTTACAATGACCTTTTCATATTCATGATGAATGTCGGCTATCACATCGCCCGCAACAATTTTACAGTCAAGTTCCTCTTCAATTTCTCGCACAAGTGCTTCCTGAGCATTCTCTCCTTCTTCAAGCTTCCCACCAGGAAACTCCCACAGATTAGGAAGAGACATTGTTGGCGAACGTAGAGCACATAAAATTTCATTGTTTTCATTTTGTATAACTGCGGCGGCTACTTTTATTGTTTTTTTCAAAATAAACTTCCTTTCGTTTTTTCTCAGGTATGTATCCATATTTTTAGTTTTCAAATTATACTGTTCACAGCAAACGATAGAGGTTGAGTCCATCATAATTCAATTAGTTTATTAAAAGCAATAGAAGGTCATTTTCCAAATTAACAAGCAAAAAAAGCACCCTCCACAATGGAGTTGGTGCTGGTTTACTTCACTCCCCAAACAGCCTCCCCATCACCGCTCAGCACACTAAACGTCACGACTTCTTTCTCTCTCGCTGAGTCCCATTCTTTCAGGAAGACGCCGTCATAATTTGTGCCGTTCAGTTTGATTTGGGCTTTGCTGCTGCCGGTTATTGTCCAGGTTCCGGTCATTTCCCCGGAAATGGTGCCGTCGTTGTTAAGCCGGATGGTTTTTTGGGTTTTGATCGTAGCTGTGATGTCTTTTCCGTGCTGGATGAGTTTGTAGGTTCCGGCTGCGGCGGCTGCCGATATGTGTGTATCCGGTTCCCCCGCATAGCGGTACGGCGCTGCAACCGGCCATCCGTCTTTGTTCATGTACAGCTCATGCACTCTGACTTCGTGCTCTTCTCCTCTGTTCGGGAAACGGGTGTGGAAAATGAGATAAGATCGTTTCGTTTTCCTGTCGTAAAATACGGAGTTGTGCCCCGGTGAGACGTAGCCTGTGCCTTTTTCAGCTTGTGAGGCGAAAGTATAGCTGCCCATGAGTTTGACTCCGTACGGTTCAATCGCTTTGTCATCGAAGAAACTGCCGTCTTTTCCTTTGGCCTCAAGCATGTTATGACCTGCGGCGTCATAATACGGGCCGTCCGGATTTTTGGAGCGGGCCGCGCGGATATTATAACCGCCTGACGCGTCAAGTCCGCCGAATGACAGATACAGATAGTAATATTTCGTTACCGGATTGTAGCTGATGTACGGGCCTTCGATCCAGCTGTGATTTCCGCCGAGCAGTTTTTTTCCGTAACCCTGGTTCGGGAGCGGGAAACCGGTTTTCGGATTCATTTCTAGTATGAATATCCCGCCGGAGTAAGAGCCGTACACCATCCAAAGCTTGCCTTTATGGTCAAAAAACGTTTGCGGGTCTACGACGTTCGGGTGGACGTTTGCATGATACGTCGTGCCGTCCTCGCTTTTTCCTTCCATTCCCGATTTCAAAAAGATGCCTTTGTTTTTGTAGGGCCCTTCAATCTTGTCACTCACGGCGACACCGAGAGCGGATCGCGGCGAGTCCCCTTTACAGGCGTTGTAGTACATGTAAAATTTCCCGTCAGCCAGCTGGGCGACGTCCGGCGCCCACAGCGTATCAGACTGGGCCCAGTCGAACGTCTCTTTTAATTCACTGTAGACGTTCGGGATCAGCGGATTATTGTTATTGACGCTTGAAGACATTTGCTGCCACTGCATCAGGTTTTTCGACTTGGCGGAAGCCAAATGCGAGCCGAATACATAATATGTATCGCCTGTTTTGATGACGGACGGATCATGGACGCTGACCTCTGAAAAAACCGGATGCTGGGCTTTTGCCTGCGGCAGGGTGAACCCGATGACCGCTGCTGAGATCAGGCACACACGAAAGAAACTGGTTTTCATTTTCTGAAATCTCCTCGCTCTCCTCTTTCTTAAAAACGCTTTCAAGACAACGTTCCATTTTATGACGGGGATGGCGGGAATATGTGACCAACAGCGCCGGCTTCGTGATGTACCGCTTTACTGCGATAACAATCTGATTTGCAAAAGAATGGAAAAAAAGTTTTGACTTCTGATTCGCAAACACTTAATATAAAAAACAGTTACTAGTTATCAGAATATTTAAGAATTGAGTGAAGCATATATGACCTTACACAAAGACCGCCGCATCGGGCGATTGTCCGTCCTTCTTCTGCTTCATGAGTCTGAAGAAAGCCAGCAGATCAGCCGGCTGGAACGGGATGGCTGGAAAGTCTGTCTCGGCAGGGTCGGTTCGATGGATGCGCATAAAGTGGTAGCTGCAATTGAAACCGCTTCCAAAAAGAGCGGTGTCATTCAATCAGAGGGTTATCGTGAATCACACGCGCTGTATCATGCCACAATGGAAGCTTTGCACGGAGTGACGCGGGGCGAAATGCTGCTTGGCTCGCTGCTTCGTACCGTCGGCCTTAAATTTGCCGTTTTGCGGGGAAACCCTTATGAGAGCGAGGCGGAAGGCGATTGGATCGCCGTTTCACTTTACGGCACGATCGGAGCTCCGATTAAGGGGCTTGAGCACGAAACATTTGGAGTAGGAATTAATCACATATGAATCAGCCCATAGATTTTAGACGATAGGGGGCTATGCGTGAAAAATCATTTTCATGGCATAGCTCCTTTTTGTATGGGCGCTTTATCAAAGTAAAGAAAAAGGGGTTGAAAAGATGGTAACGTTAGACGGTTCCTCACTGACAACCGCAGATGCCCAGCGTGTTTTGTTTGATTTTGAAGAGGCTCAAGCATCTGCTGAAAGCATGGAAAGGGTGAAAAAAAGCAGGGCTGCGGTTGAACGGATTGTTCAAGAAGAAAAGACCATTTACGGGATCACGACGGGGTTCGGCAAGTTCAGCGACGTGCTGATTCAAAAAGAAGACGCTGCTGATCTGCAGCTGAATCTGATTCTTTCCCACGCGTGCGGCGTCGGTGATCCATTTCCCGAATCTGTATCGCGGGCCATGCTGCTTTTGCGCGCCAATGCCTTGCTGAAAGGCTTTTCCGGCGTGCGGACTGAGCTGATTGATCAACTGCTCGCATATCTCAATCATCGCATTCATCCGGTCATCCCGCAGCAAGGATCACTGGGGGCAAGCGGAGATTTGGCGCCGCTTTCTCATCTCGCGCTGGCGCTCATCGGTCAAGGCGAAGTCTTTTACGAAGGGGGCCGGATGCCGACGGCGCACGCTTTAGAAAAGGCAAATCTTCAGCCGATCGTCCTGACCTCTAAGGAAGGACTCGCGCTGATCAACGGAACACAAGCCATGACCGCGATGGGGCTGATCGCTTACCTTGAGGCGGAAAAGCTGGCCTATCAGTCAGAACGGATTGCAAGCTTAACGATCGAAGGGCTTCAAGGCATCATGGATGCGTTTGACGAAGATATTCATGCCGCCCGCGGCTATCAAGAGCAAATGGATGTCGCAGAACGAATCCGCTATTACCTGTCTGACAGCAAACTGACGACTGTCCAAGGAGAGCTGCGTGTCCAGGACGCCTATTCGATCCGCTGTATTCCTCAAGTCCATGGCGCATCGTGGCAGACATTAGCGTATGTAAAAGAAAAATTAGAAATCGAGATGAATGCCGCGACGGATAACCCGCTCATTTTCGAGGACGGCGCCAAAATCATCTCTGGCGGAAACTTTCACGGACAGCCGATCGCCTTTGCCATGGATTTTCTCAAAGTTGCGGCTGCCGAGCTTGCGAATATTTCTGAACGACGTATCGAACGGCTTGTGAATCCGCAGCTGAATGACCTGCCGCCCTTTCTGAGCCCTCAGCCCGGCTTACAATCCGGAGCGATGATCATGCAATATGCGGCGGCCTCCCTCGTGTCGGAAAATAAAACCCTGGCCCATCCCGCCAGTGTCGACTCAATACCATCGTCGGCAAACCAGGAGGATCACGTCAGCATGGGGACCATCGCCTCAAGGCACGCCTACCAGATCATCGCGAATACGAGACGGGTGCTTGCCGTTGAAGCCATTTGCGCGCTGCAAGCCGTGGAATACCGGGGCGCAGAACATTGCGCATCGTACACAAAACAGCTCTATCTCGAAATGAGAAACATCGTTCCGTCCATACAAGGAGACCGCGTGTTTTCTTATGATATCGAGCATCTGAGTGACTGGCTGAAGAAGGAGTCTTTTCTGCCGAATGAGCATCACCAAAAACTGATGACCAATGAAGGGGGACTTACAAGATGACTGAAGTAAAAAAATCAATCCGCGCCAGCCGCGGCACCGAACTTGAATGTTTAGGATGGGAACAGGAAGCTGTGCTCCGCATGCTCCGAAACAACCTTGACCCGGAGGTTGCCGAAAAGCCGGAGGATCTGATCGTATACGGCGGCATAGGCAAGGCCGCGCGAAACTGGGATGCTTTTCACGCGATTGAGCGCTCCCTCAAAACGTTAAAAGATGATGAGACACTGCTGATTCAATCCGGGAAACCGGTCGGACTGTTCCGCACGCACAGCCGCGCGCCCCGCGTCCTTTTGGCCAATTCGGTTCTCGTGCCGAAATGGGCGGATTGGGAGCATTTCCATGACCTTGAGAAAAAAGGGCTGATGATGTACGGGCAAATGACGGCCGGCAGCTGGATTTATATCGGCTCCCAAGGTATTTTGCAGGGCACTTATGAAACCTTTGCAGAACTTGCGAGACAGCATTTCGGCGGCAGTCTGAAAGGAACCCTTACGCTGACGGCCGGACTTGGCGGAATGGGCGGCGCACAGCCGCTATCCGTCACGATGAATGATGGCGTCGTCATCGCCGTGGAAGCGGATGAAAAACGGATCGATAAACGGATTGAAACAAACTATTGCGACCGGAAAACGGCATCCATTGACGAAGCGCTGCGCTGGGCCGAGGCAGCCAAACAAGCCGGAAAGCCTTTATCCATCGGCCTTCTCGGCAATGCGGCAGAGGTGCATCATGAGCTTCTGAACCGCGGAGTCCACATTGACATCGTGACCGATCAGACTTCCGCCCATGACCCGCTGATCGGCTATATTCCGGCCGGATACTCACTTGAAGAGGCCGACCGTCTGCGCCGGGAGCAGCCCGAATTATACGTGAGGCTCTCTAAACAGAGTATGAAAAAGCATGTGGAAGCCATGCTTGCTTTCAAGAAAAAAGGGGCCATCGTCTTTGATTACGGCAACAATATCCGCCAGGCTGCCAAAGATGAAGGTCTCGCCGATGCTTTTGATTTTCCGGGATTCGTCCCCGCCTACATCCGGCCATTATTTTGTGAAGGGAAAGGGCCGTTCCGCTGGGCCGCGCTGTCCGGAGACCCTGAAGATATTTACCGCACGGACGCTTTATTAAAAGAGCTGTTTCCCGAAAATAAAGCTCTTCACCGCTGGATTGACATGGCGCAGAAAAAAGTCACATTCCAAGGCCTGCCGTCCCGCATTTGCTGGCTCGGCTACGGCGAACGGGAAAAGATGGGCCTCGCCATCAATGAATTGGTCAGAAACGGCGAGCTGAAAGCCCCGATCGTCATCGGAAGAGACCATTTGGACTGCGGATCAGTCGCCTCCCCGAACCGTGAAACAGAAGCGATGAAAGACGGAAGTGACGCTGTCGGCGATTGGGCGGTGCTGAACGCGCTTGTCAACACGGCCTCAGGCGCAAGCTGGGTTTCTTTCCACCACGGCGGGGGCGTCGGCATGGGGTATTCCCTTCACGCGGGAATGGTCGCGGTCGCTGACGGCACCCGGCTTGCGGAAGAACGGCTTGCCCGCGTTCTGACAAGCGATCCGGGAATGGGTATTATCCGCCATGCGGACGCGGGATATGAAAAAGCGGCTCAAGTCGCCGAGGAACAAGACATTATGATACCGATGAAAAAGGAGCGGTAACATGCCGAAACAAATTGATACGATTCTCACCAACATCGGCCAGCTGTTAACGATGGAATCCGGCGGCCCCCGCGCAGGCGGAAGCATGCAGGACCTTCAAGTCACGGAAGATGCCGTTATCGGCATTCACGACGGGCGCATTGTTTTTGCCGGACATAAAGGAACGGAGGAAGGATACGAGGCAAGAGACATTATCGACTGCGGGGGAAGGCTCGTCACCCCCGGCCTCGTCGATCCCCATACCCATCTTGTATTCGGCGGATCCCGCGAAAAGGAATTGAATTTGAAAATTCAGGGTATGTCCTATTTGGATATTTTGGCGCAAGGCGGCGGCATTTTGTCAACGGTCACAGATACGAAAGCCGCTTCCGAAGAAGAACTGATTGAAAAAGGGCTTTTTCACCTCGGACGCATGCTGTCATACGGCATCACGACGGCGGAAGTAAAAAGCGGCTACGGACTCGACAAAGACACTGAACTGAAACAGCTGACCGCGGCGAAAAAACTGGGCGAGCGCCAGCCGGTCGACCTTGTCACGACCTTTATGGGAGCACATGCCATTCCGCCTGAGTACAAGAACAGCCCTGACGAATTCCTGGATCGTATGCTGCAGCTTTTGCCGGAAATAAAAGAAAAAGACCTCGCGCAATTTGCCGATATTTTCACAGAAACAGGCGTCTTTACCGTCCGCCAGTCGCGCAACTACCTGAAAAAAGCGGCTGAAGCGGGTTTCGGCCTGAAAATCCACGCGGATGAGATTGACCCGCTCGGCGGCGCGGAATTGGCGGCAGAGCTGGGCGCTGTTTCAGCCGATCATCTGGTAGGGGCATCTGACGAAGGCATCCGCAAGCTTGCAGAGTCCGAAACGATCGCCGTCCTGCTGCCGGGCACGACTTTCTATCTCGGCAAACACACCTATGCCAGAGCCCGTGAGATGATTGATGCGGGCGTGCGGGTCAGTTTGGCGACTGACTTCAATCCGGGCAGCTCACCGACGGAAAACCTCCAGCTCATCATGTCGATTGCCGCGCTTCATTTAAAAATGACCGCAGAAGAAATCTGGCACGCCGTCACCGTTAACGCCGCTTATGCGATCGGGAAAGGCGAAGAGGCCGGACAAATTAAAGCCGGCCGGCTGGCTGACATTGTCATTTGGGAAGCGCCGAACTATATGTATATTCCGTATCATTACGGCGTCAATCATGTGCACCGTGTCATCAAGAACGGAAAGACGGTCGTTTCAAGGGAGGGAGCCGCTCTTGGATAAGTATCCGTTTTTGCAAAAAGCCGGCTCGCTCTTCAATGACCGGCATGTGACAAGGATCGGCGATGTGACGGAAGCGTGGGCGGGCCAGCCTATCAAAGGGCCGGCTTTGATAGGCGCTCCGCTTTCTAAGTCGTCAATCAGCCATTCCGGCGCCTGCTTTGCCCCCGGTGCGATCCGCAACGCGCTCGGCGGCATTTCCGCTTATTCCGCGGAGCTGCGGGGACATGTCATTGACCATTTATACGATGCCGGCGATATTCAGATTCATGTCACCGATATCGTCAAATCTCATGAGCACATTTATCAGACCATTCATGGCATTCTGACGGACCAGCCTGACTGGGTGCCCGTCATTCTCGGGGGCGACAACTCCATCAGTTATTCCACCATCAAAGCCATTGCGGAAACGAAAGGAACAACGGCCGTCTTTCAATTCGACGCCCACCACGACGTCCGCAACACAGAAGACGGAGGGCCGACAAACGGCACCCCATTCCGCCGGCTGTTAGATGAAAACATCATAAGCGGCCAAAACCTGATTCAGCTTGGAATCAGAGAGTTCAGCAACAGCTTGGCATATGAAGAATATGTAAAAGACCGGCAGGCAGAAGTGCATACAATGGAAATGATCCGGGAGAAAGGGCTTCTCCAAACGATACAAGACGCCTTGCCGGCCGTTCAAAAAAGAGCGGATTCCATTTTCATTTCGGTTGATATGGATGTGCTGGATCAAGCACATGCGCCAGGCTGCCCTGCGATCGGTCCCGGAGGCCTGTATACCGAGGAACTGCTTCAGGCGGTCAGATTTTTAGCGCAGGAGGCTGACATCTCCGGTATTGAGATCGTTGAGGTTGATCCGACACTTGATTTTCGCGATATGACAAGCCGGGCAGCCGCACACGTCATCTTACATGCATTAAAGGGATTTAAACAGTCACGTTAACATGCTGCCGGCGTATTCTCATGCCACGAAAAAAGGGGGAGATCACAATGGATGTTGATAAAGGCGGCAGTCAATTGAAGCGCACGATGAAAAGCAGGCACTTATTTATGATTTCATTAGGGGGAGTCATCGGCACGGGGCTTTTTTTGAGCACAGGGTATACGTTAAGTCAGGCCGGGCCGGGCGGGACGATCGCCGCCTACTTAATCGGCGGCTTGATGATGTATCTTGTCATGCAGTGTCTCGGAGAATTGTCAGTAGCCATGCCTGTGACCGGTTCTTTTCAAACGTATGCGACAACGTTTATCGGGCCGTCCACGGGCTTTATGGTCGGTATCATGTATTGGGTGAATTGGGTGGTGACGGTAGGCTCAGAGTTTACAGCTTCCGGTATTCTTATGCAGCGCTGGTTTCCCCACAGCAGCGTCTGGATGTGGAGCGCGATTTTCGCGGCCCTTCTTTTTGCCGCCAATGCATTCTCCGTTAAACTGTTTGCAGAAACGGAGTTTTGGTTTTCCAGCGTCAAAATCGTTACTATCCTTTTATTTATCATCTTAGGCGGCGCCGCGATGTTCGGCCTGATTTCGTTGCACGGTTCGGCGGAAGCTCCGATGCTGTCAAATTTCACCTCACACGGCGGACTGTTTCCGCATGGCTTTCTTGCGGTTTTCATCGCAATGATTTCCGTAAGCTTCGCCTTTTCAGGGACGGAGCTGATCGGCATTACCGCGGGTGAAACCGCCAATCCGGAAAAAGATATTCCGCGTTCGATCCGAAATGTCGCCTGGAGAACGGTCATCTTTTTTATCGGCGCCATTTTTGTGCTGTCCGGACTGATCTCATGGAAGGAAGCAGGTGTGATTGAAAGCCCGTTTGTCGCGGTCTTTTCCCAGATCGGAATCCCTTACGCCGCGGATATCATGAACTTCGTGATTTTAACGGCTTTGCTCTCTGTCGCCAACTCCGGACTGTACGCTTCCACCCGGATGCTGTGGTCACTTGCTAATGAAAACATGATCAGCGCCCGGTTCAAAAAAGTCACGCCTAAAGGCATTCCGCTGAACGCCTTGCTCGCCAGCATGGCCGTTTCCTGCATATCCTTAATCTCAAGCATCGCCGCTCCGGGCACGGTCTACGTGGTGCTTGTGGCAATAGCCGGATTTGCCGGCGTCGTGGTGTGGATGAGCATCGCCCTGTCTCAGCTGTTATTTCGAAAACATTATGTAAAAAACGGCGGCCGCCTCACGGATCTGACCTTCCGCACGCCGTTATATCCTCTCGTTCCGATCGCTGCCATGATCTTGTGTTTCGCTTCATGCGTAGGCCTTGCATTTGATCCCAATCAAAGAATCGCCCTCTTCTGCGGAATTCCATGTATGATCTTGTGCTACCTCATTCGTTTTTTGAGAAGAAAACAGCCGAAACGATCCGTCGGTGACATTCATTTGGATAAAACCATGCCATAAAAAAGGCACATACTGATGAGGTATGTGCCTTTTTTTCTTATTCCGTAATCAGCGTATGAATCAGCTTCGGCGCTTCCGCTTTTTCTGAGATGCGGATGTTGTCATAGACTTTGGCGGTCACGTCGTCAACGTTTTCGCGGTTGGCGTAAAGGGTGACGAGCGGCTCTCCTTTTTCGACTTTGTCACCGACTTTTTTGCGGAGCATGATACCGACGGCAAGGTCGATTTCGTCCTCTTTTGTCGCACGTCCCGCGCCTAACAGCATCGCTGCGACGCCGATTTCGTCAGCGACGATTTCTGAAACGACACCCGCTTCTTTTGCCGGGACGTCAATTTTGTACGCCGCCTGCGGAAGTTTGGACGGATCATCAACGACGGAAGCGTCTCCTCCCTGATTGCTCAGGAACTCTTTGAACTTTTCAAGCGCTTTGCCGTTTTTCATGACTTCCTGCAGCTTCGTTCTCGCTTCTTCCAATGTCTCGGCTTTTTTCGCCAGAACGACCATTTGACTGCCGAGCGTGAGGACGAGTTCGTTTAAGTCTTCAGGGCCTTCCCCTCTTAATGTATCGATAGCTTCTTGAACTTCCAGGGCGTTTCCGATCGCAAAACCGAGCGGCTGCGACATGTCAGAAATCACGGCCATCGTCTGGCGGCCGACGTTGTTTCCGATACGGACCATTGCTTTGGCGAGGTTCACGGCGTCTTCATCCGTCTTCATAAACGCGCCGGCTCCCGTTTTGACGTCAAGCACGATGGCATCTGCTCCGGCGGCGATTTTTTTACTCATAATTGAGCTTGCGATCAGCGGAATGGAGTTTACTGTACCCGTTACATCACGAAGGGCATACAGTTTTTTATCGGCAGGCGTCAAGTTGCCGCTTTGTCCGATGACGGCTACCTTGTCGCGGTTTACAAGCTTGATGAATTCATCTTTTGACAATTCCACGTGAAAGCCTTCGATCGCTTCCAGTTTATCAATGGTTCCTCCCGTATGGCCAAGGCCGCGGCCGGACATTTTAGCGACGGGAACGCCGAGCGCCGCGACAAGCGGTGCGAGTACGAGAGTTGTCGTGTCGCCGACTCCGCCCGTAGAGTGTTTGTCGACCTTAATGCCTTCGATGGCGGAGAGATCAATCGTTTCCCCTGAATTCACCATCGCCATTGTCAGATCGGCGCGCTCCTGATCCGTCATATCCTGAAAGTAAATCGCCATAGCCAGCGCGCTTGCCTGATAATCAGGAATGCTTCCGTCCGTATATCCTTTTACAAAAAATTGAATTTCTTCTGTTGTCAGTTCTTTACCGTTTTGTTTTTTTACAATAAGATCTACCATTCTCATGATATATCACCTGTCCTTCAATTATGTTCAGTGAATCAATCCCACGATCGCCGCTGTCAGGAAGCTGACGAGCGTTGCCCCGTACAGCAGCTTCAGCCCGAACCGCGCGACGACGTTTCCTTGTTTTTCATGCAGCCCTTTCACCGCACCCGTAATGATTCCGATAGAGGAGAAATTCGCAAATGAGACAAGGAATACAGATACCACTGCCTGAGTATGCGCACTAAAATGGAAATCGCCGGATGAGAGCGTCTGCATCGCCACAAATTCATTCGATACCATTTTCGTCGCCATAATGCTTCCGGCACTCACCGCTTCATTCCACGGAATGCCGGTTAAAAACGCGAATGGCGCAAATACATAGCCGAGCAGCGCCTGGAATGTAATGCCAAAGACCGCGTTAAAAACGCCATTGACAAGGGCAATGAGTGCGACAAATCCGATCAGCATCGCCGCTACGACAACGGCGACTCTGAATCCATCCATTATATACTCACCGAGCACTTCGAAAAAGGATTGTTTTTCTTCTTCAGGAACGACGATCAAATCCTCTTCTTTGCTGACGGTGTACGGGTTGATGATAGAAGCGATGATAAATCCGCCGAATAAGTTCAGCACAAGCGCCGTCACGACGTATTCAGGCTTCAGCATCATCATGTAAGAACCGACGATTGACATTGAGACCGTCGACATTGCGGATGCGCAAAGCGTGTATAAGCGCTGTTCAGTAAGATAGCCGAGCTGTTTTTTTAAGCTGATAAAAACTTCCGACTGACCTAAAATCGCGGATGCGACAGCGTTGTAAGATTCGATTTTTCCCATTCCGTTCACCTTGCTTAATGCAAGACCGATATACTTCGTGATGAAAGGGAGAACCTTCCAATGCTGCAATATTCCGATTAAAGCGGATATAAAGACGATCGGCAGAAGCACGCTCATGAAGAACGTCGTCTGTTTCGCATTCACAAGTCCGCCGAATACAAAGTTAATCCCTTCTGATGCATATTCCAGCAAGTAGTTAAATCCTTTGGCAAATCCGCCGACAAGAAAATTCCCGATTCCGGTGTTGAGGAGAATGTAACCGAGAATCAGCTGCAGCACGAGCATGACGGCGATCGGCCGGATTCTGATTCTTTTTTTGCCGTTGCTGGCGAGCCAGGCAAGACCTAAAAACACAATGATTCCAATAATTCCGATGAAATACTTCATATGTGTTCTCCTTTTGTTTGTATTCGCTTACAATTTTTTATGCATCAACAAAGAAAGAGGATTGCGGAAGCTTTCAGCTTCCGCACTGCTGCTTAATAGTCGCTGCTGCCGCTGTCTCCGCCGCTCACGATAGAGACGCCTGCGCTTGCGCCGATCCGGCTTGCGCCCGCAGCAATCATGCTGTCAACATCAGCTTTTGTTCTGATGCCGCCTGATGCTTTGACCCCGATGTCCGGTCCGACTGTTTTTCTCATAAGAGCGATATCTTCAGCCGTTGCCCCGCCTGTAGAAAAACCGGTAGACGTTTTAACGAAGTCTGCTCCCGCGGATACCGCTAAGCGGCATGCGCGCTCTTTTTCTTCATCTGTCAAAAGACATGTTTCGATGATCACTTTGACGAGCGCTTTTTTATCTGCTGCTTCAACCACCGCGCGGATATCAGCCTCAACCGCTTCATCATCGCCGTCTTTTAACGCGCCGATATTGATGACCATGTCAACCTCAGTGGCTCCTTTTGAGATGGCATCCTTTGTTTCAAATGCTTTTGTTTCAGATGTCGTTGCGCCGAGAGGAAACCCGATAACGGTGCAAACGTCAACTCCCGTGCCCTTCAGCTCCTCCGCTGCGAGTTTGACCCAAGTCGGGTTCACGCAAACGGAAGCGAATTTATATTCTTTTGCTTCTTTTATCAGTTGTAAAATATCTGCTTTTTGTGTATGCGGTTTCAAAGCAGTATGGTCTATTTGACTTGCAATTGACATTGTATGCACTTCCTTTTTCCTAGGATACGTTTAGAATAACCGAATTTTGAACATATGTAAATTGGTAATTGAAATTATGTTCATTAATTGTCACAATTCTTGAATGAGTTTTTTGGCCGTATGCTGATCGGTAATCAACACGTTTGCGTATTTACCTGTCAGGGCACCGTGAATGGCCTTGCATTTTCTGCTGCCGCCCGCCACCAAAATCGAACGCTCTTTCATTTTCAAGTCGCTGAGCTCGACTCCTATGGTCCGGCCGTTAATGCTGCTGCTGCAAATCCTGCCTTCCGCGTCAAAAAAGCGCGAACAAATATCGCCGACTCCGCGCGCTTTCAGCAATTGTTTTTCTTCTTCCCGGAAATAGCCGAGTCTGAAAAGCAGCGCCTCATCCCGGACGGTTCCCACCGTAAACAGGGCGATATTGGCTTGTCTGCCCATTTCAATGATCCGCTTAATATGTCTGTCCCGCTCGACCATCTGTTTCACATCGGCGCTGTCAAATATAACAGGCAGCGGCAAATACCTCGGCATGGTCTGAAATGCTTCGGCGAACAGCTGAATTGTCTCAGACGAATACGTATTGACGTTGGAATGGCTGATGCCGCCTTTCAGCTGCACGACTTCAACGCTCTTTACCTGCTTCGGCTCCATCCGGCTTGCGATCTGGTACATTGTCGTCCCCCAGCTTACGCCGAGTATATCGCCGTCCTTTACGGTTTTATGCATATAGTCTGCGCCATAGCGGCTTAAGTAATGTGTAATGGCCGGGTAATCGTCACTTGGAGAAAAGACGACGTGCGCCTCAAGCAGTCCGTATTTTTCTTCCAGCTTCGCGCCGAGTTCATCCAAATCCTCAAACGGATCCATGACGCGAATTTGGACATATCCTTTTTCCTTTGCGTACTGAAGCAGCCTTGAAACGGTGGGGCGTGACAGATTAAGCCGTTCGGCGATCTGCTGCTGGCTGTAATCTGATTGATAATATAATTTTGCCGCTTCTATGCTGAGCTGCTGTTTTTCACGATCCATATCGCGCCTCCCCTCTCCGCTTATCATATCACCAAAACACACGGTAAAAAAGCACCCTCTGATGGGGTGCCTATTTTTTCAGCACAAGCTCCTGAATCGCATGCGCTACGCCGTGTTCGTTGTTTGATTTTGTTTCAAAATTTGCAATTTCCCTTACTTCCGGGATGGCATTGGCCATTGCCACACCGCAGCCGGCCCACTGAATCATGGACATGTCGTTGCCGTTATCGCCGATTGCCATGACGTCTTTTTGTTCAATGCCGAGTTTTTCAGCCAGCAGCTTGACCGCGTTTCCTTTACTCACTTCGGGGTGAAGAATCTCATGGAAGAACGGCGCGCTTTTGACCATTGTGTATTTTTCCTTGAAGGATTCCGGAATGGAAGCGATCGTTTTCTCCAGCTTGTCCGGATCGTCGATGAACATGATTTTCGGAATGAGAATATCCTTCGGCACCTCATCGATCGTGCGGAAATGAAGCGGCACTTTTGTAATGTATGATTCGTATACCGTGTATTCACTGATATCCCGGTTCGGCGTATACAGATTGGCTGTGTCAAAGTAATGCATCGGGGTATCCAGCTGTAGGCTCAGCTCGTGAAGCGCCTCTAAATCTTCAAAGCCTAATGACTGCTCGGCCACGACACCGTTTGTATACGTATTTTGGACGAGGGCGCCGTTATAAGCAATCACAAAGTCGCCTTCTTCCTGTAAATTCAGCTCTTCCAAATACCGCCGCACGCCGCCGATCGGCCGTCCCGTGCACAGGACGATATTGACTCCTTCGGCTTTAGCCGCATCAAGCGCCCCGCGGACTTCAGCCGTTACTTCATGATGATCGTTTAATAGTGTTCCGTCCATATCTATTGCGATTAACTTGTACATCCTGCATCTCCTTTGTGGTCCTTTTCTTCTTATACTTTCATCATATCGTTTTTTCTTTTCAATGAAAAATCAAACGGACGGATTTCTCCGTCTTCTCTTCATATACCGGGCTTGTTTCCGGATACGGGGCCGTCTTTTCCTCTTGCCGGTTTGTTCACCGCCGTTCTCTGATTTCTGCTTTAAGAGAATCAGCCCCGCCGCAAAGAAAGGGACAGCCGCTATGTCCAGAAGGGCAAGCTTTATTCCCATCGCTGCGGGAAAGTATGCCCACAATGAACGGCTGTTCCGCCTGATCATGAAATATGAAACGATTTCTAACAGGATAAACAGAGCGTTCACCCATAAGTAAATGAGCAGCGCCGCGAACAAAAACAGCAGCAGCGTATTCCGCAGCGTGCCGGAAAACAGAAGAGCGCGCATCATATCATAGAATGAAAAAGACTGCATGCTGCCGTTGACGACATTGGGATTATAAATAGTAAAATGCCCAAACTGGTCTAAAACCATAAAAAATAGCCATAACACTGAAAACCATTGAATGATATGTACGATGACACCCGTCAAAACGAGCCTGTCGGCAGCTTTATTTCGCATGTGCATCCTCCCCGCCGGTTTTTATTCTTGTCATTGTTTTTGTTCCTCCGTATATCTTCCAAATGAGCGTATTATTTTTTCCTCTTTTCAACGTGCTTTTGACGGGATGCGGATGTCCGAGGTATTCAATTTCGATCGTTCCGTCAGTGTTTTGTGATATCACCTTGTAAGCATCTGAGGGCATGTCAACCTCGCCGCGGCCTTTGATGACCTGCTTTGTCAGCACTCTATCTTTCGTAAACGTGACGGTTTCAGATCTGACCCCGTCCATCGGTCCCGGCTTCAGCCCTGCATCCCATGTCCCGTAATAAAAAGGCGTATCGTCTGCTTTCTTTAGCTGGCAGCCCGTCATCATGACGCATCCGAAAACAAGAACCAGCATGATGAAAATCCGTATATTCCGCAACATGATCACCTTCCTTCGAAGCTTTTTTACGCCTGTAAGTTAGGCGGGTGCCGTGGCACTGTGCAATTGACTACATAGTGTATAAAGACTTCACTAGATAAGGAGAATGATGAATGAACCCATATCAGTACTATAACTATACCCCGCCTGCCTATTTCCCTCAGCAGCAGGAATTCGAAGTGAACCGTGTTGAGTATGAGCCGTATCAGCAGGAAGCTTATTATGCGCCCTACCAGGCTGAAGACCGGCAGCCGACGGCTTTAGAACGGAGAGTCGCCCAGCTTGAAAGACAAAACGCTGAGCAAACGAGAGAGCTCACCCGCCTCTCACATGAAGACCAGCGCCAAAACAGGGAAATCACACGGATGAGCGAGCAGGTCAGACGGCTGAGCCAGGCGATTGAGATCCATACCCGCCGCTTAAACCGCCTGAATCAGCGCCTGCGCGCGGTTGAAAACAGACTCAATATCCCTTTTCACGCTACAGAAGGCGGCTTCTGAGAAAAAGGGCCGGAATACAAAGCTCGAGAGACCATTCCCGAGCCTTGTATTCCGCTCTATACATAACAGGTAAATATTTGAATCCCCTGCTTGCATGAATGCCTCTCACATTCTTTCACATGATAAATATGTAAAATCAATCATTCCAGGAGGTTTTCATGATGTACCAAAACCAATACAGCGGAAATCAGCTCCAGCAATGCCGCCAGACAGCACAGCAGCTGATTCAGCAGACACAGCAAAGCAGCCAGCAGTACAAGCAAATGCTTCAGCAAGAACAGCAAAACATTCAAATGCTGCAGCAGATGCTTAACCATGAGCAGCATGCCGTTCATACCATTCAGCAAGCGCTTCAGGGGCATGAAATGGCCATTCAAAAATGTCAGCAAATCGTGAATGTGTGCAATCAGCTGCAGCAGGACGTAAGCGGGCACATGCCTTCACCGATGACAAACACGAATGTTTCTTCATTCCCGCAAACTCAGCATCACACACCGTTCCAGCAGCATTCATACCAGCAGTAGCCCGATCATGCAAATGACAAAGCGCAAGGATACCGGCTTTGTCATTTGTTTTTATTGTTGTTTTGTCAGATTAATGCGGTGAGCGGGTTTTCCGCTGAATTTTGCTTCCGCCTCATGTCTTACCGCTTCATACGCTCTTGCTTCGACGTTTTGTTTAAACACATCAAGCTGTATCAAATAAGCCGCCCGCACCTTCAGACCGTGGATGATGGAGATGACCCATAAAGGCAGCACGATATACACGCCGGGTGTGCTCGGCAGCACAAAAGCAATTGCTAAAATAATAAAATAGATAAGACCGTATTTCAGCCATTTTTTGTTCTTGGCCCGGTAGCCGATATAGAAAAAGGCCAAGAAAGCAGTGAGCGCAAACGGCACGAGAGTCAGCAGCAGCCACCAGCTGTGCAGCACTTCCCACCAGTTCCCTCTTTTCGTAATCAACATTCATTCCTCCTCCTTTACTACTATAACATGGATAATCAAGGAAGGTTTTCTATAAAAAACATAGACGGAATGAGGTCTTCCTGCTATATTAATAATGATAATCATTATCATTTAATGAGGGGGATCATAATGAAAAAACTATCATGGCTGATCGGCCTGGCACTTCTGCTCGTTTTCGCCTTAAGCGCCTGCAGCGGCGCGAAGGAAAACAGCAGATCAGCATCAGGTAAAGAGAAGACAGACATGCGTACATATCAATCGGCAAAAGGAAATATTGACATACCCGCACATCCGAAGCGGATCGTCACTGACTTTTATGCGGGTGAGCTGCTGTCTGTTGATGCAAATGTCGTCGGGGCGGGCTCATGGGCTTTCAAAAATCCGTTTATCAAAAAACAGCTGAAACACATCACAGACGTCGGCAATCCCGTCAATGTAGAGAAAGTGATGCAGCTGAAGCCTGATTTAATCGTACTGATGAAGGATGACCAATACGAGAAACTATCGAAAATCGCGCCGACGATTGTCATTCCTTTTAACACCGCAAAAAATACGAAAGATACGGTCAGCCTATTCGGCGGCATTGCCGGAGCGAAGGATAAAGCCAAAAGCTTTATGGCAGACTTTAACAAAAAAGCTGAAGCCGATCAAAAGCGGCTCAAAGATGTGATCGGTAAAGATACGACAGTCGGCCTTTATGAAACGACGGACAAAGGCGAGATCTGGATTTTCAATGACAATTCCGGCCGCGGCGGCCAGGCCGTTTATAACGCGCTCGGATTAAAAGCGCCGGCTAAAATTGAAAAAGACATCATCAAAACGGGTGCCATGAAACAGATTTCCCAAGAGGTCATCCCTCAATATGCGGCTGATTATATGTTCATTACCGATTACAATCCGAACGGAGAAAGCAAAACGTTTGAGCGTCTTAAAGATTCATCCGTTTGGAAAAATCTCGACGCCGTGAAGAACAATCGTGTCTTTATCAACGACTATAACACCTTCTATCCGTATGACCCGATTGCCGTCAGCAAACAGATGGATATCATCACCGACATGCTGATCAAACGGGCCGAAGAAAATAAAAAATAAGAAAACGGCACAGTCATAACACTGTGCCGTTTTGTATGATTCATTTTAATTTTGACTGTACGGAGTCCGGCATATCTTCAAACCTGACTTCTTCCCAGGTCTCGATATACTTTCCTTTCGCCTTCACCTTCAGATACGCGTTCTTCCGAAGTTCTTTACCGGCGAAAAAGGTCACTTCCTCTTTTTTTCCGGACGCATTATATCCGTCTAATGTATACTCAGTACCGCCCGGGCTAAGATGTTTACCATCTCGGTCAATCTGTACATAGACATCTTGCTGGTGAATAAGCGGATTAAATCTGTCTGTAATATCGTTATGAAAAAAGAGAAGCCCGTATATAACGGCAGCGGCCGCCACGACGGCCAGGATTGCCAATGCTTTCTTCATCTTTACACTCCCCTTACTTGTTCATTTTTTTCAAATAGCTCGACCGCACCGCGAGGAAGAACAGAAGCTGAAAAATGAAAAATCCTCCGATGGTAAGACTGAGCGGCCCGGCTACATCGGAATACCCTTCCACAGCCATTGTTTTCAAGGCAAACAGCGTATGCATGACGGCAATGACAAATGGAAAGAAGAAGAGGATCGCCAATTGTATCGTCACGCTTTGTGACATTTCACGCTCACTCAGACCGATTTTGGCCAGTGAACGGTAGCGCTCCCGGTCCTCATCCAAATCGGTGAACAGCCTGAAATATAAGAAACTTGCTGCTGCGACGAAGAAGACGATCGCAATAAACAGGCCGATGAATAAACTCAAGCTCGGCAGCTGCACCGTATCATAGTAGGTTCCGGCTTTTGACGCAAAATCAGAATGCACGTCGATATAGTTGCCGTAAATTTCGTTTTTCAAGGATTGGCTGAACTCAAGACTGTCTTTCCAATGGTCATAGCTGTAGCCGTATAATGACGCTTTATCACCGAGTGATTTGAGCTGATCAAAGGTTTGATCGTTCACCGCGATGATGGCACTCAATGAAATCAGCGGTTTTTTGACTTCTTTTACCGACAGTTTTTGGTCAGACGGCTCGTCTTTTTGGTTCAGCAGCTTCAGCTGATCCGGGGCTTGGTTTTTGAGATTGCGGTCATACGTGCCCGGGAAATAGACAGCCTCATCATTTTTCAGGCCGTTCAGCTTGACATGGAAGTATTTTGACACGTCCGATTTGCTGATCATGTAAACAGGCGGAACAGTATCTCCTTCCTGATAGCGAATATAGGAAACATCTATTTTGTCTTTCTTATACGCAAAGCCGTGTGATTTCAGTTCATGCTCAATATCTTTCAAATGAGTCTGTTCTTTTGGATTGTTGCTGTAAGAAATATACTCCATCTCATAGGCTGACTCTTCCGCCCCGACGGTCGCTTTATACATCGCGAGCACGCCCGTCGCCGTAAACGCAACCGCGGAAATAATGCTGACAATAAAGAACAGGCGGGCGTTGTCTTTTAAACGATAGACAAGATCAGAAACCCAAATGACATTTTTCCCGCGCAGATAAAAGGCTTTCCACTTCTTCAGCGCGCGCAAAATCCAGATGCTGCTTTGGCTGAAAAAGAAATACGTGCCGATAACGGTAAGGAGTAAAATGATGAATGGTTCTGTCCCGTGGACATTGCCTTTAAGAACCATGCCGTACCCGCCGCACAGGCAGGCGATGCCGAATAATGACAAAAGAACGGACGGCTTCGGTTCCGGCTTGATCTTATCAGTGCCCTTTATTAATTTGATAACCGTATTTGATCTGACAAAAAGGATCGTGAACTGCGATAAAAGGAAAAATAAAAGCAGAAATCCTCCGGCTGTAATGCCGAGCGCTTTCCAAGGCATGTACAGGGGCAGCGCGTCCATTTCTAAAATATAAGCGCCGACCGTAAAGAACGTTTTCGAAAAAATGACGCCGCCGATAATGCCGGCCGCAATCGACATGACGCCGATGATCATATTTTCCGCAGTAATGAGCTTTCTCAGCTGCCCCGGCGTAATGCCCTGCATAAGCAGGATGCCGAATTCTTTATTTCTCGATTTCAAAAATGCATTAACCGAATACAGAACAAATAAGAAAGAAAAAACAAAGATCATCCATTCCGCGGCGGTTAAGCCTTTTCTGGCAATGTTATTCAAGTAGCCTTCTTTTAAAGCCGGATGAAACAGGAACATCGCAAAGGTAAAGAAAATCAAAACGGAAAAGGCGCTGCTTAAAAAGAATGCAAGATAGGCCCTTTTGTTTCTCGTGACGTTGTTATAAGCGAACTGAAGAAAGGTCATTTGCGTTTCCCCCCAGCATAGACAGCACATCAAGAATTTGTTCATAAAATACTTGGCGGTTTTCCCCGCGGTAAATCTCATTAAACAGTTCGCCGTCTTTTATAAAAATGACGCGGCGGCAGTAGCTTGCCGCAACAGGGTCGTGGGTCACCATCAAAGCCGTGACATGATCATCCTGATTCAGGCTCTGCATCGTTTCCATGACGTCTTTTGACGCCTTGGAATCAAGGTTTCCCGTCGGTTCATCAGCCAGAATGAGTGACGGCTTATGAATGACCGCTCTTGCGATGGCGGCCCGCTGGCGCTGGCCTCCGGATACTTCAAACGTCCGTTTGTTGAGGAGGTTTTCGATTCCGAGCTTTGCCGCGATGGCGTGCAGTTTTTCTTCCATTACAGACGGCGGTTCTTTTTCAAGCGTTAACGGCAGCATGATATTTTCACCGATTGTCAGCGTGTCCAGAAGGTTGAAATCCTGAAACACAAATCCGAGCTGCTTGCGGCGGAAATGAGCGAGCTTTGTCCGCTTCAGCCGATGCGGGTTTTCTCCGTGAATCAGGATATCGCCTGAATCCGGACGGTCGATCGTTGAAATGATATTCAAAAGCGTTGTTTTGCCGGAGCCGGACGGCCCCATCACCGCCGTGAATCCGCCTTCTTCTATTGAAAATGAAATTTGTTTTAAGGCTTGATAGGACACTTGTCCTTTATAGGTTTTATTTATATGTTTGACTTCAAGCATATTCGCCATGAGAATCCTCCTTATGGTTTTATTCTTCTTGATCTCAGCTGCTTTCATGTAATGTCGGGGCGTTCAACATAAAAATCCCCTTGACGTAAATCCATGTTATCAAGGGGAAGCAGAATGAGCTATGTTGTTTTCTTAACGCAGCCTTACATTTTTGTAAGAAATGAAAATCGAACCGATGTCCCTTCACCCGGGAACGAACTGATGTCCACCGTATGATTGAGCTTGCCCGTAATTTCTTTGACGAGATGGAGGCCGATTCCCGTAGATTCTTGGAAACGCCGCCCGTTTTCGCCGGTGTAATAAGGGTCAAACACCCGCTTGATGTCCTGGGAAGGAATACCGACACCGTAATCTTTGACTTCAAGCACTGTCCTGTCTTCATCGCGGAAGACATTCAGCTCAAGTCTGTCACTCTCGCCCGCCGAATACTTGACCGCATTTGTGACCACTTGGCCGATCGCGAATTTGAGCCATTTTGCATCGGTATAAATCTGATGGTCATCGCGAATATTCATTTTCGGATAGACGCGGTATTGAATAAAAAATCGTTTATAGCTTTGAATGACTGATTGGAGAAGCTCGGATAACGAAACCGCTTCGATTTTAAAATCCCGTTCAAACAGATCAAGCCTTGATGAATATAGAAGCGTCTCCAGTCCGTATTCAATCTGCCGGACTTCTTTTTTAATTTGTTCAAAAACGGGTTCATCCTCTTCCTGAATGATTAAATTAATGACCGACAGCGGCGTCTTTACTTGGTGCACCCATTGATTCATATACGTCACCCGCGCGTCAAGCTTGGCTTCGGTCTCATGGAGCTTCTGGTGCTGCAGCCGTATCAGCTCCATCTGCTTTTCATACAGCTCTGAACAAAACTCTGAAGAACCGAGATACGGAATGTCCGTTCCTTCCTGTCCCGAGCCGAGCCAATGATAAACACCGCTGTCTTTGTACCAGCGATAGGCAAGATAGCCCGCCAAAATAAGAAGCTGCACGCTCAATATGTAAAACAGGTGAGAGAAAGAATGAAGACCCGCAAACCAGTAATAAAAGAAGACGAACAGCCCTTGAAGGAGAAAAAGCAGAATCAGCACTGCATGAGACCGGAGAAACAGCTTCATGACAGCGCCCTCAGCTGGTAGCCTTCGCCCCGCACCGATTCAATTGAAACAGGCGCATTCAGCTCCCGCAGTTTTTTTCTGAGCCGCGTGATATACACGTTAAGTGTATTATCATCGACGAAAATATCGGTGTCCCACGTTTTTTCCATGAGCCGGTCTCTTCCCGTCACCTTTTCTCCCCGCTCCAGCAGCACTTCCAAGAGCTTACTTTCTTTTTTAGAAAGCTCGCTTTTTTCATCCTGAAAGCGCAGTTCAAACCGTTCCACAAAGAGCTGCACACCGGCATATTCAAGCACTTTCTCCCCCTGCTTTGCGGCGTACTCCCCGTACGCCCTGCGGATCTGGCTTTTGATTTTCGCCAGCACAATATCATAGGAAAACGGCTTTTCGATATAATCATCTCCGCCGTTTTCAATCGCCATCACCTGATCCATTTCTCCGCTTCTGGCTGAAATAAAAATGATCGGGCTTGTGGAGTGCTGACGGATCTGGCGGCACCAATAATAGCCGTCATAGGACGGCAGATTGATATCAAGCAGCACCACATCAGGCTTTTCTTTTAAAAAAACATCAAGAACAGCTGTAAAATCCGCGGCCGCCACGGTTTGATATCCGTATTTTTCAAGATAATTCCGCAATAGTCCGCGAATGTCTTCACTGTCTTCCACAATCATGATTTTATTCAATCTGAACCACTCCCGTTTTTTACGATGCTGCCATCATCATAATCGTTTCTGGCGTACGGACGCAACACCGCACAAAAAAACCGCCATTCCGGCGGTTTCCGGTCTCATCAGCCGGCCTGCTGTTTTACAGCTTTACCGGCTGATCCGAACTCTCTCATTTTGTTTCGCACTGTCTCTTCCACGGCTACGATGCCGGGTGTCATATAGCCGCGCGGTTCGTACAGATCGCTTTGTTCCTGAAACATGCGGCGTGTTTCGTCTGTCCAGGCTACCATACATTCCGTATTGATATTGATCTTCGCGTGGCCGAGCGTGATGGCTTTTTGGATCTGATCCTGCGGAATTCCGGATGCTCCGTGAAGAACGAGAGGAATATCAGTCATGCGGGAGATTTCCTCCATTTCCTTAAATCCGAGATTCGGTTCACCCTGATATTTGCCGTGGACGGAGCCGAGGGCGGCGGCCAGCGCGTCGATATTGGCTGCTTTGACGATCCGCTCACATTCCGTGATATCGGCATAGCGGACTCCGCCGACCAGCCCGTCTTCCATGCCGCCGACCGTGCCGACTTCGGCTTCTACTGACACACCGTGCTTTGCGGCATAATCGGTGACTTCTTTTGTCATTGCGATATTCTCGTCAATCGGCGCATGGGAGCCGTCAATCATCACTGAGCTGAATCCGGCGTCAATGGCCTGTCTGCAGCGTTCCGCACTGCTTCCGTGATCAAGATGGAGCACGACGGGAACGGTAATCGCCATTTCCTCGATTAACGCGCTTACCATGGCGGCAATCGTTTTAAAGCCGCCTAAATAATCGACCAGCCGATCAGATGCCGCGGCGATGACCGGCGATTGCTCCTTTTGCGCCGCTTGCAGAATCGCTTTTGTCCATTGCAGGCCGTTTATATTAAACTGACCGACTGCATAATGCTCCCGTTTCGCTTCTGCAAGAAGATGTTTCATGGTGACAAAAGCCATGTTCACGCCTCCTTCATGAAGTATTTTGATACGACGGCTTCCGTTGTTTCTTTTGCCGTTTTGATCGTTTCCTCCGCGGTCAGCTTATAATATTCAGGTCTGAACAGCTCTACGGAGACAACATCATTGAATCCGATTTCTCTTAGTGCTGACAGATGGGCGTCTAAGTCAATCGCCCCCTGCCCCGGCCAGACGCGGTCTTCATCCGTTAAAAAACCGATCGGAAAATCTTCTGTATCGTCAATATGATAGATGAAAATTTTCTTTCCGTCCGCCTGCTTCAGGCTCTCAATATTGGAGCCCATCGCATGGAAATGAAAGCTGTCAAACACAAGCCCGACATTATCCCGGCCGACAGCGTCCACGATGTCATACGCCTGTTCAAATGTATTGACCGTGCATTGCGGGTGGCCGACAAATTCAAGGGCGATGTTTACGCCGTACGGCTCCGCGATATCAGAAAGCTCAGTCAGCACCTTGATGCTGCTCTTTTTGATCTCTTCTTTTAAGATTTTCCGCTCTGTGACAAGCGGTACGGCCACCACATATTTCACGCCGAGTGTTTTGCAGGTTTCCATCATGCTTTTGAATTCTGAAATGATCTCCCGATAGCCCTTTTCGTCACGATTGTTGAAGAAAACCAATGCGTTCAGCGCAAGCGGTTTAATGTGATGGGTTTGAAAATATTCCGCCAGATCGGCCAGTGAATGGTCTTTTAAATATTCCGGCAGCTTATCCATTGTGCGGATTTCAATATAATCATAGCCGTGCTTTTCGCACAGCTCTAAATCCTGTTTCAGGTTTGAATTCTCCAACGTTGTCGCTTCATTAAAGCAAAGTTTCATGTCAGCCTCTCCCATTCGCGTATTAGATATGAAGGGAGTCCGGCTGAAGGGCTTTTTTGCCCCGTCCCGCCGAACTCCATACTCAGCTTACGCCATACCTAATTCTTCTTTTAATTTCTTAAGCATGAAGCGGCTTGATTCATCCGCTCTTTCGCCGACCCAAGCAAAAACGGCATTCGTCGCAATTCCGTCGAACTTCATCTCTCTCATCTTTTTGAAAATCGTATCAAAATCAACCTCGCCTTGACCAATGTCCAAATGCTGGTGAACCGTTACTTTCGCGTCAGGCGGATTGACGATGTAGCGAAGGCCATGAGCCGCTTTATGATTATAGGTATCAGCAAATAAAACATGTGTGAGGCGGTCGCCGGCTTCGTCAAACATGGTCTCGATGTCGCCTCTGCCGTCATCATAGAAGAACGTGTGCGCAGTCGAGTAGACAAGATTGATCCAATCCTTGTCAAGCGCGCGGATCATATCCATCGCACCTTTATGCGTCTCGATAAAATCATACGGGTGGGCCTGCAGATTGAGTTTGACGCCTTCTTTTTCAAAGACGGGCAGCAGCTCATCCATGGATTTGATAAATTTTTCTTCACTTGTTAACGGATCATATTTTGAACCGCTGAATTCGCTGTTCATCAAATCCACTTCAAGTTCAACCGCAATTTCGATCGCCCGTTTCCAGTTGCGCACGGCTGCCTGGCGGCGGTCTTCATCAGGACCCGCCCAATGGTAAAGCGGAAGAAGAGAGGACAGCTTCACGCCTGTATCCTTTAAAAGGCGCTTCAATTGTTTGATCTTTGCTGAATCGACTTTCGGATATTTATAGAAAGGACAAAAATCCTCGCGCGGTGACAGTTCGATATATTCATAACCGAGCTCCGCCGTTTTATAGACCATTTCTTCTAACGTTAAATCATCACGGTACATGGATGGATCCAAGGCCAGTTTCATTTCTTTCACTCCCGCTCTATTATTTGTTCACAGTCGTAAATGATTGATAGAATGCCGGTTTCTCTTGGAGCGCCACAGGCTCTTTCCGGCCGGATTCCTGAGCTTTTACGCACGCGTCAGTCGTCACGGCGGCGATGTAACCGTCCCATGCCGTCGGACCGCTGACTTCGCCTTTTTTCCGGATCGAATCAATGAAGTCTTGAATTTCCACATCATATGCAGCCACAAATCGGCGCTGCCAATCCATCAGAATATCAGTGCTGAATGTCCCTTCTTTTCTCAAGCTGATGCTGGATGGTTCCGGGAGCTTGATGATGCCGTCTTCTCCGACGATTTCACATTGAATATCGTAGCCGTATTTACAGTTCACATAGATTTCGGCATTGATGACGATACCGCCTTTTGTTTCAATAATGACCATCTGCGGATCTTTCAGATGCGGCAGCGCATTTTTTGATTTCTTCGGATAGATGACCTGTACGGATTCATAGTCGTCATTGACGAGCCAGTGAAGGACATCGATTTCATGAACGAGCGTATCGACAACGGCCATGTCTGTTGAATAATTCGGTGCGACCGTCGGATTGCGATGCGCACAGTGAATCATCAGCGGCTCGCCGACCACACGGTTGTCGATCGCTTCTTTCAGCTGAACGTAACCGCTGTCATATCTTCGCATGAAGCCTACCTGCACCAATCGGCGTCCCGTCTTCATTTCTTCTTCGACGATGCGCATACAGCCTTCTGCCGTTGTCGCTAGCGGCTTTTCACAAAAAACGTATTTGCCGTGATGAATCGCTTTCAAAACGCTGGACTCGTGAGCCGGGCCCCAGCTTGTCACTAAGACGGCGTCCACATTCGCAGCAGCGAGGAGGCTGTCGTCATCAGGATAAACGGAGGCGTTCAAATTGAAATCCTGAACGGTCTGCTGTGCAGCCTCCTGATTCACATCCGTTACAGCGGTAATTTCCGCTCCGGACAGCTTATTTGTGATGCGGTTGATGTGCTCTTTTCCGATAGCACCGGTTCCGATAACACCTATACGTAAATTCATTGATCGCCACTCCTTCTGATAATCAAATGATTGTTTTCGTCTTTCTTTTCTCGCTGCCGTCCTGAGGAGCACCGTAGAGTTCCTCCTGAATCTGTTCAAGCGACTTGCCGGACGTATTCGGTGCGAAGACAAGCCCGATGACCATACTGGCCGTCACGCATATGAGCAGAATACCTGCCATAACACCGATGCCGAACTGTGTCATGATAACCGGCACAAATAAACTCCAAATTCCGATTGAAATACGGACCAGAAAGAACATGAGCCCTTGTGCCGACGCCCTGTGCTCCGTCGGGAACAGCTCGCTTGCCCACAGCTGGTAGTTCGCCTGCTGGCCGGCTCCGTTATTGATGCCGATCGCGAGGACAAACAAAAGCAGAACCGGAAGCCCCTGAAACGGCAGTAAAAACAGCGACCAGCCGACAACAGCCATAAATGCGCAGATTCCGAACACCGTTTTCCGATATTTATCAGCAAAAGGCATGAAGATCCAAGCGACGCCGAGCCCGGTGAAAATAAACAGAGCCATCTGCAGAATGTTAGCCGTATTTGCGGATACGCCGCCGACCTGCTGATAGATGTACGGCATAAAGAATCCCATGACTCCCGCGGCAAGATTCCATACGAGAAACACACCCATTAAAAACAAAATATTCTTAAAAAATTTCGGCTGAAGCAGGTCAAAATAAGATGTTTTTTTCACGGCGGCAGGCCGGTCTTCACTGTTTTTCCAGGCATCTGATTCAGGTAAACGCTTTCTTATCGTATATGTGATAAGGGCGATCACCAATAGATGCGCAAAAACAATTTTATTTCCTAAAAGCCCAAGGTCACCAACCAGTACGGATAACAGCAGGACCACAACGGCTCCGGCGGCCCATGCCACCTGCGCCACCCCGCAATGCCTCGCCCGGTTTTTCTCAGGGGCGTTTTCCGCGATAATGGTCCATGATGCCGTAATATCCGCGCCTACAGAAATCCCGATAATCGTGTATCCGCATAACAGCATAGGAAAGTTGAATCCAAACAAAACCAAACAAATTCCTAAGGCGTAAACGAGCATACTGTTTGTATATACCGCTTTCCGTCCGACCTTATCAGCCAAATATCCGCCAAGCAGCGCTCCGATGGCCGCTGATATGGCGTTTGCACTGAAGGCGCCAAGCAATCCGATCTGGCTGTCGGACAGCTTCAAATAGCTGACCCACATGGATAAACCCGCTGATCCTGCCACGATGGAACCTGCATCAATGTAATTTGCTAATGCTGCGGCGATGGTCCTTTTGCTGAAAGCTGATTCCGCCTTGGCACTATTCATATAAGTCCCCCTCTAATTTGCAGGATCAAGCAGTTCTTTGTCGATATACTTTCTCGCAATCAGCGCGTACTCAAGCGGATTGGCGACTGCCGGGTCTTGTTCGGCTTCAATGACGATCCAGCCTGAATAATCATGACGGATGAGCGTTCGGTACACTTCGGTGAAATCGATGCATCCGTCTCCGGGAACCGTAAAAATGCCCTGTAAAAACGACTGCCTGAATGACTTGCCTTCCTTTCTGCACAGCTCCATAATGTCAAACCGTGCATCCTTGAAATGAACGTGTCTGATCCGTTCCATATGCTTATTCAGAATCGTCATGTAATCTCCGTCCGAGATATAAGCGTGGCCTGTATCATAAAGCAAATGGACATACCGGGGATCCGTCCCTTCCATCAGCCGGTCAACTTCTTCCGCCGTCTGAACGCCTGTACCGAGATGGTGATGAAACGTGAGGTCAAGCCCGTGTTCATCGGCGATTTTCCCAAGGCGGTTCAAGCCTTGGCACAGCGTATCCCATTCTTCATCTGAGAAGTGCGGTTTTTTCTTAAAAACATCAATGTCCAAACCCTGAACACTGTACGTCTGTTCAGAAACGATGGCGACATCCGCCCCGACTTTTTGCAAATAGTCACAGTGTTCTGTAAATTGTTCGGCTGTTTTTTCAATTCCGTCTTGAATGATAAAGCTGCTGAACCATTTTCCCGCAATCCGCAAGTTCCGGAGAGCCAGCTCCTTATTCAGGACGGAGGGTTCAGGGAAAAACCCTCCCACTTCCGTACCTTGGAAACCGGCGACAACAATATCGCTTAACAAATGCTGCAGCGTATTCCCGGCTCCGATTTCCGGCATATCGTCATTGCGCCATCCAATGGGAGCGATGCCCCACAGAATATCTTGTTTGCCCATCGTGATGCCTCCCCTCTAGTACTGCTTCGCAGACTTCAGCTTCGTCTCTTTCGCTTCGTATGCCCGTTGGACGCTTTCCTGCTCAGACACTTCCGCTACACCGACATGCCACCAGCTGTCATAGCCGTCCGTCATCGTTTTCGGCAGAACCTTCATCTCAATTAACGTGGATACGTCCTGCGTTTTCGCATCTTCAAGCGCCGCTTTCAGCTCTTCAACCGTATTGGCTCTGTATGTTTTGGCGCCGTAGCCCTCTGCCACCTTCGCGTAATCAATGTTTAAAATCTGATTGTCCTCTGTGCGGAACTCACAGAAATAACTGCCGCTGCCGTGATCCATCTGCAGGTTGTTGATACAGCCGAATCCGGAGTTATCAAAAAGCAGGACATTGATTTTTTTGTTATATTGAAGCGCCGTAATCAGCTCTGAGTGCAGCATCAGAAAACTTCCGTCGCCGACGAGTGAATAGACTTCTTTGTCCGGGTGGGCCAGCTTGAGGCCGAGCGTGCCTGATACCTCGTATCCCATGCAGGAATAGCCGTACTCCAGATGGTACGTATTCGGGACATTGGAATGCCACAGCCGTTGCAGATCTCCAGGAAGAGACCCTGCCGAACTGATGACGACACTGTCTTCAGGAATCGTGTCATTGATCGTCAGAAGCGCCGTTGTTTGCGCCAGCTCAGTCTCGAGCGCGTCGGCATACTCGTTTAACACGTCCTGTGAAAAATGGTTCTTAATTTCCGGTTTGAACGCGTCACGTGTAAAAGTGACTTTGCCGAGCCGGTCCCGTTCAGCCAGCCATTCATTTTTCCAGTCTTTAATCGCCGTGCCGAATGCACTTTTATATCCGTCCAATAAGCCGTGCAGCCTGCCGAGCGTCACTTTCGCATCGGCTACGACCTGAAACGCGTCAAGCTTATAAGCCTGCATGCGGCTGACATTGATATTCAAGAATGTTGCTTTGTCAAAATCAAACGCCGTTTTGGAGGATGTCGCAAAGTCCGTGTACCGTGTGCCGACACCGATGATAAGATCAGCCTGGCGGGCGGCTTTGTTTGCGGCAAGTGTGCCCGTGATGCCCATGCCGCCCAGATTGTTGGCGAAGTCAGCTTCAACCGTTGACTTGCCGGCCTGCGTTTCCACAAGCGGAATGCCGTATGTTTCAGAAAGCGCGATCAATTCCTCACGCGCGCCGGAATACTTTGCACCGCCGCCCACTAAAATGACGGGGCGGCTGCTCTCTTTAATTCTTTCCGCGGCGCCTTTCAGCTCACGCTCGCTCGGCTGCATCCGATCAATATAATGAACGCGTTTTGCAAAGAAGCTTTCTTCAAAATCATATGCTTCTCCCTCTACATCCTGAGAAATGCAGATTGTCGCCGGACCCGCCTTTGCCGGATCTGTCATTACTTCAAATGCCCGGATTAAGCTGCTCATCAGCTGCTCGGGGCGGGTAATGCGGTCCCAGTAGCGGGACACGGGCTTTAACGCATCGTTTGTCGTGACGGCGGCACTGTATTCCTGCTCCACCTGCTGAAGCACCGGGTCAGGCTGCCTCGTCGCAAAGGTGTCGGCCGGAAGCAGCAGCACCGGAATATTGTTAGCCAGCGCCGTGCCCGCGGCAGCCGTCAAATTAGCGGCACCCGGTCCGACTGATGTTGATACCGCGTAAATTTTCCTTCTCAGCATCTGCTTGCTGTATGCCATTGCGGCATGCGCCATGCCTTGTTCGTTTTTGCCTTGATAGACTTTCAGGTGCCCTGCGTCCTGCTCAAGCGCCTGCCCGATCCCTAACACATTTCCGTGGCCGAAAATCGTGAAGATGCCCTCAACGAACGGCTCTTCTTTTCCGTCAACATGAATGTACTGCCGGTTTAAGAATTTAATCAGCGCTTGTGCTGTCGTTAAGCGAATTGTCTTGCCCACAAACGATCCCACCTTTTATCGTTCTATTTACCATTCAGACTGTGCTGTGCTTCAATCAGTTCGATGATTTCATCGGCAGCCGGCATTGCTTCTGAGGAGCTGTGTTTACTGACGACGATGGAAGCGGAAGCGCTCCCGTATTTTAATGCCGTTTCAATATCCCGGCCGCTGACAAGTCCGTAGATGAAGGCGGACGCATAGGAATCACCCGCTCCGAACGTCTTCAGCACCTTTGTTTGATAGGCATGCGCCCGAAAGATTTCTCCCGATCTGCTGTATGCGTATGACCCGTCAACGCCGTGCTTGATGACGACAAGATCAGCAGAGTGCGCAAACAAATGGCGGACGGTTTCATCGTTAATTCCGCCGCTGCGGTTCTCCATCACGTCAAATTCGTCACGCGTCCCGATGACGATATCGGATTGTTCCGCCACCAGCGAGTAGTACACGGCTGTTTCTTCTGCCGATTGCCATGTATACGGGCGATAGTCCAGCTCAAAAACGACTTTTACGTCATGCTTTTTTGCGATATGCACCGCTTTTAAGACGGCTTCGCGCGACGGGCTTTTCGCAAGCGCCGTACCAGAAACGAGCAGCATTTTCGCGTTTGCGATGTAGCCTTCATTGACTTCGGACGGCTCAAGATACAAATCCGCCACGTCATCCCGGTACATGAGAATGCTGCACTCTTCAGGACTGAGAATTTCCGTAAAAGCGAGTCCGGCTTTATGCCCGTCTCTGTCAACGACCATTTGTGACGTATCAACGCCCTTTCCCTTCATATAGGAAACGATGAATCTGCCGTGCTGATCGTCCGGGATTTTGCCGATAAAACCGGTTTTTAATCCGAGCTTGGCGCTGCCGATCGCAATATTTGCCGGAGAGCCGCCGACATATTTTGAAAACGTCATCGTCTCTTCCATCGGGCGATTGTATTCCGCCGCGTTCAAATCAATACACGCGCGCCCGATCGCGACAATATCAAACTCTCTTTCTTCATTAAACGTATATTTCATCGTTATCTGCCACTCCTCACTTGTTAGCGTTCCAGAATCCACTCATGGGCCGGATCATTATGAAACTTCCATTTGCGTGTCGGTCCCGCCATTACATTCAGGTAGTAAGAGGTATACCCATCCGGAACACCAACCGGGTGATAGCCCGCCGGCACGATGACAACGTTTTCATTTTCTGCGGTCATCGTCTCGTCAATCGAACGGTCGTCCGTGTATACACGCTGGAAAACAAAGCCCTGCGGCGGGTCCATTTCATGGTAATAAGTTTCTTCTAAGAAGGATTCAGCCGGCAGATTGTCTTGGTCATGTTTGTGCGGCGGGTAGCTCGACCAGTTGCCGCTGTCCGTGTAAACTTCAACAACGAGAAGGCTGTTTGCCGATGGATCTGAATCGGGGAGAATGTTATGAACGGTTCGTTTGTTTGCCAGCTTGCCGCGATGTTCCACACCGTTGTCTTCCGCTTTTATCAGCTTTGTCGGAAGCTGGTGTTCGGACGGAGAATAGCACAGCGCAACCCTCGCCCCGCTGACAGCTGTGATCTCAAAAGAGCGGTCATTAGACACATAAACGCTGTCCGTTGGTTTTCTTTCAAATACGCTTTCACGGGTGCCGATGCTTTCAAATGTCTGTTCATGATCAGTGACGGTGATTTTCCCCGTTACCGCAACAATGCAGCACTCCGTCTTTTTTAAATCTTCTGTATATTTTGATCCGGGAGCGAGGTCGACGACTTTAAATCCGACGTATTTGAGGTCTGAATTAGATGAAGTGACTTCATGTATGATGTTCACGCCTTGAGAAATCTCATCGGCCTTCGGTTTTCGCAGCAAATGACTCATGTTTATTCCTCCTTAATTGATGGTAAAAGGAAACCCGGACGGGATATCAAAGCCGTCCGGGCCGGCTGTCAGATCAATTGAAGTCAGGAGACGGGTATCGTGCCGTCACGACTTTTTTACGTGTATAGAAGTCGACGCTGTCTTTTCCGTTAGCGTGCAATGTGCCGAAGAAAGAAGACTTCCAGCCCGAGAATGGGAAGAATGCCATCGGCGCCGGCACGCCTAAATTGATGCCGAGCATTCCCGCATCTATATTCTCACGGAAGTAGCGGATTGCGTTCGCGTTTGAAGTAAACAGGCACGCGCCGTTTGCAAATTCAGACTGGTTGGCGATGTCAACCGCTTCTTTTAGGTTTTTCACGCGGATGACCGACAGAACGGGCGCAAAAATTTCATCTTTCCAGATCGTCATATCCGTCGTCACGTTATCAAAAATCGTCGGCCCGACGAAATAGCCGTCTTCCGTTACGTTTTCACGGCCGTCACAAAGGAGTCTCGCTCCTTCTTCGATGCCTTTTTCAATATAGCTGTGCGTGCGCTTTTTGTTGTCCTCGCGGATGACCGGGCCTAAGAACACGCCGTCATCCAGTCCGTTTCCGATCTTGATGTCTGCGGCCTTTTCCTGTAATTTCGCCATAAACTCATCGGCGATTCCCTCTTCAACCGTCACAACCGCGCATGCCATGCAGCGCTCGCCAGCAGAACCGAATGCCGCACCGATAATATTTGTGACCGTATCTTCAAGATGGGCGTCATTCAGCACGATCGTATGATTTTTCGCACCCGTTAACGCCTGAACGCGTTTCAGATGTTCGCTGCCTTTTTTGAAGACATACTCGCCGACAGGCTTTGAACCGACGAATGAGATGGCTTTAATATCAGGATGCTCAAGAATGCCGTTTACCACATCATGCGCACCGTGCACGACATTGAAGACGCCTTTTGGCAGCCCGGCCTGTTCAAACAGCTCTGCCAGTTTTTCCGTTAACAGCGGCGTGCGCTCAGACGGCTTCAGAATGAACGTATTTCCTAAAGAAATCGCCATCGGGAACATCCAGCACGGAACCATCATGGGGAAGTTGAATGGTGCGATACCGCCGACCACCCCGATCGGATAGCGGTAGTTCGCCGCTTCTACATCCGTTGCGATAGAGGCAAGTGAATCGCCCATCATGAGTGAGGGCGCGCCCGCTGCGAATTCAACGTTTTCAATTCCGCGTCCCACTTCGCCGAGTGCTTCTGTCGTGTTTTTACCGTTTTCCAAAGTGATCAGACGGGCAAGCTCTTCTTTGTTCTGCTGGAGAAGCTGCTGATAGTTAAATAGAATTCTCGCACGGCGCGGCACTGCCGTCTTTGACCATGTTTTAAACGCTTCTGACGCTGACCGGACGGCGTATTCCACATCCTCCCGCGTAGAAATCGGAACTTGGCACATCACTTCTTTTGTAGCCGGATTGACAACGTCTTCATATTGATCTGTTTTACTTTCAACCCATTCACCATTGATGTAGTTTTTCAGTTTTCTGATCTCTGCCATTCTCATTGCCTCCTTAAATAGTAAACATCCTGTTCAGCCGGGTGATAACGGATGAATATATTCATCTTTTACATACAAAAGACATGAATTAAACGCTTACAAATGCTAAAATGATGGTGATTCCCAATCTTCCCGTGTAAAAGTTGGTCATGTACCATAAAAAGCAAACGGTTACACCTTTCACTTTTGATTTTACAGGTTATATTTTGGTCATTTCTTGGTTACATTGTAAGCCCATCACACCTCCAAGTCAATCTAAAAAATCAAAATTTTTTCATTATTTTTATTATACTTATTTTGAGCCGGGAAACAGGAACTTGGAGAACAATGTCGAATCGTACGGGATGATCCATCTTTTTTATCATTTGTTAAGTAACTATTGATTAACTCTTGGTGTTTATTATATATTTTAATTACTTTAAGAATTCTAGAAGGAGTTTTTTTATGAAACTGATGCGGATTCAGGAGATGGAAGAATACATTCTCAAACACGGAGCCACTTCGCTGGATGAACTGTGCGAGGTATTCAACGTCTCTAAAAACACGGTCAGACGGGATATTAATAAGCTTGCGGAAAAAGGGGTTATCAAAAAGGTATACGGCGGCGTGACATCAGCCGAAAAATCTGTGCTCGTCCCTTTTGAAAACCGCACCATTCAACATCAGGATGAAAAAATCAAAATCGCCCGCTATGCGTCACAGTTTATCGAGGATCACGATCTTGTGTTTATTGATTCCGGCACGACGACAAAATCGATGCTGGAGACGCTTGACCCCGATAAGAATGTGACGGTTTTGACGAACAGTCTTGATATTATTAACGCCGCTTCATCCATGAAAAATATCGACCTGATCATCATCGGCAATAACTACAAGCGGAAGACAAGGTCGTTTGTCGGAATTGATGATCCGAGCACACTCAATAAATACAACATTAACAAAGCGTTCATGTCCGCTACCGGGACAACGATCACCCATGGCCTGACGAATTCCGACTTACTGGAATACGAGGTGAAAAAGAAAATTTCTGAAAAGGCGAACGAAGTGTATCTGCTCGCGGATCATTCTAAATTCGGCAAATCCACACTTCTGACATACGCGCCGTTCGACCGTCTTCACAGCATCGTCACTTCTCAGCAGCTTGATGAGGAATATACGAAGTATTGCCAAGAGCACCAAATCGACATTCACTTGGCATAGCGTTATAGTTAATAGAGAACGCTGCCGTCATTTTCCGGCAGGCGCTATGATATCGTATTTTTTCAGGAGGCGAAAACATGAGCAAAGTAACAATCGGCAAAACTGACTTAAAGGTATTTCCGATCGGTTTGGGAACAAATGCGGTCGGCGGACACAATCTCTATCCGAATCTGAATGAAGAAACGGGAAAAGAATTGGTTCGGGAAGCGATTAAAAGCGGCGTTACCATGTTAGATACCGCCTATATTTACGGTGTGGGCCGTTCTGAAGAATTAATCGGCGAGGTGCTGAAAGAGTTTAACCGTGAGGATGTCTTCATCGCCACAAAAGCCGCGCACAGAAAAGAAGGCGATGACTTCGTTTTCGACAACTCACCGGCCTTTTTGAAACAATCAGTCGAAGACAGCCTGAAACGCCTGCAGACTGATTACATTGATTTATTCTACATCCATTTTCCGGATGAGGACACTCCGAAGGACGAAGCCGTCCAAGCCTTGAATGAGATGAAAAAAGAAGGGAAAATCCGTTCCATCGGCGTCTCCAATTTCTCTCTGGAGCAGCTGAAAGAAGCCAATAAAGACGGCTTAGTCGATGTGATTCAGGGGGAATACAACCTGCTGAACCGTGAGGCTGAAAAGACGTTCTTCCCTTATACGACAGAACACAATATTTCATTCATTCCGTACTTTCCGCTCGTTTCCGGACTGCTGGCCGGCAAATACGACGAGAACACAACCTTCCCTGAAGGCGATCTGCGTAATGATCAGGCTCATTTCCAAGGGGAGCAGTTTAAAGAAAACATCAAAAAAGTCAACCAGCTCAAACCGATTGCCGAAAAGCACAATGCCGACACGGCGCATATCGTGCTTGCCTGGTATTTGGCAAGACCTGAAATTGACATCCTGATTCCGGGCGCCAAACGTGCGGATCAATTAAAAGACAATATGAAAGCAGCCTCCATTACGCTTTCTGCTGAAGAAATCGCGTTTATCGACAAGCTGTTTTCATAAGTAAAACACGCCTTTTAAAAGGCGTGTTTTTTTATGTTTATATTTTTTTCACAGGGGAATGAAATAGTTATCTAAATAAACTATTATGCGTTCCAAAAGATGAGGAGGATCATCTGTGAAGAAAAACACCAAAAAATACCTGATTTACTTTTTCGGAGCATTAGGTGGGCTGCTTTACGGTTATGACACCGGTGTGATTTCAGGGGCTTTGCTATTTATTAACAAAGATATTCCTTTGAATACGCTGACCGAGGGATTGGTCGTCAGCATGCTGCTGCTCGGTGCGATTTTCGGGTCCGCGTTAAGCGGGACATGCTCTGACCGATGGGGCCGGAGAAAAGTCGTTTTCGTCCTTTCACTCATATTTATTTTCGGCGCGCTTGCCTGCGCGACTTCGCAAACCGTCACTATGCTGATCATCTCCCGTGTCATTCTCGGGTTAGCCGTCGGCGGTTCAACGGCGCTTGTTCCCGTTTATCTTTCTGAGATGGCGCCGACGAAAATACGCGGAACGCTCGGTACATTGAATAACTTAATGATTGTGACCGGAATTTTACTCGCATATATTGTGAATTACATATTCACCCCATTTGAAGCTTGGCGCTGGATGGTAGGTCTTGCCGCAGTACCGGCGGCGCTATTATTAATCGGAATCGCGTTTATGCCGGAATCTCCGAGATGGCTCGTCAAACGCGGCCGTGAACAGGAAGCCAGAAAAGTCATGGAAATGACGCACGACAAAGAGGATATCGCCGTTGAATTGGCGGAGATGAAACAAGGAGAAGCCGAGAAAAAAGAATCGACGCTCGGCTTGCTGAAAGCAAAATGGATCCGTCCTATGCTGCTGATCGGGATCGGCCTCGCCATCTTCCAGCAGGCAGTCGGTATCAACACGGTGATTTACTATGCGCCGACCATCTTTACGAAGGCCGGACTCGGCACTTCGGCGTCCGTTCTCGGCACGATGGGAATCGGTGTCTTAAACGTCATCATGTGTATCACCGCCATGATCTTAATTGACCGGATCGGCCGGAAAAAACTGCTGATGTGGGGAAGTGTCGGCATCACCTTGAGCCTGGCGTCACTATCAGCCATTCTCCTTCTCGCCGGCCTGTCAGCTTCAACAGCTTGGCTGACCGTACTGTTCCTCGGAATCTATATCGTCTTTTACCAGGCGACATGGGGTCCCGTCGTATGGGTCCTGATGCCGGAGCTGTTCCCGTCAAACGCACGCGGAGCCGCAACTGGATTTACGACATTGATTCTGTCGGCAACCAATCTGGTCGTTTCACTGGTATTCCCGCTTATGCTGAGCGCCATGGGCATCGGCTGGGTATTCGGAATTTTCTCAGTCATCTGCCTTACATCCTTCTTCTTCGCCGCTTACATCGTTCCGGAAACGAAGGGCAGAAGTTTAGAAGAAATCGAAACGCACTTGAAAAAACGGTTCTCCTTAAAGAAACGCAGCAAACAAAATCAAATTCTTAAACAGCGCACGCTGTAATCAAAAAAGGAATCGCCCCCGATGGGCGATTCCTTTTTGGCGTCATACCATGACTTTGCAAATATCATTCGTAAACTCTACCGGATCGTGGATCGGCAGCCCTTCAATCAGAAGCGCCTGATTGTAGAGAAGGTTTGTGTATAATGCAAGCTTTTCCCGATCTTGTCCGTGCGCGTTCTTTAACGTCTCAAACACTTCGTGATTCGGGTTGATTTCCAGCACTTTTTCCGCTTTGACCTGCTGGCTGTCAGGCATGGCGTTTAACACTTTCTCCATTTCGATCGTCACTTCGCCGTCTGTCGCAAAGCATACCGGATGGGATTTTAAGCGTTTCGATGCTCTGACGTTCTTCACTTTATCCGCAAGAATCTCTTTCATGCTTTCGAACAGGTCTTTATATTCGTTTTCTTCGGCCTCGGTCTGCTTTTCATCTTCATCAGCGTCGATGCCTAAGTCCGCGCTTGATACGGATTTGAACTCTTTTTCCTCGTAGCTTGTCAGCATTTTGATCGCAAATTCATCAATATCTTCCGTGAAATATAAAATTTCGTAGCCTTTGTCGGCCACCATTTCAGTTTGCGGCAGCTTTTCAATCCGCTCATATGAATCGCCGGACGCGTAATAGATATATTTTTGATCCTCAGGCATTCTGGACACATATTCATCCAGTGTGACGAGTTTTTTCTCCTTAGATGAATAGAAGAGAAGCAGGTCTTTTAATACGTCTTTATTCGCGCCGAAATCATTGTAGACGCCGAATTTCAGCTGTCTGCCGAAAGATTCATAGAAAGATTCATATTTTTCCCTTTTGTTCTTCAGCAGGCTCTTCAGCTCAGCTTTGATTTTTTTATTGATGTTTTTCGCAATCAGCTTCAGCTGGCGGTCATGCTGCAGCATTTCTCTGGAAATGTTCAGCGACAGATCCTCAGAATCGACCATGCCTTTTACAAAGCTGAAATGGTCCGGAAGCAGGTCGGCGCATTTGTTCATGATCAGCACGCCGTTGGAATACAGCTCCAATCCTTTTTCGAATTCCTTCGTATAATAGTCAAACGGCATGTTTTCCGGAATAAACAAAATCGAATTGTAGCGCACCGCTCCGTCTACGCTGATATGCACGTGAGTCAGCGGTTTATCAAAGCCGTAATGCTTCTCGGCGTAAAAAGCCTCGTAATCTTCATCCGTCAGCTCGCTTTTGTTTTTTCTCCAGATCGGCACCATGCTGTTGACCGTCTGTTCTTCCTGAACCTCTTCAAACTCGTTCTCGCTGCCCTCTTTCGGCTTGTTGACCGTCTCTTCCATTTTGATCGGGTAGCGGATAAAGTCGGAGTACTTTTTCACAATCGCTTTGATGCGGTAGTTTTCTAAAAACTCATCATAGCTTTCATCTTCTGTGTTTTCTTTTATTTTCAGGGTGATTTCCGTACCGACGGTTTCCTTGTCACACGGCGCGACCGTGTAGCCGGCAGCCCCTTCCGACTCCCATACATACGCCTCGTCACTGCCGAGCGCCTTACTTTTCACCGTGACTTTATCAGCCACCATAAACGCCGCATAAAACCCGACCCCGAACTGACCGATAATGTCATGGCCGTCTTTCGCGTCGTTTTCTTCCTTGAAAGCGAGTGAACCGCTTTTCGCAATCGTTCCGAGATGCTGTTCAAGCTCGTCTTTTGTCATTCCGATACCGGTATCTGTAACAGTGAGCGTTCTTGCTTCTTTATCCGCCGTCACTTTTATGTAGTAATTGTCTTGATCAAATGTTAACGAATCATCGGTTAACGCCTTGTAATAGATTTTGTCAATCGCATCGCTCGCGTTGGAAATTAACTCTCTGAGAAAAATTTCCTTCTGCGTGTAAATGGAGTTAATCATCATGTCCAGCAAACGCTTGGATTCTGCTTTAAACTTTTTTTTCCGCAATTCAGATCTCTCCTTTAATTATGCTTTGATGTTATGTAAAATCTTTTCAGCATCTATTTATCATATTCAATGACATCTGTCAATCTATTGCAATATGATTGTCAGCTGAGTCTTCCATATTAATAATTTAACATAAAACACAATTATTGGTTTGTTTTTAATCACCCGGTTCCATGTTTACTCCTTCACATAACGGGAAAAAGTCAAAGAAAAAAGGAGAATGCAGCATGGGAAGATTATCCGGAAAAACCGCAATCATCACAGGGGCCGCAACAGGCATCGGGCAGGCGACGGCACGGGTTTTCGCCGATGAAGGCGCCCGCGTGATCTGCGGTGACATCAATGAAAGCGAGCTGAATGAAACCGTCCGCGCCATCACAAAAAACGGCGGAGAAGCAGAAGCTTTTCACCTTGATGTATCAGACGAAGAAAACGTAAAGTCTTTTGCAGACGGCATTCAGCAGAAGTACGGAACAATTGATATTCTTTTTAACAATGCCGGTGTTGACCAAGAGGGCGGCAAAGTCCATGAGTACCCGGTCGAGCTGTTTGACCGGATCATCGCCGTCGATCTGCGCGGCACATTTCTTTGCAGCAAATATCTGATTCCGCTCATGCTTGAAAAAGGAGGCTCCATCATCAACACCTCCTCCATGTCCGGCCGGGCCGCAGACCTTGACCGTTCAGGCTATAACGCCGCAAAAGGCGGTATCACGAACCTGACAAAAGCGATGGCCATTGATTACGCCAGAAGCGGCATCCGCGTCAATTCCTTATCGCCGGGCACGATTGAAACACCGCTCATTGATAAACTGGCAGGCACGACAGAAGACGAGATGGGCGAGGCATTCCGTGAAGCCAATAAATGGATCACACCGCTCGGCCGGCTCGGAAAACCGGAAGAAATGGCAGCCGTCGCACTTTTCCTTGCTTCAGACGACAGCTCGTACGTCACAGGAGAAGACATCACCGCAGACGGCGGCATCATGGCATACACATGGCCGGGAAAAATGCTGATTGATAAGAAGTGGAAGGAAGAGACGGAGTGAGGCGAGTGGAAGAACAAGCTGAGGGCTGGTTACTTAAACCAGCCCTTTTCCTTTGATCGGGTTATTGCTTCAATTCGATTTTTTACTTCTAATTTATCCAGAATCATCGAAACATAATTGCGGACTGTGCCGCTTTTGATGCTGAGGGCGTTTGCGATTTCTTTTGTGTTTTTTCCATCTGCGACGAGCTCAAGCACCGCTTTTTCCCGTTCGGTCAGCGGGTTTTCTTCGCCATAGATGTCCTCCATTAATTCAGGTGCGTAGACGCGTCTTCCTTTCATGACGCTGCGGATGGCGCTGACGAGCTCCTCGCTTGGGCTGTCCTTGAGCATGTAACCGCTGACGCCTGCTTTTAGCGCCCGCTGAAAATAGCCGGAGCGGGCAAAGGTCGTTAAAATGATGATTTTCACATCACTGTCCTTGAGCTTTTCCGCCGCCTCAAGACCTGATACCCCGGGCATTTCAATATCCATCAGACAGATATCAGGAGCATGTTTTTCCACGAAATCGATGGCATCCTGGCCGCTTGTGCCTTTGCCGACAACCGTCATGTCCTCTTCTAAATTCAACAGCGAACCAAGTGCGCCGAGCAGCATTTGCTGATCCTCGGCAATGAAGATGTTGATCATCTGCTACCATCCTTTTCTTTTGTTTTTGAATCATTTGGGATGCTCATGGTCAGCTTTGTACCGGCAGCTGTATCGATGGCTAAACTGCCATTTGCGAATTCAAGCCGTTCTCTCATTCCAAGCAGGCCGTGCCCCTTTGAAAAAAAGCGGTCTTCTCTGCATTGGAAGCTGCCGTCGTCTTCTACCGTAATGACAACCTCTTTCCAGAGCTGCTGAATGGTGATGCGGCAAACTGTGGCGCCGCTGTGTTTCACGACATTGGTGACAGCTTCTTTTATGCACATGCTGACAATATTTTCGTTCAGCAGGGAGATATTTTTTGGGGCTTCTTTTTCTTCGTACACAAAATCAATTCCCGCTGCTTCAAGTATTTGCCGAACATTGCCGAGTTCATCCTTTAATCGGATGCCTTTCATCGACGAGACAATTTGTCTGACCTCATTTAAGGAGGAGCGGGCCGTCTGTTGAACGCTTTTCAGCTCAGTGCGGGCCTGTTCAGGATCCTTGTATATCAGCTTTCGGGCAAGATCGCTTTTTAGTCCGATTAAGGAGAGCTTTTGTCCAAGTGTATCGTGGAGGTCTCGGGCGATGCGCTGCCTTTCTTCCAGCTTCACAAGATCCGCAATCCGTTCATTTGCATATTCTAATTTCTCCTCAAGGCGTTCTCGTTCTTTCCTGCTTCGAATGCTGAGCGGTAGCAAGATGGCACTGATCAGTGTAATGACGATAAACGGAATTTGAGTCAGAAACCACCCTTTTTTCAGAACAAGGCTGAAGTTGACGGCAATCGCCGCACTGGTGATATGAATGTAATATAAGATGTAAAAAGGAACTTTCTCTCGGATATGGCCGATGAAGTAGGCGATAAAGAAGGCGAAATAAATATAACTGAACAGCATGACTGAGCCGGTCGAAATGCCGATCAGAAGAAACGCCCATAAATAAAGCGGCCAGCCTTTTGCAACAAATGCAAAGCGATATGCGCCGAAGAAAACAAGTGTGAAAATGACGCCGGCAACCATCACAAAGGTAGAAGAGCTTTTAAAAATAAAATAAAAAGGCAGAATGAAAAAAATCGTCCATATATAAGGAGAAATCCCGTTCAGTTTTTGAAATTTAAAATACTTCTTCATCCTTGTTCCACCTTCTGCTGCTTATGTCTATCCTCACTTTACCAAAACAACGCCTTCATTGCATCCTCACTCATAAAGCGACGGCCCTTTCTGATAAGAGAAAGAGCCGCGCGCCATATCAGGCATTTTTCTTTAAAGGTTTTTCCGGCGCCTGCCGGGGCGACGGTGTTTTTCGCGCCTCCCGAAACGTGACAAACTGCTTTTCATCCTCATCCCACAGACGGAATTTCATGGATTCAAGACTTGTTTTAAGCGTAATGGTCGGTACATTTTTTAAAGGTTCATGCCCCTCATGAGCCGCTTCCAGCTTGTAATTCGGCACCTTTGGACTTAAATGGTGGACATGATGGTAGCCGATATTGCCTGTCAGCCATTGCAAAAGCTTCGGCAGCTTGTAATAGGAGCTTCCTTCTACAGCGGCCTGCACATAGTTCCAATGCTCATCGGCTTCAAAATAAGAGTCTTCAAACGTATGCTGTACATAAAAGAGCCAGACGCCGATTGACCCCGAAATAAGGAAAATCGGACCTTGAACAAGCAAAAAGTTTTCCCAGCCGACAAGCAGGCACGTTGCGGCAGCCAATATGACAATAGCCGCGTTCGTGAAATACGTGTTCCAGCGCTCCTTGCGGCGGGCGCCTTTTACATTGAAACGGTTTTGAATAAGAAATACGTAAATCGGTCCGAGAATAAACATAATAAACGGATTGCGATAAAGTCTGTAGCGTACTTTTGTCCAGGCTGACGCTTCGTTATATTCTTTGACAGTCATCATCCAAATATCGCCGGTGCCCCGTTTATCTAAGTTGCTGCTTGTCGCATGATGAATGGAGTGGCTACGTTGCCATTGAAGGTACGGAAACAGTGTCAGCACACCTGAAATGAACCCGAACAGCCGGTTCAGCCGCTTTTGTTTGAAAAAGGATTGATGGCAGCAGTCGTGGAATATGATAAATATTCTTGTCAAAAAGCCCGCTGCTATAACAGTAAAGGCGAGGGTCAGAAGATAGGAGACATTGAGGCTGAAGTAAGCAAGAAACCAAAGGCCAAAGAACGGCACGAACGTATTGAAAAGCTGAATGACACTATGCTTTGTATCGGCACCGGAAAATGCAGCAACCTGCTTTTTCAAAGATGCTTGTTTTTGAGTTGCGGTGTGATTGGTCATACATGTCATTTCCCTTCTTTTTCATTATGATTCCAAGTATACCGAGGCGCTCGGCGCGCTTGTAGTAGCAGGCATCATGCCCCGAATATGACATTTGTCATGTTTGGCGGCAGAATGCTGATCAGACGTCATATAGAGCGGTTACTTTTTTGCAAGGGATACAGCTGGAGAATTTTGAAGACTGAAAGAAAAGACGAATTTTTATATCGAAGAAAACAGCAAAAAAGAACTCCAGCCTGTTTCGGGAGTTCTTTTTTCATCCTATTCACAGCAAAATCACACGGTACTTCTTCACATCCAAAAACTGCAGAAATTCCCGGGCCAGCACGTCCGGCGCGTGGTCTTTTCCTTCATGAAGACGGTATTGAATCAGGCCGACGAGCATGGATGCGACATAGTATGCGTATAGCTTTTTGCCCGCCTGAATATGCAGAGGCTGATGAAGATAAAACGATTGCAGTGCTCTGAAGATCTCCGGGATGACGTCAGGCACTCCGGAACCCTCTCTCAGAAAATGGACGAGCGGCATGCCTTCCGACAGTGCGGAAAAGAGACGGACGAGCGCGGCTTCCGCTTCTTCCATAGAGCAATCAGCAGGCTCTCCTTTCACCGTCAATAATCCGATCAAATCCCGGCATGATTGATGGATGATCGTTTTCAGCAATCCTTCTTTGTTGGCGTAATGGTCATAAAAAGTGGCCCGGCGGAGATTGCTTTTCCGGGCAATATCGGAAATCGTAATCGCCGCGTAATCTTTTTTTTCCGCCATTAAGCTGATCATAGCTTCTTGCAAGGCCTGTCTCGTTCGGATCACCCGGCGGTCGGCGGGCTTTTTTTCTTCCTGTTCTGACACCCGGCGGCCAAACAGCCAGTAAAACCGTTTTTGAGAAATCAAATCCCACACCTGCCCGCTGATCGCTTCCGGGGATGCCGCCTGATCCTCATTCAGCCAGTACAGAACAATAGCATACGTGTATAAAGCGCGGTAATGAATGTACATATCCTGTTCAGTCGGTGAGAAATCCGCATTGACCGGAGACAGAAGCACATCATGCCGGAACACATCTTTAAAAAAAGCATGAAAGTGAAAATACGGCATTTTATGACGATCCATCATCGTTTGGAAAAACGCCCGATGCCGGTCAACAAAAGACAGGGTCGGATGCACTTTTTGCCATCCGCCATTTAAATGAAGCACATCTTTATGCTTCAGCGAATGATAAAGCGCTTCGCTCAGGCCGTCTTTCATTTCTTCCGCCATATCTTCTAAAATTGCATATTTATCTTCGTAATAAAGGTACAATGTCCCCCGGCTCACGTGCGCCCGCTCGGCGATGTCCTTCATGGTCACACGGCGGATATCCCGCTCTCCAAGCATAGCCAGAAGCGCTTGTTTGATATCAGTTGTCACAGAATCCGGCATAAGAGACACTCCTTTCATTAGACAGATCACCGCAATTTGTACGGTAACGTATAGATGTGTTTATGCTGTCTTTGCCGCAAAAACATATCACATTATAATAGGCCCTGAAGAAATAAAAAAGCAACCAGAGGAGGAAGACCGATGGATCAGCATATAAAAGCAGACATCAAACGCGTCTTTGAGCTTCAGAAAAAAAATCAGAAAACGCTGCGTGCTTCAACAGCCGAGCAGCGCAGAGAAAAGCTTCAGCGCTTTTTAGATGCCGTCACCGCTCATGAAGAAGAAATCATCGAGGCGATCAGACGGGACGTCCGCAAGCCTTATCACGAGGTGAAAAGAGCGGAAACGCAGGGAACGATCAAGGCGATAAAAGATAATATGAACAATCTCGACACCTGGATGGCGCCGAAACGCGTCGGCTCATCCGTCAGCCCGGACGCAGACGGCGTATTAATGTACGAGCCAAAAGGCGTCACCCTCATTCTCGGCCCATGGAATTATCCATTTATGCTGACGATGGCTCCGCTTGCCGCTGCCATTGCGGCCGGCAACAGCGCGATTGTGAAGCTGTCCGATTTTACGATGGAGACGAGCCATATCGCCGCGACAGTCATTCGCGAGGCATTTCACGAAGAAGAAGTCGCCATTTTTGAAGGTGAGGTCGATGTAGCGACAGAACTGCTCGACCAGCCGTTTGACCACATTTTCTTCACCGGAAGCACGAATGTCGGTAAAATCGTCATGACGGCAGCGGCGAAGCACTTGTCGTCCGTCACGCTTGAGCTTGGCGGAAAAAGCCCGACGATCATTGACAGCGAATATGATTTGATGGACGCGGCGAAAAAAATCGCCGTCGGCAAATTTGTCAATGCGGGACAGACATGTATCGCTCCTGACTATCTCCTTATGAAGGAAGATGTACAGGATACTTTTACAGATCTCCTGCAAACCATTGTCAATGCAGGTTTTATGGAGGATGATCATACGGTTGACCGCAATAAATTCACGCAGATTGTCAATGACCGCAACTTTAACCGTGTCAAAGCCCTGTATGATGATGCCATTGAAAAAGGGGCGAAAACGGCGTTCGGCGGCGTATTTGATGCTCATGACCGCACGATTTCCCCGACCGTGCTGACAAACGTCACTCCTGATATGAAGATCATGCAGGAGGAAATTTTCGCACCGATTCTGCCGATTATGAATTACGAAGATATCAGTGAAGCCGTTGATTACATCACTGACCGGGACAAGCCGCTTGCCCTATATGTATTCAGCCATAATCAGGAGCTAATCGATTATGTGCTGCAGCATACGACATCCGGCAACGCTTCTATCAATGATGTCGTCGTTCATTTCACTGACGTCAACCTTCCGTTCGGCGGCGTCAATACGAGCGGGATCGGTTCATATCACGGTGTATACGGCTTTAAAGAATTCTCTCATGAAAAAGGCGTATTTATTCAAGCCTCTAAATAAAAAAAAGAATCCGCTCAGATGACGCGGATTCTTTTTTATTATTTTTTTGCTCCGAATGCGAGCAGTTTCGTATAAGTGCCGGCGTAGAGTGTGCCGTCTTCAGCCAGAACCGGGGAGGAAATGACATTGCTGTCCGTTTGATAGCGCCATTTTTCATTACCGTCAGCGTCAACCGCATAGACGTTTTTATCGTCAGAGCCGAAGTACACATTGCCGTTGGCATCAATCAGCGGCGCCGTTCTCACAGGCCCGTCCGTATAGAAAGACCAGTTCATGTTTCCGGTTTTGCTGATGGAAAACAGCTCGCCGCTTCCAGAACCGATATACACATTGCCGTTATGGTCAATCGCTAATGAAGAGCTGGAGAAACCGTTCAACGGGAACGTCCATTTTACAGCACCCGTTGACGTATAGGCATATAGGTTGCCGTCTTGGTTTCCGGCGTAAACGGTGCCGTCTTTATCAATAACCGGATATCCTTTAAACCCGTTGGATGTTGTTTTTGACCATTTCACTTGGCCCGTTCCTGAATTGATCGCGTAAAAGATATTATTGTACGTTGCCGTATACAAAGTGCCGTTTGACGCTAACACGGGAGCGGAGCCGACCACGCCGTTTGTTTTAAATTTCCACTTTTCCGTCCATGTCGAAGGAGACGTCGGTTTAATCGCATAGATATAGTTATCCAGCGTCGACACATACAGCGTGCCGTCAGAACCGATAGCCGCATCGGAACTCGGCGCTCCGCTCAGCGGAACTGATGTTAAAATGTTTCCGGTTTCTTTGTCGATGAAATACAGTTTTTTGTCATGAGACGGAAGATAAATGACACCGTTTGTTCCGAGCACCGGGGTCAGCGTATAGGTTGTCCCGAGGTTTTCCGTCACCCATTTCACAGTACCGTCCGGATGATACGCCGTCAGCTTCCCGTCTTTTGATTGAATAAACACGGTACCGTCCCCGTCAACCGCGGCTCCCGCACCGTTTTGAGGATTGGCCGGTACATTTTTTTCCCATTTTAATGCGCCGTCGGCATTGCTTGTAAACCGGCTTTCCCTTGACCAGTTGAACATCGTCGGAGACATGGCCTGCGCGTCATACCGTCCCGTCAAGAAACCGGATGCGGCGTGATTTTGTTTAAATACCGTTTCCGCAGCTTGAGCAGCGGCCGGATGCAGCCATTTTCCCGCCGGCAGATCAGAAACCGCTCCCACAGATAAAGCCGCAGCAACCGCAGCGCCGGCCGCCAATGTTTTCATTCGAAATGAAGCTGTCCTTTTTTTCAATGTCAGTTCCTCCCGTTTCTATCAAAAACTGCTATACGCCATGATCATACCATAATCACCCTATGAAATATTTGTATTTTCGGTAAATTTATAGAACAAATGTCACATAGCCTGCTGATGCTTTGGAGACGAGCGAAACGCGATAATGTACCACATCACATTGACGATAAAAGCCGTTCCTGACCAAACGAGAAGACCGTAATAAAGAGACAGCTCCTGTTCCGAAGAAGTTATGACCAATAGCGTCACCAAAATGACAGCCGCACAAATGATAAGCCCGATTCCGCAAAAAACGGCCATGATGATTTTCATGACACGAACACCGAGAATATACATAATGAGCGGGACCGCATATATAAAAAGGATCTGACCGACGGCGGCCCACATCCCCAAGGAGTTAAAGCGATTCGCGTTCGGCCCCGTTTCTGCAAACGGAGAAAGCGAGCCGACGACCGGCAATAAACAAAACATCAGAGCGGAAAGCAGTGTCACCGCAACCGCACCTTTTTTCTTTTGATTCATGTGAATATCCTCCTGACAATAACCCGGCTTTTTTACCGTTATTTTAATAATATGTTATATGTTAGCACGATTTTTACTTAATTTGAGAATGTTTTGTTAAAAACGAATTTACAAATCCAGAAAAATAGATATAATAAACGTTATGGAACCGATATTGATTCATAAAGCGTTATCTAACAAAACACGAAGTGACATTATGACATGGCTCAAACACCCGGAGGACCATTTTGATGAAAAGCCTTATCTTGAGCAGGGCCTCAGTTTCCGCACCGGAATTTGCGTCGGTGATATTCAGGCAAAGTCAGGGCTTGCGCAGTCCGTCATCTCCAGCTACCTGCTGACGATGCAAAAAGCCGGCCTGCTGGAATCTGAACGAATCGGAAAATGGACTTATTACAGAAGGAATGAAAAACAAATTAAAGCCTTTGCTGACTATGTTCAGCACCAGCTATAACGATGAAAGGAGGGCTTTTTCCGCTTTAACATATCTATTTTTCTGTATATGTAGTTACAAAAAAGGAGGCTTACATAACAATGAAAATAAGCAGTTCCATCTTCATTCTATTTTTGGCATTAGGGGTTTTCGGCATTATCACGACCGAAATGGGCATTATCGGTGTTCTTCCGCAAGTGGCCGACAGATTTCACATCACCGCTTCAAAGGCGGGATGGCTCGTCAGTATTTTCGCGTTCATCGTCGCTGTGTCGGGGCCGTTTTTGACCTTGCTTGCTTCAGGCATAAACCGGAAATACATTCTGCTTTTGGCGGTGCTGATGTTTGCCGTTTCAAACGCTGTCTATGCGTATACGGCGCATTTCAGTGTCATGCTTGCGTTTCGGATCATTCCCGCTTTATGCCACCCGGTGTTCTTTTCTGTAGCGCTTGCTGCTGCGGCCCGCCTTGTCCCCGCCGGCCAATCCGGAAAAGCCGTAACGAAAGTTTTTTCAGGCATCACCGCCGGGTTTGCGTTCGGCGTGCCTTTCACTTCTTATCTGGCGGAGCGTCTCTCCCTGGAATCGGCCTTCCTATTCGGCGCTATCGTCAGTATCATCGCTTTTACGGGCATTCTTCTCTTTTTGCCATCCATGCCGGTCACAGAAAAAATGTCTTTCAGAAGCCAGCTCGGCATCCTTCGCAAACCGGCTTTGTGGCTCAATATCACTGCCGTCATCTGTCTGTTTGCGGCCATGTTTTCTGTCTACAGCTATTTCGCGGAATACCTCGGGCGGGTGTCCCATATGAACGGCACATGGGTCAGCTTTATGCTGATGACGTTCGGGGTGATTATGATAGCCGGGAATTTCGTCTTCGGCGCTTTGTTATACAAAAATATGAAAAAGACCGTCATCGTGTTTCCGCTTCTTTATACGGCCGCCTACTTGCTCATATACGGGTTTGGGACGTCTTTCGCTCCGATGGCCGTGCTCGTCTTCGTATGGGGCGCCGTCCATTCCGGCGGGCTCATTGTCAGCCAGACATGGCTGACAGCAGAAGCAAAGGAGGCACCTGAATTCGGCAACAGTCTGTTTGTCTCCTTTTCCAACCTCGGCATCACCATCGGAACGGCGGCGGGCGGCTGGTTTATTTCTCATCTGGGGATTCATCAGCTGATGTGGTGCGGCATCATGTTCGCCCTTCTGGCTTTCGGGCTGATCATGGGGCGCTTGGCATGGGGAAAGAGGCCGCTCGCCGAAGCTTGAGCTCCGTTGCAAAATCCGGCATATTTACGTATAATATGCCAGATTACGACAAGGGAGAGAAAAAGATACATGGAAAGACCGGCAGGATTTTGGATTCGGTTTCTGGCTTATGTCATTGATCAGATCATCATAGGAATTCCGATTTTTATCATTCAATTTATAATCACTTTTTTATTTGCGGCAGGCGCTGCTGCGGCTGACCCCTTGATGACCGAAAATCAGTTTACCATTTCGTTTCTGATATTCGGCGTCATCCCGATTCTTCTGATCTCTATTGTGATCAGCATCTTATATTTCAGCCTGCTCACTGCCTCAAAGATGCAGGGGACACTGGGAAAAGCATTGCTCGGCCTTAAGGTCATCGATGAAGATGGCGGACGGATTTCCATGGGCCAGGCCTTCGGACGCGCTTTCGCTTCTATCATCTCTAAGCTCATTCTTTATATCGGTTTCATCATGGGCGCCTTCGGAGAGAAAAAAACGCTGCACGACATCATATGCAGCACGCGCGTTGTCTATAAATAATGTCCTTAAGCCCGGGCCTTTTGAGCCCGGGCTTTTTTATGACGGCTGAGCCTGCCTGATGTCAATGCCGCCTTTTCCGTCAGCCTCAATGCGGATCGTACCGTTCACAATGACAGACAGCGGATGGAACTCCGCATGCTGATCAGAAAATATCCAGCGGCGTCCGTTCGGCCCTAAAAGCAAAAACGCCCCATCATTATAATCCCCCATAAAATGAAACCCGTCTTCCCTAAGAGGCGAATGGTCTCTCACCGGAATACCGAAACGCTGCAGCTTTCTCCCGGTTGAAACGACTTCAGCAGCCGTCAGGTTCACCTCGCCGATATTCAGCACGGACTCAATTGAAAAGCGTTCCGCGCTTGCCGGCGACGTTTCTCTCGCGATGAATTCCGCCAGATTGCCGGACGGATCTTTAAAATAAAAGGAACGCGCCTTAATATGAGAGAAATACACCTCATCCTCTCCATCTTCCGTTTGAAAAACGACTTTATCCTTTATCCACGCCTTCGCCTCATCAAAACGATTGTTCGGAATGTTAAACGCGAAATGATAATTCGGATGAGATTGAGAATCGGTGCGCCTGAATTCCAATTCACTTTCTCCGGCTTTGATTGTAAATGAATCACCGGACGCCTCAATTAAAGAGAAACCTAACACCCGTTCATAGAAGTGTTTCGTCTCCTCCAAAGCACAACTGTACAAAGTTATGTTATTTATTTGCATGACCATACCCCCTTTGGTTTATACTGCCATATAGAGGGGTTTACTCCCACTATTTTGTTTCAACCAATTGAGAATCCCCCTTTCGTCCGGCGCTAAACATGCAAAACAGCGCCCAACCGCTTATACCTAGGGTTTTTTAACGTCTAAAGCAAAAAAAGAAGAAAATAATACCCCATATAGCTTGACAAAAAATAAATGTTATTTAATAATCTATATATAATTAGAATTATTATTGAAAGATAAAGTGAATGCTTTGTCTTTTTAATATATTTCAAATCACATTTCAGGAGGAAGATATTATGTCTTTAATCGGAAAAGAAGTACTGCCATTCGAAGCAAAAGCTTTCAAAAACGGTGAATTCATCGATGTAACAAACGAAGATTTGAAAGGTCAATGGAGCGTTTTCTGCTTCTACCCAGCAGATTTCTCTTTCGTATGCCCGACTGAACTTGAAGATCTTCAAGAACAATACGCTGCACTGAAAGAATTAGGCGTTGAAGTATACTCTGTTTCTACAGATACTCACTTCGTACACAAAGGCTGGCATGACAGCTCTGAAAAAATCGGCAAAATCACTTACGCAATGATTGGTGACCCATCTCAAACGATTTCTCGCAACTTCGACGTTCTTGACGAAGAAAGCGGACTTGCTGACCGCGGAACATTCATCATCGATCCGGATGGCGTCATCCAAACAGTTGAAATCAATGCAGGCGGTATCGGCCGTGACGCAAGCAACCTTGTAAATAAAGTAAAAGCAGCTCAATACGTTCGTCAAAACCCAGGTGAAGTCTGCCCGGCTAAATGGGAAGAAGGCGGCGAAACACTTACACCTAGCCTTGATCTGGTAGGTAAAATCTAAGGAGTGCATTCAATTGGTACTTGATGCAAATATCAAAGCACAATTAAATCAATATATGCAGCTAATTGAGAACGACATCGTTCTCAAAGTAAGCGCGGGTGACGATGACACGTCTAAGGACATGCTGGCTCTCGTTGACGAGCTGGCTTCCATGTCATCTAAAATTTCGGTTGAACAAGCTGAATTATACAGAACACCAAGCTTCAGCGTTAATCGTGCAGGAGAAGACACAGGCGTTACATTCGCCGGTGTTCCTCTCGGCCACGAATTTACTTCATTAGTGCTCGCATTGCTTCAAGTCAGCGGCAGAGCGCCTAAGGCTGATCAAAAGGTCATTGACCAGATTAAGAACATCAGCGGAGAATACCGTTTTGAGTCTTATATCAGCCTGACGTGCCACAACTGCCCTGATGTCGTCCAAGCATTAAACATGATGAGCGTGCTTAACCCGAATATCACACATACAATGATTGACGGCGCGGCATTCAAAGAAGAAGTTGAAAGCAAAAATATCATGGCTGTTCCGACTGTTTTCTTAAACGGTGAATCTTTCGGCAGCGGCCGTATGACCCTTGAAGAGATTCTCGCGAAATTGGGCAGCGGCGCAGATGCATCTGAGTTTGCTGACAAAGAGCCGTTTGACGTTCTTGTTGTCGGCGGCGGACCGGCCGGCGCAAGCGCGGCCATCTACACAGCACGTAAAGGCATCCGCACAGGTGTCGTCGCTGAACGCTTCGGCGGTCAGGTACTCGACACCATGAGCATCGAAAACTTCATCAGCGTCAAAGCGACTGAAGGACCGAAGCTTGCTGCAAGCCTTGAAGAGCATGTGAAAGATTATGATATTGACGTCATGAATCTGCAGCGTGCGAAACGCCTTGAGAAAAAAGACCTCTTCGAACTTGAACTCGAAAACGGCGCTGTCCTGAAAAGTAAAACAGTGATCCTGTCAACAGGTGCCCGCTGGCGCAATGTCAACGTACCTGGTGAGCAAGAGTTCAAAAACAAAGGTGTCGCTTACTGCCCGCACTGTGACGGACCATTGTTTGAAGGCAAAGACGTAGCGGTTATCGGTGGCGGAAACTCCGGAATCGAAGCGGCGATTGACCTTGCAGGTATCGTCAATCACGTGACTGTGCTGGAGTTCGCGCCTGAACTGAAAGCAGACGAAGTTCTGCAAAAACGTCTCTACAGCCTGCCAAACGTGACTGTACACAAAAATGCACAAACAAAAGAAATCACAGGCGACCAAAACGTAAACGGCATCACATATATTGACCGTGAAACAGGCGAAGAAAAACACGTTGAACTCCAAGGTGTATTCGTCCAAATCGGTCTCGTGCCAAACACAGAATGGTTAGACGAAACTGTCGAACGCAACCGCATCGGCGAAATCATCGTCGACAAGAGCGGCGCGACAAGCGTTCCCGGCCTATTCGCCGCAGGGGACTGCACAGACGGCCCGTACAACCAAATCATTATCTCAATGGGATCAGGTGCAACCGCCGCTTTAGGCGCATTTGATTATTTGATCCGGAACTAGTTCCCAAAGGCGCTATGCTGCTGAAACCGCAGTATGGCGCTTTTTTATGTTACAGTCCATATAAATAGGACTTCACATCATGACCGACAAACGCTTTCCATACGATCAAATTGTACGGATAGGACCAGTTAATATCCTGCCGTGACTCATCAAACATTTGATGCAGCCGATTGCTGTTAAAAATGATCGCCCCTTTTTGATCGAAAGCCACCCCGTCGACCCAAAGCATTCTGTCATCCGAGACGAACTGATGAAAGCTGTTATCTTCAGGCTGGTAAATGCCGATGCCTTTCCCCTCAAGCATGGTGTAAAAAACATTTCCCTGATGATCAGCATGCATACCATCAGTCGTCGTGCCCTTGCTTCCCACCGCCCGAACGGACCTCGAAATCACTTCCAGAGGCGTCTGAAAATCCTGCAGGAGAGATGTATCAATCGCATATAAATTCCGTCCCGTGACCTGACAATAGTAAAGAACCGTCCGTTCTCCGGACAGTGCGATTCCATCCGCCCCAATCTTTATCGGCTTGTTTGTAAACACCGGCCGGGTATCAATCTCAAAATGAAATCCCGGAAAGTCCTGTGTGCTGAAGTGCCGGTCAAGCACGCGCCGGAAAGTCCTTGTTCTTATATTAAACACAATGATTCCCCCATCAAGAGGATGGTCCGGCCAGCCATTACCCGAATCCGTGATATAGGCAAACCCATTTTTATTGTCAACGACAACATCATTTAAGAAAGACGTACGGTAATTGGCAATCTCATTCGGAATCTGAATTGAATCGATCAGCTGATTGCGGTCTAAATCAATGATCACAAGCTTCTGTGAGCCCTCCGGTGACGTTTCATAGGCAATTTTCCCTTGGTCAAGAATCCACATCCGATTGTATTCATCAATCTCATACCCCAAGACGGACTGAAGAACAGCCGGGTTTCCAGCCCGATTCCACTCCCAGCTTGGAAAGGCCTCTAATAACGGCTTCCCGTCTTTTATCACAATCTTGTTCAAGGTAGCCGGAACACCGTGAGCCCAGCGGGGAACCGACACATAATAATGCCCCTGTCGATCCATTTTAATGCCGGCCGGCATACACTTTTTCCAATATTCCTTTTTGTAAAATTCTTTTTTCATCTCATCATTCGGAAAATCCCAATCTAAATGGTTCCAATGAAATATCATTTCATAGTGTCCTCTTCTGCCCGGCTGTGTCTCGTATTGTCTTAATAGATAGGGCTCAGCATAAGCGGGATATGGCGATTGTCCATTCATGTACGAATTGTTTTCCATGACTCCATTCCTCTCGTTCTCATCTCTACATTAAACATATGCCTATAAAAGGAAACGGTTAATTAAAAATAAAGACGGCATACTGCATCCAGTACACCGTCTTTTCAAGAGATTTGATTTGACTCATCATGTTCTTGTTGTCCTGTTTTTTCTCATCCAATATAAAATAAATAATCCAATAAACCACAGCGGCGTCAGCAGCAAAGCCGGGCGAGTCGCATCCGCAAACAGCATAATAACCAGAATGACCGCAAACATCGCCAGAACAACGTAATTGATAAACGGCGCGAACGGCGCTTTGAATGTTGATGCCGCGTGTAAGTCCGGCCGGGTTTTCCTATATCTGATATGACAGACAAGAATCACACCCCACACCCAAATGAAACAAATCGCGCTGATGGTTGTCACGATGCCAAACGCTTCTTCCGGAATCAATTTGCTTAAAAGTGCCCCTGCTGACAGGACAATGACCGACACCCATAACGCGCGGCTCGGCACATGATTTTTATTCAGCTTCTCGAAACTTGCCGGCGCCTGTTTCGTTTTGCTTAAGTTATACAAAATCCGGCTTGTTGAAAACATTCCGCTGTTACAAGCAGAAGCGGCTGACGTTAATACGACGAAATTAATGATTCCCGCGGCCAGCGGAATGCCGACTAAGCTGAAGGTCTTCACAAAAGGACTTTCCGCCGCATTCAGCTGCGTCCAAGGATTAATACATAAGAGGATAATCAATGCCCCGACGTAGAAAAATAAAATCCGCAAAGGAATTTTATTGATCGCAGACGGAATGTTTTTTTTCGGATTTGAAGTTTCCGCTGCCGACACACCGACTAATTCCACACCGACATAGGCGAAGATTACCATCTGGAACGAAAGCAAAAAGCCTGAAAATCCATTTGGAAACAAGCCGCCGTGAGCCCACAGATTCGCTGCTGAAACCGTTCCAGTATGCGTTTTGAACCCAATCACAAGCAGAATCACCCCGATGACGATTAACGCGAGGATCGTGATCACCTTAATTAAAGCGAACCAAAACTCCAATTCTCCAAAAATCTTGACCGTTAACAGATTAAGCCCCAATAAAATGAGCAAACAGATCAGTGCAGGAATCCACTGCGGAATATCAAACCAATATTTCACATACACACCGACGGCGATCACATCCGCCATAGCCGTCATAATCCAGCAAAACCAATAGGTCCAGCCGGTGACAAATGCTGCCCGCGGCCCTAAATACGCCTCGGCAATATCCGTTAATGATTGGTACCCCGCTTTAGATAACAGCAGTTCTCCCAGCGCCCGCATAACGAAAAAAAGCGCAATACCTACAATAAAATACGCAAAGATGATAGAAGGACCCGCCAGCTGAATCGCCTTACCGGACCCTAAAAACAATCCGGTGCCGATCGTGCCGCCAATGGCGATAAGCTGCACATGCCGATTCGATAAGTCCCTCTTTAGCTCTCGCTGTTCCACATCTGACTCCTCCTTACTTTTTTATGAACGACGAGAAAATAAAGCCAATAAAAAAAGAGATTGGATGCCCTCCAATCTCATGGTCATAAGAATATCAAATTATATTTGCGCCACTGACAATCAACAGCATGACAAATACATATTCGGTACTCTTCTGTCCTTTTGCCTGAGATTGTGAACCCTTCGGCGCCGCGGAAAATCCGCGGTCTCTCCAGAAGCCGCTCCTGCTGTAGTGCGACCCACAGCAATCATAGCCTGCTACGTATTGAGTTTCTGATAGAAAATACCTATCAGCTAACTTTTTATTTTAATAGGAGTCTAGTGGTTTGTCAATGGTCTTACTTACAATATTTCCACACAAATCAACCTCTATTACGGAATCCTTTTCGAAAAATACCGGGGTTTAACCGGCACTGCTTATGGACAGAATAAGCTTAATCTCTCTTGTAAACCTTCTAAGACTTCTTTCGGTACTTCCCTGACCTTGATATCCTTACCCAGGAAAAGCAGCCAATTTGTTATTTCGGTCAATTCTTCGGGATTACTAACATTGATATAAGTCTCTAGAATGGCTGTGGATTGATAAGGATTCGTATAGGAAATTGACATTTTTAAAGGATGATATTTTTTGAATTGGGCAATCGCCTTTGGACCAAGTTCAAGGACAAGGTTGATTACTTCTTCCTGCTTACTTAGTTTCTCTAAAATCTTTTTCTTGCTTATTCTTTTTTTCGCAGAGTATGGTTTGACATTGGTAAGATTGTCCGCAGGAAAAATCCTCCTCTTCTCATCCTTTACATCAAAGCCTTCAATCAGCCAAAGGCCTTTTTCATGATAAAGGTGCAAGAGGCAGATTGGATAAGACTTTATTACCTTCTCTTCTTTGATGGTAATCAATAAATAGCTATCCGAAAGAAGGAGCTGGATGAGTTTTTCTAACATGGGATGGGGGAGATCTGAAAGCTCAAGCAGGTCGGGATTATGGGGGTTTGTCCCTTCAAAAAGCAAGATTTGATTTAAAAAGACCAGGGTCTCTTGCTGGCTTTCTGAGATAAGGCCCAGTAATTTTTCAGCTAAAGATTGACGGCTCTTTAGATAAGGGAGCTGTTGATTTCTTGTGGCCATAAAAGCAATAAACAGAGCTTTAATCTCATTATCGGTAAAGCGAACAGTGGGCAGGACAGAGTGGTTCATGACAAAATAACCCCCGCTCCTTCCAACTTCAGCAACAAGCGGCATCCCCATGGCTTCAATTTCTCTGATATCTCTAATAGCTGTCGAACGAGAGATGTGAAATTCCCGCATGATTTCAGAAATTGTAAAGTGGGCGCGGTTGTTGATATACCGCATGATAATATTAATCCGTTCAACTTTTTTCATCGGGACCTCCTAAACAGTATCATTTTTTGACATGATTTAAGGTTATTATAAACGCATCAATTGAAAAGACAAATCATTTGATTATTTTAAAAAGAGGAAGGTTTTGAATATGGAAAATTACGCTCTGGAAGAAAAAGACGGCTTTACCGTTTTTGGTATTGGAACTGAGCTTAAAAGCGATTACACAGACTATGCCGGCATAAACAAGGAAAAGGCTGACTTTTGGGAAGCCGTCAAACAAGATGGAAGGCTTGACACGTTGAAAGCCATTGCCGCAAATGACTATATTTTTGCCGTGAACGAAGCGGTAAACAACAGGATGATGCATTATGCCGGCGTGATGACAGAGGAAGAGGCGTCAGTGACAGGAGAAACCAGAGTCATCCAATTTCCTAAGGGGGAATACCTGGTTGTGAAAGGGGAAGGGAAGACGGCCGATGAATTGAGCAATAAGCTTACCGGCATTGCCTTTGGTCAGATCTTGCCGGAAGCAAAGAATTTTGCTTATGTCGGCGGGCCGAATGCAACGGTTGAGATGGGGCAGCGAAACGGCTTAGTATTTGGTGAAATGTGGATTCCTGTTGTTAGGAAATAAAGAGTAAAAGGAGAGATGGCATTGTCATATATCGTTGATTTTAAAAATGTGTCTGCTGTTGGTTTAGAGTCTTCACCTGTGGCAGAAGCGCTTGCTGGTTTACGTGCTAATGAAGCCCGTTACTTAATGAACAAATACAAGCATGAATTTACGGTGGTACCAGCCGGCGAAAGCCAAGAGACCCTTGAGTATGTAAACCGAATTTTGAAAGAAGAACGTGATATTGAGTTTGCGGCCAAACCTTTAGAAACGTCGCGTTTCCAAGTGGAAAATATCAAAATGGCCTACGTCTTTTATGAGGATGGTCTTGAGGTCAACGTCATGTATACGGTTGATGACCCTAAGAAGCGTGCTGTTGGTTTTAAGCTTTCTGAGGGGATGGAAGTGCCGAAGGAGTTAGAAGGGAAGTTTAAGTTTGCCAGGCAAAAGTCTAAATTAGCCGGAACCATTCGGGGCTCGTTTTTTGTCATTAAAGGAGAATATTAAAGTAAGCAAAAACAACTGTTCATGCATCGAATGTTCATCTAGGCATTCAAATTACAAAACAGCACCTCTCCATCAAATTTGAAGGTGCTGTTATTTTTTTCGCATAAACATGCGCTGAAATTATCAGCACGCCAAATACTATCGTGAACCCTTCGGCACCGCGAAATTCCGCGGTCTCTCCAGAATCTGCTTCAAAGCAATCCAAACGCCGCCATTTCAAGGCCCTTGAAAACTATCTGTTTCATTCATCTCATTTCTGAAAACGAGACAATCCTGTGATAGAAGAAAATCAATTCCATGACCAAAGCCGTGGTGCTTCCTAAGCTGCAATCGGTGTCCCGATTCATGTTAAAGAAACCTTCTCCGCGGTTTGCTTAAGCTTTCTCTCCGCCATCTCGGCGCCCCTTGCCCTCGTTTTGATTGTCTCAAAAAGGCGTTATGCGGTACTATCATATAAGGTCTAATGATTTACTCATAATGTCATACTTTTAAATTCACCTTATCATGTAAATGCTCGTAAATAAAAAGGGGATGGACGAGATTGGAAACGAAATATTTAGATCTGCTCGCACAAAAATACGATTGTGAAGAAAAAGTGGTCACAGAAATCATTAATCTGAAAGCGATACTGAACCTGCCGAAAGGAACCGAGCATTTCGTCAGTGATTTGCACGGGGAGTATCAGGCATTTCAGCACGTGCTGCGGAACGGTTCAGGAAGAGTAAAAGAGAAGATCCGCGATATTTTCAGCGGTGTCATTTACGATAGAGAAATTGATGAACTGGCAGCATTGGTCTATTATCCGGAAGACAAACTCAAATTAATCAAACATGACTTTGATTCGAAAGAAGCATTAAACGATTGGTATGAAGAAACGATTCATCGAATGATTAAGCTCGTTTCTTATTGCTCTTCCAAATACACCCGCTCCAAATTGCGAAAGGCTCTGCCTGCCCAATTTGCTTATATTTCTGAAGAGCTGCTGTACAAAACAGAACAAGCCGCCAACAAGGAACAATATTATTCCGAAATCATAGAACAGATCATTGCGCTCGGCCAAGCCGATAAGCTGATCACCGGTCTTGCATACAGCACGCAGCGATTGGTGGTCGACCATCTGCATGTTGTCGGCGATATTTACGACCGCGGACCCCAGCCTGATAAAATTATGGAAGAACTGATCAACTATCATTCAGTGGATATTCAATGGGGGAATCATGATGTTCTCTGGATAGGCGCCTATTCCGGCTCGAAAGTATGTCTGGCCAATATTATCCGCATCTGTGCCCGCTATGACAACCTGGATATTATTGAAGACGTCTACGGCATCAACCTGAGACCGCTCTTGAACCTGGCCGAAAAATATTATGATGATAACCCGTCTTTCCGCCCGAAAGCGGATGAAAACAGACCGGAAGATGAAATTAAGCAAATCACAAAAATTCATCAGGCGATCGCGATGATCCAATTCAAGCTTGAGAGCCCGATTATCAAGAGACGGCCAAACTTTAATATGGAGGAACGGCTGTTACTGGAAAAGATTGATTATGACCGAAATGAAATCACGCTAAACGGAAAAACATATCAACTGGAAAACACCTGCTTTGCGACGGTTAATCCAAAACAGCCGGATGAGCTATTAGAGGAAGAAGCGGAAGTCATGGACAAGCTGCTGTTCTCTGTTCAGCATTCCGAAAAGCTGGGCCGCCATATGAACTTTATGATGAAAAAAGGCAGCCTTTACTTAAAATACAACGGCAACCTATTGATTCACGGCTGTATTCCTGTCGACGAAAACGGCAGCATGGAAACGATGATGATTGAGGATAAAGCCTATGCGGGCCGTGAGCTGCTCGATGTATTTGAACGGTTCTTACGGAATGCCTTCGCCCACCCGGAAGAAACCGATGATCTGGCGACAGACATGGTCTGGTATTTATGGACAGGCGAATACTCCTCCCTCTTCGGAAAACGCGCCATGACGACCTTTGAGCGGTATTTCATTAAAGAGAAAGAAACGCATAAAGAAAAGAAAAACCCGTATTACTATTTGCGCGAAGACGAGGCAGCCTGCCGAAACATCCTGAAAGAGTTCGGTCTCAACCCGGATCACGGCCATATCATCAACGGCCATACACCGGTAAAAGAAATCGAAGGCGAAGATCCGATCAAGGCAAACGGAAAAATGATCGTCATCGACGGAGGCTTCTCTAAAGCCTACCAATCCACAACAGGCATCGCCGGCTACACGCTCTTGTACAACTCTTACGGCATGCAGCTCGTCGCTCATAAACACTTTAACTCAAAGGCCGAAGTACTGAGCACCGGAACCGACGTCTTAACAGTGAAACGCTTAGTCGACAAAGAGCTGGAGCGGAAGAAAGTAAAAGAAACGAATGTTGGCGAGGAGCTGCTGAAGGAAGTGGCTATTTTGGAGAAACTGCGGGAGTATCGGTATATGAAGTGAGAAATTTTCAGGGTCCAGAGGTGATTCTCTGGGCTCTTTTTTACGCTTTTCCGTAACAGTCATACCGGCTAACGAGTCCCTTCCACTTTATTTAAAACAGATTTAACCGCTTCTTCAATCTCCTTATAACCAGTACATCTGCAAATATTGGACTCCAGCCAATTTTTTATCGTTTCATCACTTGCATTTGGCTCAGTATTCACTAAAGCATGACAATTCATTAGAAAACCCGGCGTACAATAACCGCATTGAAACGCAAATTTTTCAACAAAGGCCTTTTGAATCGGCGTATTGATGAGTCCTTCAATTGTCGTAATTTCCCTTCCTTCACCTTCTGCCGCAAGCATTAAACAAGATTTCATCGGTATCCCATCCATTAATACCGTACAGGCGCCGCAATCACCATTTAAACAGCCCGGCTTTGAACCAGTTAATCCAAGACGAAGACGAAGGGCATATAACAAAGTATCGGCCGGTCTGACAGTAATCTGTCTTTCCTGGCCATTTACTTTCAATGTAATAGGATCAGACATGTGGACCTCCTTCTAATTCATGTAAGGCATCTAAGATTGTATGCTGTAAAACAAATATTCGATAGTCACTTGAGCCTTCTGCGTCATCAAGAATAGGTTTCGGAAGATACTGTAAAGACCTGCGTACCCTATCTTCTAATGAGCAGCTTTTATCGTTAAACATAGCCTCCATTTCAACAGAACGAAAAGGAAATGGACATACGCCGCTAAAGGCCATTCTAATCTTTTCATCTTTTTTCAGTGCACAAACTGTCACCAATGGATATCCGACATTCCACTGCTGTCTTCTTTTTATACTGACAAATGGCAAGTCTGTATACGTCCGGTCTATAACGATATGAAATAAAAAATCTCCTTTTTGCAGCTGTATTTCCCTGTTAAATATTTTATTTATAGGATGATAATGAAGCCCTATTCTCCCTGCAACCCCTGCCACACTATCGGAAATTAACAACGGCAAGACTGCCTCACGGTAATAGATGCCCCCGCAAATATTTCCGCCCAGGCTGATTTTATTTCGAGTCGTCCGATCCGCAATTTCACTTACTGTTTTACTTAATAACGGGAATGGATTTTCTTCCTCCACTTTCGTTAATGACACACCCGCTCCGATCACTAGATTATTTTCATAAAAACCAATGGTATGAAATCCCGGAAGTGCGTTTATATCTATCACTGCATCCGTATAGATGAGATTCAGCCTTCCTAACGTTATAATTTCTGTACCGCCGGAATAATACAACGGTGTTTTCTTTTGGGCCGCAAGGGAGTGAAATAGATTGATTGTTTCTTGAATTGTCTTCGGTTTAAAATATTCAAAATCAAACGGTATCATCTTTCCACCCCTCTTGTGTCCTCCATAATCGTTCAGGAATAAGAGGAAGCTGATTCAATTGGACACCTAATGCGGCAGAAAGGCAATTTCCTAATGCTGCCGGCATCCCCAACAGTCCATGTTCCCCGCCGCCGCGCGCTCCATAAGGCGCAATAACATGCGGGGTTTCAACAAATTCAATGATATATTCAGGCTGCTCTCCATAGTGAAGGGGTCTGTATGTTCTAAGTTGAGGATTTAATACTCTTCCATATGGATCAAAAACAAAGGTTTCTCTTCCTCCAAATGCGATTCCCATACTCATCCCCCCCATCACTTGACCCAATGCAGCTTTTTTATTCAATACAGTTCCTATATCCACAACAGAATAAGCTTTTGTAATTCGATACGTATAATCCCGTTTATCCAGCTCAACTTCAATTCCCTGAGCACCTACAGCCCACTCGGGTCCCGGCTTTCCTTTTCCTGTTTCCGGGTCTAAATGCGTCATTCGGGTTAATGTGTAATTGCCGCTCGCAATGATTTGCCCGCCGATGGTATTTCCATTTGGAAACGTATATCCGTAAGCAATGTCTTTTATTTCAACATGTACAGAAGGATGATCTATAAAATAAACCTTTCCGTCGGCCACTTCCAATTCCTCGACAGGAACTCTTAAAACACATGATGCCACGTCCTTAAGCTTTCGAATGGCTTCCTCCGCTGCATTCAGTACAGCTCTTCCTCCCATTAAAGTCCCTCTGCTGCCTACAGTTTTCCAGTGCTCAGGTGTTGTTTGTGTATCTATAAGCATTTTTACGTGAATTTTACTTATATCCATTTTCATTCGTTCCGCTAAGATTTGGGCTAACACTGTTTTTGTACCTGTTCCAATTTCCACGACCCCTGACATCAAATTAATGCTTCCGTCAGGATTAAAGGTTAAAATAACCCCTGAAGTTGCATTTGTATCAAATGTTGACGTTTTCCAAATACAGCTGATCCCCTTTGCCCGTATCTTCCGATCACCGATTTCAATTCTCTGTCCCTCATCCCAATTCATTAATTCCTTCAATCTTTCAATACATTTTGGTACATTTCCGACCGTGCTTGAATTGAGAAGAACTTGAGTAGGGGTCGTATCACCGGGACGAATGGCATTTTTATAGCGGAGTTCCAACGGATCCATATTCAGCTTTTCTGCCAATACATCCATCGTCCGCTCAAAGGCAAATAAAACTTCAGCATGACTGTAGCCTCTATATGCACTGGGATACGGATGATTCGTATACATACAATATGAATCACACCGTATATGGTCGATAGCGTACGGACCCGTACAATCAACCACTGCAGCCCGGCTGATGTCCACTCCTTTATCAGAGTACGCTCCGCCATCAAATAAAAACTGAATGTCTGCCGCCTTTAAGATTCCATCCTTTGTTGCCCCTAATTTAACAATGGCATCCAACCCTATATGAACGGGGGATGTGATCATATCCTCTTCTCTCGTATTAAACAATTTGACGGGCCGGCCTCCAACCGCTTTTGATGCCAAATAGGCAATCACCTCTAACTGAACGGCTGCTTTTCCCCCGTACGCCCCTCCAACTAAAGGCGTTTTGACGATTACCTTTCCGGGTTCGATTCCAAAATACCACTGCATTAATTTTTTAATGGCAAAAGGAGCTTGAGAGGATGTTGTAATGATAATCTCCTCATCCCCGCGAATTTCAACAATCGAGCATCTTGTTTCCATAGCAGCGTGATCAGAAGGGTTAAAAGAAATTCGGAATTCGGCTGTTACATCACTTTCCTTAAATCCGTCTTCAATATTCCCTTTTCTGATTTTATCGAGGTTTGCGATATTTGTGTTCGGAACCGGGAATACACCTTTTGTCTTCTCATAGCGGTCCGCATTTTCATGGACGAGGGGCGCATCCTTTTGAAAGGCCTCCCGGGGGGAATTTACGACGGGAAGAGGTTTATAGGACACCTTGATAGCATGCACTGCCTTTTTAGCAATGATCGGATTTTCCGCAACAACAACAGCAACCGGCTCACCGTGGTATCTGACTTTTTTATAAGCAATCGGCGACCTGTCTTTAATTTCTTCACCGACAAGCGGAAAAGGTTCATCACCCAATATCGCTATCACTCCGGGAATCTTCCAAGCTTCTGAAAAGTCAATAGAAGCAATATCGGCATGAGCATATGGACTGATCAGCATTTTCGCGTGCAGTGCACCTGTTTCTTGAAAGTCATCCGTATATTTCGCCTTACCGGTCACTTTTTCAAGGGCTTCTTTTCGAATAACACTTTTCCCGATATACCCCAACTCATTCACTCCCCGAATTTATTCAGCAGCAGAGTATAATCTTCAACTGTATCTACGTCATAAAAAAGCAAAGGGTCTTGAAAGCTGATCATTTTTCCCGTATTGATCATACTTTTACGGATTACATACCGAGCGCCTTGATCTCCCTTTAACTGATGCAATAGCGGAAAACATTGTTTGGAGAATAGGATAGGGGGCATAGGAAGATGTTGATTTTCAGCAGCAATAAATGAATAGCGATGCTCCTTTTGATAGGTATCAATTAACGTATTGATGCTATCTGTGGTGACAAATGGCTGATCTGCAAGGAGAATGATAACGGCGTCAGCCTCATACTTTACCGCTCTTTGTAACCCGCATTGTATGGAGTGGCCTTGGCCCTTATCCGCCTGCTCACATTCTACTTGGCTCCACTTATTTGACATAGGATATAAAAAGAAAAAAGCCGAGAGCCAATGCAGTGAATCTCCCTTTCTGGTGATAATGAAAATATGATCTAATTTAGATAACAAGGCATTTTTAAGCGCCATACTTCCCAGGGAAACCCCATTAAGAAATAAACTTCGCTTATCCGTCCCCATACGTCTGCTTGTACCGGCTGCCAGGTAAATGGCTGCTGTTTTCATAAAACAGACCCTTGTTTTCGCATTTTTTTGATCATCTCGCCAACAATACTTACAGCAATTTCCTCAGGGCCTTGTGCACCAATGGAAAGCCCGATAGGGGAATGAATATCCTCCGGAATCTCAACCCCGCCTAATAGGCGTTCCGTACGCCTTCTAGGGCCTAATACACCTTTATAAAACACATCTTCATTCTCGAATTTATGTAAAATGGTCCGATCTTTTTGAAAGCTGTGTGTCATTATGATAATAAAATCCCTGTGTGTAATGCTCAGACCTTCCATTACTTCTTCCAGTGCTCCGACAATCAAATAGCCGGCTTCAGGAAAATGGCCGTTATGACATAAAGCAGGACGCCAGTCAATCACCGTCACATGGAAGCCCGTACCAGCAGCCAAAGAAACCAATGGCTTAGCATCTTCGCCCGCTCCAAAAACATATAAACAAGGTTTTGGAATCATTTGATGGATAAAAAATAAATCAGATGTATGTTCATCCTTTTTGATTCCCTTTTCCGTGTCATAAAGAGGATTTTTCAGGTTTTGAACTTGCTTCATAAAATCCCCGGTTCCAAACACGCTGCCGTCTTCAGCTATATACATATCTTCCTTTGGCTCTAACGTTTCCGTGAATCGTTTCACTCGGGTAACAGACTTTTTTCCATCTAAGCATTTCTTGACTGTCAGCAGATGTCTTTCCAATTCCCCTTTGACAGGCTCAAGTAAAACCGTCAAAACACCATTACAGCCAACGCCCTGCCCCCAGGATAAATCGTCCTCAGCACTCATATCAAAGTGAACAATCAACGGCTCTCCTGCAGCCCAAACTTGCTCTGACCTTTCAGCAAGATCGTCTTCCAGACAGCCGGCGGATAACATTCCGACTCTTGTTTTGTCCCCTAACATTAACATGGAGGCCCCTTCTTTCTTATAAGCGGACCCCTCTGTTTTAATGATGGTAGCCAGTACCTTAGGTTTTGCAGAATTCGTGATGACATCCAAAATCCGGTGTATATCATCCATTTGATTTCCCCCGCTTTTACCTGATCATATCTGCATCTGTATAACCATATTCTTTTTTTCCAGAAAACATTACAAACGTTTCAGCAATTTCTTCGTTTCTAAAAAAAAAAGAGTCTTTATAGACCTTATGATCGGGCGGCGGGTACAATAGCAGTTTGGAACGGAGAGATTCCAATAACATGTTCTGTTCCTTCTGTTTCCAATTGTCTGTTTCACCCTGCTGCATTCCTTTAAAGCCCTCAAAAAATTCACTTATCACCTTTAAATCATTGCCCAGCTCCATTTTGTCACTTGAAGATAAAGGCCCTTCTTTTTCCCATTCTTTTAACGTTTTCACTATATTTGATATATACTCATACCCTGCATTCATCTTTTGTATCTCTATTTGATATCTTGAAAGAATGATTTTATGCTTTTTACGGATTGGGTTGAATTTTAAGCTGTCAGAGGCTGTTTGCAGCATCTCTTTTGCCGTATGCAGCTCCTGCAGAAGATTGTTCATTTTATACTCCACAAGGTTTCCCTTTCCTTGTCCCCACTCTGATTGAACCCATTTGGAAAGGTCAGAAAGTGTGTCAGAAAGCTGGCGAGCTAATGATCGAAATGAGTCTGCTGCCTTTTTTGTAAAGTCCGGCGGAAAAAGGAACATATGAACCAGAATAGCGATGATGACGCCGATCACCGTATCGATGATTCGATCCATTGCATAATCTTTGGAATTTCGTTCAAACGTAAATACCAATAAAATGGTGAGGGCTACCTGATGTAAAACCGTTTCATCTATTCGTAACCACTTTGCAATATAGGTCCCGCCTAATAGTAACAGCCCCAGCATCCAGCCATTCATTGGTAAGTGACTGGCAAGATAGGATGTTAACATGATCCCAATCGCAGTTCCCGCAATACGATGAAAAGAAAATCGAATCGACTGATCTATGGTTGGCTGCAAACATAAGATAACAGATAGAGGTGCTAAATAGGGGTGATGAGAGCCCGCCAGTTTTGCCGCTTCCCAAGAAACAGCAGAGGCAAGCGCCATCTTCCAAACCAACGATGTGTTGTTTTGATTTTTTTTACTTTTCTTCATCATACGCCCCCTCCTTCAAGAACCTTTTCCACTAGGTTTCCGTTACGCAAAGGGATTTATACCGACATATGGAAAAAGAGAAAAGAAGCTGTTATTCAAAGGAGGAATCCTTGAATAACAGCTTCTTTTTGGGGTTGGGGAAACATTGGGAAAACAATGGCAAATGATACATTATTGAGGACTCTTTGGAGTAAAGGTGCTTAGGAAACATGAAGCTGCAGGTTTGGCGGAATGGGAGCTATAATTAATCCAATTTTTGTTATACGCTTTATATATATTTATTCGAATTTAAATTTAGGTATTTATTTATGATATACCTCTCCCCGTCTTACTAGGTAGTAAAGCGTCATTATAATTAAACCAAAAAGTTATATAATCCATATCCTTTCGGTTCAGTAGAAACTTTTTTTAAAAAAATTAGTGCTCTTATCAACAATTTCTTTTCCTGATTGCTAGCACCTTCGTACAATTCCTCAAAATTTTCTAAATCCCGATACATAGCTTCTTTAGTTATAATCGTTCGGGATTTCAACTCGTCTAACACTCTCTCAGCCCTTCTCCTATTCTCTTCTAAACTAGCTATCCCCTCTAGCGTTTTGGCTTGATTATTATAAACTCCTGTATCTATCCTTTCCGCATAATAGTCGTTACTGATTTTTTCTCAGTTAGAACGTTTCTTACAGAGGTTTTTATTAATTGGTAAGGGGGCAGTTCATACATCATCCTCTTCGAGTTTATTTTAGACCTTTTCTCTTCCTTAAAATCACTTAAGAGCACTTGAATCATTCAAAGGACTTTCTTCTTTAATACTTCTTTTATTGTCAAATTAGTCTTACATGTTTTTAGCCCCTTACTACTAAACTTGCGACATATAATACAAATGGTAATTTGTTACGTACACTTTTTCGATTTATTCATCACGGTACTCACCCCAATCGGGGATACCGTAATATTTTAGAGAGAACAGTAACTCCATTTAAATTAAATTTACCAAAAGAACTCTTTACTCTTATTAAAATAAAACAATACAATAACTTACAACTAAAATCACCTATAAGCTATTGTTATCTAATCTAAAACAACATTTACTTTCCAGCCATTATTATTAAAGTTAAACAAACGGTTTTTACACGGATTCTTATACCGATTTAATCTTACTTCTTTTGAATCCCTTGCCAATACATTTTCAACACGGTATATATAATAAGAATCGCCTAATTCTTTTGCCCTGTTATATTCCGAAGTCGATAAATAAAAACAGCTATCTACATTAACAGAGGTTTTTACTTCAATATAAATTTTTTCTCCTGTTCGCTCATAAGAAACAATATCGTATCCAGCAGTAACATCAACTTCTCCTACATATTCAGGATAGTATTCTGTACCTTCCAATTTTTTAATTTCTCGGTCTAACACAAACCGTTCTCCTAAACTTCCTACTCTTCTTTGAAAATCTTTTAAGTTCAATAGATCATCTATAGTCATTCCAAATTTTTTTCTAGAGGAAACAAAGTTATCCTCCAGTAGAGGATGTGGCTCCTTTTCAACCAAAAATTCACTCGTCGGTATAGAAACCTCATTCACTACTATTTTTTTTTTTATCTCCCCTGAACAGTTAACACAAACTATTCTCCCTCCTAGAATAACCCATAAATCACCACGGTTTTCTAATACACTTTCGCAAACCGGGCATCTCATGCTATATTTTTTCTTTGTAGCAATTATATCTCTATAAGTTAATTCTTTAATTCCAATAACGTTTCCTAAATCCCTAATAATCCTATCGGATAGATATTTAGAAAATCCAAATTCCTTTCCCTTTTCAGCTATTAATTTCTTCATAAACTCACCATTTAATTCGTCCAAAAATACATCACCAGAAGACGTAACAAACTTATTTTCCTTCGAAGAAAACTTCTCTGTGCAGAACTCAGTAAGTACACCATTCCGTAGTTCTTTTTCAAATACCAAATGCCAAACTATTGAATACTCCATTTTTTTAATAGTATCAGGAACCTTTAAAACATCTTTTACTTTCAAGAGTTGTTTATATGTTAACGGTACACCCTCTAAGGCACGTTCGTTCCCCTCGTCCGGTAAATTTTTGTAATCTTTTAAGGAAGCTTCAACAGGTATTTTTTCCTCTATACAGAATTTAATTAGATTTCTAAACGCCGCTAAATCTCTATTTATTGTTTGAACGGCATAAGAAATCTTCTTAGCTTCAGCTACATAATCATCAATATCCCCACTATTAATTTCAGTTATTTCCTTATCGATAAATAATATAATCTTTAATAATGACCCCTCATAAATATCAGCAGAATCCTTCTTTCCTAAAGTTTCGAGATATCTAAAGATATAATCCTTATTTTTAGGGGTAATACTTTCATATTTTGTTTTTTTAGAACGTGTATCCTTCTTTTTCAAACTTTTAGTGGTCATAGTTTATACCTCACAATTTTTTCATATGACTAAGTATTTCTTTATAGAGTCCAAAAACGCGTAGGGATATATTGTTATTTACTCTTGCCACTAAGCAATATTTAGAGTGTTATTTTAAATTTCCGATTTACCATCATTGATGATACGACTCTCCGTAAAATGTCTAAATGAGTTATTACCTACATTAGTTTCGATATTTACATAGATTGAAATTTTAGTTTAGTGCCCAGTTTTAATAATCCTCCATAAACTCATTTATTCTAACTTTCTTTATTCTTTCTTTATAGCCTTCAATTTTATCTTGAATCCATCTTTTATGTCTCAAAAATTTAATTCCAGTTAAACTCTTATCAATTAATTCTAATAACTCAATTTTATCTTCTAAAACCGGAACCTCACTTCCACTCCAAGAAAAAAAGGGTGGGTCTAATGGTGTTTTGCAAAACAAGTCAAACGAATTATTATTTTCCAATAGATGGACTAAATACTGCGCCTTACTTTCTTTACTCAAATTAGCTATCCCATAAAACAATAAAGTAATTTTTTCTTCATCGGAACTCCATAGAGAAATTCTCTCTCTTAACCACGAATCCCGTCTTTCAATAATTATTTCATCCTTAGGACCACATAATAAATTTTTAAATATAGATACTGTGTCATAAATGTTACTTTTTGACTGATTAAAGACTATAGGAACTATCCTTTCGAGGATTGATTCCCAATTATCTTTTTCCCAAACAAAAGAGAAATCAACATCTCTTACCCGTAATAATTTATTTTGACTTTTTAATATCTGCTCCAGAAATTGATCTATTATAGTTAAATCAAAATCAGTAAACTGTTTTAAGATTAAAAACTCATGATCTATATTAGAATCTATTTCTATTATCTTGAAATAAGCATCTTTTAACGTACTTAAATCATTTCGAAACAAGAAAAATAACTCTTTATTAATTTCAGAGAATGGGTTAAATAATTTGCTTAATGTTCTTTGTATAGTAATATCTTTGTGTTGTAATACCCTTTTTGTCACATTTACATATACATTTTCATCAATTTGTATATAATTTTTTAAAAAGTCAAGATCTATTAAATATCCAGAAATATTTTCTTCATCTTCATTAAAGTAATCATATATCTTATTGAGAAGGTCTGTGCTCGGTTTTTCTTCAGATATAGCTCTAAAAAAACAATACAGCCAATTGTTTTGATCATAGAATGTCTTTTCACGTAATAACATTTCTGTATCATTGTCATCTAATACACTTCTTAATTTATTTATAATAGGAAGTGGGTACAATTGTACTTGGTAGTTCCGAGAAATATAAGTTCTAATAATATCAATCAAAAATTCCTCATTAGCATTTTCCAAAAGAGTATTTAAGCTACTTACTATTGAATTTATTTCATTTTGAAAAATTTCATTACCTATAACTTCATCATAAACTTGAAAAACAGCATTAAATTCTTGAGAGTTAAACCTTTTTGCCATATTAACTAATAACTGCTTTTTTTCTAATTCTCTTTCTCGATAATTATGACCATAAACATTTTTTGCTAATATTTTATAGATGTTATATTTTTCAGAATTCAATTTATTTATTAAACTAGTATCTAATTTCAAATCATGTCTTAATAGAAAATCATTTATTTTATTAAATATAATACTTTCTTTCAATGTTACCACTGCTAAACTCTCTACTAGTTCTTCAATAAATTTAATATCATATATTAAAATATCCTTGTTTATTTTTTCTACATCTTGGTATCCAAACTTAAAAAGTATTTTATTTATCTCTTCACCATTTTTGTAATATAAGTCTTTTAATTTATTCCAAACAATTTCTCTTATTTCAAGAATAGCTGGAGAATATTTTAAAATTAAGTCATAGTATTTGATAGTATTTTTATCTGACATTTCAGTAACATGATGGCTATACTTCAAATAATATTCAATGAGCCTAATTAACAGCATTTCAAAAACAATAGAATCTTCCTGTTCATACTGAGATATTAACAAATTAAACATTTCTTTTTGTATAGTAAAACTTTGTCTGTCAGAAAACTCCTTAAAGCCAAAGTCTTGAGTTAAAACAAAATAGACAGAAGAAAATTCTGTAGGTTTTTTTTGTAAGTATTTTATTATTAATTCGAGTGATTCCCTATAATACTTAGTTTGACTAAAATTAGATAGTGTAGAGAGAATTTCAGACCGATTTGAAGTTTGTTTAGAAGTATCAAAATTTATTTGATACTCCTCTTCTCTGGGTAGCTGATCAACTTTATCTTCAATATAAATAAGTGTTTCTATTTCTAACGCGAACCAAAAAGTGTGTAAGAAACCCTCTAAATTTTCATCTGACTTTTCTTTTAAATTTATGTAAACCTTGGTAATTTCCTCTTTTATTAGTCCGTAATTTTCCTTTTGATAAAAATATGAAAAAACACTATTTAGGTTTTCAATAATCCTATTTTTTAATTTTGGAAAGTATATTCTTATTAAATCTGAATACCGTAAAAGTTTTTTATCAAAAACAGCTAGATAAAAGATATATGTACTCAAAATTTGGTCAGATATTTTGGCGATTTCCCCTTCATAAATATCCAATATTTCCATTGAATGAAGCTTCTCAGTAATTCTTAAGAAGTTATCTTTTTCCAGATTTGTTAATCGAGCCATTAAATCTAAATTTTCATCATCCCCAAGATTTACAACATTTAAAAAGCTATAGATAGTTGCAGTTTTTAAAAGGTCATTATTTTCTAATTCATCTTCAAAGTCAGTTTTAACACCTCTGTAGTATTCTTCCAATAATTCTATAACGTTTCTTATACTTTTTAATGTATTTTCTCTTATTGCAGTCTCGCATGCCATTATTGCTAACCTAGCATTCCCCTTGGAAATCTTACATATTCTCTCTATATATAAATAATTTTTTATATCATATTCTTCTTTACATAAGGTTTCTATATCTTTATCTTCTAAAACATCAATTTTTATTAAATTGATGTTGAATCCCGATACTTTATCCAACATCTTACTTTCTGCATACTCTCTTACGGAAACAATTAATTTGAACTCAATTCCTTCATCTTTTAAACCTAAATACTCTAATATTAAATTCAACTGAGTTAGGTGATTAACATCGTCAATAAATAACAAATAACTGCCAGGACTATTGAAGTGTAACTTTAAATCCTTATATAAATTTTGACCATTATTTCTGAGACATTTAATTTCATATTCTGGGTTTGTTTCTTTGAATCGTTTAACACATTCTAAGGCTATCCTAGTTTTCCCGACCCCAGGTTTTCCTGACAATATAGTTATTTGATTCCCGTATATTGAATCTATTATTAAATCTATTTCTGAATCTCTGGCATAAATAGTTGTATTTAATGTAGTTGCCAATTTACTTCGATTGTAGACTTTTACAAAGTCATCAATATCTAAAATTTGTTCTGTATCTAAAGTTATATTTAAAAAATCGGATGCTATTGCTGGATACTCGTAAATTTTAAAAGAAATAGCATCTAAAGTAAGTAACTCTAGCCTTATGTTATAGTTACTTACTTTTGAAGCTAATTTACTAATTTCCTCTGTAGATAGCCTCCCTGTACAGCAGCAAATAATTTTTTCTATATCATTAAGTGAAATATTGGTTTTCGATTCATCTAAACACTTATCTAGATCATCTTCAAACTTCTTATAGAGATTATTTTTTTGAACTGTATATTCAATAAAAATATACTTATTTTCTGGGGTTTTTATTAGAGTATCTGGTGTTCCTGTTTTTGTATTATTGTTCCCTATTACAGAACCTATGGAATAGACTTCCCCATCAATTGTCTTAGAAAAATAAATATCCATCATTTTTTGAAACTCGCCACCGTTTAGCTCATTAATCTTATTTTGGATTTCATTTATTTTTGACAATGTCTACACCTCTATTAAATATTTTACGTCTTACTGCTAACTAAAGCTTTTTTGTATATAAAGATATAAGTATGTTCATTAAATTCGTCGAAAATTTTAGAAAGCAAACTCTAGAACCTCTCTACGTATTTTCCACGCCATTAAATTGTCCCTTAAAAATATTTTATATACCCTAAAATCATCAGACTTACCCTTAGATAATAAGTGTTCTACTGCTATTTAAAATTCGTGAGGTGACATAGAACTATAACAAATATATATTTACTTTTGAAAACCACACTCACTTATGATACGGCTCCCCACGATTAATCCTAAAAGCTCGATAAACCTGCTCAACTAAAATAAGACGCATCAACTGATGAGGAAACGTCATTTTCGAGAACGACAGCTTTTCATCCGCTCGTTTCATCACTACGTCACTCAATCCAAGTGAGCCGCCGATGACGAAGGTGATTTTGCTTTTTCCATAAGTCGCCAGCTTATCTATTGTATCGGCCAGTTCTTCGGATGTTTTCATTTTTCCTTCGATGGCGAGGGCGATAACATGAGTGTCCGGGCTGAGTTTGGCCAGGATGCGTTCGCCTTCTTTGTCTTTGACGATTTTCATGTCTTGGTCGCTCAGGTTTTCCGGGGCTTTTTCGTCCGGGAGTTCGATGATGTCGATTTTTGCGTAGGCTGAGAGTCGTTTTTTGTATTCTTCAATGCCTTGCTTGAGGTATTTTTCTTTTAGTTTTCCGATTGTCACAATATTGATATTCACAGGTCATCCCCACTTTAGAAACAAGTTATTCATATATATTGTCCACAATTGTGGATATCTTTTCTGTATTTTGTGTAAGATCATTCGTTCCCTACTAGATATGTTGCGGTGTCCCCACATAATTCACAGGCTGTGGATAAACTGTTAGTATGTTCGATTTTTCTGATTTCGGGCGGAAGCTCATGATCATCTATGTACATGTCCAGCACGGTTTCGATATGTTCTTCACAAGAATAATAAGCGGTTTTCATTGTTACATCCTCCGGTTTCCTTTTGCGCACGGCAATTGTTCTCTTCTCAATATAACCTATTTATACACATGTTAGTAGTGCTTCGGGCTGAGTTTTATCCACAATTCGGCAAATTCCGCGTAAAAAGAGCCGGCGTTTGCAGCGTCCGGCTCTTTACGTGTTTTCTCTTTTTTTCTAAGCGAAGTACGAACAGAATTCCTAATATACACGCCAGCAGTGCAGAGCATACATTAATCCAGTCCGGCTTTCCGCCGTTTAAAAAATAGTTGGTTATCACGGAAACCATGAGAATGGTTACGCGGCAAGCTCTTACCAAATGTTCGTACTTCAAAATCCATCCATCACCTGCACGTCATACAGCTTGAGATGGCTTTTCGGCGTGACGATGTTTTTCAGGTTTGGGATGGTCCGGTCGTTCAGCTTTTTGCCCGTTTTCAGATCGAAGGATTCGATTTTGGCGGGTTTTTTGTAGCTGTACGTGAAGAGATACAGCTTTCCGTTTTGATGGGTCAGGTCTTTGAAATCAGCCTTCATTCCTGATGCGGGGAGGGTGAAGGCTTTTTTGCTTTTTCCGGTTTCAGGGTTGATGCGGTATACGGTTCCGAAGCCGTCAACGAAATAGAGGCTTCGCTGCTCCATGAAAAAGCTGTTTTTGAAGCTGAACGGCATAGAGTCATAGAGGGTTTGTTCGTCATCTTTATAAGAGACGATGTCATACGTTTTGATGGCGCCGCTGTTTTTCATGACTTTCACCATTTGATAGATGTGGTCGGCTTTTTCTCCTCTTGTGAGAAAGCAGATGGCGTTATCGTCCGCGGCGAGCTGGGATTCGACAGACGTGCCTTCTTTATACGTCCATGTCGCGATTGTATTTGTATGGAGCTTCTCTTTATCGGCCTGAATGTCTTGGATGTGATAGCCTTTTTCGTCATCTGTCGGCGTGAGTGCGAAAAGATGATCTTTAAAAAAGCCTGAGGCGCGGATATAGTGCGGGATGACGTCTTGCTTCCACTTGCCGTCAATCTGGCGGTACAGCTCTGAGCGATAGCTGCCGCCGCTTTTGTCGTAGCCCGAATTATACAGCGTGTAAAAGCCGCCCGTCCGTTCGATATATCCCGCGCTGTCGCCCGTATGCTGGTACGCTCTTTTATACGTGTAAAGGCCGTCTTTTACAGTGTAGATCCCTTTTTTGTCCTCCAGCAGGACGCTTTCGTCATGCACTTTGGCCGATCCGAGCTCTAGCCCTCTCATTTGATAAGAAAAGAGCCGGCCTTTTTTATCAGCGAATAGAGCATAGCTTTTTCCGCCGCCGAACGTGTCTTGGTCAGCCGTGGTGGAGAAATACAGCAGCGCCTCTTTATCTTTCAGAAAATCAGGATCATTTAATGTTTCCCTCTTAACCTCCGCAGGCTCTTCCGTGCGAAAATGGAAGAAGCATAAGACTGCTGCGGCGATGATGATGACTAAGGGTATCCAGATGATTTTTTTCACGTTTTTCTCCTTAGTTAATGGTCAGAATCGTTGTCGTATAAGGTGAGCTTGTGATGTCGCGCGGATATACACCCAGGCCGCCGTTAGAGTCAATGTCGATTCCGGCTTTTAGGAGGAACGCTGACCACAGCAGTTTCGAGCAGTTTTTGGCGCCTTCATGGCCTGTATTTCGGTTATTAACGAAGTTGAAGGAGTACTCGTCGCCAACTCGTGATACGGCCCAGTCAGCGGCGGCTTGTTTTTGGGCATCGGTGACTTTCACGGTTTGTACGATTGAATTATCCTCGACTTCTCTTCCGTTATAGGCGATTTGGCGGACGCCGTCTCCCGGTACGGATTCGACGATCTTATCAGCGGCAGAATACATGCCGACATGGCCGTGGTTGTAATAAGCCGTGTATGAGTTCGTGTAATAAATATTGCCTTTTGTGCTTTTCGGAAGTTTTTTGGTGCCTGACGATCCGCCCATCGCAGATAGCCCTTCTTTGGAAGCGGTTACATCTCCTTGCACCTTGTCTGCCGTAATTTCTTGATGAAACTGCTTGAGAATTGCTTCTGTTGACACGTGCTTCTGTTTGGCGAGCTCTTTGGCGGATCGGAGAACGTCTTGAGGGGTCGTGCCCTGCTGAAGATCGGCGATTTCTTTTGCGTAGCGGGATGTTTCTGTTTCTTTCGCTTTTACATTCATACCGGAGAAGGACAGAACCATGGTGAATGACAGGGCAAACGGGAGGACGGCTTTGAACAGCTTTTTACACATCATTACTTCGCCTCTTTTCTTAGAGTATAATTTTTCCACATATGCATTATATGACAGAATTGTCATAAAAAAATAGACCATTTACAGATTTTTAAAAATTTTATAACAATAAGGAAAAGATATACATAAACCGCCTTGAAATATCAGGAAATCCGGTTATCATATACACAAGATAAGAAAGGGGGAGGAATATGAAATACAGAACAATCGGTTCGATGCGGGTTTCCTCATTGGGGTTAGGGTGCATGGGCATGTCGGAATACTACGGCAGCCAGAGTGAGGAAGAGTCGATTTCCACACTGCATCATGCCGTTCATCTCGGGGTGAATTTGTTTGATACGGCTGATCAATATGGATTGGGCGCGAATGAAGAGCTTGTCGGCAGAGCGCTTGCCCCGTACAGAAAGGAGCTTTATCTCGCGACGAAATTCGGCTATGTCCGAAGTGAAAAGGGCGAGTTTATTGAAATCAACGGCCGGCCCGATTATGTCAAAAAAGCGTGTGACGCCAGTCTGAAACGCCTCGGGACGGATTATATCGACCTTTATTATCTGCACCGGGTTGATCCGCGGGTGCCGATTGAAGAGACCGTCGGCGCCATGAAGGAGCTAGTTGAAGAAGGAAAGGTGAAGTATATCGGCCTGTCAGAAGCTTCTCCAGAAACGATCAGGCGCGCCGGCCGCATCCATCCGATTGCCGCGCTTCAATCAGAGTATTCTTTATGGAGCAGGGAAGCGGAGGAGCATGTGCTGCCCGCCTGCCGTGAGCTCGGCATCTCATTTGTGCCTTACAGTCCGCTCGGCAGAGGTTTTCTGACCGGAAAGATGACTTCGACAGATCAGCTGGATGTCGACGATTACAGAAGAAGAACACCGAGATTTCAGGGGGACAATTTGACGATGAATATAAGACTCGTCCAAAAACTGACCGACATTGCCCGGGAAATGAATATAACCGCGCCTCAGCTTGCGCTCGCATGGGTTCTCGCAAACGGTGATGATCTCATCCCGATCCCGGGTACAAAAAAGAAACACTACTTGGAAGAGAACCTCGCCGCTCTCGACATTACGCTTCCCGAAGAGGTGAAGGCACAGTTGGATGAGATGTTTCCGATCGGCACCGCGGCCGGCGAGCGTTATCCGCAGCATATGATGACATTGTTAGATGAATAACAAAAGAGGCCCATCGTGCGGGCCTCTTTTCATGACAGCTTTTTGCTCATGATTACATCCGTCTCCAGGAATCCCGTTTTCTCATACAGCTTCCGCGCCGTTTCGTTATGAGCGAACACATGAAGAGAAAGCTTGCGGACACCCAGGTCTTTGGCCTTGTCCTCCAGCCTTGCGATTGCCTCTTTTGCATAGCCTTTGCCGCGGTAAGGAGGATGAAGACCGAAATCATAAATAAATGCGTCCTGCTGCGGGTTGTCCGGATCGGCGTGCAGCCACAGCCAGCCGGCATTGTCCTTTCCGTCCAATGTCAGCGTCCATAAATAGTGGTCAGCCGTCTCCAAGCCGTCAGGAAGCAGATCTTTAAATGTCCATTCTGCTAGCTCCGGCGCTTCTTCAGGCAGCCACGTTCCCGCTTTTATCTTTTCTTCAGCGTAATGCTTTGTTGACTGGGCAAGATAGGATTGAAATTCTTGTCCTGTCATCGGCTGCAGTGTGATAGCCATTGAATCACTCCTTACAAAACACAGACTGAAAGCGGTATCATGCAGTATTATCCGAAGGCTCCGTTTTCTGCGGGTTTTATGATTTGTTGGGCTTGTGCCGTTGAACCAGTTTGCGCAAATAATCCAATCGAAATGAGACTTGCCAAGGCTGCTGAGAGTACAATGAATTTACATGTTTTCATTACGAATCCCCTCCGTCAATCTCAAAATTTGGTCATTAGCATCTATTGATTCTTGGAAATACTTCGCCGCCAGTTTGTAATTCTCCTGTTTTTTAAATTGCGCAGCGGCCTGATATGATAAATCGGAAACGTCACTCCACAGTTCTTTCTTTTTTAACTCGGCGAACGCTGATTCAAGCGCTTCTTCACTATGATCAATAAAGACATGCTGTAAGATGCGCAGCTTTTGGGTGTACACGGGCTCGTTTTTTTCGTCTGCGGCGTTGAGCGCTTTGTGCAGCCAAAACCGGCCCTCATCCGCCTGCTCCTGCTTCAATAACACTCTGGCCAGCATGTACAGACTCCGCACCGAATATGCTGATTGCAAATGCTCCTTTTTATCGAGAGCCGTTTCAAACTCGACTCGCGCCTCCTCCAATTTCTCCTGTCTTTCAAAACAAATGCCCGCGTTAAAGTGGGCCAGCGCCTCAATATGCGGATCGCCTGCTTTGGCGGCTTGATGAACTGCCGTCTGCAGGAGCTCTTCGGCTTTCTGATAGTGAAACAAGTCCATTCTGTTACAGCCGATCACCATTAAACACTGCGCTTCTCTGACCCCGTACATTTCGTTGGCTTTGTAGATCTCTAACGCTTTTTCCGCATGATTCATCGCAAAGTAGTTTTGGCGGATTTCATAGTAGGCAATCGCCACTTGGTAATTAAACTCGGCTCTTTCAATCTCATTCGGTATGTGCCGGAGCCTGCTTTCAGCGATCCGGTAAAAATTAATGGCGTTCATGAATCGTTTCCGGTAAAACTCGTGCATTCCGGAAAAAAAGTAATAATAGTATTGAATCATCTGGTCTGTTTTTTCTTTATCGGCGTTCAGCTGGATCGTTTTTAAAATGCCGTCTGTTTTCTCATACTCTTCCATCAAAAGCTTATAGCGGGAATCAATTAAATTAAAATAAAGGAGCACCGTTTGATTTTGTGTCATATTTTGCAGATCTGTAAGCAGCTGTTCTCTTAACGCCTTAGCCGATTTGGTTTTGTGCTTTTTGATTTCCTCATACCAGTCACTGATTTTTTTCGCAACAGTTTCGTGGGCCATCACCTCAGCCATCTGTCAGGACACCTCCCTTTCCCATTTTGTGTAATAAATATATCATATTTACAGGATCAAAAAGAGGCTGACAGCCTGCTAGTTTCCTAGTGGCAACAAAAAAAACCCCCGCAGGTGCGGAGGCGTATATTTTATAATAGTTTTTTTCCTAACAAGGACTCCACCAGCTCAACCGCTGTTTGGCCGGTTTTGTTTTTGTGATCGAGGATCGGATTGACTTCCACAAATTCAGCTGAGGTGATAATGTCGGCATCATACAGCATTTCCATTGCCAAATGGCTTTCACGATAGCTGATGCCGCCGACGACAGGCGTCCCTACGCCAGGCGCGTCACTCGGATCAAGGCCGTCGAGATCGAGGCTGAGGTGAACGCCGTCACAGCCTGACAGGTAGTCAATGGTTTCTTCCATGACCCTCGTCATGCCGAGGCGGTCAATCTCATGCATCGTATATACCTTCATGCCTGTTTCCTTAATGTATTCGCGCTCGCCTTCATCAAGCGATCTCGCGCCGATGATGACGACGTTCTCCGGCTTGATTTTCGGGGCATAGCCGCCCATATTCACCAATGTGTCGTGGCCGACGCCGAGGCTGACGGCCAGCGGCATTCCGTGAATATTGCCTGACGGCGATGTTTCCAGCGTGTTTAAGTCGCCGTGCGCATCGTACCAGATAACGCCGAGCTGTTTATAGTGCTTGGCCGTTCCTGTCAGCGTTCCGATCGCGATGCTGTGATCGCCGCCCAGAACGAGAGGGAACCGCTCACTCTTAATGACGCTGTCCACCTTTTGGGCGAGCTGCTCGTTACCTGAGAGCACAGAGTTCAGATTTTTCAGCTCTTCATCTTTTTTGAGTTTTTCACGATTGACGGGGATGTCGCCCAGGTCTTCCACCGCATACCCCATGTCAGATAACCGTTCAATGAGATGCGCGTAGCGGATGGCGCTCGGGCCCATATCCACTCCGCGTCGTGCTTGTCCTAAATCCATCGGCATTCCAATAACTGAGATATTCTTGTTCATCCGTTTTTCCACCTCAACATGTTGTATGTTGTCCTGTGCGGGTTTCTCAAAGATGACTTGGACACGAAAAGATTTTAAAGCTCTATCTGTTTTTCTGACTGTTTATGCTTTTTTACATACAGATGATAGACGATAACGCACACTACCATGAACGGGATGCCGCAATAAAGGGCGAGCCGCTGTTCTGAATCAAATGCGAGACTGATCAGAACAACCGTATTTAACGTCAGCCCGATAATAGGCAGCACCGGGTACAGCGGTGTTTTAAACTTAAGGTCTTCCACTTTGCCGCCTTCACGGATGTATTTCCGTCTGAACATCAGCTGCGACAGAGAAATCGCAATCCAGCCGACCTGCGCGCTTAATCCGGCTAATGATAAGAGAAACATATAAACGGCTGCCGGCGCTGCGACTTTAGACAGCAGTGACAGGCAGGCGACGGCCAGCGTCACGATCAGCGCGTTCATCGGCACGCCGCGTTTGTTTGTTCTGCCGAGCGCTTTAAAGGCTTGTCCTTCATTCGCCATGGCATATAGGATACGCGTCGATGCGAACAGGCCTGAGTTGGCCACTGACAGCAGCGCAATTAAAATAACAAAGTTCATGATATCAGCGGCATACGGGATACCGATTTGTTCAAACACCACGACAAACGGGCTTTCGACCACTCCCGCCTGCTTCCACGGAATCATGCCGGCAATGACAATGATAGAAAGAACGAAAAAGACAAGCGTTCTCCATACCGTCTGACGGATAGAGCGCGGAATCGTTTTCTCGGGATTTTCACTTTCTCCCGCGGCAACCCCGATCAGCTCCGTTCCCTGGAACGCGAAGTTGACGGTAATCATCGTAACAAGCATAGCTCTAATGCCGTTCGGAAACAATCCATCCTCATAAAAATGAGAGAAGAAAGGAGCCGGCTCGCCATGCTTCATATCAATCAGGCCGAACATGGCGGCGCCGCCCAAAATAATAAACAGCAGAATGACTAAAATTTTAATGCCGGAAAACCAAAATTCCGATTCAGCGAACGCTTTTGTGGTAATGGCGTTCAAAAGAAACATCAGCCCGACAAACACGAGGCACCACACCCACACGGGAACATGCGGAAACCAGCGGAGCATCAATTGGCCCGCAGATAAAAATTCAATGGCGCATGTCACCGCCCAGCCGAGCCAGTACAGCCAGCCGAATGCGAAACCGAAAGCGGGGCTGATAAATTTGGTTGCGTACGTCTGAAACGACCCCGATACGGGAAGGGCAACCGCAAGCTCGCCTAAGCAGAGCATTGTCAAAAACATAATAAAACCGCCGACCAGATAAGACAGGACCGCCCCCAGCGGTCCCGCCTGGTTGATTGTATATCCGGTACTCAGGAAAAACCCGGTGCCGATCACTCCGCCCAATGAAATCATAAACAAATGTCGCGATTTCATCGTGCGCTGAAGCTGATTCTCATTTTGATTTGTATTCACTATTCTGCACCCCTTCAGCAACTTGTATTGGAACCAAGCCGGTGCATTGAAACCGATTTGCTGTCCAAAGAGCCTCTATTTGTATATGGATGTTATATAAAATTCATTTTCGTACATAAAGATACATTATACTAAAATACTGTCGCCGCGCAAATAGAGTGTGATGAATTTTTATTTGTAAATTCCATACAAGCCGAGGGAAAGCATTGCTGCATCAAAGTTTTACGCGTTTTGAAGCACATTTGTGATCTTTTGGATCGCCCAGTCCAAGTCTTCCTTGGAAATCATTAACGGAGGTGCAAACCGGATCACAGTATCATGTGTTTCTTTGCATAAAAGCCCTTCGCCTTTCAGCTTTTCACAGTATGGTCGGGCCGCTTCGGTCAGTTCAACGCCGATAAACAGGCCGCGTCCGCGCACGTCTTTTATGATAGGGTTATCGATTTTCTCAAGCTCTTCTTTAAAATACCGGCCAAGCTGAAGCGAACGCTCTGCCAGCCCTTCTTCCTCAAGGACTTCAAGAGATGCGAGCGATACCGCGCAAGCGAGCGGGTTTCCGCCGAATGTCGAGCCGTGGGAACCCGGATTAAACACGCCGAGAATGTCACGGTTCGCCGCGATGCACGAAATCGGGAAGACGCCGCCGCCGAGCGCTTTTCCTAAGATGAACATATCCGGTACGATATTCTCCCAGTCAATCGCGAATGTTTTCCCTGTGCGGCCGAGTCCCGTCTGTATTTCATCAGCGATCAGAAGCACATTTTCTTCCTTACAAATGGCGGCCGCTTCTTGTAAAAATCCTTCCGGCGGAATGACGATGCCCGCTTCTCCCTGAATCGGTTCGAATAAGAAAGCGGCTGTGTTCGGCGTAATTGCCCGGCGCAGCGCTTCTGCATCTCCGTACGGAATTAATTTTATACCCGGAAGCATAGGTCCGAAACCTCGTTTATACTCATCTTCTGAAGAAAGAGATACCGCAAGCATCGTTCTGCCGTGGAAGTTGCCGATACATGCAATGATTTCTGCCTGATTATCGGCTACCCCTTTGACCTCATATGCCCAGCGTCTCGCCGCTTTGACAGCTGATTCAACGGCTTCCGCCCCCGTATTCATCGGCAGAATCATATCTTTTCCCGTCAGCTTGGCTGTTTTCTCATAAAACGGGCCGAGCTGATCATTATGAAACGCGCGTGACGTCAGAGTGATTTTATCCGCCTGATCCTTCAGCGCCTGAATGATCTTCGGATGTCTGTGTCCCTGGTTCACGGCAGAATAAGCACTCAGCATATCCATATATTGATTCCCCTCAGGGTCTTTTACCCAAACACCCTGCGCTTCGGAAATAACAATCGGAAGAGGATGATAGTTGTTCGCGCCGTAATGTGAAGTTTGACTGATAATTTCTTGAGATTTTGTGAAAGCTGACATAATCTGATTCCCCCTTGTTTTGTAAACATTCAACATAAGCTCTTGCTTTCCCTTTTTATAAAGCAAGTTCCGTGCCAATCCGAAAAAACGGGATGTTTCGCCAAAATTCTTTCTCTTCCTGCAAAATTTTCATGCGGTTTGCATGCAAAGCTCTGAAAAGCGCAAAATTTTTTTGCGTTTCCGGCTCAATTTATTTTAAAATAATGAATGTTAAGACGATTGGGAGGGGAATTGAACTGCACACAACCAGCGAATTTTTCACACTCGTATTACAAAGCATTCTGGAAGAGATTGATGTCGGGCTGCATGTGGTAGACGAAAAGGGCAGCACCGTCATTTACAATAAGAAAATGATGCAGATTGAAGATATGGATGAACGGGACGTCCTGCATAAAAATCTGACCGATGTATTTATGTTTTCCAATCAGCAGGATAGCACGCTCGTTCAGGCCCTTCAGGAAGGCAAAACGATTAAAAATGTGAAGCAAAGCTATTTCAATAACAAAGGCCAGGAAATCACGACGATCAACCATACCTTTCCGATTGTGCAAAACGGGGAGATCAAGGGCGCCGTGGAAATCGCCAAGGACGTCACCAAGCTCGAACGGCTGATCAGGGAGAACATGCACAGAAAAGAACAGAACAGCTATACGTTTGACAGCATTCTCGGCAACAGTCCGGTCATCCGGGAAGTCATCGAAAACGCAAAACGGGCAACCCGCACGTCTTCATCCGTGCTTTTGGCGGGTGAGACGGGAACAGGAAAAGAACTGTTCGCCCAAAGCATTCACAACGGCAGCCAGCGCTCCGGCGCCCCGTTCATATCACAAAACTGCGCCGCCCTGCCGGACAGTCTGGTCGAAAGTATTTTATTCGGCACGAAAAAAGGCGCCTTTACCGGAGCCATCGACCAGCCCGGCTTATTTGAGCAGGCACAGGGCGGCACCCTGCTGCTGGATGAGATCAACTCTCTCAATCTCAGCCTGCAGGCCAAACTGCTCCGAGCCCTGCAGGAAAAGAAAATCAGGCGCATCGGGTCAGCTCAGGACAAACCGATTGACGTCCGAATCATCGCCACGATGAATGAAGACCCGATCACCGCCATTTCGGAAGAGCGGCTGCGCAAAGATTTATATTACCGATTAAGCGTTGTCACGCTGATCATTCCGCCGCTCCGGGAGCGCAAAGAGGACATTCTGCCTCTGGCTGAAGTATTTATCCAGAAAAACAATCACCTGTTCCAAATGCATGTCGATTCGATCAGTGACGATGTGCAGCAATTCTTCCTGGAATATGACTGGCCGGGCAACATCCGTGAGCTTGAACATATGATTGAAGGCGCCATGAACTTTATGACGGATGAAACGACGATTACGGCGGCACACCTGCCTTATCAATACCGTATGAAAATCAAACCGGCTGACACGGATGCCAAAGCCGCTCCAAACACCCAGCCCGGCACCGATTTAAAAGATAAAATGGAGAATTTTGAAAAATATATGATCGAAAACATTCTGCGAAAACACGGCAACAACATATCCAAAACGGCACACGAGCTCGGTATCAGCAGACAGAGCCTGCAATACCGCCTGAAAAAATTCGGGCTGGAACGGATGAAATGAATCCATACTGAAAAAAGGCTGAGATGCTCCTCAGCCTTTTTTCAGCTTATGTCTGATTGGCAAGCCGCTCTCCGGTAAACCAAAAGTTTTCGCTCACTGCCAATGTATGTTCCGTATTCTCGACTTGGTGCCACCATTCCATTACCTGAATTTGCAATTCTGATTCAAAGCTCGACTTTATTCTGGATGGCGACACTCGCTTTCAGTTTGTAAAAGCTGAGCATCATAAACAGCGACAATAAGATGGATAATACCCCGATTGCGGTCAGCAGCAAGGCTGAATCAAAATAGTCCGTTAAGAATCCGATAAAAGGAAAGGCAATGAACATGAAGAGAGAGGTCATCAAACTGATAATCGACAGCAGCGTGGCTCTCGTTCTTGACGGAATCTCATTATTCACTACCTGACTGGATACGGGCTCTATCACATCATAGAGCGCGTTAATGACGACAAAAGCGGCAATCGTCACGTACAGACTGCCCGAAGGTATAAACAGATAGGCTGCCCCGATTGTGCAGAATGTCAGCAGAAGCACGCGCCTCGGCGTGAATTTTTCCGCCGGCTTTGAAGAAAAGATGGAGCACAGCGCCTGCAAGATGGACAGTCCCGCAAAAATAATGGATATATTGCGCACGGACAGACCTTCCTGACTTAACAGATCTTGTCCGTACATATAAAAAACCGATGTAATCGCAAAGAAAACAGAGAGTGACAGCACCAGATATTTAAAGGCTTTGTTCAGCCTGAAGAAATCTTTGACTTCTTTTAAAATGTCACCGACCGTCTGCGTTTCGTGTTCACTGTTTTCAAATTTGATTTCCGTCAGCTGTGTAATGACCGCCATTGCAATCAGCTGAGTCACAATCCCCGCGATAAACACATAAGCCCATGATATTTCCTGTAAGTAACCGCCGATGCCCATGGCGATCGCAAGACCGAGTATGACAAGTCCGTTATAGTTTCCGATGGATTTGCCGTACCACTTTTCCTTCCCTTGTTCTTTCAGTGAATCAAACAAAAAGGCGTGATCCGTTCCTGATATAAACGTCAGCCCGACGCCGTATATAATATGGGCGATGAAGAGGGCGATGAAGTTATGAAAGCTCAGGAACATCGCCAAATAGACAATGACCATAAAATGGCCGAGCAAGAGCGATTTTTTTCTCCCGATTCTGTCCGAGATGACGCCGCTCGGCACTTCCGCCAGAAACATCGCCAAATTCAAGACCGATTGCAGGATGCCCACAAGAAACAACGAATAATTCATACTTGTTAAATATAAAATCCAAATTCCCCGTTCGAAAAAAAAGTTTCCGAAAAAACCGGAGAAGTAAAGCAAATTTCTATTCCGCACATGAATACCCCTTTCCAGCTATCTGCATTTAACATCATGAACAGAAAGGAGCCCGTCAGTCTTAACACTAAAACCCTCTATACATGGATCTTGCAGATACAGACTTTTCCCAAAACAAATTGGGCAATAATGAGTTGTATTCTCGAATAACACAAAAATTTCCTTCTTTTTTCCAACACCTCGCTGATGTCGCCTTCATATAGCTCAGCTCATGCATGTAAGCCGGAAGGAACAAATGAAGCTTAATATTAAATCCGCTTTTTTTATGTCAGAAATTGCTAAGCTGTGGGCTTTGATTATTTCGGCACCATAGTCCGGGTGAATATCAATACTCTTGTATGAGCGGCATCTTTGCGGATCAGCAGACTTATCCCGGCAGCCGGATAATGAACACGGAGCCTTTTCCCTGCTCACTTTTCACTTCAATTGTTCCGTTATGTCTGTCGATAATGGTTTTTGTAATGGCAAGACCCAGCCCGGTGCCGCCGTATTTACGGGATCGGGAGGTTTCCGCCCTGTAATACCGGTCAAACAAATGAGGCACATGTTCGGGGGCGATGCCCGTTCCGTTGTCCGCAATCATGAGCATGATGCCGCCGTCTTTCTGCAGGGAAACGGTGATGACGCCCGTTTCTTCATCCGTATGCTGCACCGCGTTGTAAAAGAGATTGAGAATGACCTGCTTCATTTTGCCCTTGTCAAAAACGGCTTCAATCTGTTGATCGACAAAAAACTCGAGCTTCCGGTTTCCCGCCAGTTGCTTCAGCTGACCTTCCATTTCCAAAATGACGGCTCCCAGTGCGCCTTTTTGCATTTCAAAGCTCGGCTCCCGGTCAATCTTCGCAAGAAACAGAAGGTCCTCTATCAGCTTATTCGCCCTGACGGTTTCGGCGTACATGCTTCGGAGCGCTTTTTCTTTCTGCTCTGGCTTCTCCGCCGCTCCGCGCATTAAAATTTCGATATAGCCGTGAATGGAGGTAAGCGGTGTTCTCAGCTCATGTGACGCGTCTGATACAAACTGCCGGATGCGTTCCTTTGCTTCTTTTTCCGCCTGAAAAGAGGTTTCAATCCGTTCCAGCATCTGGTTGATGGATATGCCTAATGACTCAATTTCGGCCTGCTTTTTATCAATCGGCAGCCGTTTATCGAGACTGCCGGCATTCATGCCACCCATCATATGCACAATGCGCGATAATGGCTTGAGTGTGAGCCGGATCACCGGAAAAAAAACAAACAGCCCGATGACCAAAGCCGCAAAAGAAAGCACCGCAAAAATACCGACCTGGCGGAAAAGCGAATCATCCAGAGGCTGTGTCAGCGTGCTCATTTGCATAACACCAGCCTGCCTTCCGTCAATGGAAATCGCCTGAAACACGACGATGATTTCCTGACCCGACTTATTGTGAGCCACCTGATAGTGAAGCGCCATTGTGTCTGTCAGCGCATCCCGATACACGTTTTTCGGAAAAGAAGGAGCGGTTCCCGCGTGCGGGTCCTCAGATAAAACAGACATCTTGTATGATTGATCGATAAAAGCAACCGTCACCCCGGGATAAATCAAATTCGGATGAGCCGGTGTTTCAGAACGGGCAAGGGTTTTGATTGACCTCCATACGCTTTGATCCATTGAATTGATATAGCTCTGCATGCTGATCGCCTGATTTTCATACATCGTCCTTTTCATAAACATGTACTGTGTGCCGCCGATGAAGCATAACAGCAGGGCCAAAATCGCCAGCGACCTGAACAGGAGCTGGAATCGCAGAGTTCTGTACAGCCTCTTCATGCCAGATCCCCCTTGTACCCCGGGCCCCGCACCGTGCGGGTCACCTTATGCTCTTTGTAAAAACCATAGCCCCATACTTGATCGAGAATCCTAGTTTTGCTGAGAACCGTTCTGCGGAGCACTAAAAATTTAAGCAGTTCATATTCTGTGGCGGACAGCTTCAAAGACTGTTCATTGTAATGAATCTCTCTGCTCCGGTCATCGATTCGGATAGGGCCGGGCACCACCTCATCAAAAAGATGCGGAAACCGGTTGGGGATTCTTGCGTAAATCCAGGCAAGCAGTTCCTCAAAGCTGAACGGTTTGATCATGTAATCATCAGCACCTTCAATCAGCGCCTTTACGCGAAGCTCTGCTTCATCCTTCGCAGTCAGCATAATGACGGCGGTATTGCTTGTTTTCTTGAGCATTCTTGACAGCTCAAGCCCATCCATTCCCGGCGTCATAACGTCCAAAACTGCGATATGAGGCTGAAATGCCTTAACAAGATTCATTGCCGACATCCCGTCTGCCGCGGACATCACTTCAAATCCTTCATTGACAAGCCCCATCGTTAAAAAATCAATGATCGCCGGCTCGTCGTCTACAATCAGCACCTTGATGCCTTTCAACTTATCCATGATGCAGTCTCTCCTTAGATGTATCAGCCTGAGTTTATTTTTTTCGCTTCCCCCTCTATTATTCGCTTTTATCTGAAACAAAACTGAATCTAAGCTGAAAATCTGCTGAATTCAGGAAGTTTTCAGCTTGGGTCTTTACAATAAGCCTTAGTTGGGACGCTTCAATTTTGCAACACCAGTCTGTTTCAATCACAAAAGTTCTAAGTTCATATGTCTGCCTTTTTCTAAATATACCCATTTCCAACTGAACGTGCTGTGACCCGCGTTCAGTTCTTTTTTGTGAGCTGCTGAAAAATGGCATAAAAAAAAGCGCCCTGGAAAAGGACGTTTGATATGATATGTTCATTTCTTAAATTCTGCATTCTAATATAATTCTTCCTTCACATTCACCTTCAATTTCATTCAATACAATGATCATATCAGCTGTTTTCATGTTTTTCACCACCTTTCATTCATAATATTAACAAATAAATCAATAAAAAACAGCCCGGATTTCCGGGCTGCTTTTTTATCTCTGCAATCGATCCGCTTCTGTCAGTTTGACTTCCGCTGTTTTTTTCTTTCCTGAACGGTAGAACGTGATGTTCACACGGTCGCCGATCTTTTTGCGATACAGACGCTCACGGAGATCCACAATGTCATTGACCTTATGTCCGTCGAATCCGGTGATCACGTCGAGCTTTTTCAATCCTGCTTTTCCGGCCGGTGAAAACGCGTCAACACCCATAATGACCGCTCCGGTTTTAACACCCTTCGGAAGTTTGAGCGTCTGGCTCCAATGGTAGCTCGCAATATCCGTTAAGGATTTCATCTCAATACCAAGGAAAGGCCGTCTGACTTCTCCGTATTTTTCTAAATCCTGAATAACGGGAATAACAAGCTTTGACGGGATGGAGAGGCCGATTCCTTCAACGGCGGATTCAGCAATCTTCATTGAGTTGATGCCGATCACCTTGCCCGATATATCCATCAAAGCGCCGCCGCTGTTGCCCGGATTAATCGCGGCGTCGGTCTGCAGCACTTCCGCATTCCAATCCGGCTGTCCGTCGCCGTTTGAGTCAACGGGCACCGCCCTTTCCGTTCCTGAAATGATCCCTTGTGTCACCGATCCCGCAAATTCAAGCCCGAGCGGGTTTCCGATCGCAATGACCGGCTCGCCGACTTTCACTTGGTCAGAATTTCCGAATTGGGCAACCGATTTGATTTTATCAGTCTTCACCTTCAGCACGGCGAGATCCATCAGACGGTCGCTCCCGATCAGCTCGGCAGGCACGCGCGAGTTATCTTTCAGGCTGATCTCAATTTCAGTCGCACCTTCAATGACATGGTGATTGGTTACGATATAAGAAGTGTTTCCGTTCTTTTTGTAAATGACGCCGGACCCGCTTCCCGCTTCGCCGCCCTCTCCCCAAATATCGGTCTTTTGGATATTGAGAACGCCGACTACCGAATCCGATACACGGCTGACCATATTCGTGACAGCATCATTGACATTTACGTTGACTGTTTTCACCTGTTCGCTGCCGATACGCTGATTGGTGCTTTTGCTGCTTTCTCCATGGTCTCCGCCTGTCCAGTAAGGCAGCAGTAAAGCCATGAGCGCGGCCCCGACGATGACGCCGATCAGACTTGAAAGGAAGTATCCTCTCTTGCTGCGGCGGGGCTGCTCAGGGGCGTACTGTTCATCATCGCGATTATAATCCACCCTATCTCAAATCCTTTCAAGAGAACTTAATTTGCTTATAGTGTGGGTTAGATCGCGGATTAATAATCATGATTCATTTGGAAAAATTACACGGCGCACAGCGGCGTCGGGATTTTCGGATCGGTATCAAATAATTGAAACGTTTCCCCCGCGACAAATCCTTTCGCAGCCAATGTCTGCTGCACGGACATTCTCGCCAGTTCCTTCATATTGTTGTCTTGGCTCAGATGCGCCAAATAGATGCGTGATGTGCTGTCGCCGATGACATCAGTCATGGCGAGCGCCGCGTCTTCATTTGAGACGTGGCCGACATCGCTTAAAATCCGCCGTTTGATGCTCCATGGGTATCTGCCCATTTGCAGCATGCCGACGTCATGGTTGCTTTCAAACACAAACACATTGGCCGAACGGATAATACCTTTCATTCTGTCGCTCACATACCCGGTGTCCGTCATCAGCGCGAGCTTTCTGCCTTGGTAATGGAAAACATAGAACATCGGCTCGGCCGCGTCATGAGAGACGCCGAATGACTCAACATCAAGCCCGCCGAAGGATTTCACGCTTTCCATCGGGAACAAAAACTTTTGTCCGGTGTCCAGCTTGCCGATCTGATTCTCCATCGCTTTCCACGTCTTTTCATTGGCGTATACCGGAAGACCGTACTTTCTCGCAATGACGCCGAGCCCTTTAATATGGTCGCTGTGCTCATGAGTGACAAAGATGCCGTCCACGTCGTCTATCTTACGGCCGATTTGCTCCATCAGCCCGTCCATCGCTTTTCCGCTCAGGCCGGCATCCACCAGAAAGGAGTGCTCCTCTGTCTCCAGATAAAACGCGTTTCCGGTACTCCCGCTCGCAAGCACGCTAAATTGCAAGCCCATTTGTGTCTCACTCCATTATTTATTTTGATTGTTATCAATGACTGTGCTTTCCAATGCATTCACAGTGTACGTTTGCTGTGTCTTCTTCTTCGGACCTTTTGTCTTATCTTCAATTGTAATTCTCCATACCGGCGCCAGCACCTGCGTACTTGTCAGCGGGTATTGGGCGATATAGCCGAACTTGACACTTTTGACGGCGCAATTCGCTTTTAAGTAATTTTGAGAATACAATAATTCGACCGCATCCAGCTCTGGAATCAGGCTTTCCGTCTGGATTCGCTTGAATGACTCCAACATGGTCTGCTCGTAAGATACGACCTCGTTTTTATCGTTCAGATGCAGAATGACCTGTCCGATCGCGTCTGAGGACGAGTCAAAATCCTGATAAATAAACTGGCCGTCGTACGTCTGGTAAAAAATGATCTGTTTTTTATCCTTATCGACTTTCCACAGTTTATATTTTTCTCCGCCGGTTAATTTGGAGCTGACGAGCGATTCCGCATCATTCTGCGGCTTTTGCTTCGATAAACCGACCGGATCGGAAAACTTCATTCTCAGCGTCGTGACCTTGTGATCATCCGTCGGCATCTCCATTAACGGCTTCTGATCCTTCAAGGCCTCAATATCTTCCGCGGTAAATACCTTTTGGCCCGCTGTCAGCCTGTAGCCCGTCTCGGAATCAGAAGACAAGTTGCCGAATGTGATATGATCCATCTCCATGTCTTTTTCCACATTTGAATTTTTAATCACTTCGTATTCGCTGCTAGAGCGTTTTTCAAAAAACTGATAGCCGAGAAAAATATCGAGGATGAGGAAGGCAATGATGAAGATCGTTTTTGTCTTATTCCACTCCATTATCGTCCTCCTCCTTCCCCAGCAGATCTTTCGTAATCGGAATGATCTTTCCGTTGATTTTCATACTCCAGACGGGTTCCAGCTCAACAAGATCATTCGTTGACGAAGATACCATTTGATAGGACAGGAAGATCTGGTCGATTTTGTTCACATCGTATTTATCCTGCTGCTCCAGCAGCGACACAACCTCATTGCCGCTCATCATTTTTACGTCTTTTGTTTTAATCGGGTTCGGCCCGAGAACATAGTTCGGCCGCTTGTAGCTGAGAACCTCGTCATTGGCCCATTGCAGGGTCATAACAGGCCCGGCTCCGAAAGGCTTAGACGTGCTGTTGATGACAGGCATTTGATCTTTAAACATGTAGAAACTCAGCTGCTGGTTATCACTCACATTGAAAAATTGATAATGATCCGTCCAGCTCCCCGTATCCTCTAAATATTTATAGCTTTTCTTAATCAGCTCTCCCGTTTGATAAGAAGCGCTTTGCGCCAGGTTCCGGTGCTGGAATTGAATCTGCCGCTGCGTCGAATTGATTTCCAGACGGCTGATTCCATCAGTCAGCACATTCCGATTGTAATTCGGATCCTCTCTGACCGTGCTCGGATCATTAAAGAGCGTCTGCTTAAACAGATTCGTCTTAATGGTTTCAGTAATAAATTCTTTTTCCTTCATATTAAACCGCGAATTCGGCATGAGAAATTCTTTGCTTTTTCCGACCGAATAGAGGTGGTATAACGGCATACTCGATTTTTTGCTGTACAGCTCATTCATCAGGTTGCGGTAATTCGCCGATTCCACAGCCACTTCCAGAATCAGCTGTTTGCTGTATGAGACCATGTAAATCTTCTTATTCGCTTTATTCTCATTAAACGGAATGACTATATGGTCAAATGAGCTGTATTCCATTGACTGATTCGACCATTTAAACATCGATTGGAAGAAATCAATCGGAATGGTGTCATTGAATTGCAGATCGAGCTTTGCCGAATTTCCGTTTCTGCCGTAAAGCCAATTTTTAAAACCGAGCTTGTCGTATTGATCGGAAATATCTTTCATCCCTTTTACTTCCCATTGCGGCAAATCCGCCCACAGGTCATTAAAGAGTGTCTCATCATCCACTTTATAATGAGAGCCGTTTGTATGAATAAACATGTCCCGAGGTTTTACCGTTTGCGACATTTTTTGGCTCGTTTTATCAATTTTATGCTTTTCCCGAACAGTCGATTTGGTTGAGGCCGTGCCTTCTGAAAAATTGGGCTGGAACGTCCAAATTCCCCATGTTAAAACAAGACTAATGACGACTAGCACCGACAGTATGACTGTTTTTATATTTTCACGCCTCATCCCAATCATCCTCTTGCTCTTCTTTATATGGAAGAGTAAATGTAATCTTCGTTCCTTTGCCTTCTACACTGTCGGCCCAAATGTCACCGCCGTGCGCCTGAACCATCTCTTTTGCAATCGCAAGGCCGAGCCCGGTGCCGCCGAGTTTTCTCGTACGCGCTTTATCCACTCTGTAGAAACGGTCAAAGACTTTTTCCACATCTTTTTTCGGAATGCCGATACCTTCATCTTTTACACTGATGTAGAGCAGCTCTTCTTTCTCATTCACATCGACTGAGAAGGTGACATGTCCGCCTTCCGGTGAGTACTTCAATGCGTTAGAAATGATATTATCGAGAACCTGCGTCACTTTATCCTGATCAATCTCCACGTACAGATTTCTGTCCGGCAGCTCGCGGATAAATTCGACATGCTGTTCCTTTGTCATTTCAAAACGGTCAATAATCAGAGACATAAAGCGGATCATATGAATCCACTCTCGATTAAACTGATAATCTTTGCTGTCGAATTTAGAAAGCTGAAGCAGATCATTCACCAATCTGATCATGCGCTCAGTTTCATTTTGGGTCACCATTAAGAAACGCGGAGCGATCTCTTTATTTTCCCACGCGCCTTCTGCAAGCGCCTCTAAATAGCTTCGCATTGTCGTCAGCGGTGTTCTCAGCTCATGAGACACATTGGCAACAAATTCTCTGCGCTCGCGATCGAGTTTTTCCTGTTCGGTGACATCATAAAGAACCGCGATTAAACCATCAATTTTTCCGTGCTCTCTCTGAATAACGGAAAAATTCACCCGCAGTACAGTGGTTTCATCGTCACGTTCGATCTCCAGCAGCATGGAATCCTGCTGTTCTACTAAATCCTCAAAAGTAAAGTTCTCTTTTATGCCCAATAAAGACGTAATCGGCATCTCTAAAGCCGTTTCACGTGAAACATTCAACAGCTCAAGCGCAGGGCTGTTTAAAAGAATAATAGCTCCGTTGCGATTCGTAGCGATGACTCCGTCCGTCATATAGGCGATAACGGAAGAAAGCTTCCTTCTCTCCCCTTCCGTCATGGCTTGGGCATCTTCAAGCTCTCTCGTCAGATGGTTGAAAGTCGTTGCGAGCTGACCGATTTCATCGTGCCCGTATTTTCGAACCTTTCTGGAGAAATTCCCTTTTGCCAGTTCCATCGCCTGCTTACGCATATCCGACAGCGGATGAGTAATGGTCCGGGCGAGAAATATACCGAGAAGAGCCGTCAGAACAAGGGCCAAGCCTGTTCCGGAAGCAAGAATCGAGTTGACGGTTTTCATCTGGTTAAAGGTATCTTCCATACTGGCCACCACATAAATCGCGCCGACAACTTCCTGATTCTCTGTGACGACCGGTTTTGCCGAAATCAGCACTCTGTTTTTACTTTTAGGATCATAATATTTTTTTGAATAGGCCTGTTTTGTAGAGAAAATCCGTTTGAAAATTGGGTCCGTCGTCTGTTTCCCCGCTATTTCCTCGCCATAAGGCCTCGAAGAACCGATGACCTCATAGCTTTTATCAACAAAAGTAATTTCCCGTATTTCATTATTTTTCGTAAAATCATTTAAAATACGTTTGACGTCATCCTTAATGACGGTGCTGTCATTGTCACCTTTATATTCCTGCTCAATATAATAGGAAAGGTTGTCAATCCGCTGATTTAACGATAATTCATAGGACTTGAGGAGAGAATTCTCCACCTGTTTCACAAAGTACACGCCGATAATCTGCATGGCAATGATGATGAGAAGCACATAGATCAGCGTGATCTTAAACTGAATCGACCGAAAAAAACCAACCTTATTCATCGCCGGTTAGTCCTGTTCAGGGTTTCTCAAGTAATAACCGACGCCCCGTCTTGTGACGATCCAGTTTGGATGGCTCGGGTTATCCTCGATTTTCTCACGGAGGCGGCGCACTGTTACATCCACCGTTCTCACGTCACCGAAATAGTCATAGCCCCACACCGTCTGCAGCAAATGCTCACGCGTCATGACCTGTCCGATATGTTTGGCCAAGTAATGCAGCAATTCAAATTCCCGATGGGTCAGCTCGATCGTTTCTTCTCTTTTTGATACGACATATGCGTCAGGGAAGATGACGAGAGATCCGATATGAATGTCATTTGAAGCTGATTCTTCCTCAGCCGGCGCAACCGTAAGCTGGCGGCGCAGATTCGCTTTGACGCGGGCCAGAAGCTCACGCGTGCTGAAAGGCTTAGTGACATAGTCATCCGCTCCGATTTCAAGTCCGATGACCTTGTCAATCTCAGAGTCTTTAGCCGTCAGCATAATAATCGGCATATCATATTTTTTCCGGACTTCCCGGCACACTTCAACTCCGTCTTTATTCGGAAGCATAATATCTAATAGAATTAAATCAGGCTGAAGCTCCTCCACCATTTCCACGGCTTCATTTCCGTCGTACGCACAGTGCACGTCATAGCCTTCTTTTCTTAAATTAAACTCTAATATATCTGCAATCGGTTTTTCATCATCGACTACAAGGATTTTCTTATCCATCATCTTGATTTTCCTCCTGCTAGAATGACTTCATTTTATCTATTGTTGTTTCATGATGATCACAATTCGGAACGTGAAAAACGTTCCCCGTCTATTATAACGGTTTCAGGTCAAAAGATAAAAAAATTAAAGAGAACAGCGCAAAAACGTATTGAACTGCCATCCTTTTGTCATGTTTTTTATTTTCTTTTAAAAAATAATATTTTTTTGAAACCTCACGAAAAAAATCGCCGTCTACTGTTTGACGTCTTCTTCTGGGCCGGCTGAAAAGCCGGCTCTCCCTTTTTTAATAACAAAGAAAAAAACGCACCTACTATTGCAGATGCGTTTGGGTAAGTGGCTCGGGACGGAATCGAACCGCCGACACACGGATTTTCAGTCCGTTGCTCTACCAACTGAGCTACCGAGCCAGATGTTTCTTTTCTATACTATAAAGTAAAGTAAAATGGCGGTCCGGACGGGACTCGAACCCGCGACCTCCTGCGTGACAGGCAGGCATTCTAACCAACTGAACTACCGGACCTTACAGTAATTTGTCCGGAGAACCGTATCGTGGCGGCCCTCCGAGGACAAATAAGGAGTTAGCAATAACGCTAAAGTAAATCAATGACCCGTACGGGATTCGAACCCGTGTTACCGCCGTGAAAGGGCGGTGTCTTAACCGCTTGACCAACGGGCCATAAAAAGTGGTGAGCCATGAAGGACTCGAACCTTCGACCCTCTGATTAAAAGTCAGATGCTCTACCAACTGAGCTAATGGCTCTTGATGTGTCGGATTATGTATCATAGAGCATTCAGACAAAAGCTTTCTTGCAGTACTCTATTGAAGCTGTTCCGTAACAACGAGATTTATAATATCATAGAACATTCGAAAGTGGCAACTACTTTTTTGAAAAAAAACTATTATTTTTTTCCCACATGAAAAAACAAGCCTCCGGTCACGGAGGCTTGTCTGCTGCAAACCCTTAGTTAGCGCGGTATACACTGCGGATGACGTTCGTTTGTGAACGGTCAGGACCGACAGAGAAAATAGAAAGCGGAATACCTGTCAGCTGAGACACGCGTTCCAAATAGTGGCGCGCATTTTCAGGAAGATCGCTTAATGTTTTTGCGCCTGTGATATCTTCCGTCCAGCCAGGCATTTCTTCATACACCGGTTCACACTCTGCAAGAGCTTTCAGGCTTGCCGGGAATTCTTCAATCACTTCACCTTTGTAGCGGTAAGCGACACAGATTTTCAAGGTCTCAATGCCTGTCAGCACATCGATTGAGTTCAGAGAAAGATCTGTGATTCCGCTGACGCGGCGGGCATGGCGGACAACAACGCTGTCAAACCAGCCGACACGGCGCGGGCGGCCTGTCGTTGTGCCGTATTCGCGTCCGACTTCACGGATTTGATCTCCGATTTCATCTTTCAGCTCAGTTGGGAAAGGACCGTCACCGACACGGGTTGTGTACGCTTTAGATACACCAACGACGTGCTGGATTTTTGTCGGGCCTACGCCTGAACCGATCGTCACCCCTCCGGCGACCGGGTTGGATGAAGTAACAAACGGGTATGTTCCTTGATCGATATCAAGCATGACCCCTTGAGCGCCTTCAAATAAGACGCGGCGGCCTTCATCCAGCGCGTCATTCAGGACGACGGATGTATCGCATACATACTTTTTAATCTGCTGGCCGTATTCATAATACTCATCCAGAATATCTTCAATTTTGAAGCCTTCCGTTTCATACATTTTTTCAAGCAGACGGTTTTTCTCTTCAAGATTCCGTTCAAGCTTTTCTGCAAACACGTCTCGATCTAACAGGTCTGCGATCCGGATGCCGATCCGTGCCGCTTTGTCCATATAAGCAGGTCCGATTCCTTTTTTCGTTGTGCCGATCTTGTTGGCCCCTTTGCGTTCTTCCTCTACCTCATCCAGTTTCAGATGGTACGGGAGAATTACATGAGCTCTGTTGCTGATTTTCAAGTTATCCGTGCTCACATTGCGTTCATGAAGATACGCAAGCTCCGTTACGAGCGCTTTCGGATCAACAACCATTCCGTTCCCGATGACACACGCTTTTTCTTTATAAAAAATTCCTGATGGGATTAAATGAAGCTTGTACGTGACTCCATCAAACTTGATGGTATGTCCTGCATTGTTTCCGCCTTGATAACGTGCGATCACTTCTGCATTTTCTGACAGGAAATCTGTAATTTTACCTTTTCCTTCATCGCCCCACTGCGTACCTACTACGACTACTGAAGACATATATCCGTGCACCTCCGTTAACCTTTCAAAACGATATCTCATTCAAACAAATTAAGTGTATCAGTGACGATGCAGAAAGTCAATCGTAAATCCGAACATTAAAATCTTATTATTCTATATTTGTTCGCCTTAACTCTGATTAAAAGCGTTTTCTCTTTCATTTATTATCTATTACTCATGAAACTTTCACGCTTTAACTAGAAAAAGAACCCGGGTTACAGGTTCTTCGGACAGCCGCTTATATTCCGCTTGTATTCATCAGGACGATCCGCCAGCCGTCAGGATCTTCGATGGTCACGCCTTTTTCTCCCCAATACGGGTTTTCCGGTTCTTTCTCTTCATAACCCATCTGCTTTAATTTCATGCTGACGCGGATGACCTCCTGCTGATCCGGGATGTAGAAGACAAGCAGGCTGTCGCCGTGCGGAACGGGCGCCGGCTGGGATGCGCCCGTTTCTTCAGTGAATTCTAAATGATATTGGGTATGGGGCAGACCGAACATGACACCGCTGTAGCCCTCATGGCCGGAAAAGCTGCCGACCCTCTTCAGTCCGAGGCCTTCTTCATAAAACCTGATGATTTCTTTGAGCTGTCCGGTCGGCCGGGCGATCCGGATTTGCGCCGCTTGAAATTGCGGAAATTCAATTGTCATCGTTATTCCTCCCTTGATACCATTATATAAAAGCGCTTTCCTTTTTTCGTCTGCCCAACGGATGTCATTCTCTCGTTCTTTCGTATGAAAAAAAGCCTCAAGACATTGCTTGAGGCTTTACGCACCTGCCGGAACACCGCCGTCATCAAAGCGTCTTTCCAGGTTTACGAACTTATTGTATTCTTTCACAAAAGCCAATGAAACGGTTCCCACCGGGCCGTTACGCTGTTTGGCGATTATGATTTCGATGATGTTTTTGTTTTCGGATTCTTTATCATAGTAATCATCACGATACAGGAAGGCGACGATGTCGGCATCCTGCTCAATACTTCCTGACTCACGGATATCTGACATCATCGGACGTTTGTCCTGCCGCTGCTCAACACCCCGGGAGAGCTGAGACAGAGCGATGACCGGAACTTCAAGCTCCCGTGCCAGCGCTTTTAGCGCCCGTGAAATTTCCGATACCTCTTGCTGGCGGTTGTCGCTTGATCGGCCGCTTCCTTGAATGAGCTGCAAGTAGTCAATTAAAATCATGCCCAAGCCGTTCTCCTGCTTCAGTCTGCGGCATTTTGAACGGATTTCGCTGACACGGATGCCGGGGGTGTCATCTATAAAGATACCGCTGTTTGACAGGCTTCCCATCGCCATCGTCAGCTTACCCCAATCCTCTTCCGTCAGATTTCCCGTTCTGAGATTTTGGGCGTTAATATTCCCTTCGGCGCAGAGCATACGCATGACAAGCTGCTCGGCACCCATCTCCAGACTGAATATCGCGACGCTCTCATCCGTTTTGGTGGCCACGTTTTGCGCAATATTTAAGGCAAACGCCGTTTTCCCCACAGACGGACGGGCTGCGACAATGATCAAATCATTCCGCTGAAAACCCGCCGTCATCCGGTCAAGCTCGATAAAACCAGTGGGAATCCCGGTAATATCGCCTTTCCGGTTGTGAAGCTGCTCAATGTTGTCATATGTTTGCACAAGCACGTCTTTAATATTTTGGAAGGCGCCCGAATTTTTTCGCTGCGCGACCTCCATAATCGTTTTTTCCGCATCGCTTAATAAATCTTCAACTTCATCCTCGCGTGTATACCCGTCTTGGGCGATCGTGGTCGCCGTTCTGATTAAACGGCGGAGAATCGATTTTTCCTCAACGATTTTCGCGTAATATTCTATATTAGCCGCTGTCGGAACGGAATTCGCGATGTCCGTCAGGTACGAGACGCCTCCCACCTCTTCTAACAGGTCGGTATTCGCAAGCTCTGACGTTACCGTGATCAAATCAACCGGTTCGCCGCGATCTCCGAGCACGAGCATGGCATTGTAAATTTTTTGATGTGACATTCTGTAGAAATCATCCGGAATCAACACTTCAGAAGCCAGTGTCAACGCAGACGGCTGTAAAAAAACAGCACCTAACACGGCCTGCTCAGCTTCTATGTTTTGCGGCGGCAGCCGATCATTCAGAAGGTCTGTCATGCTAAGCACCGTCCTCTCCTTAAAAAATATCCAAACTCCATTTTACCATTTCTCATGAAAAAGAATAGAAAAATATCGCTTTCCCTGTATTTGTCAGACAATGGATATGTGTTTCACCATTCCGAATGCTGGGAAACACATAAATAAATCGAAACCAGGAGGGAAAAAATGAAAACATATGCGGTAACACCAAGTATTGATGCGGACGGATGGTTTGTGAAGGTAGAAAATGTGGCGCCGACGGCTCTTTATACATCAAAGGACGCGGCGATTGAGAAGGCGGAGCAGACGGCTAAAGAGAACAGCCCGGCTAAGCTTGTCATTTATGATCAGCACAAAAACATTGAAGAAGAACGATCCTTTTAAGAAAAGCCTTCGCCCGTGCGAGGGCTTTTCTCATTCAATGAAGCGAATACGCAGCACCGTCTGCGCCAGGAGATCGGCCGTTTTTTGATACAGATCCCATTCTTCACAAGCGGCAAATACTTTCATCATTTCCTGCAAGGTCTGTCTCAGCAAGATAAATTCGTCAATTGTCCGCAGTTCTGCGGCTTTTTTCTGATAATCAGCCAGCTTCAGCTGTAATAACATTAATGGCGATTGCATAAAAAACCTCCCCCCATTCTGTTATAACGCCCGGCTTTTCAAACCTCCATTTCTTTGTCATATCCTCTTACGATAGATTTTTGATTTTAGTACAATAAAGAAACAGAAGGAGTGATAACATGAAACCGCTGCAAATTTCCGCCGAAACGGCACAAAAGCTTGCAGAATCACTGAACATGCCGCTTGAGAGAATCATGCACATGCCTCAGCACATTCTGCTTGCCAAATTAGCTGAAGTCCAAAAAGAGAACGAACACAAATAAAGGCTGCTCTCTCATATATATGTACGGGAGGCGGAAGCGATGGCTTTCCGCCTCTTTTTTTATGGAGAAAATTCCGGTGAAACATTCGTTATCGCTTATTCATAACTTTTCATATTTATTTTTTACGCTGAGGGAAAAGTGAAGTGCTTCTTATTATCCGGAAACAGTTCAGGCAACACGAAGCTTGTCTCTTGGATTAAAAAGAACGGCATAAAAATCTCAGCTGACCAATACTGCAGCTCTGGAAAAGAGGCCGGATATCGAACGCCGGCCTTTTATTTGCTCTTGAAACACCTGTCAGGCCGGCGCCGGCAATATGGAACCTTTTATAAAAATGATTGATAAATACTGTCTATTTTTGAAACCATGATTTCCTGACGCAGATGCTGACTGGCATAGGATTTTGCTTCTTTTCCGAGCCGTTCTCTGAGAGACTGATCCGTAATCAATGACACGAGGGCAGCAGCAAGCTCGCGGCTATTGCCGGGCTGACAGATAAGCCCTGTTTTCTCATGCCGGATCATTTCAGGAATTCCCCCGCAGTCAGATGTGATAATGGCTTTACCGGAAAACATAGCTTCGATGACCGCTATGGGAAAATTATCATTCAATGTGGGCAGCACAAAAATAGACGATTCAGCCAAAAGCGCCGGCACATCACGTCGTTTTCCAAGGAAAAAGACATTTGAAAGACCCAATTTCCGTCTCTTCTCTTCCAGAAAACCCCGCATTTTCCCGTCTCCGATTATCCAAATTTCGACTCCCGATAAATGCTGCCGAATTTGCGCGAGGGCATCCAGCAGCACGTCATGCCCTTTTCGCTCAGTCAGACGTGAAACACACGCAATCACGAGCTTTTCAGTACGTTTCGGCTTGGGGGCATCCTGGATGTGAATGCCGGTATAAACAGTCGTCAGCTGTGTTTCCTTCGCGCCGTACTCCAGTAAAGGCGCGTGAAAGGAGTCACTGATGGTAATGATTTTATCCGAAGCCCGAATGCCCTGTTTTTCTATTTCAGTGAAGTATGCCTCTTCAATTGAACCCTTTTGGATTTTATGAAACTTCATCCGGCTTTTCGTAAAATGTCCGTGAGGCGTGAAGAAAAGAGGACGCCGATACGTTCGATTAAGGTATCCCAGCAAAAATACCGCAAATAAATCCTGCGCGTGAAACAGATCATATTGTTCTAAATCTTTTTCCTTCAAAAATCTTTGAAAGACATGTAAATAGCTGAGATTCTTCACAAGTTTTTCGTTTGCGGCGCCGTATCTGCCGAGAAGAAACGCTCTGACTTCATCAGCGGCCCGCGGGATATCTTCCTGAAAAAATGAAGGCGGCATTTGGAGCGGCGAGATGACATCCGCATGATGACCGATTCGCTCAAAACCTGTCTTAACGGACGTGATATAACTAGCCAATCCTCCGACATTCGGGTAACGGAGAAAGGTTGCGTACAAAATGCGCAATGGCTTCTTTCTTCTTTTGGGGGAGCTATTTCCTTCCGAACAAAATGAATGCAGCATCTCTTGCTCACTTTGATGTTCGATTCCGTAAAATTGATCCATGACGCGCAATAAGGCAAGAGGCACCATCTCTTCTCTCAAATCCGCTCCCCCCTCTCTCAAACCTATAAGCCTAGTTCCCGCCCCCATTGTGACACTTTGTCTACATGATACGGGAGCAGCTCTCCTCCCCGATTGTCGAAGATTCTTCGCAATTGGGTATGAAGCCCTTTCTCAAGTGTCCTCTGCAAATAAGACATTTTATAAAGCGTCATAGGAGGGGTCTGAAAATGAATACCCCGCTTTTTCATTTCTTTCGTATACACTTTTACGCAATACGTCCGAATGTCTTCCGCGTGCGGGCTCCAATCTTTTCTGAAGCCAAGCAGAATTTCAACCAGCACCGTCATATCAAACCAAACCGGCGCGTATTTTGCTGATTCCCAATCGATGAATTGAATATCCCACGGTTCATGGCCGGACGCATCGTGGGTGCAAATATTCTGCATATGAAGGTCGCCATGTGTAATGGCTGAGCCGTTTTGCATCAATTCAGGGAAAAAATCCGGCCCCTTTCGCTCCAGCAGGTTTGCGATTTGCCGATAATGAGGCTTTACGATATCCTTTGTGCGCTCATCTTTGAGGGCCCGATCCAGTAATTCCGCTGTCTTTTTGATCTGCTTTTTACGCCCCTTCCTCATGGTTTCCGATTCATATACCGGCAGCCATGACCGCCATTTCCCGTCAGAAATTTTCTTGTTTTCAAAGGTGCGGCTGTGCAGTTCAGCAACAGACGGAATAATATACCGAAAATGCTTAGGATGAAATGTAAGCTGTCCCCTGATCTGGCTGACAAACTCCATAAATATCCACGTTTCCCGGTCGTTTTCTTCTATAAGATATATGTCCGGCAGCAAATCCCCTAAGACAGCACGGGCTTTACTGTATATATTAATCTCGACCTTGTTTTTTTCACGGGAGGATTTATACACCTTCAAAATCAGCGGGACGGTGTCGGATTTCTTTTTCACAAGCAGTTTATAAATAGCGCTTCTGTCTGTTGTTTTCAGGCATGTGATGTCATCCGGATTCACAGCCGCCTTTTCGCCAAATGAATGAGACAGTTTTTCGTCAATTCTCAGTTTCTGAAATGCGTCATATAAAAGATCCTTTTCAGACATGCTGACCTTCCTTCCGCTTCCGTTTCCAGCTGTTTTTGAGATGTGACCAAGTGTTTCTGATAAAAGGCATCGGGTCATTCCAAGCAAAAAGAGCATACTCCTTTTTTCCTTTACACCCTTTCCAAAAATCCCGGAACGTCATTTCTCCTCTTTTTCGTTTCTTCAAAAACGTTAAGAAGTAACGCACCTCATAAATCCAATTGATTCCCTCTTTTTGCTCGAGCTGAGGCTTCACATGTTGTCCGGTCAAATACAGATAGTACATGTAAACAAAATGAACGCCTGCCGGTTCTGTCAGGCTATGGCTGAGCCAAAAGCGCGGATTAATTTCTATAAATTTGTAAACATTGTCCCGGGGGTCCTTTTTAAATTCCGCCATGCCTACTCCTTTCAGCTGAATCGCTTCAAAAAACGGCAGGGTCTTCTCAATTAATTCAGGAATCCGTTTGCTCACGACATGAGCTCCCGCGCCAAAATCAGCAGGGAATTGATGGTTTTTTTGCAGAGAAAATAAGCCCATTAATTTCATTTGGTCATCATAAAAAGTGGCGACTTTATAAAAACACTGATTGTCTCCGGGAATGATTTCCTGCACGAGCAGTTTTCCATTTTCTCTGTAGGAGCTGAACTCCTTGCGCAATTGTGCCGCATCCTTCATCACAATTGCTTTCTTGTTTACTTTTTTCCTGTATTCATGGCCGGACACCGGTTTTAAAATACACGGAAACTCAATATTGGCGATGGCTTCTTCCAATTCATCCTGATTGTTCGGAAAAAAGGTTTTCGGGCAGGGGATGTTATGCTTCACCGCCAGTTCATATGCTTTGCTTTTATCTAAAACCGTTTCTAACAGAGAGTGGCTCGGGAGCAAAAATAAAAAAAAACCGGCTAATGTTTTGCGGAATTTAGATATAAATCCCGCATAATCATCAGATCCTGCGTACAGAACCGGTTTTGCCTGAAATCGCTTCCCGAAATCAGTCAGAAATGTCAGAAGCTCTTCCTCTTGTGTTAAAGGACTGGGACATATCCCGCAATCTGCTAATCTTGATTTTCCGATACGATAAGGCCCCTCCGTGTCAAACGCGTAAACATCTATTCCTCTTCGGGCCAGGCTTCGAATCATCCCGATCCCGTTTGCACTGAAATCAAGTACAACGGCCGCATGTTCATGTTTCATGATTTCCCTCCGAGCTTGATGGTATTTTGATAAACGGATTCGATATTTTTTATCATCGTCTCACTGCTTAAATATTTCTCTGCATAGGCTTTTGCATTTGAAGCAGCTCTCTTCCGCGCAGGTTTGTTAGAGATAAAAAACGCCAATGCCCGGGCAAGATCCTTTGCATTGCCCGGCTCGACAATAAGCCCCGTTTTGTTATGGCGGATCAGATCCGGGATGCCGCCGCAATCGGTCGCGATGATGGCCGAGCCGCTGAACATCGCTTCAATAATAGAAATGGGCAGACTATCATTAATGGTCGGCAGTACGAATATGTCCGTCACATCCAAAATAGCGGGAACATCATCTCTTTTTCCCAAAAAGGAGACCATTGATAGTTTCAGTTTTCGAGCCTGTTCCTCCAGCGCGCTCCGTGTCTCTCCGTCGCCCACGATCAGCACTTCTACATGGTCAAGTACATCAGACGGAATTCTCGCAAGTGCGTCAAGCAAATGATTATGCCCTTTTCTCGGGCCTAATCTCGCAATACATGAGATGATGATTTTATTTTTCGGTAACGGAAGTTTCTTTTTCCAGCCTGTTTTTGCATCGTAATCGATTCCTGTGATCACCGTTGTCATGTCTTCCTGTTCGGCTCCAAGCTTCATCAGCGGGCTGCGAAACGTATCGCTGATAATAATCAGGCGATCTGCATATTCAATGGCTTTCATCTCTAGTTTTTTGTAATAAGCCTCTTCTACCGAGCCTTTTTTAAATATGTGAAATTTTAGTCTGTTGAAAGTAAACATGCCATGCGGTGTAAACAATAAAGGTTTTTTATAGATACGGTTGAATCTGCCTAATATATTGGCTGTAAATAAATCCTGAGCATGAAACACATCATATTTTCCCAAATTCACCTTTTGAAGCATTTGCTCGTATATGAACATCAGCCGATTATTTTTCAAAATATGATCGTTATAATCCCCGTATCTGTCTCTAAAGAAATCTTTTAATAACGGAACAACAGCCGTCCGCAGTTTTTTTACTTTTGCGGAAGGAAACTGATTGGGGGATATGACATCCACCTTATGGCCTCTCTTTTTCAGACCCTCACTAAGCGTTTTAATATAGTTGGATAAACCGCCGGTGTGCGGGTAGTCCCAAAATGTGGCAATCAGAATGGATAACTTCTTTTTCTTCCTGTATACTCGCGGAATACGATGTGACTGTTTCATCTGGGTCTTGATTGCTGTCTTTTTTTGCGGGCGCGTTTTGACTCCGTAGTACTGATCAAGCGTCTGGACCATATATGGATACGGGATGGTAAACATCTCGTTCATTTCCAAATCCTCCGCACCACTTCAAATGCCTCGGCGTATTCTACGCCCGCTGTCATCCCTCTGACTCTTCCTAAATGTTTAACGCCTTCATATGAACGGGGATGAGGATAATCCCTCATTTCTACGTCATAGTGGTGAAGCGCCGCAAGTTTGGCGTCCATCGTCTCTGTGATATTAACGAAGTAATTGGGCTTGAAGAGTTTATCAGCCGTATTCCTCTCCCACTCGCTTGAAGACAGCGTTTCAAACGTAAGCAGTTCAATAGGCTTTTGATCTGGAAGAGGTCTGGCGGCTGTCAAAACTGCTTGGAATGTTTTCTGATGGTCCATATTGATATCACCGTAATGATGAGTAAAAATTTTAGAAGGCTGATAGACGTGAATGAGCTGTTCTAATTCTTTGACAAGCTTATGAAGAGGGATACATTCAAGTTCTAAATTCGTATGCTCTAAAAAGATGACTTTCTCAATTCCAAGCTCTTGATTCGCCCGTTCGCCTAATTGCTTAATGTGATGCGCTTCTTCTTTTCTGCCTAATGCCGTAATAATGGAAATCACTTTATATCCTTCATTGATCAGCCGTTTTATGGTGCCTGCTGATCCCAATAGTTCATCATCAGGATGAGCACCGATGACCATAATGTATTCTTCCATTTTTTCCACACTCCACCAAACAAATGTTACAAATATCATATGACGACCCCCAAAAAAGGAAACTTACATGTGCGGATTTTCAGAAACTTACATGTGCAGCTGCCATTCCAGGTAACGTGACGGATTTAATTTTTTCACGGTGTTCAAAAACTCAGCCGCCAAGCCGTATTTTCCCAACCCTTTTAACAGTTTTACGGGCACTCGTGCAACGGAGGAAAAGGCTCTTTTATGGTCTATGACTTTAAGTTCACCTTGTTCGTTGATCAGAATGTGCCTGATTTCGGCATCCCATCTGGTAAAACCGAGATCCTTTAATTCATCCAGCATATTTAAAACTGCTGCTGTCAGTTCTAGGGATAGAGATTTTTCTTTTTTGATATGGCGGGCAAGGGAGGTGCCTTGGACATATTCCATCACAATATAATGATCTCCGTATTCATGCAGTCTTGGAATCACCGGTGAAACTTGTCCGATCTGCAAAGCAGCCAATTCCTTCTTGCGTGTCTCTTCTTCAAAAAAGTATTTTATGCAGTGGTTAGGTGTTAAGCGATAGACTTCCCCGTCTTTTCCCTTGCCGACCAGCGGATAGTCCTCCAGTACCTTTTTATTCTCAGGGTTTTGAAAGAAGTTTTCAGAAAAAAATCGCTTCATACCGACACATCCTTCGTTATGATGTAATATAATATGCAATTTGATAACCTTCGGAAATGAAACATTCTCATCATTTTCTTACGATGCGCCTCTGATGACATAAAAAAACCCGCCGGATCGGCGGGTTTTTCATTTGATATTACGCTTCTTCTTTCACGTGAACCTTCAGCACAGCCTGAACCTCAGGATGCAGCTTTACAGGCACATTTGTATATCCCAGTGTGCGGATACCGTCTTGGAGCTCCAGTTTCCGTTTATCCACTTTAATTTTGTGCGTTTTTTGCAGCGCTTCTGCAATCTGTTTGCTTGTGACAGACCCGAATAGGCGGCCGCCTTCACCGGATTTGGCACTCAGTTCAACAGTCAGCTGTTCAAGTGTTTCTTTTAAGTCTTTCGCTCTTTCAAGCTCTGCAATTGCTTCTTTTTTCTCTTTTTCTTTCTGTCCTTTCAATGCGCTCATGTTTGTCGCATTTGCTTCGACAGCGAGGCCTTTTTTAATGAGAAAGTTATGTGCATAACCGTCTGCTACGTTTTTCATTTCCCCTTTTTTTCCTTTACCTTTTACATCTTGTAAGAAAATAACCTTCATCTCTGAACGCCTCCCTCAAAATATTCATCAATGGCTTCCTTCAGCCGGACAAGCGCTTCGGAAACAGAAATGCCCGATAACTGGGTCGCCGCATTGGTTAAATGCCCTCCGCCGTCCAGCGCCTCCATAATAATCTGCACATTGACCTCGCCAAGCGATCTCGCACTGATGCACACCGTATGTTCATCCCGTCTGGCTACGGCAAATGAAGCTTCCACTTCACTCATCGATAAAAGGGAATCGGCCGCCTGCGCAATCAGCACCTGGTCAAAGTACTCCTCTTCGTTCTCAGGAAGAGAAGCAATCGCGATATTTTCTTTATATAGAGATGTATGCTGGATCAGCTTCGCCCGCTTGATATAAGAACCGACCGATTCTTTGAGGACTTTCTGCACCAGAACCGTATCTGCGCCTTTCGCTCTCAAATAAGAAGCGGCGTCGAACGTCCGCGAGCCCGTACGAAGGGAAAAGCTCTTCGTATCCACTATTATACCAGCTAACAAGGCCGTCGCTTCAATCATATTGATTTTGAGCCGCTTCGGCTGGTACTCAAGCAGCTCCGTCACGAGTTCCGCGGTGGATGAAGCGTATGGCTCCATATAAACGAGCAGCGGATCTTTAATAAATTCCTCGCCTCTTCGGTGGTGGTCAATCACAACGATGTGCTCGATTTTGTTCACGAGACGCTCTTCCATCACAAAGGACGGTTTATGTGTATCCACGACGACAAGCAGCGTGTCATCATTTGAAATTTCCAACGCCTCTTCCGGCGTGATAAACCGCGACCACAGCTCTTCGTATTTTTTAATTTCTTCAATCAGGCGCTGAACACTTGATCCGATCTGGTTCGGATCAATGACGATGTAGCCTTCTTTGCCGTTGGCCTGCGCCACCTTCAATATTCCGATTGCGGCTCCGACTGCGTCCATGTCAGGAAATTTATGCCCCATGATAATGACATTGCTGCTTTCTGAGACAATTTCCTTGAGCGCGTGGGAAATCACCCGGGCACGCACCCTTGTGCGCTTCTCCATCGGATTCGTTTTGCCGCCGTAAAATTTCACCTTGCCGTTCGGCATTTTGATCGCCACTTGGTCGCCTCCGCGGCCGAGAGCCAAATCGAGACTGGACTGCGCCAGATCCCCAAGCTCTTTCAAAGAAGAAACCGAAGCGCCGATGCCGATGCTGAGGGTCAAAGATACAGTGTGAACTGATGTTTTTTCACGAATTTCATCCAAAATCGAAAACTTCGCGTTTTCAAGCTCAGTTAATATGTGTTCATTTAACACCGCGATAAACCGCTCCGAGGACGTCCGCTTCAGGAAAATGCCGTACTCTTGCGCCCACGCATTTAATAATGAGGTGACCTGGCTGTTCATCGTGCTTCTCGTTTGGTCATCCAGCCCCTGTGTGACATCATCGTAATTATCTAAAAAGACATATGCCAGCACGGTTCTCTCATTTTCGTACTGCTTTTCAATCTGAATCTGTTCTGTCACATCAAAGAAATAAAGCAAGCGCTCATCTCTTTTAATCACCACTTTAAATTTCCGCTCATTCAAGGTGATCGTTTCCGAATCGACCTCCTGCTTGATCAGCGGCACGACGGCCTCACATGTGTCATACAGCGAGCGCCCGACGAGCGTGCTTTCATTAAAGCAGGAAGACAAAAACGGATTCGCCCACTCAATGTAATATTGATCATTAAACAGCATAATCCCGATAGGCATTTCCATTAATGCCTCTTCGCCTACTTTTTTCAATCTATACGATAACGTGGAGATATAATCGTCAATTTCTCTTCTGATCAGAGAATCCGCACGCTTAATGAAAAACAAGATCACGGCGAGCAGCACAACGCCGACGGCTCCTATCACCCAGTTAAAGTAGATGCTGATGAGGATTATGATGATTGATAATGCAATCAATGCATAGATGGGATACCGAAACAACGGTTTTTCATAAAAACTAGGCATTTCTATCAACTCCCCACCTGTAAGTCACACTCAATTTCGCGTCACCTTATTTCTTATGTTAAAGCCTATGTCAATGATGCCTAAGAGGAGATACACGGACAGGATAAACGGAAAAAGCACACCCAGCACAATCGCTAATACAGGAACGGCTTTTGGCATCTCCATCTCATGGCAGTAGAAAAAAATAAACGCTAATCCTTGAATACAAATCAGCAAGCTGAGAATAAATCCCCCATTCAATGAAACCGAATACAGCATATGCCCTTTTTCCAAATGCAGAAACCCTAATATCGTCACAATAAAGTACAGAATGACAACGCTTTGCGGGAGTTTGAGCTCTCTAAAAGGCTTCATTTTCGGAAGATCGGGGGAGAATCGCCTTAAAAGCGGCCTTGCTATCGCATAACTGATGAAAGCAGAAACAACGCCGATCAATACGAGCGCGGCCGGAAAAAGATATTGAAGCGTGCTCAGCTGACTTTCCATCAGTTTCATCTGCTTCCCGAACTGATCTCCGTAACCCAGCTGCTTTGACATGGCGTCTGCCGCAGACAGCGACTCCCGAAGCTGGGACATAGTATTATCAACCACATTCATATTTAGAAACACGATGCTGACCACAAAAAAAACGACGCCGCACAGCACATACGCCAAAGCGCCGGATGCAACCGCATAACCGGGCTGTTTCTTTTTAAAGTAATATCCCATAGCGATTCCCGTACAGACCGCCGTAAAAGCGCCTGTAAGTCCGGTAAACGAACTCACAATAAAACTGACAGGAAGGCTGGCAAGACCCATCCATATCCCCGGCTTCAGACCGTGCCGAATGGTGTAAAGAATGATCGGCAGCGGCAAAGCAAAGAGAAGAACCGCCCCCAGTAAAGGCAGGTACACGACCAAAAGGGAAATGATTGCAAAAATACTGATCAAAATGGCGCCTTCTATTAGAGCCCTTGTATTTTTCACTTACTCACCTCAAACCTTGTATCATTCAGAACATACGAATAGAAAAGAGCAGCTTAGACGACTGCTCTTTTACGCCGCAATGTCTCTTTCAAGACCTGAATTTTCCATAAACTCTCCAAAATACACGTATACATTTTAACATAAGTCAAAATCGTAAGTAAAATGAGCGCGGACAGCCGCAATGTTCCATGTGAAACATAGAAACAGATAAACGGACATCCCAGTGAAAGAATGCCCGTTGTATCAGTGATCCTGATCATCCATGAAACCAGAAGTATCTCTGTTTTTCTTTTTGGTTTTTCGTACATATAACAAGACGATAACGATAAGTAAGAGAGTGGTTGCCTGTAAAACACCGCTGCTGAAAAGGAAGAAGTTCTTTATCATGTCCCACATATAGTTTCACCTCTGTTTCGTATTTCCTTTACATTAAGTTTCCCTTTCTGGAAACTTCAAAACATCAGGAACAACATCGGCACCGGGGCATATGCTGATAGTGAAAATGAAGGATAAAGGAGATTCTTACACCATGACTGAGCGGAGAACATTAGCATGGCATGAAACGTTAGAACTGCATGAGTTAGTGGCTTTCCAAGCAAATGGACTTGTGAAATTAAAAAGAACAGAACAGAAAGTAAGCGATCCCAGATTAAAACAGCTTTACAGATTTTCCATCCATTCGCTGGAACAAAATTTGCGTGAGCTGCTTCCTTTCTTTCCGGAAGCCCCCGGCTTTCGTGAAGATGAAACAGAAGAGCGCACTGATTCCTCCTTTTACAGCGGCGGCCTGCTGATCATGGCCAAAACGTCCGTGCGCAACTACGCCGGCGCCATTACAGAGACGGCCACACCCCAATTAAGAAACGTCTTCGTCAAGCACTTAAACGCGGCCATCAAGTGGCACCAAATGGTCTTTGAGTATATGGAAGAACACGGTCATTATCCGGCTCATAACCTGAGTGAATTACTGAAAAACGACGTCCGCAACGCCAGAAAGGCCATCGCGATGAAATAAAGAAAAGCAGCAAGGAATGTCATCCTTTGCTGCTTCTTATTTTTGAACGGACTGATCTCGAGGAGACGTTTTTTCCCGGTATGTCTCAAGAAACTCCCGGTTGGCATCTCCCCATTCCTTCATTTGCAGCACGATCGGTTCAAGCGACCTGCCGAATTCGGTGAGTGAATACTCCACCTTTGGAGGCACCTGCTGATACACCTCGCGATGCACGATGCCGTCCGCCTCAAGCTCACGAAGCTGGAGCGTCAGCATACGCTGCGTAATGCTGGGGCAAATGCGCCGAAACTCATTAAACCGCTTTTTTCCGCCGATCATATGATAAAACAAAATGCCCTTCCACTTTCCGCCGATAACGGAAAGCGTCAGCTCAACCGGACAACCTTCTTTATTCGGATATATGTTCATTTTTCATCCTCCATAGTACCTTTTTTGATACTATATGCTGATTAGCATCTGACTTACCCAGTATTTTACTCGCAATCATCTCTCCCTCTCAACAAAAATGCTTCTTTTTCACATCAATTTTTAAGGTTTTGAAGATTACACCCTCCGCAAGACGTGTTAAACTATAAAAAGATTGTTTACACTACAAAAAAGGACAAGGAGTTATTATGGAAAAAATTCTTATTTTCGGACATCAAAACCCAGACACAGATACCATTTGCTCTGCCATTGCCTACGCTGATCTAAAAAATAAACTCGGCTTCAACGCTGAGCCTGTCCGCCTCGGACAAGTCAACGGCGAAACACAATACGCGCTTGATTATTTCAAGCAGGAAAGCCCGCGTTTCGTGGAAACAGCCGCAAACGAAGTAAACGGCGTCATCCTTGTTGACCACAATGAACGCCAGCAAAGCATCAAGGATATCGAAGACGTTCAGGTTCTTGAAGTGATCGATCACCACCGTATCGCGAACTTCGAAACAGCGGAACCTCTTTACTACCGTGCTGAGCCAGTCGGCTGTACGGCTACAATCTTAAACAAAATGTACAAAGAAAATAACGTGAAAATCGAGAAAGAAATTGCGGGCCTCATGCTCTCAGCAATTATTTCTGACTCTCTTTTATTTAAATCCCCGACTTGCACAGAGCAAGATATCGCGGCGGCAAAAGAGCTTGCTGAAATTGCCGGCGTAGATGCGGAAGAGTACGGCTTAAACATGCTGAAAGCAGGCGCAGACTTAAGCAAGAAAACTGTGGAAGAGCTGATTTCTCTTGATGCGAAAGAGTTCACACTCGGCAGCAAAAAAGTCGAAATCGCCCAAGTCAACACGGTTGATATTGAAGATGTCAAAAAGCGTCAGCCGGAATTAGAAGCGGCTCTTTCAAAAGTAATTGCTGAGAAAAACCTTGATCTGTTCCTTCTTGTGATTACGGACATTTTGGAAAACGATTCTCTTGCGCTTGCCATCGGTGATCAAGCGTCAAAAGTGGAAAAAGCGTTCAACGTCACTTTAGAAAACAATACGGCTCTTTTGAGAGGCGTCGTATCCAGAAAGAAACAAGTCGTTCCTGTTTTAACAGATGCGATTGCAGAATAACCAAAACACCCCGGACACCTTGCCGGGGTGTTTTTTTATACCATCATTAACCAGGCGCGATTTTGTAAGCGCATACTCTGATAAATCACTTTGACGCATTTTGATATGTGGTATATAATATATCACACACAAAGCGCTCTCTTTCTAATTATTGTAAATCAGTGCGACAACAACAGAATCGGGGGTTTATACGCTGGAAAAACACGCTTCTCTTTCTTATTCACGAACAACAGGAATTTGGCTTGTGCTTACAGGTGCTATCTTATGGGGTGTCTCAGGAACGGTTGCCCAGTATCTGTTTCAGCACCGCCATTTTAATACAGAGTGGCTGACTTCAGTGCGTCTGCTGATGTCAGGAGTACTTCTGCTCGGGATTGCGTACCGCAAAGAAAAAGGGCGCATATGGGCCGTTTGGAAAGACAGGCAGGACAGAATTCCTCTTCTCTTATTCGGGATTTTCGGAATGTTAGGCGTTCAATACACCTATTTTGCGGCAATTGAGTACGGCAACGCGGCCACCGCTACCGTTCTCCAATATTTAGGACCGGCCATTATTACTTGCTTTTTAGCGATCCGCGCAAAGAGAATTCCTTCAGGAAAAGAACTGCTGGCTGTCTTATTAGCGGTTGCAGGCACATTTATTTTGGTCACGCACGGGAATGTCGGCAGCCTGTCTATATCCGGTCTGGCTGTTTTTTGGGGCATCAGTTCGGCATTTGCACTGGCGTTTTACACCCTCCAGCCGCATCGGCTTTTGAAGAAATGGGGCTCCTCCATTATTGTCGGATGGGGCATGCTGATCGGCGGAGCCGCTCTCAGCCTGATCCGGCCGCCTTGGAAGTTTGAAGGCCAATGGTCATTGTCCGCATATGCCGCGATCGTGTTTATCATCATTTTCGGAACGCTCATCGCTTTTTATTGCTATTTGGAAAGCCTGAAATATCTGAGTGCCTCTGAAACCAGCCTCCTCGCCTGTGCAGAGCCGCTGTCAGCAGCTTTTTTAGCGGTGATCTGGCTGCGTGTTCCCTTCGGAATATCAGAATGGCTGGGTACTTTACTGATTTTAGCCACCATCGCTTTATTATCTATCAAGAAAAAATAACCTCTCTTTTTCAGAGAGGTTTTTCCCTAGGCACAGAGCACCCCTTAGTCTCAATTACCCATATATTAAAAGGTCTTTTTTCATTTTACTATTTCCCAAAAGAGGAAAATAGACCAGTTGTCAATAGAATCAGAGTCTAATAGAATGAGGTCGAAAAGTAAATCACGCAGGATTGTTACTGATAAAGCAGGCAAGACCTAAAATGTGTTAAGGGCAAAGTGTATTCTTTGACGTCACCCCTTACATATTTTGGGTCTTTTTTTCTGTAACAAACCTGCCATCCATGAATTCGGGAGGATCGAAACGGCAGATCGCAAAAAACAGTACATACAAAAGGAGACATGAACATGAACATGAACATGAACATCAAAAAAATTGTAAAACAAGCCACAGTTCTGACTTTTACGACTGCACTTCTGGCAGGAGGAGCCACTCAAGCCTTCGCGAAAGAAAATAACCAAAAACCATACAAAGAAACGTACGGCGTCTCTCATATCACACGCCATGATATGCTGCAGATCCCTAAACAGCAGCAAAACGAAAAATACCAAGTGCCTCAATTCGATCAATCAACGATTAAAAATATTGAGTCTGCAAAAGGACTTGATGTGTGGGACAGCTGGCCGCTGCAAAACGCTGACGGAACTGTAGCTGAATACAACGGCTATCACGTTGTGTTTGCTCTTGCGGGAAGCCCGAAAGACGCTGATGACACATCAATCTACATGTTTTATCAAAAGGTCGGCGACAACTCAATCGACAGCTGGAAAAACGCGGGCCGTGTCTTTAAAGACAGCGATAAGTTCGACGCCAACGATCCGATCCTGAAAGATCAGACGCAAGAATGGTCCGGTTCTGCAACCTTTACATCTGACGGAAAAATCCGTTTATTCTACACTGACTTTTCCGGTAAACATTACGGCAAACAAAGCCTGACAACAGCGCAGGTAAATGTGTCAAAATCTGATGACACACTCAAAATCAACGGAGTGGAAGATCACAAAACGATTTTTGACGGAGACGGAAAAACATATCAGAACGTTCAGCAGTTTATCGATGAAGGCAATTATACATCCGGCGACAACCATACGCTGAGAGACCCTCACTACGTTGAAGACAAAGGCCATAAATACCTTGTATTCGAAGCCAACACGGGAACAGAAAACGGATACCAAGGCGAAGAATCTTTATTTAACAAAGCGTACTACGGCGGCAGCATGAACTTCTTCCGTAAAGAAAGCCAGAAGCTTCAGCAGAGCGCTAAAAAACGCGATGCTGAGTTAGCGAACGGCGCCCTCGGTATCATAGAGTTAAATAATGATTACACATTGAAAAAAGTAATGAAGCCGCTGATCACTTCAAACACGGTAACTGATGAAATCGAGCGCGCGAATGTTTTCAAAATGAACGGCAAATGGTACTTGTTCACTGATTCACGCGGTTCAAAAATGACGATCGACGGTATTAACTCAAACGATATTTACATGCTTGGTTATGTATCAAACTCTTTAACCGGCCCTTACAAGCCGCTGAACAAAACAGGTCTTGTGCTGCAAATGGGTCTTGATCCAAACGATGTGACGTTCACTTACTCTCACTTCGCAGTGCCGCAAGCCAAAGGCAACAATGTGGTTATCACAAGCTACATGACAAACAGAGGCTTCTTCGAGGATAAAAAGGCAACATTTGCGCCAAGCTTCTTAATGAACATCAAAGGCAAGAAAACATCCGTTGTCAAAAACAGCATCCTTGAGCAAGGACAGCTGACAGTCAACTAATAACAGCAAAAAGAAAATGCCGATACTTCATTGGCATTTTCTTTTATTTCTCAACAAGATGGTGAATTCAACTATGGCACGAAAATGGCCCATTGCAATATTGATCTTTCTGGGTGCGTTCCTGTTTGTCGGATTACTGCCGGACAAAAACCACAATTCCTCTGAAACAAACACGGCGCATAAGACGGATTACCGGGCGGCGTATCATTTTACGGCCCCGGACAAATGGAAAAACGACCCTCAAAAACCGATTTTTTTCGAGGGAAAATATCATTACTACTATCTTTATAATCGGGACTATCCGAACGGCAACGGCACAGAATGGCGGCACGCCGTATCAGAGGACTTGGTGCACTGGACGGATGAAGGCACGGCTATTCCGAAATACACCAACCAAAACGGCGATATATGGTCCGGTTCTGTCGTCATTGATAAGCACAACACGGCAGGCTTCGGCGAAAACGCACTGGTCGCCGTAACAACACAGCCGACTGCCAAAACACAAGCACAGGAACAATATTTATGGTACAGCACGGATAAAGGAAAAACATTTACATCCTATAGTGATCAGCCCATTATGAAAAACCCTGGCACTAAGGATTTCCGGGACCCGAAAGTGATCTGGGATGAGCAGGATGACAAATGGGTGATGGCCATGGCCGAAGGCGAAAAAATCGGCTTTTATGAATCACCCGATTTAAAGAATTGGCAATACACGGGCGGTTTTATCACGCAGGAGATCGGCCTCGTCGAATGCCCCGACCTTTATATGATGCGTGCAGATGACGGAACGACCAAGTGGGTTCTCGGCGCAAGCGCAAATGGCAAACCCCAGGGCAAACCGAATACGTACGCTTATTGGACCGGAAACTTTGACGGGAAAGAATTTACTGCCGATCAAGCAGAACCGCAATGGCTCGATTACGGCTTTGACTGGTACGGCGGCGTCACATTTGAAGACGGCAACAGCAAAGATCCGCTGACAAAACGTTATGCGCTGGCATGGATGAACAATTGGGATTATCCGGATGAAACACCGACAATAAAGAACGGCTTTAACGGCACGGATTCTATCGTTCGTGAAATCCGCCTTCAGCAGCAGGACGGCGGCACATACAGTCTGATGTCAGAGCCGGTCGAAGCATTGAACCAATTAACCTCTTCAACTGACAGCATTGAAGACAAACAGGTGAACGGTTCTGAGACACTGCCGATCAAGGGTGATACGTATCAGCTTGATATGGATATCGCTTGGTCTGATATCAAAAATGCAGGCGTCAGACTCAGAGAATCAGCAGACCAAAAGCGGCATATTGATGTCGGTATTTCAACAGAAGACGGCTATGCCTATGTAAACAGATCGTTTACAGACCAGCCTGATAAAACCGGAACATACGCCGAAAGCAAAGCGCCATTTGACGGAAACAAGGGCCGCGTCCATCTGAAAATTCTCGTGGATAAAACAAGTATTGAAGTATTTGCAGACGACGGAAAAACCGTTCTGACCAATGAAGTGTTCCCAAAAGCCGAGGATCAGGGCATTACGCTCTTTTCTGAAGGCGGTTCCGCTGACTTTCAGCATATTGAGATGAAGCATCTCGGTTCGATTCATTCTTAGGCTCCCCTCTTCATTTCTTATCAGCGTCCGGACTGTGTTAAAATGCAGATATGTATACTACGATTCATGAGGTGTTCCATTGGATAATCAAAACAAAGAACCTGTGCTGAAAAGAACCATCATGCGGGACGAAGTGTATCACACGCTCAGAAACTGGATCATAACGGGCAAGCTCAAACCGGAAACAAAGTTAAAGGACAAGGAACTGTCAGAAACATTAGGAATCAGCCGCACCCCGATACGGGAAGCGTTATTGCGATTGGAAGATGACGGCTTGGTAATAACAAAGGCAAACAGATGGACGCTTGTCGCTCCGATTGAGGTAAAAGAAGCGGAAAACTTATATTCCATTGTCTGGACGCTTGAAAAACTCGCAATGCAGCAAGCCCTCCCTCATATGGACGCTGCAGTGATTCAGGAATTAAAACAGCTTAATGAGGATCTGCTTCAAACGATGAAAGACGGCGATAAAATGGCCATTCTGGAAGCGGATAATGCATTTCATCATCGCATCATTCTGCTTGCGGACAACGTTGAGCTTCACAAATTGCTTGTCAGCCTGAAAGTAAAAATTCAGAGAATGGAAATCCGCTATTTCAGTGAGAATGACGCGTTAAACAGATCATATAACGAACACTCTGATATCATTCACGCATTAGAACAGCAGGATGACGGCGCTGCCCTGGCAGCGCTTGAAGCGAATTGGAAAAACAGTTTAGAACGCCTGCAGAACATGTAATAGCGAAACGAAAAAGCCAAATCATATGATTTGGCTTTTTTACAAGACAGCCGCGCTGGCTGTCTTGTTTACTTTTTGTTTATATATAAATAAACACCGTAATCCGTCGGCACAGAAGCATACCCCATCTGTCTGAGCATGGCTGTTATATTCCCGCGATGATACGTTCCATGGTTCACAACATGGAGAACCATATCGGCCGCCGCGGTTTTCATAATGTCACCTGACGGATGCTCTATTTCAAGGGGAAGGCTGATATTTTCTTCCTTTTGCAAAAATAGTTGATATCGGTCTGATAATTCCAAAAACATATCTTCCAGCTCTTCTATCTCTTTAGACAAGATTTCCTCTTTTTGCTGATCAGCTGATTTCAGCGTATCCTCCAGACGCTCTCCGGAGAACACATCAAACCATCCCTTATCCGACAAATACACATGAGTCAATACACCAGCTATCGATGGAAAGACACTTTGAATCTCCTTACGGTACACATCCTCCGGAAGCTCTTTAAGCCGGGTGAATATTTGCTGATTTGCCCAAAGATGATAATCATACAATTGCAGTGCCGGATGTCCCACAAAACCCTCTCCTCTCTTGGTACAGAACGTACGTTCCTAATTATACCACGCTACATACGGCTTTGTACCGTTTTCTTCATTTGCAGCTGTGAAAATCCGATAATAACCGAAAATAATAAAAGGAAGGCCCGCGCCGACATAAATAAACCGCACGCCGAATACATCCGAGATAACCCCGCTCCACCACTGTCTGCCTAATTGCTTCTATGCTCCACAGTTCCAATGTTTGTAAGATGAAAAGGGCTTCCTTCCCGGAAGCCCTCACTCCGTCTGCTTACGCCAATAATAGAAAAATAAGCGCTAAAACAGCCGGAAGTCCTTGTTTTACGATAATTGATTTGTTTGAAGTAAAGCCTCCGAAAATGGCCGCTATGACCACACAAATGACGAAAAACATCTGAATCATATGGCCAATCGGATCAGCTCCGAGGATCAGCCCCCAAATGAGGCCGGCAGCCAGAAATCCATTATACAGACCTTGATTTGCAAACATGACCGCTACATTCCGATCACCTTCTAAATGCTTCGGCAAATTGAAAGACCGCTTGGCAGCCCTCGAATTGATAAAAAACATTTCAAGTATCATGATAAATACATGTTCTAAGGCTACAATGCCGACTAAAACAGCTGCAATAATGTCCACTGTCTCTCTCCTCTCAGCTTTACTTCAAAATTATTTCCATTGTGCGATCGTTTCGATAGGGAGACGGTAGGAAGCATATCCTTCGTCCGCCGCTTTTCCGATTGACAAAAGCATAACCGGTACATAACGGTCTTTTTCCAGTCCGAAAACGTCGGCGATCTTTTCTTTGTCGTAGCCGCCGATCGGGTTTGTGTCATAGCCGTGCGCGCGGGCCGTAAGCATCAGCTGCATGGAAACGAGGCCTCCGTCAATCAGAATGGTTTCACGGTTCACTTGCTCCGGCAGTTTTTCAAAATGTGCCGTCAAAGCAGCGATTTGTCTGTCTTTTACTTCCTGCGGCATATAGCCCAGTTCGACCGCTTTTGAATAAATTTCTTCTAAATATTCATCATTCTTCATATCTGCAAAAACCGCGATAACCGCAGAAGATGTGCTGACTTGTGTTTGGTTAAAGCTTGCAAGCGGTGCGAGTTTTTCTTTTCCTTCCGGGCTGTCAATTACGAGAAAGCGCCACGGCTGCGCGTTGACTGAAGACGGCGCTGTCGTTGCTTCTTCCAGGATCTGAGTCATTTCTTCTTTGCTGATTTTTACGGCCGGATCATAATTCCGAATAGAACGGCGGCCTTTCATAATGTCCATAAAATCGTTTGTTTTCAGTTCTGTTTTCATGTGTAAACACTCCTATGCTTTCATATTCTCTATATTTTTCTGCATCTGTGATAATACGTTTTTTAACATACTGCGTTCTTCCGCGCTGACGCCGGCAAGCATTTCCTTTATGAAACGCTCCTTTTCTTTTTTGGAAGTCTCAATTCTCTCCCGCCCCTGTTCAGTAAGCCTGACAAGTATGATTCGGTTGTCCTCGGGCTTCCGCCTTCTTGTAACCATTTCTTTGGCTTCAAGCTGTTTCAAGTGTCTTGTAACGGCTGCGCCATCGATATTCACCTTTTTCTGAAGATCGCTTTGGCTGATCTCATCAACGTGAAAGAGCACGGCGAGAAGCTCAAGGCGGGATTGGCTGATTCCGGTGCACGCTTCAAATTTTGCTCCGATCACTTTATGCAGTGATTGAAGCTGATATAAAATCTCGCCTTCCTGTGAACAACATGTTGGCAAAACCCATCCCCTCTTTCTTATGCACAATTAATTGACTAGTCAATGTTTGATACATCAACAATATACATCCGCCATTCTTTTTTTGCAAGTTTTTTCTCCTTTTTTAAAAAAAGCTGCCGGTTAACGGCAGCTCTTTTATTAATGATTATGAACTTTTCTGAAATTACTGCCTTTTACTTCAGCCACATCATATACCGTCACAAAGGCTTGCTTATCAATGTCATTAATAATTTCCTTCAGTTTAGTTTCTTCCAAACGGTTGACGACACATGTGATTTCTTTGAATTTTTCATGGGAAAAACCGCCGTATGCTTCTTTGTAAGTAGCGCTGCGGCCTAATTCCTCACGAATTGTCTCTACCATTAATGCAGGCTCGTTGGTGATAATCTGAAATGTTTTAGAACCGCTTAAACCTTCCTCAACCACATGAATAACCTTAGACGCAATGTAGTAAGCAATGACGGAAAGCAAAGCGCCTTGCAGCCCGAATACAAAAGAAACGAAAATAAACACAAAAATGTTTAAAAATAAAATGAGGTCGCTCGTGCCGAATGGCAATTTCCGTGACAGCAGCACGGCCAGCATATCAATTCCATCTAAGGCGCCGCCGTTGCGCAGTGCCAATCCCATTCCCAGACCAAGAATAATCCCGCCGACAACGGTGATTAATAGGGTGTCTCCCTCGATGATTGCCGGAGTGTGGTGGAAAAAAATCGTGCCCGCGGCAAGTGAAGCAATACCGAGAATTGATAGAAACGCAAAGTTCTTCCCGATTTGCTTATATCCTAACCAGACAAACGGTATGTTGATCGCCGCAATTAAGATCCCAAGAGGCATATGAAACAGCTGTGAACCGACAATGCTGAGTCCGGTCACCCCGCCGTCAGATACGCTATTCGGAATCAATACGGTTTCCAGCCCGTAAGCCGCTATTATTCCGCCGATGATGACCATAATAGCCCGTACGATGGATTTTGCTCTGGATTTCTTACGTTTTTGTTTTTCGATTGTACTCATCTCATTCCCCGCTTCAATTATTTTGTCTTATTTAAATATACCATAATTGATACTTTTCGTTAAAAAACAAGCCTGTCAGCCGATTTTGAAGCAGGAACCAAAAAAGGTGATTTTACAGATAACATATCCATTTATGATTTTTATCATTCAGAATACGAAAAACAGTAAAAGGAATTAAAATCCATTAATACTCCCTTTTGTTTCCCTTCTTCACATATTCCCAATCATGTTCTATATTTTTTCTCACCCGCTGAAGGAGGCTGAAAATGGTTTCTTTTTCCTCAGGCGTAAAGCCGGACAAGGCTACTTCCGCAGAGTGCTCACCTTCTCTTTGCAATAACGGGTAAACCTTTCTCCCTTTTTCAGTCGGGAACAGTTTTTTTATTTTTTTATTTTGATCATCAGGACGCTTTTCAATAAACCCTTGTATTTCCAGTTTCTTTATCGCTCTCGCCGCTGTTGTTCGGTCAACTTTAATCATTTCCGCCAATTTTTCTTGTATTATCCCCGGGTTTTCACATATTCGCACCAGATAGAGGTACTGCCCTTTGGTTAAGTCTAATTCTTTAAATTCAATATTGCTGATGGAATCCAATGCCCGTGCGATCATGCCGATTTCCCGCAAAATATCAGTCATATCTTTTCAAACCCTTCGTATTTTCGTTGCATTTGCAATAAAAATGTTTTATCGTTACTTCTATAAGACCACAAGCAAGCCGCGCAGTCCAGACTAATGTGTGAAAAGGATTGATTGATCATGAAGATAAAAAGAATAACAACGGAAATTGATTTACAAGCAGCTCTTGATATTAGAAGAACGGTATTCATCGAGGAACAGCAAGTACCTGAATCTGATGAATTTGATCAGTTCGATACGCTTCAGGAACAGTGCCGCCATATCTTGATTTTTCATGAAAATCAGCCTGCCGGCACAGGACGCGTCCGCATCGTAAACCATACAGGTAAGCTCGAACGAATCTGTATCCTGAAGCCTTACCGCAAATACGGATTAGGCAAAGTGATGATACGCGAATTAGAAAACATTGTGAAAGAAAAAGGCATCACCCAATGTAAACTGCATGGACAAACACATGCGGAAGGCTTTTATCACAAACTGGGCTATCAGACAAGTTCTCCGGAATTTATGGAAGACGGCATCCCGCATATCTTAATGACAAAAGAGTTGTCTTCACCTAATGACAGTGAAACGTCCGGATCCCTTCTTTTTTGATCTTTTTAAAAAATCGAATCGGAAAGAAGGCGCTCCAGCACGCCTATAACCCTGTGGACCGGTAGAAGCCTTTGAAAAACGCGAAAAACAAGGCGGTTTTGGCTATTCGACATGTCACTGTGGCATGTCTCTTTCTTTTAAAGTAATCATTATATATTTATCTGATTGCCAATTCTTTAATAATCAAACTCAATTCATAAATTCCCTTTTGAAGGTCTTCAAGAGATGCATAAGCATATGATAAGCGAACATAATTCCCTTTTTCCTGAGCATAGATACTGCCGAGGTTGAGAAGCAGCCCTTTTGTTAAAGCTTTTGTATAAAGTAATTTCATAGATATTGAAGGCAATATTTTTACCCAGATAAAGAATCCTCCCTTCGGAATATTCCATGTAGCTACACTCTTCAAATTGGTTTCTAAAGCGCTCATGACCAATTGCCTTCTCACCTTTAACTCACTTCTAACCTGTTCTAAATGCTGTTGGTATTCACCGGATGTAAACCACTCTGCCGCTACCCTTTGAGATAATGAACTGGATCCGTAATCTGTCTGCATTTTAATATCAGATAAACGTTCAATTACCGGTTCCGGCCCCGCTATCCATCCAATTCTTAATCCGGGGCTTAATGTCTTAGATAAACTTCCTATGTAAAGCACATGCCCATTTTTATCTATTGTTTTAATAGGATCTGGAGGAATTTCATCTATCCATAACTCACGATAAATGTCATCTTCAATAATAGGAAGCTGTGCATTCTCACTTGCCGCAAGGATTTCTTCTCGTCTCTTTTTTGACATTAAAATACCTGTAGGATTATGAAAACAGGGATTTGTATATAATATGGCTCTTCCCCGTTCTCCCTTTGTCATATGAATATGGTTTGGCAGAAGCCCCTCTTTATCCATAGGGAGCCCGGTAAGATTCATCCCGGCTGACTGAAATACATGCAGCGAATAAAGATAAGATGGCTGATCGAGAAAAACGGTCGATCCCCTTTGCAAAAGCCCCATTGATATAAGCTGTAAAGCTTGCAGCGCTCCAGAAACAATAAGTATAGAAGAAGGTGAAGCACGAATTCCAAATGTTTTTAAATAGTGACTCAATGCCTCTCTTAAAGGTAAATATCCTTTTGGTTCCTCATATCCGAATGCCTCTATGTTATGAGATACCTTTCCCATAATCTCTTTCATAGCAGCTAAAGGAAAAATCTCGTTTGAAAGTTCTCCTTTGCTGAGCTGTATAAGATCACGGTTTGATTCCGATTTATTGATCTCTTGGACGATTCTTCTGCTTGGCTGCTGAATTCCGGAGGTTACATACTGATCCCAATCGGGGGCGGAATTCTTAGCCAAAAGTGTCCATGTATTGTTAATAACAACTGTGCCTTTACCCATTCTGCCTTCGATTAATCCATCCGCCATCAATTCCTCTAAAGCTGTAATTACCGTGCTTCTGTTTACTTCAAAGTGTTTAGCGAGCGTGCGCTGGCTTGGAATCTTACTTCCAATCGGCCATTCTCCATTTCCTATTTTCTCTTTTATATAATCAATGATTTGTAAGTATTTCGGCAGTTTTCTAACCGTTTTTCCTTCTGTAAGGCTCATAAAAAGCAATCTCCTTCATTATAAGTGGTTGGGTTAACACTTGATTAACTGGTTGAAGCCATTTTACTAATTCTCTATTAGTATAAAACACATTAAGAGACTGGTTGGTTTTTTATAAGAGAAGGAGTGAAAATTTTGAATAAGAAAACGGTTCGAATCTGTATATCTTACAGTCTGATGATTGGGTTGTGGGCATCAGCTTTCCCGGGAATCCGTGCGGGTTTGGAGAGTTACACGCCGGAACACCTCGCTTTGTTTCGCTTATTGATTGGGTCGATGGCACTGTTGCTTTTTGCTGTTTTGACTCAAATGCGTTTACCTGACATGAAGGATATCCCTGCTATTTTATCTTTAGGATTTTTAGGTTTTGCACTGTATCACATTTTGCTGAATATCGGAGAAAAAACAGTTAGCGCAGGGATAGCAAGCTTGCTCGTAACCACAGCACCGATTTTTTCTGCAGTGTTATCCCGGCTTTTTTTCAGTGAACATTTTGGATTTTCTAAATGGGTCGGATCTATCATTAGCTTATTGGGTGTAGCATGTATTTCATTTGGGACAGCAGACTATACTCATTCAATGAAAGGTATGTTATTCATTCTGCTGGCTGCTTTTTCAGAGAGTATCTATTTTGTCTTTCAATCCCGCTATATAAAAAAATATGGTTTTATTCCATTTGTGACATTCACCATTTGGGGTGCAACATTGCCAATGCTGGTGTTTCTTCCGGGGTTATGGGGAGAAGTTGTTCACGCATCGATGAATTCCACATTGTCTGCCATTTACTTAGGTTTATTACCAACAGTTATCCCATACTTTGCACTTGCATACGTCACTTCACTCGTCGGCGCTTCAGAAGCAGCCATTTCACTTTATTTAACACCAGCTATAGCTTTGGGCATTTCTTGGTTGTGGTTAGGTGAAATACCTGCCTTTATTTCTCTTCTGGGCGGAGCAGTTACAGTCTGCGGGGTATGTTTTACCTATCTGGAAGCAAGTAAAATCAGGCTTAAATGAATCTTTTTAGGGAATTGTGGTATGTTAAACATACAAATATTAAAAGAAAGAAGGTGATTCCATGCCAACTAACAATAAACCCAACAGTTTAATCACAGAGAAGTCTCCTTACTTACTCCAACACGCCCACAACCCAGTGGACTGGTTCCCATGGGGAGAAGAAGCCTTCGAAAAAGCAAAACGCGAAAACAAACCCGTTCTTATCAGCATCGGCTATTCGACTTGTCACTGGTGTCACGTAATGGCTCACGAATCCTTTGAAGACGAAGAAATCGCCGGTATTTTAAATGATAAATTTATAGCCATCAAGGTTGATCGTGAGGAGCGGCCTGATGTGGATTCCGTGTATATGAGAATCTGCCAGCTGATGACGGGGCAGGGCGGATGGCCGCTGAATGTGTTCGTCACACCTGATCAGAAGCCGTTTTATGCGGGGACTTATTTTCCGAAGACGAGCAAATTTAACCGCCCGGGTTTTATTGATGTGCTTGAACATCTGTCTGAAACGTTTGCGAATGATCGGCAGCATGTCGAGGATATCGCGGAAAACGCCGCCGCTCATCTTGAAGTTAAAGTTCACCCGACCGAGGGCATGCTTGGCGAACAAGCGATGCATGACACGTATCGTCAGCTTGCAGGCGGGTTTGATACGGTGTACGGCGGGTTCGGCCAGGCTCCGAAATTTCCAATGCCGCATATGCTCCTGTTTCTGCTTCGCTACTACAGCTATACGGGCAAGGAACAGGCATTGGCCGGCGTAACCAAGACACTCGACGGCATGGCAAACGGCGGTATTTTTGACCACATCGGGTTCGGATTTGCCCGATACTCGACTGATAATGAATGGCTCGTGCCGCATTTTGAGAAAATGCTGTATGACAACGCCCTTCTCCTCAGCGCTTATACAGAAGCCTATCAAGTCACGAACAATGAGCGCTACAAACAGATTGCGACGCAGATCGTGACGTTTATTAAGCGGGAAATGATGCATGAAGACGGCAGCTTTTTCTCAGCATTAGACGCCGATACAGAAGGCCGCGAGGGGAAATATTACATATGGTCTAAAAAAGAAATCATGAATCTTCTCGGTGACGAACTCGGCTCACTTTATTGCAAGGTGTATAACATCACAGAACAAGGCAATTTCGAAGGAGAAAACATTCCGAACCTCATTTTCACGCGGCGTGAGGCCATCCTTGAAGAGACCGGCCTTACTGAACACGAGCTGACCGAACGCCTTGAAGGCGCACGGAAAAAATTGCTGGAAGCGCGGGAAAACAGAATCTATCCGCACACAGATGACAAGGTGCTGACCTCATGGAACGCGCTCATGATTGCCGGACTGGCAAAAGCCGCAAAGGTATTTCACGAGCCGGACTTTCTCAATATGGCGGAAACAGCGATCCGTTTTCTCGAACGGCATCTCATACCGGACGGGCGCGTCATGGTCCGCTATCGTGAGGGCGAAGTAAAAAACAAAGGGTTTATCGATGACTACGCTTTTCTGATCTGGGCTTACCTTGAACTGTATGAAGCGGGTTTTAACCCGTCTTATTTGAAGAAAGCGAAAACGTTATGTACAAGCATGCTGGATCTGTTCTGGGATGAACGGCACGGAGGATTTTTCTTTACCGGGAATGATGCCGAGACCCTTCTTGTGAGAGAAAAAGAAGTCTACGACGGTGCCGTCCCTTCCGGAAACAGCGCGGCAGCCGTTCAGCTGCTTCGTCTCGGCCGCCTGACGGGTGATGTATCACTGATTGAAAAAGCCGAAGCCATGTTTTCCGTCTTCAAACGGGAAATAGAGGCCTATCCGAGCAGCAGCGCTTTCTTCATGCAAAGCGTACTGACGCACATAATGCCTCAAAAAGAAATCGTCGTTTTCGGAAGCAAAGATGACCCGGACAGAAAGCGGTTCATTGAAGCGCTTCAGGAGCATTTCACTCCCGCCTATACAATTCTCGCTGCGGAACATCCGGAAGAGCTTACAGGCATTTCTGATTTTGCCGCGGGTTATCAAATAATTGACGGAAAAACGACGGTTTACATTTGTGAGAATTTCACCTGCCGCAGGCCCACGACGGATATTGATAAAGCGATGAATATATTACAAATCAGCAGCAGAGCCTAGGCGGCCTGCTGCTTTTCTTTTTTCACAAAACGGAATGCGAGCCATGCGAAGATCATGTTGATCACCAGACTCGATATGCAATCATATATTTCATAGCCGCCGGCTGAAGCAAATATAGATGGAATGCCGCCGTAAACCGAATGATCCTCGGTGAGAAAGATAAATAAAAACATATTATTGGCAGCGTGACCGCCCAGGGACAGCTCCAGACTGCCCGTTTTAATCGTGATAAAGGTCCAGATCACACCAATGGTGATATATCCGATTCCCGCCCAGAGAGCCCCATTTTCCATCTCCGGATTTCCGAAGTGAAGGACGCCGAATAATCCGCCGATGATGGCAGTCAGAACCACCGCGTTTGCCGTCAATTTTCCGGCGAACTGAAGCAGAAAACCCCGAAAGAGAAATTCCTCCGCAGAGGTTTGAATCGGCACCAAAAAGACGGCCGCCGCTAACAGCAGCAGAAAGCGTGAAGCATGGAATTCCTGAAGCACGAAGCGATCCGGGTGGATTAAAAAATCAACCAGCCCCGCAATAAACATCAGCAAAACATAAGTGCCGAATCCAAAGAAAATCCTCTTCCAGTTCAGCGACTGATTCGGTGTGATGATGGATAAAAACCGCCGTTTCATAATGAAACGAACCGCTATCCAAATGCCCGGAATCGCTATGAAGTAGACGATATGCTGTAAATAAATATCCGCCAGCGGGTCACTTAATGCCAACTCATCCCAGTTTATCGTCAATGACGGATTGAACTCGGACATGAGGAACATATAAAATACGATCAATATGCTTCCGAAAAAGAACAAACCCACTATGACCAGCAGAGAAAGGAGATATCTCCATACACTATTTTTTCCCTCTGCGGGCCGTACAAAAGTATTCATATTTATGCATCAGCTTCCTTTCCTTCAACATTTTACAATAGAAACAGAAACAGATATAGGAAATTTCATATATTTTTAAGAAGAAAGCGCTATGCCGTTTCCTTCGGCTCTGGTTATTTACACTCTGTTTTTGCCAAAAAAAGACCTTTATAATGTATTTGTCAGATAAATTTACAGTATTTTCTGTTTACAATTGCCAAGTCAGGGGGTTTTTTATGAAACATCAGACATTCTCAAATGTAGCGAACCGTTTAGACCGTCTCCCCATTTCTCGTGTGCACTATCAAGTATTAACCGCTCTCGGAATCATCTATTTTTTCGATCTCGCTGATCTGTTTACGCTCAGTAACGTAGCTCCGGCGCTGATTGAGCATTGGGGCGCAGAGCTGTCCACCATTGCCGACATTACGGCTGCATCCTTCTTGGGCATGTTTTTAGGCGCCTCCCTCGGCGGAAGGCTGTCCGATCGGATCGGCAGGAAAAAAGCGCTGAATTGTTTTGTCCTTATCTTTTCGATCTCATCTTTTTTGAATGCGCTGGCATGGGACATTCCTTCCTTAATGATTTTCAGATTTTTGACAGGTCTCGGCGTCGCAGCCGCCATGATTGTGACGAACAGCTACTTGGCGGAGTTCTTTCCATCCTCCGTACGGGGAAAATATATCTCCTTTTGCGCCATGATCGGATTAATCGGCGTTCCCGTCACAAACGTCGTATCCGCCTTTGTCATTCCTTTAGGCTCATGGGGATGGCGGCTCGTCTTTGTATGGGGCGCGGCCGGTCTCATTTATTTCTTTTTTATCCGCCGGCTTGAGGAATCCCCGCGCTGGCACGAAAATCGCGGTGATTATGACCAGGCAAACGCCATTATGAATCGGCTTGAAACCCGTGTAGAGAAAGAAAAAGGCCCGCTCCCCGCACCGAAAGAAGCAGCAGAAGTACATGCCGTGAAACACGCCGGCTACTTAGGGCTGTTTCACGGCAGGAATCTAAAAATCACCATCATCCTGTCTGCGGTATGGATCCTTGAAACCTTTGGCTTTTACGGCTTTGCCTCATGGGTGCCAAGCCTGCTGAAAAGCAACGGCATCACCATGGAAAAAACACTGTGGTACAATGTACTGCACTCTGTCGGGGCCCCGCTTGGCGCATTGCTCGGATCCATGATATCCGAAAGGTTCCAAAGGAAATGGATTCTGGCCGCAAGCGCTTTTCTGACTGCAGCGGCCGGTCTGCTGTACGGCATGACGTTTATTCCCGTCATGATTATTGTGTTTGGATTTGTCGTCAACGTCACAGAACGGATATTCACCTCAAATCTATACGCATACACATCAGAGCCGTATCCTACGGAATATCGCTCGGCAGGGAGCGGGCTGGCGTACGGGCTCGGCCGTTTTTCCAACATATTCGGCTCTTTGCTCGTCGGATTTATTGCCGTAAAGCTCGGCTACATCAGTGTCTTTTTGTTTATCGGCGGCTGCTGGCTTCTATGTTCCGTTCTGTTAATCCTCTTCGGCCCGAAAACAAATGCACAGCAAATTTAATCAATAAAACAGTGCGGACTCACTCCGCACTGTTACACTGTGATTTCTATTAAATTGCCTTCCCAATCCTCTATCACGCTCTCATAATACCCGTCACCCGTCACGCGCGGGCCGCTTACAACCTGAAATCCGTCGTTTTTAAACGTCTCCGTCAGTTCATTCACCCGCTCCTTGCTGCCTGTAGAAAATGCGAGATGCGCCCACCCGGTCATATTCTGTGACGGCGTTTCCTCAATGCCGCCTTTTTTCATAATTTCCAGCCGGCATCCGGAGTCAAATGAAAGAAAATACGATTTGAAATCCTTTTTCTCATTATGATAAAGGTCATTGGCTTTTGCCCCAAAGTATTTCTCATAGAACTCTTTCATTCGTTCTAAATCTTTCACCCATATCGCCGCATGTTCAATTTTCATAGGTCCGCCTCCTTTTTTTCTCAATCTATTTATAAGGCATGAAATCCATTTCAGCTCAAGTCTTTTTCCGCTGAAATTGATGCATAATTTGTTTTTTAGCCGTTTCTCCGTTCAAAAACAGCAAAAACGCTTCCTTTCCGACCCGTTCCAAATGAAGTTCCAAGGAAGGAATATTCAAAGCCCGGCTGACGCTCACATTTCCCTCGCCGATGATCTCCACGTCCCATTTCTGTTCTTTCGCAAACTGGTACAAGCCGGCAGCCACATCATCACTGTGCGCATAAATGGCTGTCGGCGGCTTGCTGAAACCCCGGAAGTGCTCACCCGCACGCTTTCCGTCGTCCATATCATGGCATCCAATCAGAATGCGGGTTTCATCAAAAGAACCGAAAACCGCTTTATAGGCGTTTACCTTATCTGTCGTACTTGGGCTTTTTAACGCTTCCCGCACACATGTAAAAGCAACGTCTCGATGCCCGCGGTTTTTCAAATACAAAAAGCTCTCTCTGTATGCCGCCTGTCTGTCATTATAAGCGCAGGGAATCGCTTGGTGCTGTGTATATTCACAGGCGACAATGGGGCCGTATTCAAGGTAAGGCACAGCGGTTTCCCATTCATTTGCGCGGGAAGTGACAATCAGTCCGTCAATCTTTTTCATTTTCAACAGCTCGAAATATGTAATCTCTATAGCGGGGTCATAGTTGGTGGGGAGAAGGGTTGTCACGTAATCATGGGCAAATGCTTCCTTCGTGATACCGTTTACAATTTTGTCAAAGCAGGGATGATCACTGTACGGCAATATCACGCCGATCGTATTGGTCTTTCCGCGAATCAGATCAATGGCGGTTCGATTAGGCGTATAATCCAGCTCCTTCATCACTTGATTCACAAGACGCCTTTTCTCCTCAGATACGTACGGATGGTGGTTTAACACGCGTGACACAGTAGCCACCGACACATTCGCCAGTTTCGCAATCTCTTTTATATTTGCCATGTGCTCCTCCATTTTCGGTAATAAAAAAGCAGCAAGAGTGAATTTCTCTTACTGCTATCTCATCATAAATCCAGTGTCATTTCAACAGGGCAATGGTCCGAACCCATGATATCGGCACAAATGGCCGCCTGAGTGATCCGCTGCTTCAGCCTGTCTGAAACAATCACATAATCAAGCCGCCAGCCGATATTTTTCTCGCGTGCATTCGTCCTGTAAGACCACCAGGAATACGCGCCTTCCTGATCGGGATATAAATAGCGGAATGAGTCGGTAAATCCGGCATTCAGCAGTACGCTGAACGCTTCCCGTTCCTGATCCGAGAAACCGGCGTTCTTTCGGTTGGCTTTTGGATTCTTCAAGTCTATCTCCCTGTGCGCAACATTCAAATCGCCGCATAATATCACGGGCTTCTTCTGATCAAGCTTTTGCAGATAATCCTTAAAATCTGCCTCCCACTGAAGACGGTAATCAATTCGCTCTAACCCGCGTTTGGCATTTGGCGTGTAACAGTTGACGACGAACACATTCTCAAACTCAAGCGTGATTACCCGTCCTTCTTGATCATGGTCGTCAATTCCCAATCCATAAGACACTTGCAGCGGTTTTACTTTCGAAAAAACAGCCGTGCCTGAGTAGCCTTTTTTCACCGCATAGTTCCAATAGTCATGGTATCCTTCAGGCTGCAATGATACTTGTCCGTCCTGTACTTTTGTTTCTTGCAGACAAAGAATATCGGCTTTCGTTTCCTGCACGTAAGTATTGATATCTATTTTTTTCATCACGGCACGTAAGCCGTTCACATTCCAAGAAATCAGTTTCATGTTTCCCCTCCCGCCCGGCTCAGCCGGTATTAACATTCAGCATATGTCTTATTTCAGTGTTTCAATGTTTCTGCCCTCTAGTGCCAGCAGCTGCTTTTTCATTTCTAAACCGCCTCTGAATCCGGTCAGTTTGCCGTTTTTCCCGATGACACGATGACACGGAACCGTAATCAACACCGGATTTGCCCCGATTGCGGCGCCCACGGCTCTTACGGCTGCCGGTTTCTGAATCATTTCTGCAATATCCGAATAGAAGTATGTCTCACCGTACGGTATGTCCATCAGCGCTTTCCAAACAGCCAGCTGAAATTCTGTTCCGTAAAGATCCAGCGGCACTGAAAATGCTGATCTGCCGTTTTCGATGTACTCGGACAGCTCTGCCGTGTAAGGCGCCAGTTTTTCATCATCACGCGCCAATCGGTGTTGCGGCATTGCTTTCCCTGCCCACCGCTCAAGCTCTTCAAAGTTTCCATGATTCGAACCTATAAAGCAAAGCCCCTTAGAAGTGGCGGCTGTATACAGGCTCCACTCAGTCCGTGTGAAGAGTGTCCAATAGATCATCTTTTCTTTACTCACAGTGAACCTCCCCCCGTCCCTTTCCGACAGTTTTTCTGTATGCTGTGGGCGAACTTCCCGTTCTCTTTTTAAAAAGAGTCGCAAAATGTGCTGTGTTTGGAATTCCGACAGTCAGAGCGATCTCCATGACTGTCTTATCAGTATGGATTAAAAGGTGCTCCGCCTTCGTCAGTCTTTTTATCTGTATATACTCAATTGGAGACAGCCCCCTGATTTTTTTAAATGTCCGCTGCAAATGATAGGGACTGCCGTGACACATATCGGCCAGTACGCTCAGAGTCAGTGCTTCGTGATAGTGGCTGTCAATATACTCGGTGATTTGCGCAATCCATTCTTCATCAGGAAGACGCAGACCGTTGGGGCGGCACCTTTTACAAGGACGAAAATTCCTCTCCAGTGCTGCATCAGCCGTATCAAACACCAGCACGTTTTCCTTATTCGGAACTCTCGACTTACAAGAAGGCCGGCAGAAAATTCCCGTCGTTTTTACAGCATAATAAAATGTCCCATCGTAGGAAGCATCATTGTGAATGATTGCATTCCACTTTTCATCTGTCAGGATATTTCTTTCCGTTTCCATCTCAGCCACCCCCTGTTTCTCAGTATAAACAAATCCATTACATAAGTACGCATATTTGAATAGAGGAGCAAGATAACAAAGATAAGACTCAGAAGCATTTCTATGTTTCATGTGGAACATTTCGGCAGGGGGTTGAGTGATATAAAAAAAGAGCAGGAGCCCGCAGGCTCTTGCTCTTTTCTTTCGGCTTACTCGCCAGTTACGTATGGAAGTAAAGCCATTTGACGTGCGCGTTTGATTGCGATAGTCAATTTACGTTGGTATTTCGCGTTTGTTCCAGTTACACGGCGAGGTAAGATTTTACCACGCTCAGAAACAAACTTTCTAAGAAGATCTACATCTTTGTAATCGATGTGCGTAATGCCGTTTGAAGTGAAGTAACAAACCTTACGGCGTTTCGCACGACCGCCTCTGCGTCCTCCTGCCATTGTCATTTCCCACCTTTCTTGTTATGAAAATAGCGATAATCTATTAGAACGGAAGATCATCATCCGAGATGTCAATCGGCTTGCCGTCGTTGGCAAATGGATCATCATTAAAGCTGTTCCCTTGATTTCTTCTCTGGTTGTTCTGATTTCCGCCGAACGGATTATCATTTTGGCCTCCGCCAAAGTATTGGCCTCCGCCGCTGTTTCCTTCGTTGTATCCGCCTGAACCAGAACCGCCGCTGTTTTTAGGCTCAAGAAATTGAACACTTTCAGCTTGGACTTCTGTCACGAAGACACGCTGTCCCTGCTGATTTTCATAATTTCTTGTCTGAAGACGGCCGTCTACGCCGGCAAGGCTTCCTTTTTTAAGAAAGTTTGCAACGTTTTCGGCTTGTTTTCTCCAAGTGACACAATTAATGAAATCGGCTTCACGTTCTCCGGACTGGTTCGTGAATGTACGATTCACAGCTAGAGTAAACGTGGCGACAGCCGCACCGCTTGGCGTATAACGAAGCTCTGGGTCTTTTGTTAGTCTTCCGACTAATACAACTCGGTTAAGCATATGAAAGACCACCTTTTAACATTATATATTTCAAATTGCTTATTCTTCTTCTTTAACAACGATGTGGCGAATGATATCGTCACTGATCTTAGCTAAACGGTCGAATTCAGAAACCGCTGCAGCGTCAGACTGAACGTTTAAGATTTGGTAGAAACCGTCACGGAAATCGTTGATTTCGTAAGCAAGACGACGTTTACCCCAATCTTTTGTTCCAGTGATCTCCGCTCCGTTAGAAGTCAAAACGTTGTTGAAACGCTCGATAACTGCCTTCTTTGACTCTTCGTCAATGTTCGGACGGATAATGTACATAACTTCGTACTTTTTCATCTGTTTGCACCTCCTTTTGGTCTAAGCGGCCCTATAATGGGCAAGGAGCAATAATTCTATTACTCACAAGTTTATATTATACCAAAGCTCTTGTCCCTTTACAACTGTGTCCTATACATTAAATCGGAAATGAATGACATCTCCGTCTTGGACTACATATTCCTTACCTTCCAGACGCACTTTTCCGGCTTCTTTTGCTCCGGACATTCCGCCGCCTGCCAAAAGGTCTTCATAAGCAACCGTTTCAGCGCGGATAAAGCCGCGTTCAAAGTCTGTGTGGATGATACCCGCACACTCTGGAGCTTTCATGCCTTTTCTGAATGTCCAAGCGCGCACTTCCTGTTCACCCGCCGTAAAGTATGTCGCAAGGCCGAGAAGAGAGTATGACGCTTTAATCAGCTGATCAAGACCTGATTCTTCGATGCCGAGCTCTTCAAGGAACATTTGCTTTTCTTCGCCTTCCAATTCAGCAATTTCAGACTCGATTTTTGCACAGACGACGATAACTTCGGCATTTTCCCCCGCGGCGTACTCACGGATTTTCGCAACGTATTCATTTTCTGAAGGATCAGCCACTTCGTCCTCGCTCACATTTGCCACATAAAGCACAGGTTTTGACGTAAGCAAGTGAAGCTGCTTCACAAGCTTTTGCTGTTCTTCCGTAAATTCAACGGAACGGGCAGGCTTTTCTTGTTCGAAAGCTTCTTTTAATTTAGACAGAATGTCAAACTCAAAAACCGCTTCTTTGTCTTTTTGCTTCGCAAGCTTGCTTACCCGCGTGATGCGTTTTTCGACTGTCTCCATGTCGGCAAGAATCAATTCAAGATTGATCGTTTCAATATCATCAATCGGATCGACTTTCCCTGACACGTGCGTAATATTGTCATCAGCAAATGCGCGTACAACGTGGCAGATCGCATCTACCTGACGGATATGAGAAAGAAACTTATTTCCGAGTCCTTCGCCTTTAGATGCGCCTTTTACGATCCCCGCGATATCAGTGAATTCAAACGCAGTCGGCACCGTTTTTTTCGGGTTTACCAATTCAGTCAGCTTTTGCAGACGTTCATCCGGCACTTCCACGATTCCCACATTAGGGTCAATTGTACAGAACGGGTAGTTGGCTGATTCGGCACCAGCCTGGGTAATTGCATTAAACAACGTCGATTTTCCGACATTCGGCAAACCGACAATTCCAGCAGTTAAAGCCATTCTTTCATCTCCTCTATATCAAACCATCATCGTATAAACGTATTGTAAACCTAGAGCAATTATAAGGAGGTTCATAGGAAAAGACAAGCTGAGAAAAAAGCATTTCCCGCGCTCTCTCTCCTTAGATTATCCTTTTTTAACCGCTACCAGACAGTCAAAAAGCGTACTTCCCATTCCATTATCGGAATTTGAATCCTTTGTGAGCGTGTTGACAGAGCCTCCGAATGCCGACCACATGCCTTCATCTATATTCACCGTCTTGGGGTGAGCCTGCTTCATGATTTTCACCCTGCCGCGCAGACGCCCGCGGTCATTGTATACCTCTGCCGTATCTCCGTCCTGAAGGGCAAGCTCCTCGGCGATATCAGGCGACAGATCCACCTGAATCTGCTGAAGTTTTTCAATAAACGGCACGTGCTGTGAATGGTTGGAGCGCTGCGGGTGAATGGACAGCAGCGTATACGGATATTTCTCGGCCAGTTCGCCGTCGTGATAAACAGACTCCTCCGGCACTTCCAATTGAGGGAGGCCGCTGTATCCTTTCTCTTCTGCCAATGACGAGATGAATTCAAATTTCCCGCTCGGGGTTAAAAATTGGAAATCATCCCACGGGACCTGTTTGACCGGAAGCGGCATATGACCTTTTTCCTTTAATCGCTCAAGGGTGATCCCCTCTTCCTCCAAAGAAGAAAGCCCCATCTTCAAGAAATCTTCCGGACGATAATCAAACAGCTCTCCGAATCCGAGACGCTTTGCCAGCTCCGTCCAAATCCAACGGTCTGATTTCGCCTCCCCCTGCGGTTCCACAAGCTTCCTGCCATATTGCACATAGTGATGATACATGCTGGAGTAATAAATATCTTCCTCTTCGAAAACAGCGGCCGTCGGCAGCACATAATCACAGAGCTTTGCCGTATCGGTCATGATCGAATCAATAGCCACTGTAACCGGTGTTTTTTCAAACGTTTCCTTCACTTTTTTCGTATTCGGCACTTGTGTCAGCGGATTGCCGCACGTCACGATGATCATCTCAATCGGCGGGTCAGCTGCATTCAGCGCCTCTTCAGCTTGAGTCATCATCGAAAATGTTCTTGCGTTTTTCTTCAGATCAGGACGGGTGAGTTCGGTCTTCGCAAAGCTTTCACCGACTTGCACATTTCCGAAGTTTGCGCCGCCGCCTTTAATACCGACATTTCCGCTCGCCGCCGCTAAAGCGTCAATCCAGCGTATCGTCCCGCCGCCGTTTTTATATCTCTGCATCCCAAGACCCATAAAAGTAGAAGCGGGACCGTCTGCATATAGATCAGCAAGATATTCAATCTCTTCTAAAGACGTTTCTGTTTTCTCAATGATCTCATCAAAAGAAATCGCGCGCAGCAGCTTTTCTATTTCTTCAAAACCGACTGAATGCTTTTGAATGAAATCGGCATCCGTTCTGCCGGTTTGGCATAATACTTTCAAAACACCCGCCGCAAGCCAGCCATCCATGCCGGGTTTGACGGATATATACCGGTCGGCAAGCTTTGCGGTTGGATTAAAAATAGGGTCGATGACCGTCAGTGTCGCCCCTTTTTTCTTCACCTGCTGCAAATGATGATAGAGGTGCATATTCGTCCGAGACACATTTCTGCCCCATACGATCACATGCTTGCTGTGATAAATATCAAGCGGTCCATGCCCGTAAGAGCGCCCGAAATCCCAGCGCTGCGCTTCAATTCCGGATCCCCAGCAAATACTTCCCGCAATCTCCGTCACACCGCCGTATCCATTGAAAAAACGCTGGTCGAGCGCCTTCAAAAGACCGTTATTTGCGTAATCATGACTGTGCAGCACAGCGGCAGTGCCCACCGTTTCCTTAATCACCGCCATTTTTTCAGCAATTTCATCTAACGCCTGCTCCCAGGAAACGCGGACGAAATCGCCGTCTATCTTTTTTAAAGGATAACGAAGCCGTTCCGGAGCATTCGTTTTCGTCTCCAGCATTCTGCCCCGGCCGCAAATTTTTCCTTCTGTAATGGGGTGATTCGGGTCTCCGTCTACTTTCGTCACCTTCCCATCTTCAACTGTCACCAAAAAGCCGCAGCTGTCCCAGCAATTCAGCGGGCACGCTGACTGATGCACTTTGCTCATCGGGCCTCTTCCTCTCCTCTATATGAAAAAGCATGAGCGCCAGCCTTTATGATGTAGGCTCCTCATGCTTGACGAGTACTTTTTTCAGCTTTCTCTCAAAATCTCTTCTCGGAATCATGACACTGTGGGAACACCCCGTACATTTGATCCGAATATCCATTCCCATCCGAATGATTTTCCACCTGTTTTCACCGCAAGGGTGCGGTTTCTTCATTTCAACAATATCATTCAGGCCAAAGTCTTTATCCGCCAAGACCCTTCACCTCTCTTCATAGACTGCTTTATTTATTGTACAAAAAAAGACAGGATAAGAGCAACGGCCGCACTCAAAATGAGTATTATACTTTTTTCCATCTTCCTAATATAGGGTAAAGAAGAAGACATACCAGCAAATAAAGACTTAATAGCCCGTAAATGGGATACAAAATGGCGATTAAATCTGAAAAGCCGATTGTCGTAAAAGGCACCATCACAGCTAAAAGAAGAAAAACGAGCATCCATCTCGGCAATTTCACAAATACAAGCATGCGGCTGGACAGCCCGAACAGACCGGTCACGGTTGTCGTATAGATGGCTAAAAAAAGGACCGCGGCCATACAAAGAAATAACGGATAAGGAGCGCCTTCAAGGACGGCAAAGAGAGGAATCTCGTATTGTGTGAGACTGCCTGAAAGCTGCACAAGCGTTTCATTGTAGACAAAAGAAATCACACCAAAAATAAGCCCGCTTGCAATACTGGCGATTTTCGCTTCCCCAAGCCCTTTCATATCCTTTCCGACAGAAGAAAGAACCGCCACAACAGAAAGGATGTTTAATGACGTAAAGGTAATACTTGCCGGCCAATTAAATTGCCGGGTCAAATCTATCGTCCACGTGTAATGATGGGTTGTCTGAAAAAAGACCAATGCATATAAAAGCCCGGCTACAAGAATCGGTATCAAAATACTATTCAAAGATAATATTCCTTTTATATCCCAAAAGAATAAACAGACGGTCACGATGCAAAAAAGAAAAATACCGATCCAAAACGGCAGCTTGTACATTTGCAGCGTCACACCGCCTCCGGCAATCATGACCGTCGTCGTTGAAAACAAATAAAACATGATAAGTACATCATAGACTTTGGCTAGAGCCGGCCCCATCAGATGCTCAAGCACAGGTAAAAAGTGCGTTGATTGAACTCGATAGCTGATCTTCAACACTATATAAGCCGAAATGGTGAACATGACTGTAAACAATATAATAGCCAGTCCGCTTTCAACACCGAAAAACTGCCATATTTCCTGCCCGCTTGCATAACCGGCCCCAATCTGGCTGCTTAATATGAGCAGCATCCACCGCATCCCGGCTCTCCACACCCTTATCACCTCATAAAATTTCAGATAATCTCTGCATATTGCTACTATATTGAGTGACAGCGGCAATCATTCATACAAACGGGACAAATATGGCATGATAAAAATAATTGACTAATCAGAAAATTAATTTATATAAGCAGCCTCAAACATGTACATCAGACGTTTAAGCGCGTGATTTCCGGCCTTATTTCATCAAGCTTTAAAGGACCACCCGGGTGCATTCTCCGACAGCTATGATGAGGAAAAAGAATGGCGGCCCGAAAAACTTGAAGCCTTTGAAAAAGACAAACTGATAGGAATCCTCAAGATCTCCAAGCAGCCGCTGTTAAAACTAAGTCACATTGCGTTTATCGGTCTAAACATTGGGGACCAGGCGCAAGAAGAGCCTTAATGACTCAAGCCATCAGCCAAGCAAAGAAGATGAAAGACACGGAACAGCTCCATCTCTCTGTTACTTCAACAAATGAACCCGCCAAAAAACTCTGCGCTCAATTAGGATTCACCTACAGAAAAAAGAGCGCTGAAATTAGATCAAATGGTCTTATTTCTTTCGTGAACTTAGAGAACAACGGCTCTAAGTTCTTTTTTCTATCCCGCTCTTTTCAAACAACCGGCATGCTGATCACTGCATAAGCATAAAAAAAGGCGGTGCTGGATATACTGTAAACAACCATACATCATCAAAAACATCAGTGTAATACTCGTATGACATGACAAGGAAGTGAACCCTATGAATCGAAAAGGCGGGCTTTTTTCTCAAGAACGGGCAAAACAATATGTGTCTCATACGGATTCTTCTGCCGCGAATCAAATACAAGCGATCCTTGCTTCATCTTTACGTAAAGCAGCCGGCCGACCGTTAGTCACCGTATGTATCGGTACAGATCGATCGACCGGAGATTCATTAGGTCCGCTCGTAGGAACAAAGTTAGAAAACATGAAATTAGGCAGGTTGCACGTTTACGGCACACTGTCAGATCCTGTTCATGCCGTAAACATGAAAGACAAACTGAAAGATATTCACCATATACATAAAAATCCGTTTATTATTGCGGTTGACGCTTGTTTAGGCCGCGTTAAAAGCGTAGGGTCATTTCAAATCGGCGATGGGCCGCTAAAACCCGGAGCCGGTGTTCAAAAAGACCTTCCTGAGATCGGTGACGTCCATATCAATGGAATCGTCAATGTCAGCGGGTTTATGGAGTATTTTGTCTTGCAGAATACGAGGCTTCATCTTGTTATGAGCATGGCGAATGTTTTAGCAGAGGGATTAGAGCTGACAGATAAAACAGAAGGCCGCCAAGAACGGCTCAGTCCGTTTCATAAGCTGACAAGACGTATATAAAAAAACCATCTTTTTTAACAAGATGGTTTTTACGCTTCTCTTTCAGACAAAAGCTCAAGGATACGTTCAAGATCTTCATTTGAGAAAAACTCAATCTCAATTTTCCCCTTTTTCTTTTGTCTCTTAATATTGACCGTTGTTCCGAAGTAATTTTGCAAATACGACTCCCGCTCTTTTAACACAACATCTTGAACAGGTTCTTTTTTCTTTGTTTCACGTGGAACATTACTGTTTAATTGCTGAATGAGCTGCTCGAGCTGACGGACGTTAAGCTGATCTTCAACAACTTTCTTCACAAGCGGTTCAAGCTTGTTTTTATTTTTCAAACCGAGCAAGGTTCTGCCGTGCCCCATGGATAACGTACCTTCTGCAATGAGGTTCTGGATACTTTCAGGAAGCGTCAGCAGTCTTAAATGGTTGGCAATATGAGGTCTGCTTTTCCCGAGCCGTTTAGCGAGCTGTTCCTGAGTAATATCCAAATGCTTCAGCAGTGAATCATATGCAAGAGCTTCTTCAAGCGGCGATAAATCTTCCCGCTGAAGGTTCTCCAACAGGGCGATTTCCCGCATCAGCGATTCAGATAACTCCCGCACGATAGCCGGCACTGTCTCTTTACCGGCAAGTTTTGCGGCGCGATAACGGCGTTCGCCGGCTACAATATCGTAGCCCTTCAATGATTTTCTCACGATAATGGGCTGAAGAATGCCATGCTGAATGATGGATTCCTTCAGTTCAGCTAATGACTCATCATCAAATTGTTTTCTTGGCTGATAAGGATTGGGGCGCAAATCACTGATCTTAATCTCTTCTACTGTCTCTTCAGACAAATCAACTTGATTAAACAATGCATTAATCCCTTTTCCGAGCCCGCCTTTAGCCATTCGCTGCCACTTCCTTTGCTAAATCTAAATATACTTCCGCACCTCTCGAACGCGGATCGTATAATATGATCGGCTTGCCATGACTCGGCGCCTCACTTAAACGGACATTGCGAGGAATAATGGTTTGATACACTTTATCTCTAAAGTATTTCTTCACCTCTTCTATAACTTGAATGCCGAGATTCGTTCTGGCATCAAGCATCGTCAGAAGCACTCCTTCTATCATTAAGTCTGTATTTAAATGTTTTTGCACAAGCCGAACTGTATTTAATAATTGACTCAATCCTTCGAGAGCGTAATATTCGCACTGAACCGGGATAACAACTGAATCTGACGCGGTAAGCGCATTAATCGTTAATAACCCGAGAGACGGAGGACAATCAATAATCATGTAATCGTAATTTTGTTTCACTGATTCTAATGCTCTTTTCAGCCTGACCTCTCTTGAAATCGTCGGAACCAATTCGATTTCCGCTCCCGCAAGCTGGATCGTGGCTGGAATGACATCTAAGTTCTCTACTGAAGTCGGTTTGATAATCTCTGTTACATCTGCGTCATCTACTAAAATGTCGTACACACAATGATCCACATCGGCTTTTTCAATCCCTAATCCGCTCGTTGCGTTGCCCTGCGGATCAATATCAACAAGAAGAACCCTTTTACCTATGTAAGCTAAGCAAGCCCCCAGATTAACAGAAGTCGTTGTCTTCCCGACTCCGCCTTTTTGGTTCGTAATTGCTATGATTTTTCCCACGATGTCACCTACCTTCACATGAACATGTACTGTCTTGTTTCTATCTTATCAAAAAAAGAGTAAAGCGTTTTATTTTTTTCATAATTTGTTTATCAGCAAGTGAAAAAAATGTAAACGAAAAAGACACTTTCTCTTATAAGTTCTCCGATAAAGTGACTTTTTTGACTGTAAAAAGACAATATACGACGAAAAAATATAAATTTTTACATTTATAATGTATGGTGTACAATAAATCTATCATTATTCCAAAATAGTTTTTTGATAAAAATAAAAACTCCCCTGCTGATCAGGAGAGTTTTTATTTAGGTATCCGAATGGTAAGCTGAATGTACTCTTCGAATTCTTCTTCCTCAGTATTCAGTCTGACGCCGCTGTCTTCCACCATGGACAGTGACTGGCGAATCGTATTCATCGCAATTCGTGTATCTCGGCTGAACGCTTTGCGTCTCGGCTTTGGTTTCTGCTTATTCTGTTCAAGCATTTTCACCACTCGGTCTTCCGTCTGCTTGACATTTAAGCTTTTCTCAATGATTTCCGCAAGCAAAGTGACCTGAAGCTCCGGCTGTTTGAGCGGGATCAGGGCTCTTGCATGGCGTTCCGTGATTTTTTTCTCCATAATCGCATCCTGAACGGGTTCCGGAAGCTTTAACAATCGGAGCTTGTTCGCAATCGTTGACTGGCCTTTTCCTAAACGCTGCGCCAAGGCCTCCTGTGTTAAATCATGAAGTTCTAACAGCCTTGCGTACGCATGAGCTTCCTCAATGGAGGACAATTCTTCCCTCTGCAGGTTTTCAATCAAAGCGACAGATGCCGTTTCCGTATCAGAGAAATCCTTTATAATTGCGGGAATCTTCTCCCATTCAAGCGTCTGTACCGCTCTCCAGCGCCTTTCACCCGCAATGAGCTCATATTGTCCTTCATCTTCTGTATGTCTGACAACAATCGGCTGAATGATGCCGTGTGTATGGATCGTCATTGCTAACTCTTTGATCTTTTCATCTGAGAAAATGGTGCGTGGCTGAAAACGGTTGGGAACGATAGCATGTACCGGTATCTCGAGTATCTCTTCTTTATTTGTATCATGCTCAGCTATCTCCGGTTCCTCTTCCTTCTCACCAAACCCGAAGAAACGAGAGAATGAATGCTTCATGTACCTACACCACCTTTAAAAACTGCCATTTTTATAATTCTATTTTCTCATGGTTTTTCCTGCTGTATCTTCATCAATTTTGCAGAAAATATGATGGAATTGTCACATCAGGCTGTCTAAATTACCCTTCAATTGGCGATTTATTTGGAGTACCCGGTTTTCTCGGATATTTTTTCGGAGTGCTTTTCATCTTGCGAATTAACATAATGTTCCGTTCACTTTCTTCAACGGGAAGTGTAAAGGAATGAACTTGTTCAAGCTCTCCTCCCAATACTTTAATCGCCTTTTGTCCCGCTTTCAATTCTTCATCAGCCGCTGCTGCTTTTAGAGCGGCAAATACGCCGTTTTTCTTGACCAGCGGCAGACAAAGCTCGCTCAGAACAGACAGACGCGCCACCGCACGGGCCGTCACGAGATCAAAGCTTTCCCGGACGTCCTTCCGCTGTCCGAACGTCTCTGCCCTGTCATGGACAAATGTCGTATGCTCTAATTGTAAAGCATCAGCGAGATTTTCCAAAAACGTAATCCGCTTATTCAGTGAATCGACGATGGTGACATGCAGATGCGGGAAGCAGATTTTGATGGGCAGGCTTGGAAAACCGGCACCGGCGCCGACGTCACAAAGAGTGGTGACCTTTTCAAAATCAATATAAAATGCCGCCGTAATCGAATCATAAAAATGCTTGAGATATACTTCCTTTTTCTCAGTGATAGACGTCAGATTCATCTTTTCGTTCCATTCCACGAGCATCCGGTAATACAACTCGAATTGCTCCAGCTGGCGGTCAGAAAGGGAAATCCCTTTCTCCGCTAAACTGGATGTAAATTCCTCTATATTCATGCCGTCATCCTTTCTATTCAGCTACCTTGGCAATACGGCCCTGCTCCAGGTATACCAGCAGGATTGAAATGTCTGCCGGATTGACTCCGGAAATACGGGACGCTTGAGCAACTGATAAAGGACGCACTTCTTTCAGCTTTTGACGGGCTTCAGTTGCAATTCCTTTAATGGCGTCATAATCAATCCGATCAGGGATTTTTTTGTTTTCCATTTTCTTCAGCTTCTCCACTTGCTGCAAGGATTTTTCGATATATCCTTCATATTTCACCTGAATTTCCACTTGTTCCGCCACATCTTGCGGAACCGGAGAATCAGCAGGTGCAAGTTTTGTCACTGTTTCATAGTTCATTTCCGGACGTTTCATTAAATCTGTGCCGCGCACTCCGTCTTTCAGCTCGCTTCCGCCGAGTGAACGGATATATTCCTGATTTTCAGGAGACGGCTTGATAATAACAGACCAGAGACGTTTTTTCTCAGCCTCAATCGCCGCTTTTTTCTTTTCAAACGCTTCATAGCGCTCATCAGAAATTAAGCCGATTTCATGGCCGATTTCCGTCAGACGAAGATCCGCATTGTCATGGCGGAGCAGCAGTCTGTATTCCGCACGTGAAGTCAGCAGACGGTATGGTTCATTGGTTCCTTTCGTTACCAAATCATCGATCAATACACCGATATACGCATCGGAACGGCTGAGGATCACCTCTTCTTTTCCAAGCGCTTTGCGGCCCGCGTTGATTCCCGCCATAATTCCTTGTCCGGCTGCTTCTTCATAACCTGATGTACCGTTAATTTGACCGGCCGTATACAGGTTAGGAATTTTTTTCGTCTCCAGTGTAGGCCAGAGCTGCGTCGGTACGATCGCGTCATACTCAATCGCATATCCGGCTCTCATCATTTGCACCTTTTCCAGTCCCGGAATGGTCGCCAGCATCCGCTGCTGTACGTCCTCAGGAAGGCTCGTGGATAAACCTTGAACGTATACTTCCTGCGTATTCCTGCCTTCCGGCTCAAGGAAAATCTGATGACGCGGTTTATCATTAAACCGAACGACTTTATCTTCAATGGAAGGGCAATATCTCGGCCCCGTTCCTTTAATCATACCGGAATACATTGGCGAACGATGCAGATTGCTGTCGATGATCTCATGAGTCTCCGGACTCGTGTAAGTCAGCCAGCAAGGCAGCTGATCGGTAATGTATTCAACCGTTTCATATGAGAAAGCGCGCGGAACCGGGTCCCCCGGCTGGATTTCTGTTTTGCTGTAATCAATGGAATCGCTTGATACGCGAGGAGGGGTTCCCGTTTTAAAACGAACGAGATCAAAACCGAGCTCCTCTAAGTGCTCAGAAAGTTTAATAGAGGGCTGCTGGTTATTCGGACCGCTTGAGTAAGACAGATCACCAAGAATGATCCGCCCTCTTAAATACGTCCCCGTTGTCAGCACGACCGTTTTCGCCTTATATTCAGCACCGGTTTGCGTAATGACACCGCGGCACTCGCCGTCTTCAATGATTAAACGTTCGGCAATCCCTTGAAGAAGTGTCAAATTCGGTGTTTTTTCCAGCGTATGCTTCATTTCATGCTGATATTGGAATTTATCCGCCTGCGCTCGCAGCGCCCGTACGGCCGGACCTTTTCCTGTATTCAGCATTCTCATTTGAATATGAGTTTTATCTATATTTCTTGCCATTTCTCCGCCGAGCGCGTCAATTTCGCGGACGACAATCCCTTTCGCGGGGCCGCCGACAGACGGATTACATGGCATAAACGCAACCATATCAAGATTAATCGTCAAAACAAGCGTTTTAGCTCCCTGGCGCGCGGATGCGAGCGCAGCCTCAACACCGGCATGCCCGGCGCCGATGACAATCACGTCGTATTGGCCTGCTTCATACCCCATGGTTTTTTCCTCCCTTTTATTTACCTAAACAAAATTGTGAAAAGAGCTGATCAATTAAGCTTTCGTGGACGGCATCACCAATGATTTCGCCCAGCAGCTCCCAGCACCTTGTCAGATCAATTTGCACCATATCAATCGGAACATCCTGTTCAATTCCATTCAGCGCATCATCAATGGCTTGCTTTGCCTGATGCAGAATCGAGATATGACGGGTGTTGCTGACATATGTGAGATCTCCGCTTTCGATCGCTCCTGTATAAAATAGCGACTGAATCGCTTCCTCTAAATCTTGAATGCCTTCTTCTTTCAGCAATGAGGTCGTGACGACGGGCCGGCCTTTCGCAAGCTCTTTGACGCGCTCAGCGTCAATCTTAGCCTCGAGATCCGTCTTATTCATAATGACAATGACGTCCATTCCCTCAACCGCTTCAAATAATTTCACATCTTCTTCAGAAAGCTCTTCGCTGTGGTTAAGCACAAGCAAAATGAGATCCGCTTCCTTCAGAACCTGGCGTGACCGTTCTACACCGATTCTTTCGACGATGTCTTCGGTCTCGCGGATTCCGGCGGTATCGACAAGCCGGAGCGGCACGCCTCGGACATTGACATATTCCTCAATCACATCACGCGTCGTTCCCGGAATATCGGTTACGATCGCCTTCGTTTCATGGACAAGACTGTTAAGCAAAGAGGATTTTCCTACGTTCGGACGGCCGATGATGACGGTAGACAGTCCCTCGCGCAAAATTTTCCCCTGCTCAGACGTACGGAGCAGCGCCTCGATTTCTTTCTTCACGCCGCTCGCCTTCTCCACTAAGAGCTGATGCGTCATTTCTTCGACGTCATCATATTCCGGATAATCTATATTAACCTCAACATGGGCAAGTGTTTCTAATAATTCATCACGAAGACGGCGGACAAGCGCGGAAAGCCGTCCTTCCATCTGATTCATGGCGACATTCATGGCACGGTCCGTTTTGGCCCTGATCAGATCCATCACCGCTTCCGCCTGTGACAGGTCAATCCGTCCGTTTAAAAATGCGCGCTTCGTAAACTCACCGGGTTCTGCCAGTCTCGCGCCTTCTCTTAAAGCAAGCTGGAGCACCTGATTAACCGTCACAATCCCTCCGTGACAGTTGATTTCAATGACATCTTCCCTTGTGAATGTTCTGGGCGCTCTTAAAACAGACACCATCACTTCCTCAATAATCCGTCCCGTAGTGCTGTCTGCGATATGCCCGTAATGAATGGTATGCGATTCTGCCGAACTGAGCGTTTTGCCTTTCGGACCCTTGTACATTTTGTCGGCAATTTTTACGGCTTCCGGCCCGCTCAGCCGAACAATCGCGATCGCGCCTTCACCCATCGGAGTTGAAATCGCTGCAATTGTATCCATGCTGTTCACCTCTCTTTATCTCTGTTTCCATCTATATAAAAAATTTTATTTACGCCAAAATTAAAAGATAACATAGTTTGGTTTGAAGTGGAAGATACGTTATCCACAAAGGCAGAAATTCATCCCTTATTACTTTAACTTATCCACATGTGAATAACAATTAATTTTATTTCCTAAAACCTTTTTTATCAACAGCATAAACCGAAAAAGAAAAAACTTAAACGCCAAAAGTATGATTCTGCTTAGGAATAGAGCCATTTTTGCCAATAAAAAAACCGAAGTTCCGATTTTACCCGGACTTCGGTTTTCTGCTATCTTTATGGGAAATAACGAGATGGCGGTACCGGCCTTCACCGGTAGAAAAAGTTTTGATATTTGGGTGCTTCGCCAGAGCGTCATGGATGATTTTTCTTTCACCAGACGGCATCGGTTCTAAATGCACATCTTTTTTCGTTTTCGATACCTGCTTGGCCAGCCTGTTTGCCAGCTGATCCAGAATTTCTCTTCTTTTCAGACGATAATTCTCAGCGTCGACAACGACTTGGCGGTACTGGCCGGAGCCGCGGTTCAACACAAGCTGCGTCAATGTTTCCAGAGCATTGAGTGTTTGTCCTCTCTTACCAATGAGCAGCGCCGCTTTTTCACCCTTAATGTGAAAACAAACTGTTTTTTTGTTTTCCTCCGTGACAATCTCGGAAGGTCCGGCAATGGTATTGATGATTTCTTCCAGATACGCTTTCGCTTCCTGAACGGAATTTTTTTTCTCTTCCAGTTCTATGATCGCATTCTTTTTTCCGAAAATACCCAAAAACCCTTTATATTCTTCCTGCACCACCGTTATTTCTACTTGATCTTTCGTCAGTTGAAGTTCCTGAAGGCCTGATTGAACTGCTTCTTCGACATTCCGTCCCGCAGCAGTCACCTTCTTCACTTTTTCTTTCCTCCCGCTTTCTGCGTTTCCGGATCGTGTTTAATGTCCGGCCCTTTAATAAGAAATGTCTGAGCAATCATAAACAAGTTTCCGACTACCCAATAAAGAGAAAGCGCGCTCGGGAAGTTGATCGCAAATACGATGATCATGATCGGCATAATCCATACCATCATTGCCATTTGAGGGTTCTGAGCGGGATTTCCGGCCATCATCAGCTTCTGCTGAACAAAAGTGGCCACACCGGCAACGATAGGAAGAATATAGTAGGGATCTTTCTCTCCTAAATCAAACCATAAAAAGCTATGCTGTGAAATGGCTTGCGTACGCATAATAGCGTGGTAAAATCCGATCAAAATCGGCATTTGAATCAGGATCGGGAAACAGCCTGCCAGCGGGTTTACCCCATGCTTTGAAAACAGGGCCATTGTCTCCTGCTGAAGCTTCTGCTGCGTTTTTTGATCTTTTGAGCTGTATTTTTCTCTAAGCTTCTGCATTTCGGGCTGAAGCGCCTGCATCGCTTTTGAGCTTCGAAGCTGTTTGATCATCAGCGGCAGAATCAGCAGACGGATTAAAATCGTAACGATGATGATCGATAAACCATAGTTATCGCCCGTCAGTTTCGCTACGTACGTAATGACTTCTGACAATGGATACACAACATATTTGTCCCAGAAATGCGGACTATTCGCCGTAATCGGCTCTTTTACACTCGAGCATCCGGCCAGCAGCACGAGCATACCGACCATACTCAGTAGTAACCATATTCTCCTTTTCAAGAACGTTTCCTCCTATACCATTCTTTATAAACCTTGTATGTATTTTAGCATCTTTCAGTTTTAAATGGCGGTCATTTTTCGCCAAACAAAAGGAAGCGCTTTTAAAAAACGTGAAGAAAACAAAATATGAGCTATTTTGACGAAGATTTCTTATATAAAGAGGTTTTTCTGAATAAGTGCTGCAGACTTTTTTTCGTTTCTTCAATACTGAGTTCAGCGGCGGGTTTTCTTGCGATAATAATAAAATCTTTCGGCTTGAGAAGCTCTTTTTCCTCCTGGACCGCCTGTCTGATTAAACGCTTCACCCGGTTGCGCACGACGGCATTGCCGATTTTTTTGCTGACAGAAAGCCCTACCCGGAGTTCTTTCTGCTGCGGCTGATCAAGCGTATACAGCACGAACTGGCGGTTTGCCATAGACGTTCCGCGTTTAAACACTTTTTGAAAATCTTCATTTTTCTTTAACCGATTTCGCTTCTTCACTTTGATTCACTCCGATATTCACTCGCAGAAACTTTTATTTCTATCTAAAAAAAACGGGCCGCCGGAATACTGAAGAAATTTCTCCAGTACCGGGCGACGCGTGATCTCTTTTCTCATAATGTGAAAAAAGACCACTGACATTATTCAGTGGCCTAAGCTGATAATACTTTTCTGCCTTTGCGGCGACGGCGTGCTAATACTAGACGACCGTTTTTTGAACTCATACGGCTTCTGAAGCCATGAACTTTACTGCGTTTACGGTTATTCGGTTGGAATGTTCTTTTCATTTATGACACCTCCCTCGAGGAATAGCTGTTAAAGACAGTCTTACTTATTATATTTGTGCTGCCTATTCATTGTCAACTTCAGCAGTGCTTTTATTTCTTACAACCATAATAGGATAACATACCTTAACCAGTTTAGAAACCTTAATTTTCATATTCCTTTTTTTAGCGCAAAAAAAAAAGCCGCGCCCACTGAAAAAAACGGCATGTGGATAATTTTTCGGTCATTTTTTAATATCCACAATCGTTATCGACAACATTTTCACATTGCTAACCCCTGTGGACAAAGATTTTTCAACAAGTTGTCAGGTTTGTGGATAAGATTACGAGAACCGTTGCAAGTCCTCGCTTAATTTGATATTATATTTGTGTTTTAACTCTTAATTACTTATCCAGCCTATTCTCTTTATCCACAAAGTGTGGATAAGTTGTGGATTGTTTTCACACAGCTTGTGTAGATTGTTGTCCACAACTTGTGGAATTTGTCGAAAAGCTATTTTTCTACTATACTATATGTTTTCAACATTTCGTGTGTACGAATGGTCAGAGCCATATGCTCTTTTTTTGTGTTCTATAACAGGAAAAGATCGCTGATTTTAAAAGAAAAGGAGGGCTGTGCCGGATA